>NZ_JAOASI010000076.1 GCF_025210165.1 Tepidibacter sp.
ACAGCTTAAATGTGAAATTAAACAATACATGACTTATTATAATAACTATAGATATCAGTGGGGATTAAAGAAGATGACTCCTGTCCAATACAGAAATCATCTTCTTAATGTAGCATAGTCTTTTTTAAATTGTCCTTTACAGAGGGTACAGATTAGGTAAATACTATTTTTCATAACTTAAATAAACCAAAAAGAATTTTTTAAGAGTTTTTGTAAATAATAATTGTATGAAAAGGGGGATTTAAGGTGGAAATATATTTAAAACCTAAGAAGGATTTGAAGTTTGAGAAGAATATAAAGGATTTGTATTTGAAGGATTTATTTTATATATATCCTTCACAAAATGAATATTTGGTCAAGGATATAATAGTTGATCATGTAAATGGAGTTAGTAAGGATTATGAGATTATAGAGCTTGGAGATATTATAAGCAGAATAAATAGTCAAAATAGCTATATTAAAGTTAATTTTTTGGAATTTGACGATTTATTAGTACATTTTGAAAATCCCAAAAAAGATAATATGTTGTTTATAAGAGTTTTATTTGTCTGTGTGGTATTGTTTTTAGGATCTGGAATGGCAATAATTAATTTTCATTCAGACGTAGATATGGCTACATCTCATAAGACAATACTCAGAGTATTAACAGGAAGTGAGACTAAGAACTTGTTATTGTTTCAAATAGCATATTCGCTAGGAATAGGATCGGGTGTTGCTGTATTTTACAATAAAATTATACCGAATTTCTCAAAGTCTGAACCAAGTCCACTAGAACTAGAAGTATCTACTTTTAAAAATGAGGTACAATCTTATATCATTGAAAATAATAAGCAATAAGGAGGCAGGTTTGAAGCTAATATTTATAACTGTATTAGGATTTTCAGAAGGTGTAGTTGTTGGATCTGGTATAGTTGCTCTTCTTACTTTACTAGATATAATTCCAAGACTTTGTCAGATAACTAATACTTATGATTATTTAGGAAGATATGAGCACATGTTGATATCAGGAGCTTTCTTTGGAGCTCTATTTTCACTCATAGACATATCTTTTAATTTTGGAATTGTATGTGTAATATTATTTGGGTGTATCTACGGAATTTTTATAGGAATGTTAGCATCTGCTCTTGCAGAAGCAGTAGATGTTATACCAGTTATGGAAAGAAGACTTAATATACAAGGAATGGTGAAATTTATAATAGTAGTTTTATTAATAGGTAAGATGACAGGTTCTATAATCAATTGGACAATATTAAAATAGAGGTGGTTAAATGGATTACAAAAAATACGTTGACGATAAAAGTCCTAAGCCTACATATGTTAAAAATTGTGTATGGGCATTTATTGTAGGCGGTCTGATATGTGATTTAGGTCAATTTATACTAAATAGTTATATAAAGTATGGTCTTGATAAAAAAATGGCATCTACTGCAACATCTATAACTCTTATATTTTTAGGTGCATTTTTTACAGGTATAGGAGTATATGATTTACTTGGAAAAAGAGCTGGAGCAGGTTCGATTGTTCCTATAACTGGCTTTTCTAACGCTATAGTATCTCCAGCTATGGAGTATAAGAGGGAAGGGTATGTACTAGGTGTTGCAGGAAAAATGTTTACAATAGCAGGTCCTGTTCTTGTTTATGGAATAGGAAGCTCTGTAATACTTGGACTAATCTATTATTTCCTAGGTATTAGTTAGAAAGGAGGGTATTATGGCAAAGAAAAGATTAGGAAATCAAACTGTGCAGTTATCAAATAACCCTGTTATAATTTCAACTGGATCTATAGTTGGACCAAAAGAAGGGAAGGGACCACTAAAGGATTATTTTGATATGATTTTAAAGGATGATTTATTTGGAGAAGATAGTTGGGAATTTGGTGAGAGTAAGATGATAACAGAAGTTATAAAAATGGCTGTAGGAAGAACTGATTATGTACTGAATCAGGTTGATTATATAGTAGCAGGAGATTTATTAAATCAACTTATGTCTACATCTTTTGCTGCAAGAGATTTAAAAAGACCATTCTTTGGCGTTTATGGAGCGTGTTCTACAATGTCAGAATCTATGAGTCTTGCTTCTATGATTGTAGATGGAGGCTTTTCTGATTTAGTAGTAGCTGGAACTTCAAGTCATTTTTGCACGGCAGAGAGGCAGTTTAGATTTCCTTTAGAACTTGGAAATCAAAGACCTATGACTGCTCAGTGGACAGTTACAGGAGCAGGAGCAAGTGTTATATCGTCAAAAGGAGAAGGGCCTAAGATAAAAAGAATAACTACTGGTAAGGTTATAGATAAGGGAATAACTGACGTAAATAATATGGGACCAGCGATGGCTCCTGCAGCAGTAGATACAATAAAATCATACTTTGATGATACCAAAGATGATATAGATAGTTTTGACATAATAGCAACAGGTGATTTAGGAATAGTTGGAGGAGAAATTCTTCTAGACTTTATAAATAAAGAAGGTTATGACATATCTAGTGTATATATGGATTGTGGAATAGAAATATTTGACCATAAAAAACAAGACACTCATTCTGGTGGAAGTGGATGTGGATGTTCAGCTAGTGTGTTCAATGGATACATATACAAAAAACTAAAAAGTAAAGAAATAAATAAAGTTATGCTAGTATCAACAGGAGCACTAATGTCTCCTACGAGTACACTTCAAAAGCAAAGCATACCATCCATAGCTCATGCAGTAATTATAGAAAATTAGGAGGTGGAATTGTGGAGTATTTAAGAGCTTTTATAGTTGGAGGAACTATATGTCTTATAGGTCAAATACTTATGGATTTTTTCAAAATGCCATCTCCATATGTACTTGTAAGCTTTGTAACTGTAGGAGTTATATTAACAGGTCTTGGAATATATGAACCAATTGTAAAGTTTGGAGGTGCTGGTGCAACTGTACCTCTTACAGGATTTGGATACGGACTTGGAAAAGGTGTTATAGAAGAGGTGGGTAAAGAAGGTTTGTTAGGTGTATTTATAGGAGGAACAGCTGCAAATGCAGGTGGGATAGCAGCTGCTGTATTATTTGGATACTTAATGCCTGTAATATTCACACCAAAAACAAAACCGTAAGAAAAAAGAGAGCATTAATTGCTCTCTATTATTTCTGATTCATTTTCAGGTTTTGTATTTTGCTCATCTTCCTTTTTAAATAAGGTATTCTCTATATTAGTATTATTTTCAGTTGTATTTTGTGAATCTTTTTTAGAATCAATTACTTTTTCATCAGTTTTATTAGCTTCTTCTTCATTAGTGTTTTTGTCATCTTTTTTATTAGAATCAAATAACCAATCATTTATTATATCCGATGCATCTGGACTTTCTTCTATCTCTATACTTTCATCTTTAGTATGCAACTCACAATATTTTTTAGGTTCTGTACCTGCTACGAATTTTTCAGTTGTAGTTTTTTCGCAAAAATGAGTTGGAAGTTGACCACTTTCTAAACAAATATTTTGCTGTACGATTCCGCTAGGTCTTTTAAATGATTTTCTTGGAAGATCCTTATGAACTTTAGTCATAACTTTTGACCAAAGTGCTGATGACATAGAACTTCCTTTTTTAAGCTTTTGATTCCAGTCATTTCCTATCCATGTTGCTCCAACATAATAAGGAGTATATCCTGCAAACCAAGCATCATTATTATCACTAGTAGTACCTGTTTTTCCTGCTACAGGCATATTAGATATTCTAGCACGACCTCCAGTACCATAATTTACAACAGATGTTAATATATCAGTCAATATATAAGCATTTTGAGGCGTTGTAATTGAATGTTTAACAGTTTTACTATTTAATATTACATTTCCACTTGAATCTTCTATTTTAGTAAATAACATAGGCTTGATATAAGTTCCATCATTCGCTACTGCTCCATATGCGGCAGTCATTTCAAGTGGAGTTATGCCCTTAGTCATACCTCCAAGAGTTAAGGCTGAGAAGTTTTTATCATTATGCCCTGGAGTTTTGACTATAGTAGATATACCCATGTTTTCTAAGAAGTCAACCATAACTTCAACAGAAGAATAAGGGCTTGAAGAAAGCATTTCAGCAGTTTTTACAGCTCCTACATTTGAAGAATGTTGAACAGCTTGTCTTATAGTTATAGGACCTCTATATTTATGACCATAGTTTTTAGGTTTCCATTTTTCATTAGATGAATATTTGTATCCTGTTGGTGAATCATCTACTATAGTACCAGCAGTCATTCCGCTATCAATTGCAGATAAGTATACAGCAAGTGGTTTTATAGAAGAACCAGGCTGTCTAGGGTTAACAGCTCTATTATAGAGCTTTTTACCACCTATCATTCTTCCGCCGACTAAGGCTTTAACTTGACCTGTACGATAATCCATTATAACCATAGCTGATTGAGGCTGTATGTTACCATTTTTATCAGTAAATGTTCCTGGAAAGTTAGAATTCTTTTGATATTCAGTCTCTAGTATCTTTTGAATTTGAACATCCATAGTAGAATATATTCTAAGTCCTCCGTTATAAAGCATATCTCTAGCTTCATCTTCTGTTTTACCTTCTTTAACTAGAGCATCTATTACATCGTCTTTAACTAAATCTACAAAATAAGAAGAAACATTATTTTGAGTCTTACTTCCAACTTTTATAACTATTTCTTCGTTTTTAGCTTGATTATGTTCAGATTGAGATATATGTCCAAGTTCTAGCATCTTGTATAATACAAGTTCTTGTCTTTTTTTTGCGTTAGGATTAATTACAGCTTTTCTACCTACGATTTGTTCTTTTTTTAATTGATCATATTGATAATTATCTATTAGTCCTTTGTTATGTAGTTTTTCAAACATACCTTTTTCTATATCAGAAGCAGGGTCCGTATTAGCTGTTTTAGGATAAAATACTAATAAGTTTTTTAGCTCATCTAAATTCTCAGTTCCATTAAGTCTTTGAGTAGTATACGGAGAATATTTAGATGGATTTTTAGTTATACCCGCTATCATTGAAGATTCTGCTAAAGTTAATTCACCTACATCTTTAGAAAAATAAGTTTGAGCTGCGGCTTGTACTCCAATAGCACCTCTACCTAGATAGAAAGTATTTAAGTAAGTTTCAAGTATTTCGTCTTTAGAAATAGTTTTTTCTAGCTGAAGAGCATAATAAGTATCTTTAATTTTTCTTGTAATTGTTTTTTCATTAGAAGTATACATATTCTTAGCAAGCTGTTGAGTTATTGTACTCGCTCCTTGAGCCTTACTCATAGTTTTTAAGTCGTACCAAAGTGCACCAAATAATCTTTTTATATCTACACCGTGGTGATCTTCAAATCTCTCATCTTCTATAGATATAACTGCATTTTGTAAATTTTTTGGTATTTTATCTAATGTTACTAAACTTCTAAAATTTGATCCATGAACCTTTTCTATTAATTGTCCATTAGAATCGTATATGAAAGAACTTTCATACATTTCAATATTGTGGGGGTCTATAGGTGGTGCGTTTTTTATAACTCCTACTATAAGTCCCATTACACATGCCGTACCAACTATAGATAATATAATAAAAGTAATAAGTATTATTCTAAAAATGCTTATTTTTTTCTTTTTTTCTTTTTCACTAGATTTACTTTTATCATTATTTTTATCACTGCGCATTTATCATTACCTCCTTATTCAATATATTATATCATAGAAAAAAAAGTTCAATCTATATAAATTTATTAACTACAAAAATTATCGTTATTTGTAATAAAAAAATGAATATAATTTTTTGGTAATTATAAAAATGATATATAATTATTGCAAAAAAAGTTATATTTATGATAGAATAGGATATTATATTTAATAATAGGTGTTGAAGGAGATTAGTAATCCTCATGGTTACAAAATTAGAGAGTAAATCGGGTGGTGAAAGATTTATAGTACATGATTAAGATGAAATACACTCTGGAGCTTTGGAACTAAAAATTCCAACGTTTTCCATACGTTACAATGGATAAGAGGCATTTTTATGCAAATTAAGGTGGTACCACGGGTTTTCTCGTCCTTTACAGGATGAGGAAACCCTTTTTTATATAAAGAAGAAATATTAGGAGGATTTTAAATGAACGTATTTGATATTTTAAAACAACGTGGATTTATAAAGCAAACTACACACGAAGATGAAATTCGTGAACTGTTAGGAAAAGAGGCTGTAACTTTTTATATAGGATTTGATGCAACTGCTGATAGTTTACATGTAGGACATTTTCTTCAGTTAATGGCGATGGCTCATCTTCAAAGAGCAGGGCATAGACCAATAGCTCTTTTAGGTGGAGGAACTACTATGGTAGGTGATCCAACAGGAAAGACTGATATGAGAAAAATGTTAACAGTTGAAGCAATACAACATAATGCAGAATGCTTTAAAGGTCAAATGGAAAGATTCTTAGACTTTTCAGATGATAAAGCTATAATGGAAAATAACGCTAATTGGCTTATGAATTTAGAGTATATACCTTTTCTAAGAGAGGTTGGAAGACATTTCTCTGTTAATAGAATGTTAACAGCTGAGTGCTTTAAAAGCCGTATGGAAAAAGGATTATCTTTCCTTGAGTTCAACTATATGATAATGCAGGCATATGACTTTGTAGAGCTTCATAAGAGATATGGATGTAAATTACAATTAGGTGGAGATGATCAATGGTCTAATATAATAGCAGGAGCAGACCTTATAAGACGTGTTGAAGGTGAGGCAGCTTATGGTATGACATTCACACTTTTAACTAACAGTGAAGGAAAGAAAATGGGTAAAACGGAATCAGGAGCAGTTTGGCTTGATGCTGAAAAATTCTCTCCATACGAGTTTTATCAATACTGGAGAAATGTTGCAGATGCAGATGTTAGAAACTGCTTAGCACTTTTAACTTTCATTGAAATGGATGAGGTGGAAAGACTTGGTTCATTAGAAGGTTCAGAAATAAACAAAGCTAAGGAAATTTTAGCTTACGAGGTTACTAAGATAGTTCATGGTGAAGAAGAAGCTAAGAAGGCTGAAGAAGCAGCTAAAGCTTTATTTGGAAAAGGGGCTATGGCTGGATCAATTCCTTGTACTGAAATAGCTAAAGCTGATATAGCTGATGGAATGGATATATTAACTGTACTTACAACTACTAAGCTTGCATCTTCAAGAAGTGAAGCAAGACGATTAGTACAACAAGGTGGAGTATCTATAAATGATGAAAAAATAAAAGAGATAGATTTTAAAATAACTGAAGATAATTTTGAAGATGATACTTTAATGATTAAAAAAGGTAAGAAGGTATATCATCAAGTTAAATTAGGTTAATAAATATATTTAGGTGTTTAAGCAAAAAGATGCTTATTAAAATACCGCTACTTAAATCAACATTTTTATAAAACTAAAGATTACGCCTTATGAAATATACTAAAACTTTTAAACTCCCTTATGGTCAGACAAAAAAGTTTCTTAATGCATATTTCAACGTCGTAATCTAAGTTTTATAGAAAAATGTTAATCAAAAAGTAGCTAACATTTTAATAAGCATATTTTTTAGTTTAGAAATTAATCAATAGGATGAATACAAGAGCATATAAATAGCTAATTTTTCAGATAGATCGAGTAAAATAATGATACAACTATTTACAAAATATGTAATCGGCTGTATTATTATTTTTGAGGAGTTGGTAAAATGAGTTATATGCAGATAATACTTGTTGTGATTATAGTTGGAAGTACTTTAAAGTTAATAGAAAACATGAGGTCATTTGTGGTTGATAACGAGATTTTGTTGAGATTTAGTGGATTTAGTATGTTATGGATAATACCTGCTAGTATTGTGCAAATGCTTATAATATATTTAACTTTAGCTGATGAAAATAATATGGATTATAGGATTAAGGGAGTTATCTTAGGCATTTTGATATGGGATATAGTAGTTTCATTATATTATGAAAAAACTATAACATATAAGGGGATAATAATTAATACTAAATTGTATAAGTGGAAGGAAATAAAATTTTACTCATATGATAAATATAATTCTAATATTATATTAATTAAAACTAAAAAAGATGATGAAGTAGAGCTTAAACTAAAAGAGTCAAATATTAAAGATGTAGAAAAATTGTTGAAAAAGAAGATACAGAAGAAAGAAATCAGTAACCAAATATAAATGCCCCTCATATTATAATATGGGGGGTATTATCTTGAAAAAATTGCTTAAGGTTCATAAAAAAAAGAAAAAGAAAAAAGCATTAACTGCAATGATATTAATATTGATATTTAGTATGTGTTTAGGTTCGTTTATATTTGTAGATAGAAAGATAAAACCCGTAGTTCAAGCAATAGCTGAATCAAAAGCACAAGAGCTTGCAAATAGATCTATAAATAAAGCTGTTGGGGAGATATTAAAGGAAAAGATAAAATATGAGGAACTTATAAGCTTAAAGAGTGATGTAGATGGAAATGTTACCATGATACAAGCAAATACTATACTAATGAATAAAATAGCATCTGATGTTGCTATTGAAGTACAGCAACAACTAAAGCAAATAAAAACTACATCTGCAAATATACCTTTAGGTACTGCATTTAAAAGCTCTATATTAGCTAAATATGGACCAAAATTAAAGATAGGTGTTCAGCCTGTAGGTATAGTTAATGTAGATTTTAAGACAGAGTTTGATTCATCAGGGATAAATCAGACTAGACATAGGATATATTTAATAATAAAGACGAAAGTTAGAGTTATAATTCCATTCACATCATCATATAAAGAAGTTTTAAGTCAAATGCCAGTATGTGAGACTATAGTAGTGGGTAAGGTACCTCAAAACTATGTAAACATTCCTAAGGAAGAGGTTGGGAATATAGTTGATACTAGTGCTGAATAGATAGTTGCTTCTTTTTTGTGATATTAAACAGAAACATGATATAATGAAGAAGTGAGTGAACATATACAAGACGTTTTAAAAAATACTAGTGGCATGGAGGTTGATAATATGACTAGTAATTTAGGAAAAAATATTGAAAAACATTTTAAGGCTGCAAGAGAAGATGGTATAAATAAGGGTATAAAGCAAGGCATAAAACAAGGCATAAAACAAGGCATAAAACAAGAAAAAATAGAAACAGCTAAAAATTTATTAAATTTAGGTATGGATATTGATCTAGTAAAACAAGCTACAAAACTATCTGAAAAAGAGATATACGATTTGAAAGAAGAAATAGATAAAGATAAAAATTAGATTTCAAGATACTTATAGCATTTGATTTACTGGGTTGCGAGAGTATATATGAGTATCATAAGAATGATAATTTAAAAAGATTTATATAAATTAAAAGAGCCGTGGCTATAAGATTAATATCTTGAGCCACGGCTCTTACATTAAGGTTAATTTACAGCATATCTAAAAAAGAGCAAGGAGAATGGATAGAATGAAGATAATTTAACTGAATTAATAAAATTATTAAACTGGAATTTACCGGATGATGAAATAAAAAATTCTATTAATGAATTGCTTTTAATAGATAAAGAAAAAGTTGAACTTTTACTACAGCCAATTGATAAATGTTATTGGGAAAATTCAGCAATAGTTTTAAATAAAATAGGATATCCACATAATAAATTAGCAATATCAGGGTTGTTAGAATGGCTACAAGATATGAATTGGCCAGGAGCTATGACAGCTAGAAAAACACTTATGAATATTGATAAGAAAATACTTATTCCCTATATTGAAGATAGCTTAAGCAAAGCTAAAAATGAAAATGATACAATATGGATAACAGAGATAAAAGAGTTAGTAGAAGATATGAATATATCAGAAATAGATTTCTTAAATGAAAATATATATGAAATAATAAGTTTAAGTGAGTGGTAGTATATATCATTAAAAATAGATGTGTATGGAATTATACTGTATAATATCTTATATAGGGATAGAATAAGTTATATTAGAGATTGGAGGGTGATCTTGTGAGTGAGAATAAGAGAAAAAAGCTTCCAATAGGTGAAGATAATTTTAAGAAATTAATAGAAGGTGGATATTATTTTGTTGATAAGAGTGAATTTATAATAGATATACTAAGAGAGGATAGTTCTGTTGTTTTAATAACTAGACCTAGAAGATTTGGTAAGACTTTAAATATAAGTATGTTGAAGTATTTTCTAGATATAAGTCAAGATTACAGATACTTATTTAAAGACTTAAAAATATCTAAAAGACAAACAAAAGATATAGAAGATATGAGAAATAATACACCTATAATATATTTAACTTTCAAAGATTGTAAATCAATTGATAAAGATGGTTTGATAAATAGTATTCAGAATGAAATAGTAAGGGAATGTACTAAATTATTTACATCAGAAGAAATAAAACTGTATGAATTAGATAAACTTATAAATACAACAAAAGATTTAAAGTATGCAATAGTAAATATGAGTAAAGCTTTATATACAAAGTATAATAAAGAGGTAGTTGTATTAATAGATGAATATGATACACCTATTCTAAGTGCATATGAATACGGATACTATAGAGATTTGTTACCTTTTTTCTCGGTGTTATATGGTTCGGGTTTAAAAGGAAATGAATATTTAAAGAGAGCTCTTTTAACAGGTATAAATAGAGTAGCCAAAAATAATATATTTTCTGGTTTAAATAATTTAACTGTATACACAGTAAATTCATCTAAGTTTTCAAATAGATTTGGATTAGTAGAAAGAGAAGTAAAAAAATTATTTAAGCATTTTGGAATAGATTATTCTTTAGAGATTAAAAAGTATTATAACGGATATAAATTTGGAAGTAATAGAGTATTCAATCCTTGGTCAATATTAAGCTACATTCATAAATCAAGTTTAGATCCTTATTGGGTAAATACTGCTAACCCTGAAATATTAAAAGATAAGATACTAAACTTGGGAGAAGATGCTATAGTTTTATTGAATGATGTTTTATTAAAAGACAGTGTATTAATTAATTATGATGTAGATAATATGATATTTGAAGAATCAAACTTAGACACTTTTATAGGGCTCATGGTCAATTCTGGATATTTAACTGTAGAACAAAAAATTTCTTATAATGAAGGTTATATTAAAATACCAAATGAAGAAGTAAGAATAGCAATAAATAAATTATTAAATTCTTGCTTACTTTCAGATGGTAGAAGTACTATAACTAAAATGAGACAATCTTTAATAAATCAGGATTTTGACATGTTTAATAAAATACTAGAAAAAATGTTAATAGATAACTTTAGTTATCATGATATGAAAGAATATGCCTATCATGTGTTTATGAATACTCTTATGCTAAATATTACAGATATATATGCTCTACATTCAAATTTAGAAATGGGATTAGGTAGAAGTGATATTTATTTAAAACCTAAAATATCTGGATTAAAACCTATAATATTTGAGCTTAAAAAGTCTAAGTATGATAAAGATTTACAAAGAGATGCTCAAGAAGGACTTAATCAAATAAGTAAGAAAAAGTACGATTATGATATTAAGGATTGTGTTCATATAGGTATGGCTTTTTATGGTAAGACTGTATGCATGGCTAGAAAAGTTTAGAAAGTAGATAAATTTAGATTTAATAAGTAATGTACCTTTAAGCTATAGAAAAAATTATATTTTCATTACCAAAATGGATAATACTCAAATAACCTAAAGAAGTAGATTCTTTAGGTTATTTTTTGTGTAGGTTATACATAATCATCTTCTTATCTCCATATATTTTTTCCCAATCATGTATAAATTTATCAACACTCCAATCAGTAAGAGGGTGTTTTAGTAAATCATCTATTAAATCAGGATTAGCTGTGATTGAATGTCCGCCAACTAATGCTACATTATGTATTTGTTGAACATTTTTAAAAGAAGCTGCTAAAACTTTTGTATCTAAATTATAATTATTTAATAATAGTACTATTTCTTTAACAACATTAAATCCATCACAAGATATATTATCTATTCTATTTACATAGGGTGCAACATAATGCGCACCAGCTACAGCTGCCATAAGTGCTTGTTGAGGTGTAAATATTGCTGTGGCAGTAATTTTCATTCCTTTAGATTTTAGAATTTTTATAGCTTTTATACCTTCAGGTATAACGGGAATTTTAATATATAGATTTCCTCCAATAACTTCTTTAAGAAACTCTGCTTCTTTAATCATAGTTTCTGCATTAGTACTAAGCGTTTGTACATGAAGCATAGATTCATCTCCAATTACATTTCTAATATCTCGCAGAATCTCCAAATAATCCCTATTTTCGTTAGAGATAATAGTTGGGTTTGTGGTAACTCCACTTATAGGGTAAAGTTCGTATAATCTAGCAATTGCTTTTATATCTGCAGTGTCTAAGAAATATTTCATTTACATCACTCCTTATTTTTTAATTGAGTTATTTAATTCTACAAATATAGTACTATAGATTAAATATATTTGAAATAGATATATACCAAAGTTGATTATATTTTATGGGAATATAAGGTTAGGATTGATTTTAATGGTTTGAAAGATGTTATTTGACAAAACAAATAATATTTGATAACATTGTTATGAAACATAACGATGTTATCAAAGAGGAGTGAAAGGATGAGTTATAGCTCAAAACTTACGTATAAGTCGATATTAAAATGTGCCAAGGAAGAGTTTTTGGATAAAGGATTTCAGAAAGCTAGTATGAGAAAAATAGCTCAAAGAGCTAATGTAACTACGGGTGCTATGTATAATTATTTTAAAAATAAAGAAATTTTATTTGATGAATTAGTAAAAAAAGAAGCTAATGAGCTTATTGAGCATTTTAAAGAAGAACATGATAAGTGTGATAAAATTAAGTCTTACAAGGATGATAATGCTTATGAAGAGATAAGTAGTAGTACAGACAGTGTGTTGGATTATATTTATGATAACTTTGAAATAATTAAGCTTATAGTTTGCTGTTCTCAAGGAACTAAGTATGAAAACTTTGTTGAAGAACTTATTGATATAGAAGAATTGGCAACAAGAAAAACACTTATTAAATCTGGATTTGAGATAAAACCAAAGGATGATTTTTTTATTCATGTTATGGCTTCATCAGGTATGTATAACACCTTTGAGGCTGTTAAACATGATTTATCAAAAGAAGATGCTATGCATTATATGAATAAAATAAAGCATTTCTATTATGCTGGATGGAATGAAATTTTGGATTTATAGCATAAGAATACGCTTATTTTTTTGGAATACAGCGATAATGATTATTTATATCAAATATAAAAAATTGAATGAGGTGAAATAATGAATCAAAAAAAATCTTTATTATCAAATTTATTTGCTTTTGCAGGAAGACATAAGTATTTGACTATAATGGGTATGATTTTGTCTGGAGTAAGTTCAGTTATAAGTATTTTTCCTATAGTGTGTATATGGCTTTGTGTTTTAGAAATCTTTAAAAGCTGGCCAAATATAACATCAGCTAGTAATATAACTTATTATGCATGGATGTCTTTAGCATATTCTATTCTAAGTATGCTTATTTATTTTGCAGCCCTTTTATGCACACACTTTGCAGCTTTTAGGATTGCCAAGAATATGAGAATAAAGAGTTTAAATCATCTTATGAGATTACCGCTTGGATATTTCAATGCATCAGGAAGTGGTAAACTTAGAAGAGTAGTTGATGAAAGTGCTGGATTGACAGAAACTTATCTTGCTCATCAATTGCCAGACTTGGTTGGAGCGATTATAACGCCTATTGCTACTGTTATTATTTTATTCACATTTAATTGGAAATTAGGAATAATTAGTATTCTTCCAATTGCATTTAGCATCTTATTCTTGATGCAAATGGTAGGACCAAGTCAAGCGGAGGGAATGAAAAATTATCAAAGTGCTTTGGAGAAGATGAATAATGAAGCAGTTGAATATGTAAGAGGTATACCTGTTGTTAAAACTTTTGGACAAAGTATATTTTCATTTAAGAAATTTTATGAGTCTATTGTAACGTATAGAGATTTTGCAGTTAATTATTCAATTCGACTTAGAAATCCTATGTGCTGCTATACAGTTACAATCAATTCAATACCTATATTTTTAGCTTTAGGTGGAGTAGTTCTAATGACAATGACTTCATCTTATAAAGAGCTACTTATAGATTTTATATTCTATTTATTCTTCACACCTATCTGTTTTAACATGATGAATAAAATAATGTGGGTAAGTGAGGAAATAGTTGTAGCATCTGATTCAATTAAAAGAATCAATAACTTGTTAGATGAAAAGCCATTACCTCAAACTAAGCAACCTAAACACATTGATAATTTTGATATTTGTATTGAAAATGTAGATTTTACTTATCCGAATTCAAACTACAAGGCATTAAAAAATGTTTCAATAAATATAAAGCAGGGAACAACAACAGCACTTGTAGGACCATCAGGAGGAGGTAAATCAACAACAGCAGCATTAGTTGCTAGATTCTTTGATGTTAATAAAGGAAGAATTACCATTGGAGGAGTAGATATAAGAGAAATAAGTGAAGATGAATTAATGGACAATATATCATTTGTATTTCAAAATAATCGCTTATTTAAAGCAAGTATATTAGAAAATATAAAAAAAGGTAGACCAAATGCTACAATAGATGAAGTAAATAAGGCTATTGAGGGTGCTCATTGTAAGGATATTATTGATAAGTTTGAAAAAGGGCTAGATACTGTAGTTGGTACAAAAGGTGTGTACTTATCAGGTGGAGAAGCACAAAGAATAGCTCTTGCAAGGGCAATTTTAAAAGATGCCCCTATTATCTTACTAGATGAAGCAACTGCATTTGCAGACCCTGAAAATGAGTATAAAATACAAAAGGCACTTGAGGCTTTAACAAAAAATAAAACGGTACTTATTATAGCTCATAGACTCTCAACTATAAAAAATGCGGATAATATACATGTTTTATCAAGTGGAGAACTTGTAGAAACTGGTAAGCATCAAGAGTTGATTGATAAAAAAGGTGTATATAATGATATGTGGAATGAGTATGAAAAAGCTGCTTCATGGAAATTAAAGGAGGTTGTATATAATGACTAAAACATTTAAAAAAACCTTTGCTTTAAGCGATCAAGGAGCAAAAGATTTAACAAGTGCATCTATAGCTTGCTTTTTGATGAATATAGCTATTATGGGAACTGTAGGTATATTATATATGTTTTTAAAAGAATCAATAATTCCAATACTAGAGGGTAAAACTCCAGAGTATAATTTATTAAGTTACTTTATATACAGTGCTGTTATATTAACTGTTTTGTACATTTGTATATACAGACAATATAATTCAACCTTTATAGCTTCGTATAAGGAAAGTGCTAATAAACGTATAGGATTAGGTGAAAAGTTAAAATTATTGCCATTATCATTCTTTGGAAAGAAAGATCTTTCAGATTTAACAACTACTATTATGACTGATACTGCTGGACTAGAAACTGCATTTTCACACTTTATACCACAATTATTTGGGGCTGTAGCATCTACATGTATTGTAAGTGTAAGCTTGTTGTTTTTTAACTTAAAGATGGCTCTTTCGTTAATCTGGGTTATACCAGTATCGTTTTTACTAGTGATTTTAACAAAGAAATTTCAAGAAAGATTCAATTTGAAGAATAAAGCGATACAACTTGTATATGCGGATGGGATTCAAGAAAGTATTGATAATGTTAAAGATATTAAGGCTAATAATCAGATTGAAGCACATATGAAAATGATGGATGAAAAATTGACTGCATTTGAAAAGCAGGCGATAAAAACAGAGGTTGTTACTGGTATATTTATTACAGCAGCTCAGATGGTTTTAAAAATAGGAGTAACTACATCTGTGATTATGGGAGTAAGTTTAGTATTAAAAAATGAAATGGATATTTTTACTTTTATTGTATTTATGATGGTTGCAACTAGGATATTTGATCCGTTGAATAATGCTTTAATCAATCTAGCTGCCATATACGGTGCTTCAATTAAAGTCAATAGAATGAAGTTAATTGAAAATCATGAAATTCAAAGCGGAAATAAATGTAGTGATTATAAGGGATGGGATATTGAGTTTAATAATGTTAAATTTTCATATAATGAAGATACATCTGTTTTAAATGGGGTATCATTCGTAGCTAAACAAGGAGAAGTTACAGCACTTGTTGGACCATCAGGTGGAGGAAAATCTACAGTAGCAAAATTAGCTTCACGCTTTTGGGATATTGATAAAGGAAGTATAACTCTTGGAGGTATAGATATTAAAGAAGTTGAACCAGAAGATTTGATGAAGCAGTATTCGATTGTTTTCCAAGATGTAATGCTTTTTAATAATACGGTCATGGAAAATATAAGAATTGGGAAAAAAGATGCAACAGACGAGGAAGTTTATGCAGTTGCAAAGGCTGCAAGATGTGATGTTTTCATTAATCAAATGGAAAATGGATATCAAACTCTTATAGGAGAGAATGGTTGTACATTATCAGGAGGCGAAAGACAGAGATTATCTATAGCTAGAGCCCTTTTAAAGGATGCACCTGTAGTACTTCTAGATGAAGCAACAGCTTCACTTGATATTGAGAATGAATCATTAATTCAAGAAGCCATTTCTCGTCTTATAAAAGATAAAACAGTTATTGTTATTGCTCATAGAATGAGAACTATTGCAAGTGCTGATAATATTGTAGTTTTAGAAAATGGCAAGGTTGTTGAGCAAGGAAAGCACAGTAAGTTGATAGATAATAATAAATTGTACAAAAAAATGTTAGACCTACAAGTAAAAAGTAAGGATTGGGTACTGGATTAGGAAAAAATAAGACCTATTGATATAAAATAGGTCTTATTTTTTTCAAGATGATTTGGTACATCTATTGTGCTTAAGTAATTTTTGTAATAAGCTATTTATAGATAAAGCTCTAAATACTTAGACACTGATAAATCAAACTTATTTTAATTCTCATGAACAATTAGGTATTTAATATTATATTTTAAAAGGAGGAAAATATGATTATTAATAACGACATAAGTTTTGAAGAATTTGTAAGTATTGTAGATCAAGCATATGATGAGATTCTTATATATGATAATAATTATAATATTGTATATATTAATAAAGCATGTGAGAGACACTATGGAATATCTCAAGAGGATATGATAAATTTTAGTTTTTATGATTTTTCAGATGAATACTGGTCTACATCGGTACTTCCGTATGTTTATAGAACTAAAAAAGCAGTGCAACAAAAACAAGAAACAGTTTTAGGGGCAAAGTTACTTACTATTGCAGTACCAATCTTTGATGAGAATAATGAAGTTAAGTATGTTGTTATGAGTGTTAGAGATGATACACTAGATGAAACGACTCAAACTCATAAGTTATTAGAAGATGTTATTCCAACAAATATGAAAAATGTTGAAAAAAGAGTTATTTTTAATAGTGAAAAAATGAAAAAACTTATAGGCTTAGTAAATGAAATTACAAATTTAGATTGCCCTATTTTAATAACAGGAGAGTCAGGAGTAGGAAAGACCTTAATAGGAAAATATATTCATGAGAATAGTGAAAGAAAAGAGAAGCCTTTTGTTCATATCAACTGTGCAGCCATTAGTAATACATTGTTTGAATCAGAACTTTACGGATATGAAAAAGGGAGTTTTACAGGTGCTAGGTCTAATGGAAAAAAGGGACTAGCAACACAAGCTCATGGAGGTACATTATTTTTAGATGAAATATCTGAGATACCGTATGAGATGCAGGCTAAATTATTACAATTTATTCAGGAAAAAAAGTTTTATCCTGTAGGAAGTCTAAAACCTGTAGAGGTTGATGTAAGGATAATTACTGCAACTAATAGAAATCTTGAGCAAATGGTTGAAATGGGAACCTTTAGACAAGACTTATATTATAGATTAAATGTATTTGAAATAGACATACCATCTATAAGAGATAGAAAAGAAGATATATTATTAATCTGTGATTATTTCTTGAATATATATTGTCATAAATATAATAAGACACATAGATTATCTAAAGAAGTAAAAGAAATTTTTATGAATTATTCATGGAAAGGCAATGTAAGAGAAATTTCACATATAATAGAGAGACTTGTAGTAGTTACTAAAGAAGTAGTTATAAAGCCTATAAATTTACCAAAGCATTTATATGAACTCACAGTAAACTCTAAACATAATAATGGCATAGACGAATTAATCAAGGAAGGTCAGACTTTGAAAGAAATTTTAGAAAATTATGAAGGTGAAATTATAAAAAAAATATATAATGAATGTAAATCTACACGAAAACTTGGAGAAAAATTAGGTATAAGTCAAACTAAAGCCTCGAAACTATATAGAAAATATGTAAAAAACGAGTTCGATTAAACTCATAGAGTTTGATTGAACTCGTTTTTGTATATTCTAAATTTATAGTATTTTCAGTAATTGGAGTTTAAAAAAATGAGTTAAAATGAACTCGATATATATATATAAATATAGATTAAAAAAGATGAAAAGGTAGTTAAAAACAGCTATTCATATTTTGGCATAATAATTGCTTAATATATAAGTGTCGACATTAAAATCTATTAAAATGAAGGAGGAAAACGTTTTATGAAAATAACAGATATAGAAGTGATATGTTTAAGAGTTCCTAAAATTGGAACAAGATGTGTATGGGGAGAAGATGCAGTTATTGTAAAGGTGCATACAGATGAAGGTATAGTTGGTATAGGAGAAACGGATTCATCACCTTTAGTTGTTAAAAGTATTATAGAAACACCTAATTCAAATTTAGCATGTTTTGGATTAAAAGAGATTTTAATAGGAGAGAATCCTTTAGATATTGAGAGATTATGGAACAAAATGTATAACATGTCTAATTACTTAGGAAGAAGAGGTGCTGGAATTCATGCAATTAGTGCCATAGATATTGCACTTTGGGATATTGCAGGAAAATATCATAATGTACCAGTATATGAGTTGTTGGGTGGAAAGTATAGAGATAAGATAAGAGCTTATGGGACTTTTATTCCGGCTGATACACCTGGTGAAAATAAAAAAATAGTAAAAGATTTAATAAATAAAGGGTTTACTAGCTTAAAGTTCGGAGGAGGAATTTTAGGAGATGACCCTGATACTGATTATGAAATAATAAAAGCTGTTAGAGAAGAAGCAGGCGAAGAATTTGAATTACAAATTGATTTAGCCGCTAAATGGAAAACACCAGAACATACTCTTTATATGGCAGAAAGACTTAAAGATTTAAATTTAAATTGGATTGAAGAGCCTATAGGATCAGATGATTTAATAGGATATAAAAATTTAGTGAATTCTATAAAACCTATGATTGCTGGTGGAGAAACATTAACTACAACTCATGAGTTCATTCAATTTTTAGAAATAGGAGAACCGGATTTAGTTCAGCCAGATGTAACTAGATGCGGAGGTATAACTGAATCTATGAAGATATATGAACTTTCTAAACAATATGGAGTAAAATTAGTTCCTCATGGCTTTAGTACAGGAATATTAATAGCTGCTACAGTACATTTCTTAGCAGCATGTGAGACTACAGATTTAATAGAGTATTCTCAAAGCACTAGTCCACTTTTTAAAGATTTGGTAAAAAATAAAATACCTTTTAAAGATGGTTTTGTTAAAGTTCCTAATGGACCTGGTTTAGGAATAGAACTTGACGAAGAAGTTATAAATAAATATAGAATATTCTAGAAATAAAAATAAACTTTATACAGGAGGAATGTTTAATGAATATTGAAAAAAAACGTGTAAAATACGATAAGCTATTGATATCTATTAGTATGGCTCTAGTTTTAATCATAGTTGCTTTTTTAGCACTTAAGCCAGAGGCATCACAAAATGTTGCTAGTAAGATATTTGGATTATTTACAGATATATTTGGATCAGGAGTATTACTATTTACATTTTTAGGTATATTACTTCTTATAGGAATTACATTGAGTAAATACGGTAGTATAAGGCTCGGAACAGAAAAGCCTGAATACTCAACTTTTAAATGGGTAGCAATGATGATATGCTGTGGACTTGGTGCTGCTACAGTTTATTGGGCCTTTATGGAATGGGCATATTATATTGGAACACCAGGTATAGGAATAGAACCAGGTTCAACTCTTGCTTATGAAATGAGTGTTACTTACACTATGTTTCATTGGGGTGTAAGTGCATGGACATTGTATGCTCTAGCAGCTATACCTGTATGTTATCATTTCTATGTTAGAAAAAATGGTGGACTTAGCTTTAGCTCAGTCGTAAGTTCTATGACAGGAATTAAGGCTGATGGTATTTTAGGAAGAATAATAGACGTTATATTTATATTTACTTGTTTTGGAGGATTAAGTATAACATTAGGAGTTTCAGTTCCTCTAGTTACACAGGTAATTTGTAGTGTTATTGGAATGACACCAACATTTACTATGAATATAATTCTTATAGTTATTATCTCAGTTATTTATTCGTTTAGTTCATATATTGGTATTCAAAAAGGTATGAGTAAGCTAGCTGATTGGAATACAAAACTTGCAATTTTGTTCTGTATTTTAATATTACTTATGGGACCAACTTTATTCATTATGAAAAATTGTGTAAACTCATTTGGATTAATGATACAAAATTTTGTAAGAATGAGCTTATATACAGATCCAGTACAAAATAATGGATTTCCAGAATCTTGGACAATATTCTATTGGTTGTATTGGATTGCGTATGCACCGTTCACGGCTTTATTCATAGCAAAGGTTTCAAAGGGTAGAACAATTCGTTCGGTAATTATAAATACTCTTGTAAGTGGTAGTTGTGGATGCTTTTTCTTCTTTGGGATATTAGGAAGTTTTGCAATGGAAAGACAAGTTTCTTCAGTAATACCTGTAGTGGATATGCTTAGCAATGGACTTGATAAAGAGGCAATTGTTGAGATGTTACAATCATTACCAGGTGGAAATATATTATTGATATTATTTGCGATAATAACAATATTCTTCCTTGCTACAACATTAGATGGAGCAGCATTCACAATGGCATCAACAGCTACTCCAGGACTTAAAAATAATGAAGAACCTCATCCGATACATCGTTTGTTCTGGTGTGCAATGCTTGCTTTAGTTCCTCTTACAATGATTATGATAGGAGCAAACCTAAACACAATTAAAACATGTGCTGTTGCAACAGCAGTACCCCTTGTATTTATAATGATAGTAATGTTGCATGGATGGTTGAAATGGATGATGGAAGATTATGCAAATAAAAATTCTATTGAAATAGCCGAAGAGTTTAAGTTAAAAAAAGATGATTTATAACCCATATTTTGCAACCATAAAATTCCATACAAATAAAACAAGATAATAACTAACAATTGAATAAATCCACCTATTAAATGGAAATATAATAATAATTCCACAAATGAGGAGGTTTTATACATGGATGATATAGCACATAAAGTTAAAATGTATGTAGATGGAGCTCTTCCATTACTTTCTGCGATATTGGATAAAATAAATTTTGTACAAAGAATAGACAATCAAATAAATCAGAACCAAGAAAATCGTATTATCTCAACAGGAAATGCAATAAAATCAATGGGAAAAGAAAAACCTATACACCCACAGGAATTTCAATATTAGAAGCTTTAGAAAATATACAAGTAATAATGTTTTATGATACAGATTTAGGCGTATGGGAAAGAACTTGTAGGCTTAGTGATAATTTAAAAAGATTACTAGTATTGGCAGGGTTTGACGAAAGTATATATACAAATACTTTCAAAGAAATAGCTTAATAAAATAGGGTAAACTAGAAGTAATTAATGGTAAGTTTTACATATAGCTAAATGTGTATACTTAAAATAAAACTTGAGAAAACTATATGATTAATTTCATTTTACTTATTCAACTAAAAAAGATTTATATAATAAATTTATACATTAAACTTTAAGTTTTTAACTCCAAAACTATACAAAAGGTACCAATGAGTATTTTGGATATGTTTGGTAGCGAAATATGGGTTATAATTAAAAGCCTTAGCTTTGCTAAGGCTTATTTTTTTGGTTCTAGACTTTCTCTTAATAAGTTTCCTAAAATATTAAAGCTTAATACCGTTAATAAAATAAACATACCTGGAAAAATACATAAATATGATGCATCTTCAATATATTGCTGTGATTTGCTGAGCATACTTCCCCAAGAAGCACTAGGAGATTTAATACCCATACCTAAAAAGCTTAATGCTGATTCTGTTAAAATAGCACTTGCAATACTTATAGAAGATGCTGTTATTATTGTAGGCATAATATTAGGCATAATATGCTTGATAATTATTTTTCTAGAAGATATTCCTAAGGTTTTTGCATATAATACATATTCTTGCTTTTTTACACTAAGTGTTTGAGCACGAACTAATCTAGCTGTTTGCATCCATCCTAAGCAGCCTATTACAAAGATTATAGTTGATATACCAGGTTTTAGATAGGCGTTTAAAACTAGTATAACAAAGAAACTAGGGATACAAGTTAATATATCAACAATACGCATTAAAATAGAATCTAAATTTCCTTCGTAATATCCACATATAGAACCAATAAAAGAGCCTATTGATGTAGATATAATCATAGAAAGAAAACCGACACTAAGAGAAATTCGTCCTCCATATAATATTCTTGTAAAATAATCTCTACCCATAATATCAGTACCAAAGAAATGTGATAGATTAGGGGGTTGTAATCTATTAGCCATGTCTATTCCATTAGAGTCATATGGAGATAAAAAAGCAAATATAGATAAAATAGAGAATAAACAAACTGTTAATATTGATATTTTTCCTAATTTAGAACTTTTGATTTCATTTTTTAATTTTAAAAATAAATAATTGCTCAAATAAATCACCTCATATTCGAAATTCTAGGGTCTATTATAGAATATAGTATATCTGCAAGTAGATTCCCAACTATTAAAAGTATAGAAGTGAGCATAGTAATTGACATAATTACAGGATAATCATAATTGAATATAGCATTTACACCAAGTCTACCCATACCAGGCCATGCAAAAACAGTTTCGGTTACAAAAGCACCAGTAAGAAGACTAGGAAGATTCATACAAAAAATTGTTATGATAGGAAGAAGAATATTTTTTAGAACATATTTCATCATAATAAATTTGTTAGAAAATCCATAAGCATATGCTGTTCTTACATAGTTCTGCTTAAGCTCGGATATTGTGCTAGAGCGTATGTACCTTGTATAAATAGAAATATTATAAAAACTTAATACAGTACAAGGCATAATCATGTGTTGAAAAATATCCAACAATGAGTTTTCTTTTCCGACTGTATGCATACCAACGCTTGGTAAGAGATGAAGTTTTAATGAAAATATGTATATTAAAATTATTCCAAACCAAAAGCTAGGAATAGAAATACCTATAAAGGAAACTGTACTTATTATATTATCTATTAATGTATTTTTCTTAAATCCTGTAAATAATCCTATAGGAATAGATAAAATAAGAGAAATTAATAAAGACGTTCCCATAAGAGATAATGTTGCAGGAATTCTTTCTATAAGTATTGTAGATACAGGACGAAAGTCTATTAAGGAGAATCCTAAATCACCTTTTAAAACATTTTTAATCCACTTCATATATTGAATGTGAATTGGGGCGTTTAAACCAAGTCTTTCTTTTATTATTTGAATTTGCTCTGCATTCATTTTGGGTGTTATATAAGCAGCAGAAGGATCACCAGGAGCCATTTGCATAAGACAAAACGAAATAATTGAAATAATTATAAGCATTGGAATTGACTGAATAGTTCGCTTGAATATATATTTAACCATAATAAATATCATCCTTTAACATTATAAATTTAAATAATAAAAAGCGGCATTGCCGCTTTTTATCTACTTTGATATATATATTTTTGATAAATCATCAAACATATGAATTGGAGCTGGTTTTGCATCTTCTAATCCTTCAAACTTAGGATTTACGACTACAATAGCATATCCATATGATATTGGGAATATAGGAGCATCATCCATTATTTTCTTTTGTATATCCTTATAAATCAATTCTCTTTTAGAAGAATCTATTTCTGTAGCAGCATTATCCCATAATTTATCAATTTCAGGATTGCTATATTTTAATAAATTATTAGGGCTATCTGTTTTAAATACTTGAGCATAATCAGAAGGATCTTTACCATAAATGTATCCGTTTAAAGCTAAATCAAATACATCATTTGTATCAGGGCTATATAGTGCATTAAAGAAAGCTCCAGCATCCATTGGTTTTAATTCAACTTCAATACCAACGTCATTCAAATATTTTTGAATTAATAGACCTTCAGTATCATTTTTTCCAATAAAAGCTAAATTGAATTTAATATTTTTCAATCCACTATTTTTTATTAATTCTTTTGATTTTTCAGGATTATAAGCATAATCATTAACTTCATCATTTAAATATAAAGCTTTTTCAGCTAAAAACGTTTTTGCTGGATGAGCATATTCAGTAGAAATATATCGAGCTTTTAACAATTCAAGTCTATCAATAGCATAACATATAGCTTGTCTAATTTCTTTGTTCTTTAAAGCTTCATTATTTTGATTCATGAAGATGTATCCAACTCTATCTTCATCAAATGCAAGAATCTTAGCACCATCTTTTTTAAATGTATCAACATCTTCTGGATAAATATATTTCACATCAATCTCTTTATTCTTAAAGGCTGCTGTAGATGTATTTGAATCAGGTAAAACTCTGTAAATAATTTTTTCTAAATGAGGCTGTCCTTTAAAGTAGTCATCAAAGCGAGTTAATGTAATACTTTCACCAGATTTTCTAGAGTCCCATTTATAAGGACCAGATCCGATAGGAGTTTGATTTACATCACTTGTTTGTATATTTTCAATTCCTCCATATATATGCTTAGGGAATATTCTTAAATCTCCTATTTTTCCTAAAAAAGATATGTCAACTTCAGGTAAAGTTAATTTAACTGTTAAATCATCTACTTTCTCAAATTTAACTGGACCAGATGAAGTAACAAAATTGTCTCTACTAAGACTTGCTTGTTTTTCATCTAATATAGTTTCTAATGAAAATATAATATCATCAGAAGTTATTTTTTTATCATCATGCCATTTTAAGTTATCTTTAAGTTTTAAAGTATATTCTAAATAATCATCACTTCTTTCAACCTTTTCAGCTAGATTATATTCAATATTTTCGCCGTTAACATCAAATAAAGTTGAAAAAATATTGTTTATAAGTGTTAATGTAGTTCTATCATCACCGTATAAAGGATGTATTACTCTAGAGTCATCTCTAACACCAATTACCATTGTATTGTTTTCTGTAGATTCTTGGTTAGTTGAATCAGTATTAGCATCTGCATTGTCTTTAGTACTACCACAACCAACGGAAGTAATTATTATTAACATGCATAAAAGTAAAGCTAAAAGTTTTTTTCTGAACATAATATTCCTCCTATTAATAAATTTAATAACAAAAATACAAAAAATGTATTATAATGTGAAATTATATCATAAAAGCATTTTATATATAAAAAAATATATTATGATAAAAAAAAACAATAAGGTATAGAGTTTTCATTGAAAAAATCTATACATAAAACAATGGATTTTTATTGGGTGAAAATCTATAATATTAAGTAATTTTGAATACTACACAATAAAGTATAGAGGTGAACTAATGTCAGAACAATTATTAAAAATTAGAGATTTAGAAACTTCATTTTTTACTAAAGAAGGAGAAATTAAAGCGGTAAGAAAAGTAAACTTTAGTTTAAATGAAGGAGAAATTATTGGCATAGTAGGAGAATCTGGAAGCGGTAAAAGTGTTACTTCAATGTCAATAATGAGATTAATAAAAGAGCCAGGTAAGATTAAGAGTGGAGATATTATTTTTAAAGGAAAGAGTCTTTTAGAAAAGTCTAATAAAGAGATTATGAATATAAGAGGAAATGATATTGCTATGATATTTCAAGATCCTATGACATCGTTAAATCCTGTATATACTATTGGGGAACAAATGATTGATGTTTTGAGAAAACATAAAAAATTAAACAAAAAACTTGCTAGGAAAAAATCGATTGAAATGTTGTCCTTAGTTGGTATACCATCTCCTGAAAAGAGAATTGATTGTTATTCACATGAATTTAGTGGTGGTATGAGGCAAAGAGCTATGATAGCTATGGCATTAAGTTGTGAGCCAGATTTATTAATAGCAGATGAACCAACTACAGCATTGGATGTGACTATTCAAGCTCAAATACTAGACCTTATGAGGAATTTAAATAGAAAAACTAATACATCAATAATTCTTATTACACATGATTTAGGAATTGTAGCTGAGTTATGTTCTAAAGTTATAGTTATGTATGGAGGAATGATTATGGAAGAAGGAAGTACAAGGGATATTTTTTATAATCCAAAACATCCATATACAAAAAGTCTTTTAAAATCAATACCTAGATTAGAACAAGGCAAAAATCAGAAATTAATACCTATAAAAGGAGTACCATTCAATTTGTTAAATCCTCACGATGGATGTCCTTTTTCTGATAGGTGTTCATATTCAGAAAAAATATGTACTGAAAAATGTCCATCTTACAAAAACATACATGAAAATCACAAGGTAATGTGCTGGAAAGCATAAAAAGGAGAGAATAATATGAGTAGTGAGCCTTTAATAGAAGTTAAAAATCTAAAAAAGTATTTTTGGGTTAAGAATAATGTACTTGGTAAAGTAAAGCAGCACCTTAAAGCAGTTGATGATATAAGTTTTCATATTAACAAAGGAGAAACTTTTGGTTTGGTAGGGGAATCAGGATGTGGGAAATCAACAACAGGAAGAACAATAATGAGATTATATGATCCCACTGATGGAGAAATATATTTTGATGGTACAGAAATAGGCAAATTAAATGAGAAAAAGCTGAAGCCATTCAGAAAAAGAATGCAGATAATACTTCAAGATCCTTTTGCATCATTAAATCCACATATGCCTATTAAAGAGATTATCAGTGAACCTTTAAGCACTTTTAAAAATATTGGACTAAAGGAAAAGGATGAATTAGTATATGATATTTTACATAAGGTTGGATTAAATAAAAGCCAAGCTAATAGATATCCACATGAGTTTAGTGGAGGTCAAAGACAGCGTGTTGGAATAGCTAGAGCCTTAGTGGTTAAACCAGAATTTGTTTTATGTGATGAGCCTATTTCAGCATTAGATGTATCTATACAAGCACAAATTATAAATATGCTAGAAGAATTTCAAGATGAGTTTGGGCTTACATACTTATTTATAGCTCATGATTTATCAATGGTTAGACATATTTCTGATAGAATAGGAGTTATGTATTTGGGTGAAATAGTTGAAATAGCTACAAGTGATGAACTATATACTAATCCTCTTCATCCATATACAAAAGCTTTGTTATCTTCAATTCCAATACCTGATCCAGATATAGCTTTATCAAGGGAGAAGTATATAATAACAGGAGATATTCCAAGTCCATTAAATCCACCACCAGGATGTAGATTTAGAACAAGATGTAAATATGTATCAGAAAAATGCTCTAAAACAAAACCTAAAATGAAGGAAGTATCATCAGGTCATGTAGTTAGCTGCCATTTATTTTATTGAAAAAATTACAATTATTAAACATTACCATATTTATTAAAATATTGTGTTTATACACCGATAATTAGATAGAACATTGAATTATAAAAATGACAAAAGGAAGGAGTAAGACAGAATGCATAAAAGAATAGTAACTTTAATTTTAGCAGGAGTACTAATGCTTCCAACTAGTTCTTTTGCTATGGAGAATAATAAACAAGGTTCAACTAATGGAAATGTTAATGTTAAGAAGGTAAGTGCTAGACAAGATACAAAAGAAAAAATGAAAAAAGAAATGCAAGAAAAGTTAAAATACGAATATGAAATGAAAGATAGAATGAAAAAAGAAATGCAAGAAAAGTTAAAATATGAAAATGAAATGAAGGATAAAATGAAAATAGAAGTAAAGAATAGCCTTGAAAAAGAAATAAAAGAAAAAACTAAGCCTGAAATGATTAAAAAAGTAAGAGAAAGAATAAAAACAAGAGAAGAAGTAAAAAAAGAAATAAATGAAAAGATAAAAAAAGAAATGGTTGAAGAAATAAAAAAAGAAATGCAAGAAGAATTAAAGAAAGAAATAAAACAAGAGTTAAGAGAAGAGGAAAAAGAAGCAATTAAAGAAAAAATAAGAAAAAAAATGATTCAAAAAATGAAAGAAGATATGAGAAAAAAGCTAAAACAAGAAGTAAAAAAAGAGAGAAGAGAACAAATAAAAGCTTTAAAAGAAGCAGCTAAAGAAGCTTATGATAAAGAAGAACTTATTAAAATAGAGGAAAGAATTAAGACATTAAAAGAAGAATACCCAAATATGAGAGTTTTACCTGTACAAAATATAATTTCAAAGAAAATGAATTTTAAATTTGATACTCCACCAGTTGTTAAGGAAGGAAGAACTCTACTTCCAGTAAGAGGTATAGCTGAGGGATTAAAAGCTGATATTTCATGGGATGGAGAAACCAATGAAGTTACTATAACAAAAGATGGTAAGAATATAGTATTAAAAATAGATAGTAATGTAGCTATAGTAGATGGAAAAGAAGTTGAACTTGACTCAAAAGCTGAAATAATGAATGGAAGAACTGTTATTCCAGTAAGATTTGTAGCTGAAAATTTAGGTCTTAAAGTTAAATGGGATTCAGAAGAAGAATCAATTGAGATAGAAGAAGAAGGATCTGAAACTATAGATGAGACTATTACTGAAGAAGATATTGAAAAAGAATTAGAAACAGAAATAGAAACTGAAGTAGAAAGTGAAGAAGTAGAGAATAATGAAGTAGAAGCAAATTAATAAGTAAGTTACATTGACAAGAGTGTAAATATAAAAATATTAAAGAGATACCCTATAAGAGTAGATAATAAAAAAGCTTACTCTTATAGGGTATTTTGTATATAATTAAATAATAGATAGTATTAGCAAGAGGATAAATATGGAGGAATTAAATTATGGGAATTTTAAATCGTTTAAATACTATTATAAAAGCGAAGGCTAATAGCTTAATTTCAAAAGCTGAAGACCCAGAGAAAATGCTTAATCAACTGATTATTGATATGACTGATCAATATAATAAAGCAAAGACGCAAGTTGCATCATCGATAGTTTATGAAAAGAAAATAAAGAAAGAATTACAAGAACAAGAAGCTAAATGTGAACAATGGGAAAAAAAAGTAAAAGTAGCTGTACAAAGAGGGGATGATGAAATTGCAATTCAAGCTCTTATTCGAAAGAAAGAATGCGAGAAATTAGCTAAAAAATACAGAAATCAATGGGAATTGCGAAAAAGTGAGATTGATAAAATTAAAGCTAGCTTAAGAGAATTAAGTAATAAAATTGAAGAAATAAAAGATAAAAAAAATCTTTTAGCGGCTAGGATGGAAAGAGCAGAAGCACAAAAGCTTATACAAGAAACAATATCAAGTCTAAATGATAATAGTGTATGCTATATGTTTAATAATATTAATCATAAAGCCGACATAGCTGAAAGTAAAGCTATGGCTCAAGCAGATCTTAATGAAATAAAGGAGAAGGATAAGAAAATAATAGATGAATTGGAAGATTTGAAGAAAAAATTAGATACATAAAAATATTTAATATATAGATATAAGGCTATAGATGTAAATTGGACACCTTTAGCCTTATAATTGAATTGTGCCTAAATAGTATGTACAGTTAATAGCTATCCCAAGCCTTTTGATAATATTGTAGTAGAATAGGGTTGGTTAGAGTATTAATTTCTATTTTTTTTTGAGCGGGTTGTAAGTCTTTAGCAAAGGAAAATAATGATTGAACTATATCTTTATTTAAGTATCGAGTAGGTACTGTAATGTCTATATTTTCTTTTGAAAAGCTATTATTTGACGCAAGTGTAAAACCCCAATCGCCAAAAGAAGGTACATTTAAATGATATCCAGATGTAAAAAAACCTTCTGATTGAACTGTTTTTCTTATACACCAATAGGATTCACTTGCGTAATAAGGGCTAGTAGATTGAATTGCAAGCATTCCGCCTTCGTTTATATGTTGATAGATAAGTCTATAAAAAATATTAGTGTATAGCTTATTTAAAGATTCATTGTTTGGGTCTGGCAAGTCCACAATTATCACATCGAATTTTTGACTAGTATTTTCTAGATATTTAAAAGCATCTTGATTGACAACATGTACTTTATTATTTTTTAAAGAATTGTTATTTAACTTTTTTATAAGAGGATTGGTGCGACAAAAGGAAATAACTTCTGGATCTAAATCAACTAGCACAATATTCTCAACCTCATCGTACTTAAGTATTTCTCTTGCTGCCAGACCATCACCACCTCCTAATATCAATATTTCTTTAGTCTCTTTTGCAAGACTCATTGCAGGATGAATTAGAGCTTCGTGATATCTATATTCATCAAATGAACTAAATTGAATATTACCGTTTAAAAATAATCTCAAATCATCACGATGTTTTGTTACAACCATTTTTTGATATTTTGTCTGCTTACGATATATAATTTTATCTCTATAGATGTTATCTTCAATGAAATTAGAAGCATAATCTCCCATGATAAATCCCATACCTATTAATATAGCAAATAATATGGCAAGGGTTTTCATAATTTTTATATTTTTGATAAAATCTTTGTATTTATAAATAATTAGATTAGCTACAACAATATTTATAAAGCCTATTAGAAAAGCTGTTTTTATTTGACCAAGGTTGGGAAGTAGTATAAGAGGAAAAAACAATGATCCCAATAGAGCACCAATATAGTCAAAACTTAAAACATTAGCAATTGTGATACGTAAATTACTCTGCTTTTCTTCAATAATCCTTGTTATAATAGGGATTTCTAAACCAACTAATATACCAATAATGATAATAGTTGAATACATAACTAAATAATATATTTGGGTAAAAGCATAGGAAGCAAAAAGTATTATTGCAGATAGCCCTCCAAATAGACCTATAGATAATTCAATGGCAACAAAAAAATCAAAAAGGTTATGGCGAAGGCGTTTAGTAGCATAAGATCCAATTCCCATAGCGCTCATAAATAAACCTATTGTAATTGAATACTGCTTAACGCTATCGCCTAATAAATATGAACTGATAGCACCAATAATAAGCTCGTAAACTATCCCACAAATAGCTATTATGAATACTGCAAATAATAGAGGTGAAGCATTTATTTGTTCACAATTGTTATGTTTATTATAATCAGCATTATCGTTCATAAAAGACCTCCAAAATTATATAATAGCAGCACTAACAACAATAGATACGGCTATAAATATACCAGCAACAGATAATCCTGCTGCTAAATTATGATTATCAATTTCATGATTTAAATCAAAAGGTGTAATTATATCAAATACCTTATAGCCTATTGCACAAAAAATCATACCTATTACAAAATAAATAATACTAGAAATAATAGGGTTCATAAAATTAACCTCCTTCTTTATTTTAAGAAATCGCTGCTTTAATTATTATTGCTGTAGCAATAAATATACCAGCAATTACAGCTCCAATAGCAGGATTTTTTTCTTTGATTTCTTCAGCGAAATCGTAGGGAGTTATTAAATCAAAAAATTTATATCCTACAAACATAAGTACTAATGCTAAAACAGCATAAAAAATAGTAGCAACATATTCATTAACTAGTATGTTCATATAACAAACTCCTTTCTAATAATTATATTAAATTAAAATTATTTTCCAAAACTTATACCTCCGCCAAGAGATGATCTTGACTTAGTACTTCCTGAACGTACTGATTTAGAGTTAGGAGAAGAACCAGTTTTTATTTTATTTGAATAGTCACTGTCTGTTCTAATCTTATTCTCATTTTGAAATTGAGTGCTTTTATAATATCCTCCGCTATAACGTTTGCTATCAGCCTTATAATAACCATTTAATCTATAAGAGTCATCATAAAATACTATTATATTTCTACGATAAGGCCTATATAAGCTGTGATAACCGTTTTGGTGAATATACTTTCTTGAAGAAATTTGAACATAAGTTTTTAAATCTTCACCCTTATATATCAATATATAGTAATCATCATATGTAAGTTGTATAGATTCTTTATTGTCTAAGTCAGTATAATAGTCTGGATTTTTTTTAGCAATTATATATAAGGCTGTATCATGTACACTCATATTTGTTGTATAAATATTTGCTTTTTCAGATGAATTATACTTTCCTGTTATGCTTGTAAAATAATTAAATTTAGAGTCTTTTTCAATTGTTTTTGCTATTGATGAAGGGTATAAAAATATTGATATTGCTATTAAAAATATAGCTACAATAAAAATATATTTAATGTGATTTCTATTCATTTGTTATACCTCCTTTCTATTTTAATAAAGCAAAACTTAATTCAGATACAGTTTAACTACGAGGATATATTTCAATGTTATAGTCTTCAATCCATCTACCTATACTCATTTCTATTTCACCATTCCAAATTTCAATGCAAAGAAGATTTTCATCGTCTTCATCACTGTATTCATAATAATCTACTTGTTCTCCTTTTATAGCATTAATATTACCTTGTAGATCCTCTACAATTGCATCACTACCTTCTTGCATATAATATTTAATATTTTTATAAGTATATACTTTAAGAGCTGTGCTAGTAATTGCAACGACTTCTTCATATAAGCTTATTTCAATATCATCATCTTGTTCTATACTCAACCAATAAGTTTTTCTACCATCTTTTAGTTTATATTCAGTCCATCTCCAACCGTGATCATTATACTTAATCAAACCTTGAACCTCATAATCGAGTTCATCAATACTTACAATATCTCCCACATGTATATTCAGTAAATTTCTTGTATCTTGCGGTATATTATTCATATTTTTATTGGCCGTAATCAATCGTTTAAGTCTATTAAATATGCCTATTTTAATCATCTCCCAACATTAATAATAAGGTATATTTAGAATTATATATTTATCTACATATAAAAACAACAAAATACTAAACATAATCAATTATTTATTGATAATAATAAATACGTTTGTTAAAATACTTAATATAAACATTTATTATATTATATGGTTTGTGAAATGTGATAAATGTAATGACATTTAAAAATAAGGGGGATAACAAATGAAAAAATTGTATGTAGTACTAGTATTAATTTTATCATTAGCATTTACTGGATGCAAAAGCACAGATGTAAAAAATGAAAATAATACAGTACAAAATAATGAAAAAATGAAACAAGGAGAGTTAGTAAAATTTGATTATGAAATTTATGGTAATAACTATGAGGTTACATTTGAAGAAGCTCCTAAAAGAGCTGTTACAATGTCCCAATTTATGACAGAAATGCTTTTAGCATTAAATCTTGAAGATAGAATGGTGGGAACTGCTTTTATGGATAATGAGATTTATCCTGAGTTTAAAGATGCTTATGAAAAAATACCTGTACTTTCTGATAAATATCCATCTAAGGAAAAGTTATTTTCTGTAGAACCTGATTTTGTATCAGGATGGACATCTGCGTTTGATGAAAAAAGAGTAGCTTCAGCTGATGAAATGATAGAAAATGGAATAAAACCATTTTTAGCTAAATCGATATCAGGAAATGGTTCTCTTGAAACTGTTTATCAAGATTTTGAAGATTTAGGAAATATATTTAGAGTTGAGCAAAAAGCTAATAAAGTAATTTTAAATATGAAATCACAAATAAAATCAATTCAAGATAAGATAGGAAACATATCAGAAGAAGAAATGGTAAAAGTTTTTGCATACGATTCAGGTGAGAAAGAACCTTTTATTGTAGCTGGTGGAGGTGTAAGTGGAGATATTATAAGGAAGGCAAAAGGTAAAAATATATTTGAAGATATTAAAAAAGGATATGCAACTGTATCTTGGGAAGAAGTAGTTGAAAAAAATCCAGCTATAATAGTAATTGTTGATTATGGAGATACAGATTATGAGACAAAATTAAACTTTCTTAAAAACCATCCTGCTTTAAAAGAGTTAGAAGCTGTAAAAGAAAATAGATTTGTAAAGATAAGTCTTGCAGATATGTCACCGGGTATAAGAAATGCAAAGGCTATAGAAAAATTAGCGAATGGTTTTTATCCGGAAAAGTTCTAGTAATATGAGAATTTTTAATAAGAGAAGATATTTTGTAATATTATGCTCGGTATTGATTATAGGGTTTTTATTATCACTCATAGCTTCTATTAGTTTAGGGTCTGTGAATCTTAATTTTGGTGAGGTTTGGAAAATTATAGTCAATAAACTATTATATAAAGAAGTATTTAAATGTACTTGGAGAAAATCTACAGAAAATATAGTATTGAACTTAAGATTACCAAGAACTTTATTGGCTATGATTGGTGGGGCAGGTCTTTCTCTTTGCGGTATAATGATGCAAGCCTTAACTAAGAATTCTTTAGCTGATCCTTATATTTTAGGAATATCATCTGGAGCATCTACAGGAGCAGTAATAGCGATAGTATTTGGAAGTTTTAGAGTATTTGGAGTAGATAGTGTATCAATAGCAGCCTTTATGGGGGCTCTTCTTACAAGTTTAATAGTATTCGTATTAGCTAGACAAAATGGTACTTTTTCTTCTACACGCCTAGTATTAACAGGAGTATCAATAGCAGCTCTTTTTTCAAGTATAACTAGCTTTATAATATTTACAGCTCAAGACTATTCAAAGGTTCGTGAAGCAATATTTTGGACTACAGGAAGTTTAGGAGGAGCTAAATGGGATAAGCTAATATTACCTTTTCTTGTACTTATTATTTGCTATTTATTTATAGTTGTATTTTCAAGAGGATTAAATAGCTTGCTATTAGGAGATAGCTCAGCAATAACTTTAGGTGTAGATATAAAATTTTTAAAGAATACAATCATGTGTTTAGCTAGTGTATTTACAGGTATTTTAGTATCAATAACAGGTATTATAGGATTTGTAGGTCTTATTGTACCTCATATAGCTAGAAATTTAGTGGGATCAGATCATAAAAAAGTAAGTACAATATCTATTTTAGTAGGGTCAATATTACTTATATGGGCAGATGTTCTTGCTAGAATTATGGCAAGACCGGAAGAAATTCCAATAGGAGTAATTACATCGTTTTTAGGAGCACCTTTTTTCTTGTTTTTAATTAGAAGAAGTTCCTATTCTTTTGGAGGAAAAAATGGCTAGTTTAAAAGTTTGTGATTTAGAATTTTCTATAGAGGATAAAAAAATAATTGATAATATAGATTTATGTGTAAAGGAGAATAAGATTGTTGGCCTTATTGGTCCTAATGGATGTGGAAAGTCAACATTTCTTAAAAATATATATAGACTATACAAGCCAGATACAGGAGTTGTGTATTTAAATGGTGTCAATATACAAAATTTAAATAATAGGGAAATTGCAAGGAATATGTCTGTTGTATTTCAAGAAAGTAATCATCAATTTGATTTTACCGTTAAAGAAATAGTATTAATGGGTAGATACGCTCATAAAGGTTTGCTAGATGCTAATACAAAAAAGGATGAAGAATTAGCTCTTGATTCTTTAGAAAGAGTAGGACTTGAAAATTTCTATAATAGAAGTTTTTTAAGCTTATCTGGAGGGGAAAAGCAGAGGGTTTTAATAGCAAGAGCATTGACTCAAAATGCAAATATGATAGTACTTGATGAGCCTACTAATCATTTGGATATAAAATACCAGCTTCAAATAATGGACATAATAAAATCTTTGCAAATAACAACTCTTGCAGCTATACATGATTTTAATATTGCCGCTAATTACTGTGATTATATATATGTTATGAAAAATGGTAAAATAAAATGTTTTGGAATACCAGAAGAAATACTAACAGAAGATATGTTTAAAGAGGTTTTTGGAGTTAAATCATATATGTTTAAAAATCCTTTTACTGATAAAGTTCAGATATCTTTTTATTCTGATAAAATTTAGTATATAGAGATTTAAAATAAGGATATAGGGAATACCTATATCTTTATTTTAATTAATCTACATAAATCATTTTTTTGGTCATACCACCATCTATAATTATATTTTCACCATTTATAAAATCATTTTTTTCATCAGTTAAAAATAAACATGTTCTAGCTATATCTTCAGGTTTTCCAACTCTTAATGATGGATGTTGTTTATGGTCTATATCTTCTAATTCGCTGTAGTTATTATTTTGAATCCAACCAGGACTTATACAATTAACTGTAATATTATTTTCACTTAAAGAAATTGCAAGAGCATGAGTTAATGATACTATCCCTCCCTTAGAAGCTGCATAAGCTTCAGAATTTGGTTCAGACATAATATATCTTGTAGAAGCAATATTTACTATTCTTCCATAATTAGTGTTTTTATTATATTTTGCAAATTCTTGAGCTGTGATAAATGCACTTCTTAAATTGACGTTTATAATAGTATCCCATTCGTCTATAGTTAATTCATATAATGATTTAAATTTACTTATTCCAGCATTATTAATAATAATATCGATTTTTTTATATTTATCTATGATAAATTTGAACATATCAATTATTTTTTGGGCATTATTCAAATCTATTTTATAAAAGTGTGCATCAAATCCCAAGTTTTTATATTCCTTTTCTAAAATCATACCGTTTTTTTGATCAATATCTGATAATATAACCTTTGCTCCTTTTTTACAGTATTCTTTTGCTATTATTTTTCCTATACCATTTGCTGCTCCTGTTATTAAAACTATTTTATCTGAATAAAACATCATTTCCTCCTATTAAAGTGCATTATTAATATATATTTTTAATATGAAATTATAATCATCTTCGAATTATGGATAAGTATAATTTTCGTTATATACACTTTAATTGTACATACTTATTATTTGAATGTGAAGTATGCACTTTTATGTTATATAGTATACTAAAGTATACTATATAACAATAAAACCACATTTCAAAATCGAAATGTGGTTTTCATTGTTATTGTTCTTCTCTATATTGAGGTTCTTCATTTTTTACATATTCAACTCTGCCTTCAAGTTGTTGTACCATATCTTCAGCAGTTTGTGATAGCTGATTAAACATTTGTTTTGCATTTTGATCATCAGTATCAAGTGCAAAAGTTTTAAATTGTGATGCTAAACCTTTAGTTCCTGCTAATGCTTGTTCTAATTTATTTATTGTACTCATTAAAAAGCCTCCTTTTTTATTTCATTATTAATTAGTGTTTCCTTTTTTTAAAAAATATATAGCAATAATAAAAAGTTAGTTATAGAATATTTGTCCATTTATTAACCTTTAGGCTTAAATATTAATGATGCCATAAATCCGAAAATTATTGCACAAGAAATTCCTGCACTAGTAACTTCAAAAATTCCTGTGAGAACACCTATTACACCCGTTCGCTTTGCTTCTGCTAAAGCGCCTTTAACCAAGGCATTTCCAAAACTTGTTATTGGAACAGAAGCACCTGCTCCTGCAAATTTTATTAAAGGCTCATACCAACCAAGTCCTCCAAGGATTGCTCCTATTACAACTAGCGTACTTGTTGTATGAGCAGGAGTAAGTTTAAATACATCAATCATAATTTGTCCAATAACACATATTGATCCACCTACTAAAAATGCCCAAATGAACTTTTCCAATATTTAAACCTCCTTTTAAGTCATTTCTATAGATACTGCATGAGCTATACAAGGTATACTTTCTTTTTGTTGGTACGAAATAGGAGACAATAAAGCACCTGTTGCTATAATTAATATTCTTTTTAATTCACCTTTTTTCATACGATTAAGAAAGTGTCCATAAGTTACAGTAGCACAACAGCCACATCCACTACCACCTGCCATAACAGGTTGATCTTCTTTATATATCATTCTTCCGCAATCTGTAAAAATTTTAGGTGGGATTTTTAGCCCATGTTTAATTAATAGATCTCCTGCAATTGTATGTCCTATTTTTCCAAGGTCTCCAGTAGCGATAATATCATAATAAGATGGATCAATATTTAAATCTCTAAAATGAGCTTGAATTGTATCAACTGCTGCAGGTGCCATTGCTCCTCCCATATTAAATGGATCAGAAAGTCCCATATCTACAACTCTTCCAATAGTAGCTGATGTAACGCGTGGACCTTTACCTTTATTTGACAATAAACCTGTTCCAGCTCCAGTTACGGTCCATTGAGCTGTTGGAGGTTTTTGAGAACCATACTCTGTTGGATATCTAAATTGTTTTTCTGCTGAGGCGTTATGACTAGATGCACCTGCTAAAACATAGTTTGCAGCTTTACAATCAATCAACAAGCTACCTAAAGCAAGTCCCTCAATAGCACTAGAACAAGCCCCGAATATACCCAGAAATGGTGCTCCTAGAGTACGAGCAGTAAAAGAACTTGAAATAATCTGATTCATTAAGTCGCCACTTATAAAAAATTGAATATCTTCTTTTTTTAATCCTGATTTTTGAATTGTCTTTTCACAAGATTGTTCTAACAGTTTTTTTTCTGCTTTTTCATAACTGTCTTGTCCTAACCATATATTGTCATGAAGAATATCAAAATCCTCAGCTAAATTACCCTGTGCTTCAAAAGGACCGCCAACAGCAGAAGAAGAAATTATAACAGGTTTTGAATCAAATACCCATGACTGATGTCCTTTTAACATTTACATCCCACCTAACCATTTAATAGTAATTTTAATAAGAGCAACTACAAATGCTGAAAAAACCCCATAAACAATTACTGAACCTGATAATTTAAACATATTTCCGCCTACGCCTAAAACATATCCTTCACTACGATGTTCAATAGCAGCAGAAGCCATAGTATTAGCAAAACCTGTAATAGGAATAATAGTACCACCACCAGCCCATTGAGCAATATGATCATATACACCAAATCCAGTAAGCAAAACTGAAACTATAATTAAAACTGCTGTTGCTGGATCTCCTGCTGTTTTTTCTGTAAAATTGAAGTAGTTGACAAATATCCATTGTAGCCCTTGACCTATAGTACAAATAAATCCACCAACAATGAATGCTCTAAAACAATTGCGAAAAACTTTTCTCTTTGGTTCTCTAGCTTTTGCAAAATCTTGATATTCTTGTTGGATAGGAGTTAGTTTTTTCTTTTTTTTATTAGACATTTAATCATCACCCTCTAATGTAATAAATAAGGTTCTAGTTTTTTTACAATACTTTGAAGTTTTTGTGCATCATTTGAATACATATCTTTTGTTTTTGGGTTTTGTGTTTCTAATGCGAAACTAAGAAGGTCAGCTTGAGTTTTTTCAAGGTTAGCATAAATCAATTCTTTTACTTGGGGCTTAGGAATTTGTATAGAGTCCTCAAAAAGATCTACATATAAATCACCAGAAGAATCAACCTGACCAATAAAAACATTATCTAGAGATACACCTAGACTTTCTAATTGTGTATTTAACCACCCGTGGTTTAAGCCTCTATTACTTAGAGCTTCATCAATTATATTTCCATCTAAGATTACTGTTTGAGATTCAGTTTGTGGTGATACTTGTTTGCCTAAATCATGAGGTGTAATCGGGGTTTTGTATGATTTTAGCAACATATTAATTTCACCAGTTGTTTCCATTAGAGCAAATTCAACATCCATTAAATTAAATACATTTTTAGATCTTAATTCTCTTAATAGCTCTTCTCCTGTGAATCTTACTTGACTTAAATTTTCTTCCATAACTTTTCCGTTTTTTATTAAAATTGTCTCTTTTCCATACACCCAATCGTGAATTAATTTGCTTGATAAACATAGATAATCTAACCCTATGGTAAATAAAAGCCAAACCCCTAGAGCAACAAAACCAAATGCTAAATTGTTAATTATATTTGTTGAAATTAAAGCAACTAAAATTGCAATTACAGTATAACTAACAAAATTAAACGATGTCATTCTAGCTAATTGCCTTTTTCCAATGATTCTGATAAAAAGTAAAGTTAAAAAAAATAAACCTACTGATCTAATTAATATTTCAATCCAAGTTTTCATAATTACCTCACCTAATAACCTTTGTATTGTGGTTCCTCAAATTCTAAAACTTTTATCCTTTCTTCTAAGTCATTAATTATTTCATTGGTTATATTCAAAGCTTCTTTATATATTTCTTTTGTTTTTTTATCTTGAGATTGTATTGAATATAATCTTAAAGTACTTTGAGTACCTTTTAAACTAGCTAAAGTTTGCTTTACTTTAGCGCCAACAGACATTAATATCATCCTTTCTAATGTAAATTACTTTATATCTATTTTTTGCAATTATTCATTATTAATACATATATATATAATTTTAATATATTGAAATAATTTCCATATGATGCTTTTCAAAAAATGAATACATTAATTTTTATAAGTATATAATACAAAATAGGATTGAGGTGAAATTATTGAATATATCATATATGCTTAACTCAACAATTGAACTAATCATTGGTTTTTTTGCATTACTTATAATTACTAAAGTTTTAGGAAAAACTCAAATAAATCAAATTACTCCCTTTGAATTTATATCTTCACTAGTATTGGGGGAGTTAGTAGGTAATGCCGTTTATGATAAAGATATTAATACCTTTTATATTTTATATACAGTTTTCTTATGGGCTTTATTGTTATATATAATTGAAATGTTGACAGAAAAATTTAAAATAACAAGAAGTTTTTTCGAAGGAAAACCTTCTATTTTAATTAGAAATGGGCAAATTGATTTTAATGAATTAAAAAAAGAAAAGATAGATATAAATGAATTACAAAGTTTATTAAGGTCAAAAGATACATTTTCCATTCGGGAAATTCAATATGCTATTTTAGAAAGCAATGGCTCAATTAGTATTCTAAAAAAATCCAAATATAATAATCCTACAAATGAAGATTTAAAATTACAGGAAAAACCTGTATATTTACCGATTACTTTTATACTAGATGGAGAAATTTTATGGGATAATATCAAAGCTTGTGGATTTGATGAAAAATGGCTAAAAAAACAGCTTCATGAGAACAAAATAAATAAAATAAAAGAAGTTATTTATGCTGAATGGAAGAAAGATGAAGGGCTTCATATAATACAAAAAAATGATAATAGTGAATAAATAAAAGATTTTTAAAACATGGTAAAAAAAGATTTTTTAAAATTTATAAATAAAACTTCTAAAAAAAGAAAAACTAATATTGATTAAAAAAAGAGGAGGTTTTAATTTTGAAAGTAAGAGATATAATGACAAGTGATGTATCATATGTAACAGTAAATGCAGATATAACACAAGTAGCAGATATTATGAAATCTTTAGATGTTGGAATAGTTCCTGTTTGTGATGAAAATAAAAATCCTATTGGAGTAATAACAGATAGAGATATAGTTTTAAGAAGTATTTCTGACAATAATCCTAATCAACATGTGGGAAATATAATGAGTAGAGACATTATAAGTGTAAATTCTGATACTGATGCTCATGAAGCAGCAGCACTAATGGCACAGAATCAGATAAGAAGATTACCTGTAATTGAAAATAACAAGATTGTTGGAATTCTGTCATTAGGTGATTTAGCAAATGTAAATATACATGTTAATGAAGCTGGTGAAACTTTAAGCTCAATTTCAAAACCAGGTAGTGGAATGAAATAAAAAAATATGAAGGTTAATGAAAGAGAGCATTTGCTCTCTTTTTAATATTCTAAGGTATTATAAATCTTTTGTTCTGTGGATAACTTATTAAAATAATATATAAACTTGAATCTATGAATAATTTGTCGAAATATGACAGTTGTTTTTGAGAAGCACAGAATCATTAAAGACATAAGGAATTGATTTAGCGAGGAGGCAAAAATTTTTACTTTACAGGAAACTAAAAAAAGGATGCCATAATAAAGTAAGGTTTAGAGTGGTCGGAGTACCCATAAATAGTAGGTATAAAGAATGATTTTTTGAAATGAATGAAATTATTATTAAAGAAACTATAAAATTTATACGAAATTAGTATATAATATAAATATATAAAATATAAGTATATAAAAAAATTTAAATCGAAATTAAAATATGTAATTTAAAAAAATAATACACTTAAAAGATTTATGACTACAATTATATCATAAGGATTGTTCTGTTAATAATAGAGGGGTCCTTTTTTATTACATAAGAGAGTAAATATATGGGGTTGATTTATTATAATTATTTACTAGAAATAGGAGTTGAATATATGAAAAAATATATGAAGGTAGTTAAAAGATTAATATTGTGTTTGTTATTTTTTTCGATGATATCATTTACATATGCTGAACCGAAAAATAGAGTATTACCTATGAATTTAAATAATAATGTTTTATTAAAGTACGATATTAGTTCAAAATTTCTACTCAAATACAATATTTTAATTCATAAAAACCTTACTTTTTATAAAAGTCATAAATTGTTAGTATTGATTCTAATTGGAATGTTCATTATAATGGGTTCTTTAATTGTTTTACTGATTATGAATATTGAAAAAAGAAAAATTCAAGAGAAGAAAATAAAGAAATTTGCGTATTACGATATATTAACTGGATTACCTAATAGAACGTATTTAAATGAAACACTAAAAAATGAATTAGAGGTGGCAAAAACTTCTGGAATTGGAGGAGTAGTTTTCTTTATTGATGTTGATAATTTTAAGATACTCAACGATACTTTTGGACATGGATTTGGGGATGAAATTTTAGTAGATATTGGCAAACGTTTTAAAGAATTAGTTGGTGAGGATAAATTTATAGCGAGATTGGGCGGAGATGAATTTATTATTCTTTTAAAGAATATAAATGATAGAACAGTAATAGATAATATACTTAACGAAATTGTAAGTAGCTTTGAAAAGCCTTTCTACATTGAAGAAAAGGAGTTTTATTTAACGATAAGTATAGGAGTAACTCTTTATCCAAAAGATGGAGATAATTTAGATGAATTACTTAAAAATGCTGATACTGCAATGTATAGGGCAAAGGATTCAGGTAGAGCAAGATATGTATATTTTGAAAAAGATATGAACGAAAAATCTTTTGAAAAAATGCAAATGCAAAATAAATTAAGAAATGCTATAGAAAATGATGAACTTGTATTATATTATCAACCTAAAGTTGATTTAAAAAATAATGAAATTATAGAATATGAAGCTCTAATTCGTTGGATTAGTCCTGACTATGGTTTTGTTCCTCCTGACAGATTTATTAGTATAGCTGAAGAAAGTGGATTAATATCAAAACTTGGTGCATGGGTATTTGAAAGAGCGTGTGAATTTAGTAAAAAAATTAATAATAATTCTAAAGAGAATATAATTGTATCTGTCAATGTATCAGTAGTAGAGTTGATGAATGTAAATTATATATCTACTATAAAAAAGATTCTTGAAAAAATCGAAGTTAATCCAAAATCAATTGGAATTGAAATAACGGAAACTGCTTTAATGGAATCTTTTGAAACTAATGAAGCAATTTTAAATGAATTGATTGAACTTGGCATACAAGTATCATTAGATGATTTTGGAACAGGGTATTCCTCACTTAATTATTTGAAGAAAATACCTACTAATATATTAAAAATTGATAAGTCTTTTGTTGATGATATAAAAAATGATGAAATAGATGAGACTATAATAAAAGCAATAATTGAAATAGCCCATAAACTTAATTTAGAAGTTGTAGCTGAAGGGGTAGAAACAGAAGAACAAAAAGATAAGCTTAAAGAATATAAGTGCGATCAAATACAGGGGTACCTGATAAGTAAGCCACTACCTGAAGACGATATATTTAGAGAAGTTTTTTCTGCTTAATAATGGATTAAATAAATGCATAAAAAAGTTAAAAGTAGTTACATAGATTTTGTACAAATAAAATCCATGTAACTACTTTTTTGATTTAGATAGGATACTATACGATTTTAAATACATATAAAGGAAGAATTGACAATATAAATATATAGATGTATAATTAATGAAAGTGATTATTGATATCAATTAGAAGGGGTGATTAAATATGTTTAACAATGAAAAGAAAAAAGTTGAATTAGGAAAATCACAAGAAACGATGATATTACCTCTATGGGGAAGATTTCTTGAGAGCAAAAAAACTGACCCTTTAATATATGATTCAAAAGCTATTGAAATTATAAACAATATTGATTATGATTTTTCAAAAATAGAAAAAAAACTTACAGAATATCATGCTTTGGCTTGGGCTGTTAGATCAAAAACTATGGATTTAGCTATAGAAAATTTTATAAAAAAACATCCAAAAGCTGTGATTGTAAATATTGGTGCAGGTTTAGATACTAGCTTTGAAAGAGCAGATAATGGAAAAATAGTATGGTATGATCTTGATCTTCCAGATGCTATAGAATTTAGAAAAAATTTCATAGATGAAACGGATCGTAGACATTATATTTCAAAATCTGTATTTGATTATAGTTGGTTTGATGATATAAAAGAAATAGATGATAATATATTATTTATTGCATCTGGAGTATTAATGTTTTTTAAGGAAGAATATCTAAAACAGTTATTTTGTGAGTTTACATCTAAATTTCCTAATGGAGAAATTTTCTTTGATACTTTATCTGAAGAAGGATTAAAGTATGCAAATGATATGATGACTAAAGCAGGAATGGAAGAAGGTATGATAGAATGGGGAGTTAATTCTGCAAATGAGATTACAAAATGGAATGATAAAATAGAAGTTGTAGATGAATTTTCATATTATGAGCGTATTCCTAGAAAAAAAGAGTGGAGTAATGATGTAGTTGAGCTTATGAATATTTGTGATAAAATGAAATCTGCAAACTTTTATCATTTAAAATTTAAATAGACCCTAAATAGATTTTTACAAATAAGAGGTAAGATAAATCAAATTTTGTATTCACTATGATAATAAAATAGTATATAATTTTAATAAGAAAAAATAGTTATCGAAAAGGTGGAAAGCAATGTTTGAGACAATACTTAATATTGACTTAGAAATATTAAATTATATTCAAAGTTCTATAGGAAATACAGCTATTGATAAGCTAATGGTTTTTATGACTATGTTAGGTAATAAAGGTATAATATGGATTGCCATTTCATTGTTTTTAATTATTAATAAAAAAACTAGAAAAGTTGGAATTATGGCAATAACAGTGTTTATTATAACAGGAATTTTAGGTGAGGGTTTGATTAAGCCTTTAGTTAAGCGTGCTAGGCCATTTGTAAATTATCCAAGTTTTAATCTAATAATAAAAGCTCCTTTAACATATTCATTTCCTTCAGGTCATACTGCATTATCATTTGCAGTAGCTAGCATTCTATTAAAAGAATTTAAAAAGTATGGAGTTATATTTTTGATATTAGCTATATTAATAGCTTTTTCAAGAGTATATTTATTTGTTCATTATCCATCAGATGTTATTGTAGGTATCATTATGGGAGTAATGTGTGCTTGGATTACCAGTAAGATATTTAATAAAAAAGAAAATTTTAAGGATAGTATAGATTAAAATGAAATAACCCTCTATATAAAGTAAGAAATTTTGGATATAATCTCTTACTTTAATAGAGGGTTAAACTAATATAAAGATAATTTTATGAATCTTGTCTTGTAGTAGCTATTACTATTTCTCTTACACATATATTTTGAGGTTGTGAATAAGCAAAGCTTATCGCATTTGCAATATCTTCTGCTTGTAGTCCTCCGCCTATTGTTTTTTTCCAATCCTTATAGCCATCTTTTATATCATCTGAAGTTGTGTGGCTTAAAAGATTAGTTTCAACAACACCAGGAGCTATAGTAATCATTCTAACATTATGGTTAGCTACTTCTTCTCTTATGTTCTCAGTTATAGCATGTACAGCAAACTTTGTACCACAATAAGCTGAGTGATTAGGGAATGTTTTTCTTCCTGCTATTGAACTTATATTTATAACTGTTCCTTCGTTTCTTTTTATCATATCATCTAATACAACGTGAATACCGTTTAATACACCCATAACATTTACATCAAGCATTCTTTTCCATTCTTCAGGATCTTGATTTTGAGCTTCTCCAAGTAGCATTATTCCTGCACAATTTACTAAACAATCAACTTTACCATATTTTTCTTCAGCTTCAGCCACTGCGTCTTTAATTGATTGAACATTTGTTACATCTACACTTTTAGAAATTGTATTTGGAAGATTTAAATCCATTGGCTCATCTTTATCTAATAATAGTAAAGGATGACCTTCGTTAGATAATTTAATAGCACTAGCTCTTCCTATACCAGAACTTGTTCCTGTAATAACAGCTAATTTTTTCATATTTATAACCTCCAATTTTATGTTATATATTGATATATTAATTTAAGTTTAGTATTCTATAACAGTATTACTTATTAAATCTAAACATTTTGTCAACTTCATGATTTGATTATAATAAATGAAAGAGATTTTGTTAAGTATGCACTTTTTATGAATATAGTAACTAAAAGGTAAGTATTAAGCTGATTTTAGGAGGGGAAAATATTGAAATATAAAGAAGTAGTATGCGAAATAGAAGTAACTTTAGATATGATAAGTGGAAAATGGAAACCACTAATACTATATTTTTTGGGACAAGAGGGTACAAAGCGATTTGGTCAGATAAAAGTATTTATAGATAAAATTTCTCATAAATCTTTAACAAATCAGTTGAGAGAGTTAGAAGAAGATGGATTGGTACAAAGAGTTGTATATCCGGAGGTTCCACCTAAAGTAGAATATAGTTTGACAGAAAAGGGAAAAACACTATTGCCTATTTTAGAATCAATGTGTGAATGGGGAGAAAAAAATATGGCTAAAAGGTATAAGCTTATTAACCCTCTTTGTGATTAGCTTAGACTTTAGTATATTAAATCTGTTAGAAAAGGAGTTATAGTATGAATAAAATTTCTAGGATATCAAGTAGCATATTTTTAGTAATGTATGTAACCTATCTATTGTATTTAGTTTTTTTTAGTAAATATTATGGAAGAGGGTACTTTCATAGAAGCTATAACTTAATTCCTTTTAAAACAATTATAGAATACATGTTCTTCTCAAATAATTTAAATGCTACAGTTGTAAATATAGTTGGAAATATATTAGCTTTTGTACCAATGGGATTTTTAGTTCCAATTGTATTTAATAGAATTAATAAATTTAAAAATATAGCTATATTAGTTTTGATGGTAACAATTTCTATTGAGGTAACACAATTTATAATTGGAGTAGGTACTTGTGATGTTGATGATGTGATTTTAAATTGGATAGGTGGAATGATAGGATTTTACATATATAATTTTACTTTATCAAAGAAAATTTTCAAATAATCCCTAATTAGTAGGGATTATTTGATTTCTCGGGAAATAAAGGTCTGTTAAAGTATTCCTGTAAGGTATGGTAAATGCACTTTTATACATAGTAGAGCATATAAAAACAATCTATTATAAGAAACTACAGTATAAAATAATACAATTGGACTAAAACTATGGTAAATATTAGAATTATAAAGTGTGATTATAATATTTATAGGAGGAGTCAGAAGATGAGTAAAACAAGAAATTTAACTTTTGTTGCTATGGGGATAGTTATAAACATAGTGTTTGGGACAGTAGTAAGTATGATAAAAATACCTTTATTATTTTTAGATACTATAGGAACAGTATTTATAGCAGCTATACTTGGACCGTGGTATGGTGCTGTGGCTGGCGGTCTTACTAACATTATTCAAGGCATAATAACTAATCCTAAAACTATGCCTTTTGCTTTGGTTAATATAGTCATTGGTTTGATTGTGGGATGTATATGTAAAAAAAGAGAGTTTAATTTTCAAACTGCATTTATAACAGGAATGATACTAGCTGTAGTAGCTCCTCTAATAGGAACTCCAATTGCAATTTATTTATTTGGAGGTATTACAGGAGATGGAAATGATTTAATATTTACATGGCTTTTAACATCTGGAAAAACTATATTTTCAGCTGCATTTATACCTAGAATAACTGGAAATATATTAGACAAAATTGCAACATGTATATTCGTATCCTTTTTATTAAAGAGATTACCAAGAGAATACATAAGAAAACAAGGTAATATTTAAGGAGATGAAATAGTGCATAGACAAGGTAAAGTGGTATTTTTATCACACTGTATATTAAATCAAAACTCAGTTGTAAAGCCTTTGGCTAGAGCAAAAGGAGCTTACAATAAGGTAGCTGAAGAAATAATAAAAAGAGATATAGGTATATATCAAATAATGTGTCCAGAAAATAAATATCTAGGACTAAATAGATTACCTCAAACTAAAGAAGAGTATGACAATAAAGATTATAGAAATATATGTAGAGATATAGCATACGAAGTTGTAGATGATATTGAAAAATACATAAACAATTCAAATAAAGTATTGGGAATAATAGGAATAAGCAATAGCCCTACATGTAGCTATAATGAAAACAAAGGTATATTATTTGAAGAAATATTTTATTTATTAAATGAAAGAAGTATTTCAATACCTGTATTAAATATACCAACAAATTATATAGAAGAAAAAGAAAACAAAGAATTTATAGATAAACTAATAGGTTTTTTGAATAATAAAGAGACTTTGTATAGATAAAATCAATAAGAAGGAGAAAATTGATATGTTATACTGTAATAGTAAAAAATACAAAATATGAAAAAAGGGGTCGAAAAAATGAAGAGAATATTAAATATTTTTGCTATTATAGTATTGTGTTTGAGTATGATACTTACTGGATGTAGTACTACATCAGACACAAATGAAGAAAGTTCAAATAATACAGATGGATTCAAATCACAAATTTTATTTAAAGGGTCATCTACATTGGCTCCTGTGATTGCAAAGATTTCTACGAATTTTATTGAAGAATATAAAACATGGGATAAAGTAAATAAAGATTTCCCAAATAAAAGCTTAGATATTTTTGTTTCAGCAGGAGGTTCTTCGGCAGGGGTTAAGTCAGTTATAGATGGAAGTAGTGATTTTGGAATGGTTTCAAGATCTGTTTCTGATGAAGAAAAAGCTAAAGTAGACGGATATAAAGAATTTAAATTAGGATTAGATGCATTAACTGTATCTGTAAACCCAGAAAATAAAATATATGAAGTTAAAAATGGTTTAACTTCAGAAGAAATTCAAAAAGTTTTTTCAGGAGAATATAAGTATTGGGATGAAGTAGAAGCGAGTCTTCCTCATGAAGAAATAGTTATTGTTACAAGGGATTTAGGTGGTGGAGCTCATAAGGTATTCCAAAAGAAGGTTATGGGGGATAAAAAAGTAAGAGACGATGCAATTCAAGCTCCTTCAATGGGTGCATTAGTTACAAAGATTATGGAAAACAAAAACGCGATTGGGTATGCTTCTTATGGAATGGTAAATCAAAATAATGGAAAGATTATTCCTTTAGATGTTGATGGAGTATCTCCTACAAAAGAAAATATAGTAAGTGGTGATTATAAAATATCTAGACCACTTTTAGTAATTAAAAAAGGTGAATTATTAGAACAAGAAAAATCTTTTATAGATGTTCTTACTTCAGAAGAAGGTATGAAAATAATTGAAAAAATGGGATTTGTTCCAGCAAAATAAATAAAATTCAGAAGGAATTCCTTCTGAATTTTATTTTTTAAAGGAAGTGAAAAATGTATAAAAAACTTGATGACATATTTACTTTTATTATAAAATGTTTTACTTTTTTTTCCATTGTAATGCTTAGTTTTATTATTATATTTATTACAAGAGAAAGTATAGTTGTTTTTGAAAAGGTTTCATTAATAGATTTTTTATTTAAAGGTGAATGGAATCCTTTAGGACAAATTCCGATTATATCGATATTTCCAATGATATTGGCAACTATATATGTCTCTTTATTGGCTGTTATTATAGCACTCCCTATTGGGGTAGGGGCAGCAATATTTTTGACAAGTGTATTAAATTTAAAGGTTAGAAAAATATTAAAACCATCTATAGCTATTCTAGCAGGAATTCCATCTGTAGTATATGGATTAATTGGACTATTAGTAATTGTTAAATTTTTTGAAGATAGTTTGAATTTTTCGTCTGGAGAATCTGTTTTAGCAGGTGGAATATTACTTTCTATTATGATTCTTCCATATATTATATCTACATGTGATGAATCAATGATTAAAATTATAAATCAATATAAACTTACATCACAAGGGCTAGGTGTATCCAAATGGCATATGATCAGGTATTTGATTTTACCTGCATCTAAAAAAAGTATCTTTGCTGGAGTTATTTTAGCTCTAGCAAGGTCAATGGGGGAGACTATGGCAGTTATGATGGTTACTGGAAATAGTCCGATTTTTCCAAAACTTTTAGGAAAAGCTCAAACAATACCTGCTCTTATCGCACTTGAAATGGGAGGGGCTGGAGTAGGGAGTCTTCATTATCATGCTTTGTTTGCAGCTGGTTTTGTATTAATGATGATTCTTTTTTTAGTTAATATTATTTTTTATTATATAAAGAATAATATAGACATTTAATTTTATACAATTTAGGAAGTGAAAAAGTTATGGGAAAATACATAAAAATAAAATTATGGAGCTTTATGAGTGGAATAATAGTTATATTTTTAGTTTTATATATCAATGTATATATTTTTTCTAAGGGAGTACATGGATTGAATTACAATTTTTTATTTTCTAAACCATTGGGGTTTCCCCTTGGAACAGAAGGGGGAATATTCCCAGCTATCATAGGAAGTATTTATTTTACAGGAATTGCTTGTTGTTTTGCTAGCACAATTGCAATATCAACAGCCTTATATCTTAATTTTTATTGCAAAAACAAGTACATACATGGGATTATTAGTATTGTAATACAATCTATAGCAGGTATTCCATCTATTGTTTTGGGATTGTTCGGATATACTTTTTTAGTGGTTTACTTGAAGTTGGGAATATCATTATTATCTGGAGGAATTATTTTAGGTATTATGATTTTTCCATTTATAGAAGTTAGAATCCAAAAAGCCTTAGAAGAGATTGATAAAGATATAATATATGCTTCTTATGCTTTAGGCATTTCTAAATCTTATACTTTTTTTAAACTTATATTACCAATGTGCTTTAGTGAAATGATATCTATAGTAGCATTAGCAGGAGGATTTGCTATGGGTGCAACAGCACCTATAATGTTTACAGGTGGGGTTGTTAATGCACCAGTTCCTAATAGTATACTATCTCCTGCTATGGCTTTGCCATATCACTTGTATATATTAATTGGCGAAGGAATATCAGTAGAAAATGCATATAAAACAGCTTCTGTATTATTGTTATTTCTTCTGATTTTAAATAGCATTTCTATATTTACAGAGTTATTTAGGAAGGTGAAATAAAGTGAGCGAGATACTTGAAATTAAAAAATTATCAGTAGCTTTTGATAATAAGAAAATTCTTAAAAACATAAATATGGCGATTAAAGAAAAAAAAATCACAGCAATCATAGGACCATCAGGATGTGGAAAGTCTACATTTATTAAATGTTTAAATCGAATGGTAGATGAAGAAAAAAATGCAGTAATTAACGGAGAAATATTATTTGAAAGAAAGAACATAAGAGATATAGAAAAAGAATATGTACGTGAAAATATAGGAATGGTATTTCAAAGTCCTACTCCTTTTCCGCTCTCCATATATGATAACATGGCTTATGCTCCGTTATATTATGGAGTAAAAGATAAGAAAAAACTAAAATCCATCGTAGAAGAAAAACTAAAACTTACAAATCTCTATGAAGAAGTAAAAGACAACTTAAATATGAAGGCCACAAAACTCTCAGGAGGGCAACAACAGCGTCTTTGTATTGCTAGAACATTAACTGTTGAACCAAAAATAATATTATTAGATGAACCGTGTTCAGCTTTAGATATAAAAAATACTGAAAATATAGAGAATATGCTTAAGAAACTCTCGGATAAATATACTATTGTAATTGTTACACATAACCTTTCTCAGGCAAAGAGGATTGCTGGTTATACAGCTTTTATATTAAATGGAGAAATTGTGGAATATAAAGAAACTGATGATTTATTTAATAATCCTGATGATTTAAGAACAAAACAATATATAGAAGGTGTATTTGGATAAGAATTAATTTACACGGTTAAACTAAGGATATATTAAAATTGAGAATTAGAGGTGGAATTTGTGCAAGGATATGTAAAAGGAAAACCATTATTTACGAGTATAAATAATACTAATAACCAATATTCTTATTTAACTGAGGATTTAGAGACAGACGTAGTAATTATAGGGGGTGGAGTTACTGGAAGTATATGCTCTTATTATATGTCTAAAAGTAATATAAAATCTGTATTAATTGAAAAGGGAAGAATAGCTCATGGAAGTACAAGCGTTACAACATCTCTTTTGCAGTATGAATTAGATGAAAATGCATCGGAACTTATAGAAAGTATAAGTTCTAAGGATATTGTAAGATTATATGAACTTGGATTATATGCACTAAAAGAGATAGAAAAATTTGTAGATGAATATGGCAATAAGTGTGATTACATAAAGAGAGATACATTGCTTTATACATCTAAAAATCTTGAAAAAAACAGCATAAAGGAAGAATATAAATTTAGAAAAGAAAATGGATTGGATGTTGAATATATAGATGAATCAAATAATTTATATGGCTTTGATTTAAAAGCTGGACTTTTAGCAAAGAAGGGTGGGGCTGAAATTGATCCATATAAATTTACCAATCATCTTCTTGAGGTAAGTATTAAAGAAGGTGGTCTTGTATATGAAAATACTGAGGCTAAAAAAATAGAGTATATAAATGAAGGAGCAATTGTTCATACATCTTATGGATATAAAATAAAAGCAAAAAAAGTAATTGTTGCTACAGGATATAATACTAGTTTGTTTACTAACAAAAATTTTGGAAGCAAATACACAACATTTAATATAGCTACTAAGCCAGTTAAAGAAATTAGAGGCTGGAAAGAAGGAGTATTAATAAGAGATAACTCAGACCCATACAATTACATTAGAACTACAAAAGACAATAGATTAATTATAGGTGGAGAAGATATAGATTTTAAAGAAATAGAAAGTGAAGAGATTGCTTTTGAAAAATATTCTATTTTAGAACAAAGAATTAAATCTATGTTTAAAGAAATAGATGATATAGAAGTAGAGTACAAATACTGCGGATGTTTTGAAACAACTAAAGATAATGTGGGGTATATTGGTCCTGATAAAAAACATAATGATCTATGGTATTGTTTAGGATATGGAGCTAATGGAATATTATTTGCTATATTAGGAGGAATGATGCTGAGTAAATTATACTATAATGAAAAAGATGATGATATGAAATTATTTGATGTTAATCGATTTGATAATTGACAAAAAATACATATATTAAAAGGGAAATGAAAAGATATATCGTATTATGTTTAGGTAGGTAATTAGAATGTATACTAGAAAGGACGTGAACATATGTTGTATAGAAAATTTGGAAAGACTAATGAGAAGGTGTCTGCACTGGGATTTGGTTGTATGAGATTTCCTATAATAGACGGAAAAAGTAATCAAATAAATGAAGAGGAAGCCATTAAGCAGATAAGATATGCTATAGATAATGGGGTTAACTATATTGATACAGCATATCCTTATCATGAAGGTATGAGTGAAATTGTTACAGGTAAGGCACTTAAGGATGGCTATAGAGAAAAAGTATTTTTAGCAACTAAGCTTCCATCTTGGCTTATAAAAAGCAGAGAGGATATGGATAAATACTTAAATGAACAACTTAAAAAGTTAGACACAGAATATATAGATTTTTATTTGGTACATACTTTAACTAAAAATTTATGGTCCAGCTTAAAGGAACATGACATATTTGATTTCTTAGATACTATAGTTAAGGATGGAAGAGTTAAGCATGTTGGATTTTCATTTCATGATGAACTTCCTCTTTTTAAAGAAATAGTAGATGCTTATAACTGGGAGTTTTGTCAGATACAATATAATTTTATGGATGAAAATTATCAAGCTGGAAAAGAAGGGCTTAAATATGCAAGTGATAAGGGATTAGGGGTTGCTATAATGGAGCCTTTAAGAGGAGGAAGTCTTGCTGGCAATGTTCCAGATGATATACAAGAGGTCTGGAACAAGGCTGATACTAAAAGAACTCCTGCTGAGTGGGCATTAAAATTTTTATGGAATCAACCCGAGGTAAGTGTTGTACTTAGTGGTATGAATGATATGAATCATATAAATGAGAATATAAAGACTGCAAATGATACTCATGAAAATTCACTTACTCAAAAAGAGGAAGAACTAATAGATGAAGCTAAAAATATATATTTGAATAGAATGGTAGTCAATTGTACTGATTGTAAGTATTGTATGCCATGTCCAGCTGGTGTTAATATACCTAGAAATTTTGAAGTTCTAAATGGAGCATCTATGTATAATAATGTAGAGCACTTCAAATGGATATATAATAATTTTGTTGGTGGCAAGGAAAAAGCTTTAAATTGTGTAGAATGTGGTAAGTGTGAAAAGGCATGTCCACAACATATAAAGATAATAGATAATCTTAAGCGTACTACAGAACTATTTGAATAATAAAATAACCTCTCAAATTTGAGAGGTTATTTTATTATGCTTAAGGAAATTATATCATTTTTGTTTTGACAGATAACTTGTTAAGAAAGTTACACTTGAGACTATTTTTAAGCAACAGAGTCGTTAGACTTGTTGGCGATATGAGTCATCGTGTTACGTTAGCGAGTAGATGATTTTTTTTAGCGTATAAGTGGATTTTATGATAAAATAAAACTTGGTTTGTTTAATTTGATGTATGGAAATAACAAATGGAAAATTTAAGGTAATTTTAAGATTTAATTAAGTATAAATCAAGATTTATGAGTTATATTTAATGAGAGCAAGTAGCTATAGCATAAATTGAATTTAGAATGGAGATATACAAAATGAACAGTTATAATTTAACCAGTAAATTTAAAAAGACGTTTATTAAGAATTCTATATTTGTAATAGTATTATTAGGAATACTTAATATTGGATTATTATTATCAAAAAATATAAAAATACTACACTTTAAATCGATTTTAAATAATAAGAACTTATATATTTTAAGCGGACTTATACTAGTTTCTCTATGCAATAGATATTATAAAAAAAATAATTTTACACAATCAATTGTATCAAATGAAGATAGAGCTAAAGTAAGAGAATATATAAAAAAGTATGGTTATAATCCAGTATCATATTTGTCTTTAGAAAAAGATAAAGAATACTTTTTTTCTAAAAATATAGAAGGTGCTGTTGCTTATGTTATAAGTTCTGGTGTTGCTGTTTGTTCAGGAGATCCTATATGTGATGAAGAGGATGTTATTCAGCTTTTATCTGAATTTATTTCACATTGCAAAGAAAAAGAACTTCGTATTTGCTTTTGTCAGACAAGTTCAAAATTTATGAATGAATTTAGTAAGTTAGGATTTGGATTTATTAAATATGGAGAAGAAGCTATGTTTGATTTAGAAACATATACTACACGTGGGAAAAAAGCTGCAAAAACAAGACAGGCTATTAACAATGCTAATAGATTAGGAGTTGAAGTATTTGAGTATAAGCCTTTGAGAAATAAAGATATTAGTATAGAAAAAGAAATCCTAGAAGTTTCAAATGAATGGCTTTCTTTCAAGAAAAGCGGAGAGTTATCTTTTATGTTAGGAAGTATTAGTCTAGACCAACCTATGGATAGAAAGTACTTTATAGCAGTTGATGCAGATAAAAAAATATTAGGATTTGTCGTTTTTGTACCATTTTTAGATGGAAGAGGTTACTATGCAGATGTTACGAGAAGAAGAAAAGATGCTCCAATAGGAGTAATGGAAAAGATTATTATTAATGCTTTTGACAAAATGAAAACTGAAGGGGTTAAGTGGGGAAGTTTAGGAGTTGCTCCTCTTGCTAATGTAAGAGAGGATAAACAAAAAATACAAATAACTTCATTTGTACTTGAGTTTATTTATAAAAATATAAATAACTTTTATGGATTTAAGAGTCTTCATCAATATAAGAAAAAATATGGACCAACAACGTGGGAATCTAGATTTTTAGTGTATTATCCTAAGATTTTTACTCCTAAAATTGCTTATTCTATAGTAAAAGTAAAAAATCCTGGTGGAATTAAGGATTTTTTAATAAATCAAATAAAGAGAAAATAATTTAGTTGATAAAAAGGACGGTTTATGAATTCATAAACCGTCCTTTTTAAAGTATACAATCTTAATAATTGCTTAAATCAGTTTTTGTAATCATTATTTTTTGATTTGATAATAGTATTTACTTAAGATGAGACATAATATATAATGAGATTGGAATAATATGTAAAGGTATATGGGAATGAATTATAACAGAATGATTATAAGGATAGCAGAAGTTATTAAAATGCATGAATATATTTTAAGTAGTATACATATAAATTAAAAAATCTAAAAATATTAATTGATGGATTATGCAATTGAATAGAATGTAATTTATATCAGAAAGAGGTGTTTGTTATTCATACCATCATAACTATTTTTATTTTATGCATTATTATATCTTATTTTATAGTTTTTCTAAATACGAGATATGAAATTATAAATAATAAACTAGTGATAAAGTATGCATTTTCAAAAATAATAATACCAATAGAAGATATAAAAGAAATTTTAGAATCAAGTTATTATGTATGTGAAGAAAATAGTCACTATACTATAGGGATGCAGAATGTGCAACTGGATAGAATAATAATAAAGACGAAGGATAATAAGATTTACTGTATAAGTCTGAATAACTCTTATATTTTGGTAAGTGAAATAAAAAAGATAAAGCCTAATATTAGTATTAAAGGAATATTCATATGAAAAATATTTAGCTATCTGAGTTTTATGCAAATGAAACTTAGATAGTTAGATATTTTTGTTTTGTGAATAAGTATAATTTTCGTTATGAGTTTTAAAAAAGTTTACATTGAAAATTTTTATAAGGAAAACTTTTTTATTGAATACTTTTTTAAGTATTGATTTTATTAATTAAATAATATATTATTAATGAGGAATTGTGTGAAAATGCATAAAAACGTAATAAAAGGGATAATAATGTAGAGATATGAAGTTGTAAAAAACAAATATAAATCAGATATAAAGGATTATTATATTTATATAAGGGTATACATTTTTTAAAAGGATTAATAAGGAGGAAATTAAATTGAAGCTTAGAACAAGGTTAGTATTTTTAAATTTAGCGTTTTTATTAATTGTATCAGGGACAACAATGTCTTATCTGATTGCTAGTACATACACTAGTGTAAAGGAAAATAGCATTGAAAATATTGAAATGAAGACAGAAAATATTTCGAATGAAATGGAGACGATTCTTAATGATGCTATAAATGATATAAAAGATATTACAAATACAGTAACGAATATGAAAAAAAGTGGTGGAACGAATAGAGAAGTTGTTATTGAATTACTAAAGAACAAGCTTCAAGAGAACTCTAATTATGTATATTCGTGGATAGTTTGGGAACCTAATGCGTTTGATAATGAAGATGATAATTATATAAATACAAAGGGTAGTGATAATGTAGGTAGATTTCTTCCGGTATGGGGAAGAAATGGAGATGAATTAGTATTAGAATATACTCCAAATCCAGAGGATAATGATTATTATCGTATACCAAAGCAGAGTAAGAAGATTTATATTGATAAACCACAAACATTTGAAATAGATGGTCAAAAAAATACGACTATTGGATTTTGTCAACCAATTATAATTGATGGTAAATTTTATGGTGTAGTTGGATTAGATATATCTTTAGAACAGCTTACTTTTATTAATTCATCTGTAAAAATATTTGATAATGGATTTGGAAGATTGGTTAATGAAGAAGGAATTGTACTCGCGCATCCAATGGAGGAAAGAGTAAATAAAATTGGAGGAGAATTTGAAGGCAAGTTAGGAAATCAATATTTAGAAAAAATTCTTAAGGGACAAAGCTTTAGGAACAAATCTTTTTCAACTAGTATGGGAGAGGAAGTTTATAAATTCTATATACCTATTAAATTTAAAGGGACGGATTTAAATTGGTCCTACACAACAATAGTTCCAATAAACGAGTTGATGAAAAAGACCAATCGTATGATACATTTTATGATAGTTATTGCAATTGGGGGGGTGTTAATTGTTACTTTTGTTCTATATTACAACAGCAAATATGTAATAAAATCAATAACTATTCTTTTTGGTATTATTGAAAGATTATCGAATTATGATCTTACCTTCAATGAAAATAAAGATGAGATTAATCTTTTAAAAAGAAAAGATGAAACTGGAGAAATAGCAAGGGCATTACAAAAAATGCAAAATAACTTTATAAAATTAATTAGAAAAACGCAAGATGTAGCAGGTCAAGTATCAGCATCTTCTGAAGAATTAACAGCTACATCTCAACAAGTAGCAATTGGATCGGCAGAAGTATCAGAAACTATTGAAGAATTGGCAAGAGGAGCTATGCAACAGGCTGAAGATACTGAAGCTGGTGCTGAAAAAATTAATGATTTAGGAGATTTGATTAAACAAAATGAATCATATATGAATGATATGCTAGAATCATCAAATAAGGTAAATAATTTAATAGAAGAGGGATTAACAATTATAAAAGACTTAACACATAAAACAGAAGAAAGAGGATTGGCAGCTGCACAAATATTTGAAGTTATAAAAGAAACAAACAATAGCTCACAAAAAATAGGAAATGCAAGTCAAGTTATAGCATCTATTGCAGAACAAACAAATTTATTAGCATTAAATGCAGCAATTGAAGCAGCTAGAGCTGGCGAATCTGGAAGAGGTTTTGCAGTAGTAGCAGATGAAATAAGAAAATTAGCAGAAGAATCTACTAATTCAACAAAAAAAATTGATAGTGCAGTAAATGAACTAATAACAAATTCTTCAAATGCAGTTGATACAATTGGAAAAGTAAAGGGTATTGGACAACAACAAGCTCAGCGTGTAAATGATATTGAAAATAAATACAAGGAAATTGCTACAGCTATAGATGTAACAGAAAATTCAATAGGAAAAATGAATACTTCTGGTAAAGATATGGAAAATAGAAAATCAAATGTTCTTGATATAATACAATCTCTTTCTGCAATAGCTGAGGAAAATGCAGCTAGTACAGAAGAAGCATCTGCATCAACACAAGAACAATCAGCCTCCGTTGAAGAAATTTCTAATGCTAGTGAAAATCTATCACAATTAGCACAAGAATTACAAGAGAATATTTCACAATTTGAATTGTAAAAAAATTCATTTAAGCATAAAAAATCTAGCTCACTAAATCCTATATTGGATATGTGAGCTAGATTTTTTTATTCTTAGGGAAAGTATATCATTTTTTGTTTTGTGGAGATTGCTACAAGGCATATGTTTTGGTGGAATATAAAAAAAATGTTCGTAAAATATGATATAATTAAATAAAAAATACTAAATGACTATAATAAAGGTCGATTGATTTAATTCAAAGATTGTATAAAAATTAATAAGATTCGTACATATACTTTGAGAAAGTAGGAATAATATGAAACTTTATAAATATTTAGATATAAATTTTAAAAAAAAAGAAATGATATCATTTGTAGGTGCAGGAGGGAAAACGACCAGTATATTTAAATTAGCAAAAGAATTAAAGGATAAAAATAAAAAAGTATTAATTACTACTTCAACAGCAATATACTATCCTGATAAAGAAGAGTATGACGAATTAATTGTAGATGAATTAATTCATATATCAAATATAAATAAAATTAAAGAAGGAAGTATTACTGTTATAGGAAGAGAAGTTTCAGAAGAAAATAAGCTGTTAGGATTGTCAAAGGAAGGGATATATGAAATTCATAAAATTGAAGTATTTGACTATATTTTAGTTGAAGCAGATGGTTCCAAGAGAAAGTCTATAAAAGCACCTGATAATCATGAACCAATTATACCTATTAACACTGATAAAGTGGTAGGCGTTATAGGACTTGATTGTATTGGGAAAAAAATAAACATACAAAATGTTCATAGACCAGAATTATTTTGCAATGTAACAAATAGTAAAGTAGGAGAAATTATAGATGAAGAAAAAATATTTGAATTAATTATAAATAATAAAGGATTGTTTAAAGATACTCCTAAGGAATGTAAAAAATATATCTTGCTGAATAAGGTAGAATCTGAAGAAATAAAAATGTCAGCTTTAAAAATTATGGAATTAGTAAATGAAAGTAAATTTGATGTAGTGGATATTTTTAAGTGGAGTGATAAAAGTTGATTACAGGAATTATTATGGCATCAGGATTTGCTAAGAGAATGAAAAAAGATAAACTAACACTTGATTTTAAAGGCATATCTATTATTGAAAGAGTTATTAGAGCAGTAAAGGAATCTAATGTAGATGAAATAATATTGGTATATAGAGAAGAAGAAATAAAGAAAATAGGAATAAAAAACGGAATAAAAACAGTTTTTAATAATAAATCCGAACTAGGTCAAAGTGAATCTATAAGATTGGGTATTAATGCTTCGCCTTCACAAACAAAAGGATTTATGTTTTTTGTTGGAGATCAGCCTTTTTTAGAATCTGTTATTATAGATAAGTTAATAGATACTTTTAAAGAAAAAAATACTAATATAGTAGTTCCTATATATAAAAACAAAAAAGGAAATCCAGTTATTTTTTCTTATAAGTTAAAAGATGAATTGCTTAAACTTAAAGGAGACATAGGGGGTAAGAATATTATCAGAAAAAGATATAATGATGTTGAGTTTGTTCATTTTGATAATGATAGATCTAGAATAGATATAGATACATGGGATGAATATATAAAATGGAGATGAAACTAAATGGTTGAAAATGTTGTTGTAATAAGAGGTGGAGGAGATATTGCAACAGGTATTGCTCATAAACTGCATAGAAGTGGATTTAAGGTATTAATACTTGAGGTAGAAAAACCGACTATGGTTAGAAGAACTGTTTCTTTTGCTAGTGCAGTATTTGATTGTGAGGTCGTTATTGAAGATGTAAAATCGGTAAAGGTATATAATGCAAAAGATATATACAAAATATGGAATGATGATAATATACCTGTTATTGTAGATCCTAAATGTAGTGTAATAAATGAAATAAAATTAGATATTTTAGTAGATGCTACATTAGCAAAGAAAAATCTAGGAATGAATAAAGAAATGGCTTCTATTACAATTGGTGTTGGACCAGGATTTAATGCAGGTCATGATGTGGATGTTGTCGTTGAAACAATTAGGGGTCATGATTTAGGAAGATTAATATTTAGAGGGTATGCAAAAGCTAATACTGGAATACCTGGTAAAATATTAGGATACGATAAAGAAAGAGTATTAAGAGCTCCTTGTAATGGAATAATAAAAAACTTATCAGATATAGGAGATAATATTAAAAAAAATCAGATAATTGCATATGTAGAAAATAAACCTGTAAAAGCTTCTATTGATGGAGTTTTAAGAGGAATGATTATGAATAATTCTGAGGTTAAAGAAGGTCTTAAAATAGCTGATATTGATCCAAGAGGAATAAAAAAATATTGTTTTACTATTTCAGATAAAGCTAGATCTGTTTCAGGAGGCGTTTTAGAAGCTATATTATATATGAAAAAGACAAGAAGGGAGTGTGAATAAAATGGAATATAAAGTTTTAGACCAGATATCGAATGAGATAAAGTTAAATAAAAAAGTTGCACTAGCTACTATAACTAGAGCAGAAGGTTCTACACCGAGAAAAGAAGGTTCTGTGATGGGGATTAAGGAAGATGGAAGCATTTTTGGAACTATAGGTGGAGGGAATTTAGAATTAGTCGTAATAGAACATGCTAAAAAATGTATTGAAAATAAAGAAAGTAAAAGTTTTAATTTTAAACTTACAGATGATAAAGGAAGTCTTCATATGCAGTGTGGTGGCGAAGCAGATGTTTTTATTAAAGTTTTTAATCGCCTTGATAAGCTATTTATTATTGGAGGAGGTCATATTTCACTTGAATTATATAAACTAGGTAAGATGCTAGATTTTTATACTATTATAGTTGAAGATAGAGAGGAATTTTGTAATATAAATAGATTTCCAAATGCTGATGAGTTAAAGGTTGGAAATATACACGAAATTTTAGATAAATATGAAATAGATGATAGTAGCTATATTGTTATTGTAACAAGGGGTCATAAACAAGATGAAATATCTTTAAAATCTGTTATAAATACTGAAGCTAAATATATAGGAATGATTGGAAGTAAAAATAAAACGGAATATATAATGAATAATCTGAAAACTGAAGGAATATCTCAAAAAAAATTAGATGAAGTGTATGCTCCTATTGGAATTAATTTAGGAGGACAAACACCTGAAGAAATAGCTTTTAGTATTATGTCGGAGATACTTGTGAAAAAAAACAAAGGAAGTCTTGATCATTTAAAAGATATAAAAAAATAGTATTGCTTTTTATTTCAAATTAAGTTAGAATTAACTTTATAAAATTTAGTTAGATGAAAATTAAATATATCACTCATATAATTGGGGTAATATGGACCCTAAGTTTCTACTGAGTAACCGTAAATTATTCAACTATGGGTGTTTAGTTCATAAGTTAAGAGCATACAATTAAAGTATAATTATATGTGTTTTTGTAATACAAATAATATACTCGAAATTTTAAGCTATTAATATACTAAACCCCCATTTATGAAAATGGGGGGTTTTTTTTAATTTTGAGGAGGAGAAAGATGAAATTATTAAAAGATGTTATAGTAAAAAAAGGTAAGGTTAGAGGAGCGGATATTTTAAAGGTTGATAGTTTTTTAAATCATCAATTAGATATAAATTTATTAAATGAAATGGGAAAAGAGTTCAAAAGTCGTTTTAAAGATGATAATATAACTAAAATTTTAACTATAGAAGCTTCTGGAATTGCAATAGCAGCAATAGCAGCTCAATATTTTGATGTACCTGTAGTATTTGCTAAAAAAGTACAAAGTAAAAATGTAGATAATGATAATGCATACGAGAGTCAGGTTTATTCATTCACTAAAGACAAAACCTATACAATTAGAGTTTGCAAAGATTATCTAAATGCTTCGGATAATATATTAATACTAGATGATTTTTTAGCTAATGCACAAGCTGCGTTAGGGTTAAAAGATTTAGTAAAGCAATCAGGAGCTAATTTGGCTGGTATTGGAATAGCTATAGAAAAAGGATTTCAAGGTGGTGGAAAAATTTTAAGAGATAAAGGTGTAAAAGTAGAATCTTTAGCTATTATTAATTCTATGAATAGTAAAGGCATTGATTTTGAATAAAGAGAATAATGCATAAAAAACGAACAAATAATATAGATTAACATAAAAAAGAACGTGATGTACAGAAATATTAATAAAAAAATAATAAAAAAGTACGCAAAAATGCTTTTTTTATGCTATAATGATTTTAGAAAAATGTATTTTAAAATAAAGCAGTAGGGGGAAAAGATATGAATAAAGATAATGAAATTTATGATTTGGATGGAATTCCACCGCTACATAAAGCAATACCATTAGGATTACAGCATATACTTTCGATGTTTGCAGGAAATGTAGCTCCTTTAATTATTATCGCAAATGCTATGAATTTACCCGTTGATGAAAAAACATTTTTAATTCAATGTGCTATGTTTATAGCAGGAGTAACTACTTTAATTCAGCTTTATCCTATTGGACCAATAGGAGCAAGACTTCCTATCGTTATGGGTACTAGTTTTGGATTTTTACCTATAGGTATAAGTATATCTGCAAAGTATGGGCTTGCCGGAGTACTGGGAGCATCTTTTGTTGGTGGTTTTTTTGAAATTATAATGGGTGCATTTTTAAAATCACTTAGAAAATATTTTCCACCTGTAGTAACTGGAACGGTACTCTTATCTATAGGGTTATCTCTTTTACCAGTAGGTATAAACTATTTTGCAGGTGGAGTTGGCGCTAAAGATTTTGGATCACCATCAAATCTTCTTTTAGGAACAATTGTGTTAGTAACTGTATTATTTTTTAATCAATATACAAAAGGAATTACAAGTATGGCATCTATATTGATAGGTATTTTAGTAGGATATATAGTTGCTATTCCAATGGGCAAAATTGATTTTTCTGCTGTATCACAAGCTAAGTTACTATCTTTTCCAACACCCTTTAAATATGGAATGACGTTCCACTTAGATGCAATTGCAGGAATGCTTTTAATGTATGTTTTAACAACAGTAGAAACTGTTGGAGATATTTCAGGAATTACAGTAGGTGGAGCTAATCGTGAAGCTACTGATAAAGAACTTTCAGGAGGAGTTATGGCAGATGGGTTTGGAAGCTGCTTAGCTGCTATTTTCAATGTATTACCAAATACATCCTTTAGCCAAAATGTTGGTTTAGTTACACTTACAGGTATTATGAGTAGATTTGTAGTTGCTGTAGGAGCAGTATTCTTAATTTTTACTGGACTATTCCCTAAAGTTGGAACAGTTATTGCTTTGATGCCTCAAAGTGTATTAGGTGGAGCTACTATTGTTATGTTTTCTATGATAGCTATTAGTGGTATTAACCTTATTACAAAAGAGCCTCTTACTGGCAAGAACAGTATGATTGTTGCTGTTGCATTAGGATTAGGTTTTGGACTTGGATCTGTTCCTGAAGCTATTGCATACTTACCACAATCAGTAAAAATGATTTTTGGTGGGTCAGGAATGGCTGTTACAGGAGCTATTGCAATTATATTAAATATTATATTACCAGAAGGTCAGGAGAAAAAATTAGAACACAACAGTAATAAATCTCTTTCTGGAGCATAGAAGAATTTATATAAATAGATAAAAGGCATATATTGAAAATCAATATTATGCCTTTTATTTTTACGGAGTAGACGAATTTTTAATACAATATATTATTGAGGGAGGAATATAATTGATCTCTATACAAAACTATGTATTTCCTGAAACATTGGAAGAAGCATACAATATTTTGAAATCTAAAAGAAACAATACTATATTAGGAGGATGTTCATTTTTAAGAATGGGATCGAAAAATATTAAAACAGCAATTGATTTAGCCAGAATTAATTTAAATTATATAGAAGAACATGACGAAATAATTGAAATAGGAGCCATGACTACCTTTCGTGAAATAGAAACGAGTACTATATTAACAAAATATTTTGGTGGAGTATTATCTGAATCAGTAAAAAATATAGTAGGGGTTCAACTTAGAAATAATGTAACAATAGGAGCAACTGTTTATTCAAAATATGGATTTTCGGATTTGATTACAGCCTTGCTTTCGTTAGATGCTGATGTTGTACTTTATAACGAAGGAAGAATTTCATTAGAAAAGTTTTTAGAAGAAAGCTTTGAAAAAGATATTTTAACAAAAATTATTATTAAAAAAACAAATAAACAATCAGTATTCAAATCAATGAGAAATTCAAGTAGTGATTATGCAATATTAAATGTAGCAGTATCAAAAGAAAATATGAACTTTAAAATAGTCGTTGGTGCAAGACCTCAAAGGGCAAAAATAGCAAAAGAAGCTTCTATTTACTTAGGAAAAAGTGATTTAACTAATGAAGATATTGAAGAAAGTTCAATTATAGCTGTAAAAGAATTAAATTTTGGCAGCAATATGAGAGGTAGCAAGGAATATAGAGAAGCAATTTGTAAAGTCCTTGTAAAAAGAGCTATAATGGAGGTTTTATAATGAAGATAGAAGTTACAATTAATAATAAAAAAATGGAAATGGAAATAGAATGTGATGAATTTTTATCAGATACACTAAGAAGATATGGTTTTTTAAGTGTTAAAAAAGGTTGTGATACAGGGTCTTGTGGATTATGTACTATATGGATAGGAAATAAACCTGTTCTTTCATGTTCAGTTCTTTCTATAAGAGCTAATAAAAAAGAAATTACAACTATTGAAGGCGTTCAAGAAGAGGCTAGAGAGTTTGCTGAGTTTTTGGTAAATGAAGGAGCGGAACAATGTGGATTTTGTAGTCCAGGATTTGTAATGACTATACTTGCGATGAAGAGAGAACTTGAAAATCCTACAGAAGAAGAGATTATACATTATTTAACAGGAAATCTTTGTAGATGTACAGGTTATGTAGGACAGTTAAGAGCAATAAAAAAATATATGGGGGTATTATAAGTATGAAGGTTGTAAATAATGCAATTTCAAAAATTGACGGAATGAATATTGCAACAGGAAAACCTGTTTACACAGATGATTTGGATAATAATTCATTAGTTGTAAAGATTCTTAGAAGTCCTTATGCTTTTGCAAAAATCAAAAATATTGATATACAAAGAGCCCAAAACTTAGATGGAGTTGAATGTATACTCACATATAAAGATGTTCCAAATGTAAGATTTACAATGGCAGGTCAATCCTATCCTGAGCCATCTCCTTATGATAGGTTAATTTTAGATGAATATGTTCGTTATATAGGAGATGAAGTTGCAATTATAGCTGCAGTAGATGAAAAAACTGCATTAAAGGCTATGAAATTAATTAAGGTTGACTATGAAGTATATAGCCCTGTTTTAGATTTTGAAAAAGCACAAGAGCATAAATCTATAATTCATTCTGAAGATGATTTGCATGTGAATTTTGACATTGGTATGAATAAAGAAAAAAATATAGCAGCTTCTTATAAAACAGAAGTTGGAGATGTTGAAGCTGAACTTAAAAATAGTGAGGTTTTAGTTGAGGGGATATATTATACTCAAGCACAGGCTCATGGAATGATGGAAACATATCGTACATTTAGTTATATGGATCATAATGGAAGACTTACGATTGTAAGTGCTACACAAATTCCTTTTCATGTTAGAAGAATTGTTGCAAGAGCCTTACAAATTCCAAAGAGCAAAATTCGTGTAATAAAACCTAGAATTGGTGGTGGATTTGGAGGAAAGCAAACAGCATCTGTAGAAGTTTTTCCAGCTATTGTTACACTTAAAACGGGAAAGCCAGCAAAAATTGTTTATGATAGAAAAGAAACATTTAGCTGTACAACTAGCCGTCATGCAATGAGAATTAAAGTGAAGATAGGATCAGATAAAGAGGGAAATATTAATGCTATAGATATGTACGCTCTATCTGATACAGGGGCATATGGTGAACATGCATGGACTGTATTTAGTGTTGCAGGACATAAGACACTTCCGCTGTACAATAGGGCAAAAGCTGTAAGATATATGGGAAATGTAGTTTATACAAATAAAATGCCAGCAGGGGCTTTAAGAGGGTATGGTGTTACTCAGGGAATATTTGCATTAGAATCAGCAATCAATGAATTAGCAGAGAAATTAAATATAGATCCTGCTAAGCTTAGAGAAAAGAATATAATAAAAGAAGGAGATACAAATCCTATTTTAGGAGGTTCTAAAGAAGGAAATCCTGCTATTTTAGCAAGTTGTACTCTTGATAGATGCATTAAAAAAGGAAAGAAACTTGTTGGATGGAATGAAAAGTATCCTAGAAAAGAAATGAACAATAAAAAAGTTAGGGCAGTTGGTATGGCAATAACAATGCAGGGGTCTGGTATACCAAATATTGATACAGCATCGGCAATAGTTAAATTAAATGATGATGGATTTTATACACTTTTATTAGGTGCTACAGATATGGGGCAAGGATCAGATACCATTCTTGCACAAATGGCAGCGGATGTCCTAGAAACTACAATGGATAAGATAATTGTACACACTGCTGATACCGATATTTCTCCATATGATACAGGCTCATATGCTTCTAGTACAACTTATGTTACTGGAAATGCTGTTATAAAAGCTTGTGAAGATATAAAAAATAAGATATTAGAAAATGCAGCTAAGCTATTAGATGTTCCAATAAAAGAATTATTATTTGATGGGGCATTTGTAAAAACAGTAGATGGAGAAAATGTGCTGTCTCTTGATGAAATAGGACAGCGTTTATCTGTAGGAGAAGGAAAAAATCAATTAATTGGAGTTGGTTCTTTTGGTGGAGATACAAGCCCTCCTCCTTTTATAGCGGGATTTGCTAAGGTAGAAGTTGATAAAGAAAGTGGAAAAATAGATTTAATTGATTATGTTGCAGTTGTTGATTGCGGAACGGTTATAAATCCAAAGCTTGCACGAATTCAAGTAGAGGGAGGATTGGTTCAGGGAATAGGAATGGCAATGTATGAGGATGTTAGGTATAGTGATACAGGAAAAATGCAGACAAATACATTTATGCAGTATAAAATTCCTTGTAGAAAAGATATAGGAAAGTTGACTGTGGATTTTGAATCTAGTTATGAACCAACTGGTCCTTTTGGAGCAAAATCTATAGGTGAGGTTGTAATAAATACTCCATCACCAGCAATTGCACATGCTGTTTATAATGCAGTTGGTGTCAATGTTAGAAGTTTACCTATTACACCTGAGAAGGTGTTGATTGGAATATTAAAGAAATAAAATATTAAAAAGGGATGCCTTGATATCAAGGCATCCCTTTTTAATATTTTATTTAATAAGCATAAGAATCAGAAAAAAATTTAAAATATTTATTAGAAAAAATAGGTATATTGTACAGGTCATTTATTAGACAAAATATGCTAAAATAGACATGTAATGATAATATAAGACAAAATGAACAAAAAAGTGAGGTAACAATTATGATGAAGTTATTCAAGGATTGGAAAATCAGAAGAAAAATACTTTTTGGTTTTTTGGTGATAATCACAATCTTCGTAGTGTATGGTATGAATATATATATGGTAATGAATAGAATTAATGACAAAGTGATTCCTTTAATTAGAAATATAGATAATGTACATAAGATCACATTAGAAATGAGAAGAAATGAAAAGGATTTTTTAATTAGAAAATGCGAAGATTTAGAATTTTATAAAACAGGTAAAAATGAATATATTGATAAATTTGAACTTAATTTTAAACAGTTAAAGGATACAATTAACTTAATTAAAAAAGATAAAATGATTCTTAGCAATGAAGAAGATATAAAAAATTTGAATGAAATACTGTTATTATCACAACAGTATCATGATAAATTTATACAGTTGGTTGATAAAGCAAAAACAAGAGGTTTCAATGATTATGGTCTAATTGGGAATTTAAGAAAAGCAAGCCATGATATAGAAGAATTCATGAAAAATTCACCAAATAACAGAGAGTTAAAAATATTACTTTTACAAATTAGAAGAGAAGAAAAAGACTATTTTTTAAGAAAAGATTTACAATATGCTTCTAATTTAGAAAAAAGAGTTTCTGAATTTAAAACTGTATTAATGGACTTAAATTATAATCAAAAAGCTAAATTAAATATAAATTTATTAATTGAAGAATACAAAACTAGCTTTGATAATGTAGTATCTATTGATGGAGATATAGGTTTTAAAAAGAATGAGGGACTGGTTAAAGATTATAGAGAGAAGGTCCATAGTCTTGAGCCCTTAATAAATGAAGTTCATAAAAATATTATTGATAAAATAGATGAAAATACAAAAAAAGAAATAAGGAAAATTATTATTAGTATAATTACAATTAACTCTATAGCAATTATAGTTTCATTTTATATAGCAAGTTTACTCACAAAACCGATAAAAAATATGCTTAATAGAACTCGATTAATTGCATTGGGAGATTTAACACAAGAAATAAAAGTAGATTCTAGAGATGAAATCGGTGATCTTGCATATTCACTAAGAAAGATGCAAAAAAGCTTGAAAAATTTAATTGGTAATATAAACAATACCTCAGACAATGTAACTGCATCAAGTAAACAGTTATCTATAGTTTCTGAAGAAAATGCCCAAATGTCACAACAAATAGCACAAGCTATGGAAGATTTAGCCATAGGAGTAAACTCTCAAAGAGAATATATTGAAAATACAAATGAAATAATAGTGAATTTTATGGATAAGATAAATATGGTAAATGAAAATTCGCATAAAATGGATATATTATCAAATGATGTTTCTATACAAGCTAATCTAGGTAAAGATGTTATAAATACAGCAACAAATCAAATGGATAAAATAAATATAACAACAAGTACTGCAAGCATAGAAATAAAAGAATTAAATCAGAAATTCGAAAAAGTAGATAAAATATTAGGTGTTATGTCCAATATTTCAAAGCAAACTAACCTACTTGCGTTAAATGCAGCTATAGAATCAGCTAGAGCAGGTGAAAATGGAAGAGGATTTGCAGTAGTAGCAGAAGAAATCAGAAAATTATCAGAACAATCACAAAACTCTTCTGAAGAAATACATAATCTTATAAATGATTTGCAAAATGGTATGTCTATAGTTGTAACTTCTATAGAAGATACAACTATAGAAGTTGATAGAGGTAAGAAAATAATAAATAAAACAGAAGATGCTTTTGAAAAAATATTAGAATCAATAAAAGAAACTACACAGAAAATAAAAGAAGTAAGTTGTGGGATAGAAGAAATGAGGGAGAGTGGAGAGCAGGCAACTGAATCAGTAGAAAAAATAGTAACTATTATGAATGGATTTGAAAGCAATATTCAGGAAGTAAGTGCATCAGCTGAAGAAGGAACAGCATCTATAGAAGAAATAGCAGCGACATCAGACGAATTGGCTAAGATGGCAGAAGATTTAAACTCTTTAGTACATAATTTTAAGCTTTAAATAAATTCTCAAAAAAGAAAGTTTTTTAAAACTTTCTTTTTTGATTGACAAAATATATACAAAGATATATCATATAAGCATATTAGAAAATTCTTATATGATGTATTTAAGTAAGAGGTGATTTTATGAATTTAGAAAATATGCAAGTTAAGATACTAAAAGCTATGGCTCATCCGATAAGGCTTAAGATAATAAAGAAGCTTGGAGATCAAAAACTTTGCGTATGTGAACTTAAGAAAGATGTAGAGTTTACTCAATCTAACTTATCTCAGCACCTTAAAATATTAAAGGATGCAGGTATATTAGAGAGTGAAAAAAAGGGGATTTGGATGCACTATAGGGTTAAAAATAAAGAAATTCTTGATTTAATAAACATTGTAGAAAATATGATAAGTGATAATATAAAAAATTTAAATGAAGAGTTAGGGGGAGAATAATATGGATTTTATCAATAATATACTTAAATTCACTTGGCTTAATAATTTGGTAAGACTTTTAGTCGAGAATGTATTTGGCATTTCTATGGGGACTAAAGCAGGGGATAGTATTCATTTCTTTATATATGATACTATAAAAATAGTAATACTTCTAGGAATAATGATATTCATTATATCTTATATAAGAAGTTATTTTTCACCGGAAAAAACTAAGAAGATATTAGAAAGATTTTTAGGTATATCTGGTAATATAATGGCTTCACTATTAGGTATTGTAACTCCGTTTTGTTCATGCTCATCAGTTCCGTTATTTATAGGATTTGTTGAAGCTGGAATACCTATAGGTGTTACTTTTTCTTTTTTAATAACATCGCCAATAGTGAATGAAGCTGCTTTTGCAATACTTTTAGCTTCGTTTGGATGGAAAATAGCTGTTGTATATGTTATAACTGGAGTTGTAGTTGGTGTAATTGGAGGTGTATTAATAGGAAGTCTTGGTTTAGAAGATCAAGTAGAAGAATATGTGTATCAAATAAAAATGGGAGAATCTGAAATAGAAGAATTAAACAAAAAGCAAAGAATAGATTTTGCCATTCAAAATGTAAAAGATATAATAAAAAGAATATGGATATATCTAATTATAGGAATTGGTATTGGAGCATTAATACATGGTTGGGCACCTGAAGAAATCCTTAGTAAATATGCAGGACCTAATAACCCGTTAGCTGTAATTGTAGCAGTTGTTGTTGCTATTCCTCTTTATTCTAATGCATTAGGAACTATACCTATAGCTGAAGCTTTAATAATTAAAGGAGTAGGGATAGGAACAGCACTAGCATTTATGATGGCTACAACTGCTCTATCTCTTCCGGAAATGATACTACTTAGAAAAGTTATAAAGCCTAAGCTAATAGCTGTATTTGTAGCTATAACAGGAGTTAGTATAATATTAGTTGGTTATATGTTTAATGCTATATCGCATTTACTTATATAATAGATAATATAAAGGAGGATTTAACATGAATATTAAGATATTAGGTGGAGGATGTAAAAACTGTGAAGTATTATATGAGAATACTAAGCAGGCTGTTGAAGAATTGGGAATAGAGGCAACTATTGAAAAGGTAGCTGACTTTGTTGAAATAGCTAAGTATGGAGTTATGAAAACACCAGCTATTGTCGTAGATGAGAAGGTTAAGGTATCAGGAAGAGTTGTTAAGCCTGATGAAATAAAGAAGATTCTTAAATAGATATAGATATATTAATTGAGAAAAGACACTGATTGAAACAAATAATTTCAATTAGTGTCTTTTTCATGAAATTAGACTTAGAATTGTTTTGCTTTTACTTTAACATTCATTTTTGAACCATCTGTAGTATATACATCTATTCTCCATCTTCCAGATCTATCATCTCCAAGTTGAAGTTGAACTGTTTTTCCTGGACGAATAGTACCTTTAGAACGTACTGTGTTTTTACCGTGAGTAATTCTATGTTGTACTGGGTTTGAACCGTTATTTTTTAAAGATATATTTAATGTTTTACCATCAGAGTTATCAATCCAGAAATTATCATCAAAATCGTTTGACTTAACTTTTACATCTAGAAGCAATGTGTATCTAGTTTGAGAAACTTCGTTAGGAATTATAATTTCTTCGACTACTTCTTTTTCTTGAAATATCTGGTGAACAGAAATGAAATTAATTATTATCATTAACGCAAAAATAAGTAAAGCAGTAAATGATTTTTTGAATATCATGTTAAAAACCTCCTAGTATAATTAGAAATTGAAAATTAATTCATTTTTAAAAATATAATCTTTAATAGCAAATATATTATATATTACAAAAATATTTATGCAAAGTAAAATAGTAAGTTCTGAATAATGTATGTTAAAAAACAATAGAAAAAATCTATAACAAACAGTGGGAGTATAGAAAAAAACGATTAGACAAAAATATACATATAATGATATTATTTTTATTATAAATGCATTAGGAGGAATATTAATATATGGAATTTATAAAAAAGAATAAAATAAAAATATCAATTATAGTAGCTATTATATGTGTGTATTTGTTTATACCTTCAGTCAAAATAAATATAAATCAAGCTATATTTATTTTAAGCAATGTTAATGTTGAAATGGCGAGAGAGTATATATTGTCATTTGGGATATGGGCACCTATTGTATCTTTTTTACTTATGATTTTACAATCGGTTGCAGCACCACTTCCAGCATTTATTATTACGTTTGCTAATGCAGGATTATTTGGATGGGTTAAAGGGGCTATTCTTTCTTGGTCTAGTGCTATGGCAGGAGCCGCACTTTGTTTTTATATAGCTAGAATCTTAGGAAGAAATGCAGTAGAAAAGCTTACATCTAAAACAGCCTTAAAAAGTGTAGATGAATTTTTTGGAAAATATGGTAATTATGCGATTTTAATTGCAAGATTACTGCCTTTTGTATCATTTGATATTGTAAGTTATGCAGCAGGACTTACATCTATGAGTTTTTGGTCATTCTTTATAGCTACAGGACTTGGACAACTTCCTGCTACTATTATCTATTCATATATAGGTGGTATGCTTACAGGAACTGCAAAAACTTTTGTATTTGGATTATTATGTTTATTTTCATTGAGTATATTAATAGCCCTAATTAAGAAAATTTGGGATGACAAAAAAAAATAAGGAGGAAAATATAATTGAAATCTAAAAGAATAATTCTTTTGTTGATGAGTATTTTAATGATAACTGTTTTAGTTGGATGCTCTAAAGAAAACTCAACAGTAAAAAAAGAAGATTTTGATGCTTCGATTTATGCAAATAATGATTTTTTAATAACACCTAATGAATTAAAAGATTTATTGGGAAGTGAAGAACTGGTAGTTCTTGATTGTAATAAACCGGATTTTTACAATAAGCAACATATTCCTGGCGCTGTGAGCATAGGTTTTCATGCATTCTCAGATAAAACAGGAAAACCAGGAGATTCAGGTTGGGGAACTCTTGTAAAAAAAGAAGAATTAAAGTCAAGACTTGAAGCCTTAGGGGTGGATAATGATAAAACTGTAGTATTTTATTCAAATGTATTTAAAGGACCAGGGGCTGATGGAAGAGCTGTTTGGCAGTTAAAGCAAGCTGGTATGGATAATGTAAAGATATTGGTTGGAGGACTTTCTTATTGGAATGAGTTAGGTTATGAAACAACTAATGAAGCATCAGAACCGATTCCAACTTCTGGTTTAGTTCTTAAAGACTATGATGATAGCTATAGTGCAACAAAAGAGTATATATATGAGAATCTAGGAAAACAAGTACTAATAGATGTTAGAACAGAGAAAGAATATAAAGGATCTCAAAAAGCAGGAGAGCCAAGAGGAGGTCATATCAAAGGAGCTAAGCAGTTGCTATGGACAGCTCTTTTAAATGAAAATGGAACTCCTAAATCTCCAGATGAAATCAAGACTATTATGGCTGATATGGGAGTATCTCCTAAAGATGACTTTACAGTATACTGAACTATGGGTATAAGATCTGGATATGCATCCATGATCCTCAGAGCCGTTGGCTTTGATAAAGTTAGAAATTATGAAGCTTCAATATACGAGTGGGGCGGAGATTTCGATATGCCTATGGAAAAATAGCATAATTTACTTACAAAAAAAGATTGCTCTATTAATAGAGCAATCTTTTATAATGAATAGGAAATTATATTCCGCTTTAACTTGTGGATAAATATAATTTTCGTTATGAGCCACCGTGATAGTGAGTAGACGAATTTTTTTTTAGGGAGTTGAGTTGATTTGAATAAGGTCACTATAGATTTTAAAAAAAGAATACTAATAGGTGTATTATTACTTACAATCATTATAAGTATGAAGGTTTTAGGAGTATTTGATTATTTAAGTATAGATAATGCAGAGAAAATAAAAAACTACATACATGAATTAGGGATTTTAGGACCAATAATATATATTGTATTCTTTGTTATAGGCTGTGTTGTGTTCATACCAGCACCACCTATGGCTATAATTGCTGGGATGGCATTTGGACCTATTAATGGATCTATATATACTTGTATAGGTGCACTTATAAGTGATGCATCTGCTTTTTTAATAGCAAGATATCTTGCTAAGGATTTTGTTCAAAATAGAGTTAAGACCAACAAATCACTTAGAAAAATAGATAATTTAGTAAAAAATCATGGATGGAGAATACTTATTATAACAAGATTGGTTCCTGGATTTCCGTATATGCTCCAAAGCTATGCTTATGGAATAACTAATATTAAATTCAAATCATACATTTTACTTTCTTGGGTATTGACTATGCCTGGAATAATAGCATTTGCCCTAGTAGGAGGATCTATAAATTCTTGTGAAAATATGGATAAAATCTTTGTTTGTCTTGGGGGATGTGCGATTTTAATTACTATTTTATCTTTAGTTCCTAAAATCTTAAAGAAAAAATATGATTTAATATAATATAAAATATATTTACAATTTGAATTCTTAAAGATATAATCAAAATATTGATATATGAGAGGAGATTATGAAATGTCAAAAGAAAGAGTTGCTTTTTTAGATGATCAAGGAAATAAGGTAGAGTTGGAAATAATTGAGAAGATAAATATAGAAGAAGAAAAATATGTACTTCTTGCTAAAGAAGAGAATGAGGAAGATGCATATGTTTACAAAATAGTTGAAGAAGATGGAGTAGAACAATACATTGCAGTAAATGATGATGAAGAGTTTGAAAGAGTATTAGAAGAATATAATTCTTACTTTGACGAAGAATAATAAAGAGGTGAGAAAATGGAATCTTTTGCTTTAGTACTTATGCAAAAAAATAAAGAAACACTTGAGATAGAAAAAGAAATAGGCAGCTATACTATAGGGAGCAATGTAGATTTAATAGATGGAATTTATATGACATGTGAAGATGAAAAAAATATAGTTCATCTTAAAATAACTACTGAAAAAGATGTTGAAGACTGGGAGTTTTCAGCTATATTAGACTACTATGATGATGAAGTCTTAAATGGTATAGTATTATCTGTAAAAGAAATAGAAGATGCCTATAACCCAACTTGGGAGGTAACTTTTGAATTTGTAGATTCTCAAGATGGTATGCAATCTAAAATAGAATCAATAATTGATAAGCATAAAAAAGAATTAGATGATGTTTATGCTGAAATAAAAGATAGAGAAGAAGAGTATAAATAAAGGCTGTCCAAATGGATAGTCTTTATTTAGTAAGGGGGTTTTATGTATGAAAAAATTAATTGTAAAAGAAAACTACTCAAAGGAAAATTTAAAGTGTGTATATAACGACTTATATTCTCAGTTTGAAAAAAGTGAAGTAAAGGATAAAGAGCAGTTTGATATATTGTTTGAAAATGATAATTATAAGCTTTTATTGTGTTATGATGGAAAAAAATTAATAGGTTATATTATAGTTTACATAGATATTGAAGCTAATTTAATGTGGCTAGATTATTTAGCTGTATTAGAAAATTATCATTCAAAGGGATATGGAACACAAATGATTAAGACATTGAAGAATTGGTATAAGAATTTAGATGGATGCATGATAGAGGTTGAAAAGGAAGATGATAAAGATATAAACACTTATAGAAGAATAAAGTTCTATGAAAATTTAGGATGTATAAAGCTTGATATTAATTACATTCTTCCGACTAAAGAATCAGGCCTTAGTATGCATTTGTACTATCTACCTTTTAGTAAAGAGTTAATACAGATTACTAAGGCCCTAAGTGTTATAAATTCAGCACATAGTACTATTCATTCAGATATAACTCATGTAGCTGAGATATTTACTAAGATTGAGGAGTCACTATTATAGTCCTACTAGAATTATGCCAAGTAGTTTTATAGTTAAAGCTTTCAAATACATATCTTAAAGGTATATAAGTTCTATTACCCTTTATTATAGCCTTTGTATCCATTTGAATTTTTTGACCGTTTAAATGAATATAGTCTTTGTTTATTGGTATTCTTAAATCAGTATTACCTTTAGTTGCATACACTACTTTATCTAAGCTATTATATGATATATCTACACCTATTGATTCAAGTGCTTTTCTTACAGGAACTAGGGTACGATTATTTTTATCTATAAATGGAATTCCTAGGTTATCATTTTCATTAAATATTAATTCATGATTATCAACTACAAAATACACTTTTTTACTTTTTTCATCTAGAGTAAGCTTTGCTGTTTCGTTTATAACATCGTCAATACTTTTTACTAGACTTAAATCGTCTAATGTATCTTCGTTTACATCAAACAGCATAACTCCAGATGCTTTATTAAGAGCTAGTCTTGTTTTTTCTTTTACTGTGTTTATCCCGTTATAGTAATATTTTATAGAATCTATTGTAGCTGCATCCTTATATGCATTTTCTTTATCTTGCTTTACAATATCTCTGTAAACCTTCCAAGTTGGATTTGTTGGATGAGCATAAAATGGAATACCTATTACTATTTTTTCTTTAGGAACGTCTCTGTTTAACCAATATTCTATAGATGTATCTGCAAACCAAAATGGACTATGTTGCTTATTATTCATATCATAAGCCATTATACTTATCCAATCAAAACTTTCTAAGCATTTGGTAGTTACTGATTTTGATACTGCAGGTCCTTCTTCTTTAGACCAAGCTCCATTAAGTGCTGCTGTTAGATATTTATTTTTTTCCTTTAATTTAGAACTAAGTTCTAAAACCAGTTTTTCATAATTTAAAGAGGATTGTCCAAGGTCAGGATATTCCCAATCTATTTCTACTCCATCTAAGTTATATTCATCTACAAATTTAACTATATTATTTACAAGAGATTCTCTTAGTTCATCTGATGCAGCTATTTTTTCAAATCTATTGTCTAGTGGAGTGTAAGCTTCATCAAACCATCCGCCAACAGCTATTAATACTTTAACGTTATTTTCATGACCTTTTTTAACTAGCTTTTTTAGTTCATCAGGTTTTTTTATTGGAACTAGAGAACCGTCCTCTTTTGGTATTAAAAAAGCATATATTATATGAGTTAGTTTATCGTATTGAATATTTGTTTCAACCGAATCTTTGAATATGTCTGAACAGTATGCAACTACCTTAAAATTATTTTTTTCTTGAGAAAATATGTAATTTGGATAAAATGATAAATTCAATATGCAAATTAAAGATAATATTGCACAAGAAAATCTTTTGAAAATATTCATTTTTAGTCACCTCCGAATTTAATATAGATACAATAAAAATTATATCATATACATTAAAAGTAAATGTTACAAAAGAATTACAAAATATATTGCAAATTATAAATATATACTAAAACATTTAAATTATGGTAAAAAGTTCTAAAGAAATAAGTTCTATAATACGATATATATATAATAGTAACTTACTATAGGAAAGAAGGATATATTATGCTAGGTTTTAATTCTATAGGGATGAGAATGATAAATCATATGAATTATTTAAATTCAAGAAATTCTGTATTAATGGAGAGATTGAGCACTGGAAAAAGAATAAATAGAGCAGCTGATGATCCAGCTGGGCTTGCTATTTCTGAAAAGATGAAGGCACAAATAAGGGGTCTTAGCATGGCTCAAAGAAATGTTCAAGATGGAATTTCTATGATACAAACAGCTGAGGGAGCAATGAGTGAAGTTCATAATATGCTTCAAAGAATGGATGAATTAGCAGTTCAAGCTTCAAATGGAACGTATACAGATAAAGATAGAGAAAATCTAGATTCAGAGTTCCAACAATTAAAGGATGCAATTACAGAAATATCAAAAGGTACAGAATTTAATAATAAAAAGCTTATTGATGGATCACAAAAAAGTGAAGGGATTACGCTACAGGTAGGCCAAAATGCAGGAGCTTCTTTAAAAGTAAAGATGGGAGATTTGTCAGAAATAGGGCTTAATATAGATGAGATTGATATATCCAATCAGCAAAATGCACAAGATGCGATAGAAAAAGTAAAAACAGCTGTTAAAAGTGTATCTAGAGAAAGGTCTTCTTTAGGGGCTATGCAAAATAGACTTGAGCATATTTTAAATAACCTAAGCAACTACGAAGAAAACTTAACAGCAGCATATAGCCGTATAACTGATGCTGATATGGCTAAAACTATGATGGAGTATACTAAAAACCAAATATTGATGCAGGTATCCCAAGCTATGCTAGCTCAACATATGAAGATGGAAAAAGAAAGAATGCTAGGATTGCTTAGAGTTTTAGATGCTTAAATTATACTTATTCATTATAAAAAAGTAAGTTGTTCTATTTTTTTGTCTGATAGATTGGATACACTAAGTCCTATAAGCCTTATATCATCGTTTATATTTATTTCTTTTAATAAGTTGCATGCTATAGAGTATATTTCATCATAAGAATCTGTGTAGTGATGAATTGTTTTACTTTTTGTGTGACTAAAAAAGTCTGATGTCTTTATCTTAATTGTTATAGTCTTAGATAGTATATATTGTTTTTTTAATGTATATGATATGTCTTTGCTAAATAATGACAAGAAGTGCATAAGATATTCTATGTCGTCTGTATTTGATGAAAGAGTAGTTTCTCTTCCTAAAGATTTTGTTCGGCGATTAGGATGAACAGGTCTATTGTCTATACCTAAGAGTCGATTATAAAGTTCCCAAGACTGGTTTTTGAATAAATCTATAAAGTAATCTTTTGGAAGCTTTAATAAATCATTCACTGTATATACCCCTATGTTGTTTAGCTTATCTATTGATTTTTTCCCTATTCCATATACTATTTTTATAGAAAGTGGTTTTAGTATTTCTGGGACCATTTCTTCATTTATGACCTTAATTCCATTTGGTTTATTCCAATCTGAGGCAAGCTTTGCTAAAAATTTATTGTGAGATATTCCAACTGATATAGTAAGTCTTGTTTTTTTAAAAACTTCACTTTTTATATAATGTCCTATGTCAATTGGAGAAGTAGTTATATTAGATACGTCAAGATAAGCCTCATCTATTGATAATGGTTCTACTATGTCTGTTACATTATATAGAATATCAAATACTTGATTAGAAACTTCCTTATATCTCCAATACCTAACTGGTAAAAATATACCATTAGGACACTTTTTAGCAGCAATAAATCCTGGCATAGCAGATTTAACACCATATTTTCTAGCTTCATAAGAACATGTGCAAACAACTCCTTTACTAGTTCTACCTCCAACTATTACTGGTTTACCCTTAAGAGAAGGATTATCTACTTGTTCTACACTGGCAAAAAAAGCGTCCATATCTACATGTATTATTTTACGACTCATACAATCACCTACTTGTTATAAAATAAGAACATAAGTTCTGGACTATTATATCATATTTATATAAAAAGCACTATGCATTAAATAATCTACACATATAATGAAAATTATGGTAATATTTAGAGGTATACAAATTATAAGAGGAGGTAAATGGTATGAACAATAAAAGACTTGAAAAAGTATTAAAAAAAATGGAATATAAAAATATACCTCAAATGTTAGTATCAGATCCAGCTGCTATATTTTATTTAACAGGAAAATGGTTTCACCCAGGAGAAAGATTACTAGCTTTATATATAAATACGAGTGGAGAAAACAAGTTATTTGTAAATGAATTATTCCCTGTAAATGAAAATCTAGGGGTTGAAATAGTTTGGTATAATGATACTCAAGATGGAGTGGAGATTATATCAAAGTATGTAGATAAAACAAATACTATTGGTGTAGATAAAAACTGGCCAGCTCGCTTCTTATTAAGACTTATGGAACTTGAAGGTGGAAGCAAATTTGTAAATGGTTCTATGATTTTAGATAGAGTTAGAATGTGTAAAGACGATGAAGAAAAGAATTTAATGAGAGAGGCATCTAGACTTAATGATATAGCTGTTGAAAGAATGATAGAATCTGTATCAAATAATTTATCTGAGAAGAAAATGGCTGATTTATTAAATAATATATATGAAGAAATAGGAGCTGATGGATTTTCTTTTGATCCTATTATAGCTTATGGAGAAAATGCAGCTAATCCTCACCATGAACCATCTAATACTATTATTAAAGAAGGAGATAGTATAATTATAGATATTGGATGTGTTAAAGATTCATATTGTTCAGATATGACAAGAACTGTATTTTATAAATCTGTATCTGATAAGGCTAAAGAAGTATATAATACTGTTTTAGAGGCAAATAAAAAGGCTATATCAATAGTTAAGCCTGGTATTAAATTTAGTGAAATAGATTTAGCTGCTAGAAATTATATAGAAGATAAAGGCTATGGAAAGTATTTTACACATAGAACAGGACATTCAATAGGCATAGAGGTACATGACTTTGGTGATGTTTCATCTGTTAATAATGATGAAGTAGCACCTGGAATGATATTTTCAATAGAGCCAGGTATATATATACCTGGAGAGGTTGGAGTTAGAATAGAAGATTTAGTACTTGTTACTGAAGATGGATGTGAAGTTCTTAATAAATATAGTAAGGATCTTAAGGTAATAGGATAAAAAAATAGAGATTAAATTAAAAATAACGCTTTATGCTGTGGCATAAAGTGTTATTTTTTGTCATACTTATATAATTCATATTTTTCTATTATTGATATAAGCTTTTGAGGATAATTTGGATCGGTAGAATAACCACATGCATAAAGTGCAATGGCCTGTTCTTTATAATCCTTACATTGTTTTAGTGCTTCGTATCGTTTAGCCTTTCCTAGTAAGTCCGTATAGTCCTCAACGGATTTTGAATATGAATCATAAGATCTAAAACTTTGAACTACTTCTATTTTTTTATTGTTTACAAATTCATTAGTTACAAAATCTACCTTACTTTTATAGTTTTTGCCTGCCTTTATTCCGAATAAGTTTTTTCCGTCTTGAGTTAATTTGGATTTTCCCCAGTTGCTCTCAAGAATTGCTTGTGCAATTGTGATGCTTGGATATATATTGTATTTTTTATAACCATAGTGTGACTTTGAATATATAAGATGTATAAATTCATCTTTTGTCTTGAAATTTTCATTAGATAAATCGGGTAATGGTGTTGATAATTTAAATAAAAATAGTATTAACATAGAACTTAAAATAAAAAAAAATGCAGATGCAACAATAAAGACTATACTTGTTTTATTTTTCATTCGAATCTCCCTTTTAATAATAATATATATATAATTATATATTATTAAAAGGCTTAATAAAATAATAAATAGTCATATTAAATCATTTTTCCAGAATCTCTAGTTTGTATTAACTCACTAGGGAAAGGTTCGAATATAGTTTGATCACGTAAATACTCGTTTTCAAATCTCATAACCCACGAATGTATCATTGTTAATGGTACACAAAATGGAATTTTCTTATCGTTATATTTTTCTAATGTTTCTAAGAAAAAAGCCTTTTCGCTTGACGATAGATACTTTGAAAAATATCCAAATAAATGGAGCAGCATATTAATATTTCTATTTGGCTTAGATGATATGGACAAAGCCTTATTAAGATATATTTCATATTCGTGTATTATATCAGATATATCTTTTGACTGAGTATTAGCAGTTAACTTTCCCATTTTTTTTAAATATCCAGGGCTGTGAGCCATTAAAAGATATTTATTTTTACTTTGAAAATCTATAAGAGATTTCATACTATTATGTTTCTGGACATTCTTAAACTCTGATTTTGTAAATATCTTTGTTAAAAAATGTTCTCTTATGTTAAAATTGGTAAGTCTTCCATCGTCCTCAACTACTGCATCTGGGAAGTATTCATAGACTTTACTTGCAAATAATCCGACACCTTTTTTTGGAAGAGAGGGGGATTTTCCATGAGACTTATAAACTTTAACATCTTTTACACCACAAGATGGAGAGCGACTTTTTAAAATAAATCCATCTATATCATTATCACAGAGATTTTTTAAGAAGGAATGAGAGAAGGTATCCATTTTCTCAGTTAAATCATCTCCATTTTTAGAAAAAACCAAATCAAAATTATCTGTATTATCTTTTGAAATTAGGCGTAAGGTATCTCTAGGAGTAGAAAGACCTATACTTGTTTCAGGGCATACCGTGATAAAATTAACATAAGATTGTAGAGTTTTTATAAAATCGTTATTTATTTTAGATCCATCATATCTACAATTATCATGCTCTATACATTTACTCAGTATAATATTAGGAGTTGTAAAATCTCTCATAAAAATGCTCCTTTCATATTTTAATGGATATACTTATTATGGTTTGTATTTTTTGAGAATATATTTATATTAATGCAAATTAATAAATAATGTTATATAATTTTATAATAAATAATTAAAATGAGTCAATATCTATTTAATATCAAATTATTGAGGGGAGAAAAAAATGTTTATAAAATTTACTTTAAGGATATCTATATTATTAACAAGTTTAATTGTATTATTTCTATTATTAGTTGTAATTACAGATTATAGACCAGATGAAATTAGTTTTATTGAAATTAATGATAATAAAGAAGAGATAGTAAAGTTAGATAATACTATGAGTATAACTACATTTAATATTGGGTTTGGAGGGCTTGATAAAAACCAAGATTTTTTTATGGATGAAGGTAAAATGTCAAGATCATATAGCAAGGAAAAAACTTATGAGAATGTAGAAGGAGTATCAGATTATTTAAAAGGCAAAAATTCTGATTTTTGTTTTGTTCAAGAAATAGATGAAAAAGCTACTAGAACATATTATATAAATGAGTACGAAAAAATAAAGGAAAAACTTTATAAATATAGTAATTCGTATGCTTATAACTACAAAGTTTTGTGGATACCTGTACCTGTTAAAAAGCCTCATGGATATGTAAAGGCTGGTCTTTCTACTTTTTCGAAATATGATATAAGTAAGGCGACTAGGTATCAATTACCAGGTAAGGAATCTTTTTTAAGACAGCTATTTTTATTAGATAGATGCTTTATAGAAAGCAGACTTAAAGTAGATGATTCTGATAAAGAACTTGTATTAATAAATGTTCACTTATCAGCTTATGATAAGGGAGGACTTATAAGAAAGCAACAATTATCTTATCTGAAAGAACATATACAAAACGAGTACGATAAAGGAAACTATGTTTTAGTAGGAGGAGATTGGAATCATAAAATAGGTAAGACGAATTTTAAAAGTGAGGTAGAAGCTAGGTGGTTACAGGAAATGCCTAGTGATTTTAAACCAGAGACTTTTAAATGGTCAATTGACCCTCTTACTCCAACTGTAAGAAGTCTGGATTCTCCTTATAAAGAAGGATATAACTTTGTTGAAACTATAGATGGATTTTTGGTTTCTGATAATATAGAGGTATTAGATGTAAAGGGAGATGATTTACGATTTGAACACAGCGATCATAACCCTGTGACTATGGAATTTAAGTTAAAGTAAAAATTCGCTTAGAAATAAAAAGTTTAGGGATGATATTATGCTTGAGGAATTTAAGGTTAAGGGCAATGATGGTGTATATATTACTGTTCACAAGTGGGCAAATGTAGAAAATCCAGTAGGATGTGTTTTAATACTTCACGGTATGGCTGAGCATTCATTAAGATATGATGAATTTAGTAGGGTATTAAATGAAAATGGATACATTGTATATGCTAGTGATCATAGAGGGCATGGAAAAACAGGAATAGAACACAATCAAATAGGTCATTTTTGTGAAAATGGATGGGATAATATAATAAGTGATATAAAAAATATAATAGGTTATATAAAAAAAGAAAATAATAAGCCTATTATATTATTTGGACATAGCATGGGATCCTTATTAGCAAGAACTTGTATTCAAGAATTTTCAAATGAATTTAGAGCTGTTATTTTATCTGGAACAACAACAGGTGGAAATTTTTTAAAAAGAAATATGGGATATATTATATCTAAAATATATGCAGGTATATATGGGTATAATAAAAAAGCAGAGTTTGTGGATAAATTAACTTTTGGAAATTACAACAAATACTTTTATCCTAACAAAACAGAGTTTGATTGGTTATCATCTGATAAAGATAAGGTAGATGAATATGTTAAAGATACTTTATGTGGATTTGTATGCAGTGCAGGATTGTATGTTAATTTGCTAAAAGGAGTTAAATTAACTATAAATAAAAACAATATAAATAAAATATCTAAAAAATTGCCTATATTAATAATATCAGGAGATAAGGATATGGTTGGATCAAATTCAAACGATGTATCTAAGCTATATAATATCTATAAAAAAGCAGGTATTAAAAATGTAGAGTTGAAGATATATATAAATGGAAGACATGAAATTTTAAATGAACTAAATAGACAGGAAGTATATAAAGCTATAGTTAAATGGATAGAAAATTTAAAGTATTGATAGATAAAAATATATATTATAAAATATAATTATTATTTTAGTATTAGTTATGGAGATGATTTGATATGAAATTATGTTCAAAATGCAATAAGAATATTGCAGTTGTATTTACGTCTACGGTTGAAAATGGGAAATCAGAAATTAAAGGATTGTGTATAGAATGTGCTAAAAAAACTGGCCTTCCAATAATCGATCAATTGATGCAGCAAACAGGTATGAATGAAGAAGATATACAAAATTTAACAGGTCAGATGAACTCTGTAATAGAGGGAATGGATATGGATGATTTTGATGAGAATAGTATGTTTTCAAAGATGTTTGGTAATATGCAAAAACAAGAAGATATAGATGGGATAGAAGATATAGAAAATACAGAAGATATAGAAAAGAAAACGGATAAAAAAAGTAAAAAGAAAAAATACAAGAATAAGTTTCTTAATATGTATGGAACTAACTTAACTGAAAAAGCAAAAAATAATGAAGTTGATAGAATAATTGGAAGAAATAGAGAGATAGATAGAGCAATACAGATATTAAATAGAAGAAATAAAAATAATCCTATATTAATAGGAGAGCCTGGAGTTGGAAAAACTGCTATAGCAGAAGGACTTGCAGTTAGAATAGTTCAAAAAGAGGTTCCAGCAAAATTATTTGATGCTCAAATATATCTTCTGGATTTAACTGCTGTTGTTGCAGGAACTCAGTTTAGAGGACAATTTGAAGGTAGAATGAAAAATATAATCAATGAAGCTAAAGCAAATGAGAATGTTATACTAGTAATAGATGAAATACATAACATTATGGGTGCAGGTGAAGTTCAAGGTGGGGCTATGAATGCTGCAAATATATTAAAGCCATCACTTGCTAAGGGAGAAATTCAATTAATAGGAGCTACAACTCTTGAAGAATATAAAAAGCATATAGAAAAGGATGCAGCCCTTGAGAGAAGGTTTCAACCTGTATTAGTTGAAGAGCCTACAGTTGATGAAACTATAGAAATTTTAAAAGATATTAAGAGTTATTATGAAGATTACCACAATGTTAAGGTATCGGATGAAGTAATAGTTGCGGCAACTAATTTGTCAAAGAGATATATAACGGATAGATTCTTACCTGATAAAGCTATAGATATAATAGATGAGGTTGGTTCAAGAGCTAACCTAAAGAATCAAGGTCTTATAGAAATACAAGCTTTAAAAGAAGAATTAGAGAAGGTTCAAATAGAAAAAGAAGAAGCATCAAACAGTAATGACTATGAAAAAGCAGCAGAGTGCAAGATGAAGCAATGTAAAATAGAAGAAGATATTGAAGATATACAAGCAAAATGCTCAGATGTAGAGATTACAGTAGAAGATGTAGCATTTGTAATAGAGTCTTGGACTAAGATTCCTGTTCAAAAGATTACTCAATCAGAGGCTACTAGGCTTTTAAATCTGGAAAATAGACTTCATAAAAGAGTAATAGGGCAGCATAATGCAATTACAAGTATATCAAAAGCTATAAGACGTAATCGCTCAGGATTTAGAAAAAAGAAAAAACCATCTTCATTTATATTTGTAGGTCCTACTGGTGTTGGTAAAACAGAACTTGTGAAAACTTTAGCTGTTGAATTATTTGGAAGCGAAGAAGCTCTTATAAGAATAGATATGTCTGAATACATGGAAAAACATACAGTTTCAAAATTAATAGGTGCCCCTCCAGGATATGTTGGATATGATCAAGGAGGTCAGTTAACGGAGAAAATAAGAAGAAAGCCTTATTCTGTTATACTTTTAGATGAAATAGAAAAAGCTCATCAAGATGTATTCAATATGTTGCTTCAAATCCTTGAGGATGGAAGACTTACTGACAGTCAAGGAAGAACTGTATTCTTTGAAAATAGTGTAATAATAATGACATCTAATGCTGGAACAAACTTCAAATCAGGTTCTATAGGATTTAATAGCGATGCTTATGATGAACTTGAAACTAGAGTTAATGATGCTTTAAAGAAAACATTTAGACCAGAATTTCTAAATAGAATAGATGAAACTATAGTATTCACTAAGCTTACTAAAGATGAATTATCTAAAATAGTAGAATTAATGATAAATGAAGTGGTTGAAGAAGCGAAGGAAAAAGACATGAGTATAAAAATTTCTGATGAGGTTAAAGATTTTATACTTGAAAAAGGATATGATGATAAATACGGAGCTAGACCTTTAAGAAGAACGATTCAAAAGTATATAGAAGATGAGATAGCAGAAAAATATCTTAAAGGAGAACTAAATGAAGGGGCTTGTATAAACATAGAAATGAAAGATGAAAAAGTATATATAAGTTAAAATAGTTTAAGGTTGATAATTGAATTAGGTGTTTAAGCAGAAAATAACGTTCATCGAAATACTGTTACTTAATCAAAAGTAGCCAATATTTCAATGAGCGTTATTTTTGAAATATAAAAACTAATACCAATAACCTTTACACATATACTATAAAGTAATATACTTTAACTTGAATCTTTTAAAATTAATAATGGGAAAAGAAGGGGAATTTATGAAAACTAAAATTTATTCTATTATTGCAATAATTTTAACTGTTACTATGTGGGGACTATCTTTTTTGAGCATAAAAATAACTTTAAATGTATTCGGACCTATGACGCTTGCTACTCTGAGGTTTTTAATAGCGTCAAGTATATTGTTTGTTGTAATTAAAATAAAGGAGCCGGATACTAAGCTTAAAAGAGAAGATGTAAAATCTATGGCGGTGGCAGGAATCTTTGGTGTTGCTGTATATTATTGCTTTGAAAATTATGGTATTAAATATATAAGCTCGTCTCACGCATCATTAATAACAGGAACTATACCTATATTTTCTTTAATATTTGACAGTATTATATTAAAAAATAAATTGAGTTTTAATAATCTGTTAGGAGTTGTATTCTCAATAATTGGAATATATTTCATAATAGGGGGAAATATAAGATTAGAAAAAAAAGAAACATTAGGATATATACTTATGTTTGGAGCTGTTTTTTCATGGGTGTTTTATAATTATACAACCAAGAATTTATTTGAAAAATACTCACAATTAGCGATTGTATTCTATCAGATAATATTTGGAACCATAGTACTAATTCCGTTTGCATTGTTTGAAAATAACAATTGGCATTTGATAAATCATACTATAGTATACAACTTTTTATATCTAGCTTTATTTTGCTCTGCTATTGCATACGTTTTGTATATGTATGCTTTAGAAAATCTTGGATCTACAGTTACAACATTGTATTTGAATTTTTCACCTGTTGTAACAGTTTTAGGAGGATATTTTATATTTAACGAAACAATAGATAAAAATCAGATGATAGGGACGATATTGATAGTATTATCTGTTTATGTAGTTAATTTAAATTTATCATATTATGATATTGTAAAACTAATAAAATCTAAAATAATGAATTATGAGTCAAAAAAAATTGATGTAAAATAATCTGAACGGGGGAATTTCATGAGTGAACGTATTTCAATTCCTAGATACATAAAAATAGCAGTTGATGTAGCAACTCGTATCTATAAAGGAAGCATACACGAAGGAGAAAAATTAAGAGGAAGATCTATATTAGCTTCTGAATACAATGTATCTCCTGAAACAATTAGAAAAGCTATGAAGGTTTTAGAGGATAGAGAAGTAGTTAGAGTTAGTAAGGGAAGTGGAATAATTGTATTATCAAAATATAAAGCAGGGGAAGTAATTCAAAGTTTTAGAAATAGTGAAGAGACAATAAGCGATCTAAGACAAAACCTTAAGAATTTAATGGATCAAAAAAAAGAAATAGAAAAAAGAATACAGGAAACTATGGAAAGAATTATAGACTTATATAAATTCAAAAGATCTGAAATAATAGATCCCATACAAATTCAATTAAAAGAAGAGTATCATATTATAGGAAAAACTATAGGTGAATGTAAAATATGGGAAAACACTGGAGCAACCATACTAGGAGTTTTAAGAAATGGTAAAATGATTTTATCTCCTGGGCCGAATCTTGAATTTAAGTTAGGTGATAGTTTGATAATAGTAGGAGATTTAGGGGTTTTAGATAAGATAAATGAATACTTGAAAATTGTATAGATACAATATTATAATTTCTTAAGAATAAAAAAGTTATGATATAATTATGATAGTGATTTAGGAGGTGATATAGTGAGAAATCGACCTATTGGTATATTTGATTCAGGTATGGGAGGTATTAGTGTTTTAAGAGAAACAAAAAAACTAATGCCCAACGAAGATTATATATACTACGGTGATTCCCAAAATATACCTTATGGGAAAAAAACTAAGGAAGAGCTAGAAAAAATATGTTTAGATATAGGAGATTATTTTATAGATAGAGGAGTTAAGTCTATAGTTATAGCATGTAACACAGCTACTAGTGCTGTTGTAGATAAATTTAGAAATAGCTACAATATACCTATTATAGGAATTGAACCTGCATTAAAACCTGCCGTTGAAGTTTATAAAAGTGGGAAGATTGTAGTTTTAGCTACAGAAGTAACTTTAAAAGAAAATAAGTTTAACTCGCTTATGGATAAATATAAAAATAAAGCTGAGATTATTAAGGTTCCAGCTCCAAAACTTGTAACTGTAGTAGAAAATGGTATTACAGAAGGAAATCAGGTAGAAGAATCTATAAAAGAGTTATTTGAAGATATTAATATGAATGAAATATCTTCCATTGTGCTCGGATGTACACACTACATATTCTTGAAAGATGCTATAAAAAAGGTTTTAGGAAATAGAGTGAAACTTATAGATGGTGGTTTTGGAACTGCACAAAATCTAAAAAATATATTATCTAGAAGGGATCTTCTGTCTGATAAAGTTATAGATGGTGGAGTAGAGATTGTAAATTCATCAGAAGATGAATCAAAAATAGAATTATCTTATAAATTATTAAACATGTAAAAGGAAGGATTATCAATCCTTCCTTTTACATGTTTATGCACTTTTAGATGAGTTTGAAGCTTCCCAGCATTCTATATTTTCTAGACCTTCGATGCTATCTGAATAAAACACAGGGTCTTTCCCTTCTCTTTTTTGAGATACATAATCTTTTAATGCTGCAAATGCTATCTTACCAAGTTGAGAAATAGCTATTAGATTTATTAAAGCCATTAAACCCATGAATAAATCTGCCATATCCCAAACAATTTGAACCTTAGCAACTGAACCGAATATAACCATACCTACTACTGACAATCTATATATTAATAAATAAGTTTTGTTAGTGTTTATAAACTCAATATTAGTTTCACCATAATAGTAATTACCTATTATAGAACTAAAGGCAAATAATAAAATACAAGCAGCTATAAAAGTATGTCCCCAAGAGCCTACTTGAGAACTTAAAGCAGTTTGTGTAAGTTGTATACCAGTTAAACCTTCTGTTGAATAAGCTCCAGATAGAAGGATTATAAATGCAGTTGAGCTACATATTAAAATTGTATCAGTAAATACTCCTAGTGTTTGAATTAAACCTTGTTTAACAGGGTGAGATACTTCGGCTGTTGCAGCTGCATTTGGAGCAGATCCCATACCAGCCTCATTAGAGAAAAGACCTCTTTTAATACCTTGCATTAAAGCAGCACCAATTCCTCCACCTATTGCAGCCTTCATACCAAATGCACTAGTTAAAATAAGTGAGAATACTGATGGTATTAAAGCAATATTTTTTATAATTACAAATGAAGCTACTAATATATAAGCTACTGCCATTACAGGAACTATTAATTCTGTAACCTTTGCAATTCTTGTAACTCCACCAAATATTATAATTGATGTAAGTACAGCTAAATTTAATCCAATTATAATTCTATTTAATCCAAATGCTTCTTCAAAAGCAAGTGAAATAGTGTTTGATTGTACAGCATTGAAAACAAGACCAAAGCATAACGTTATTAGTATTGAGAATAAAACTCCCATCCATCTCTTATTTAAAGCTTTTTCCATATAATAAGCTGGACCACCACGATATCCGTTTTCATCTTTAATTTTATAAATCTGAGCTAGCGTACTCTCAACAAAACTTGATGCAGCCCCTATTAAAGCTATAATCCACATCCAAAATACAGCACCTGGACCACCAATTGAAATAGCTAATGCAACACCAGCTAAGTTACCAGTTCCAACTCTAGAAGCTGTACTTATACAAAATGCTTGAAATGAAGAAACACCTTGTTTTTCATCAGATGAATTACTAGAGCTATCTCCTAATAACCTAAACATTTCTCCTAAAAATTTAAACTGAACAAAGTTAGACTTAAATGTAAAATAAACACCAATTGTAATAAGTAAAACTATAAGAACATATTGCCAAAGTATAGTGTTTCCTACAGAAACTATTTTTTCTAAAAAATTTAACATACTACCACTTCCTTTACCAAAACTTTAAAAATTATATTATTGCTTAATAAAATTTAGCATCAATTGAAATAATTGTACCAAAAAATAAATATTATATCAAATTTCTTTTTATTCTGAATTTTACAAAATATGAAATGTATATTGAAAAGGTACTTATTGTGATTGAAATCATTGCATATAAAATGAATTAAGAGATTTTAGGATAAAAATTTTCATAAAAAAAATCAATAATTTATGAATTGATTAAAAAAAATTATTCATATAAATTTTCATAAAAATTATATAAACAAAAAATAATACAAATAAAATTCCAAAATATAAAAAATAAAACAAATATTTGGATATTTATTATATAATAATTGTATTAAATAACATTAATTTCAAAAAACTACAGATAAGAAAGGAGAATATTATATGAAAATTAAATTTAAAAGTATAAGAAATAAATTTATATTTAGTATTTTTTTGATTGCTTTAATAATAATAGGAGCTATTGATGGTTTTATTTATTATAAAATGATATCAAAATCTACAAGAGACTATTTAAATGATTCTATGGAAAGAATGAATATGGTTAATGCATCTATGAATATATTCTATAACCAAGTTGATAAAGATATAGATATGATATCTAGTGATGTATTAGTTAAAAATATAGATGATAGTGTAACTACATATATACAAAATAATAATGAGGTATTAATGACGCCATCTCAAAATGGAGGAATAGAACAGAAAATATACGATATGTTTGAACATTATGCAAGTGTTCATGAAGGAACTGTATTTGTGTATGTTGCTACAAATGATGGGAGATATATTCAATGGCCTCAGACGAATATACAACCTAATTATGATCCCAGGGAAAAGAATTGGTATAAGATGGCTATAGATTCAAATGGACAAGTAGCAAGAACTAAACCATATATGAGTGAATTTAAAAAAGATAAAATTATTATAAGTAATGTTAAATCCTTTAAAGATAAGAATGGAAATTTAAAGGGGATGGTCGGTATAGACGTAGATGACTCATTGGTAAGCGATGTATTAAAAAATTCAAAAACAGGACAAACTGGATTTTATATGCTTTTAAATGATGAAGGTACTGTATTAGCAGATGGTAATAATAAGAAGAATAATTTAAAAAATATAAGTGAGATTGGAATAAATGGGTTAGAAAAAATTTTAGAACCAAAAAAAGAAGCGTTTTCTATTTATATGAATGATAAGAAATATTTGGTGAATCCATATAAAATACAAGAGTCTGATTGGATATTAGCATCTTTCATAATGGAAGAAGAGCTACAATCAAGTACAATTGAAATTGTTAGAACTATAATAATGATATCATTATTAATATTTTTTATAATAGGAATATGTATATATATATTGTCAAATAAAATGATACAACCTATACTTGCATCTTCTAAATATATTGAAAAGATAGGAACTGGAGATTTTTCTGTAGTGATTGAACCAAAATATATGAAAATAGAAGATGAAGTTGGAACTACTATAAGAGGAATTGCATCTATGAAGGATTCATTAAAAAGACTTATTGAGCAGGTAAAGCAAGAAGCAGATAATATAAACTTAGATGTAAGTGGTATACTTGAAGATGTAGATAATTTAAATAATAACATAGAAGGTATATCTATAACAACTCAGGAATTATCAGCTAATATGGAGGAAACTGCTGCATCTACTGAAAAGATAACCTTTGTATCGAAGAATATAGAGGATTCTGCTAAAAATATAAATTTAAAATCGGAAGAAGGAGCTGATGCGGCTAGAAAAATAAGCCAAAGAGCTAAGAAAACAAAGGAGAATGTCGTTGATTCTATAAATAAGGCATCTAGTATTATAGTTAAAGGAAAAAATGAAGTTTATAAAGCTATTGAAGAGGCTAAGGTAGTTGAGGAAATAAACTTATTATCTGAATCTATAATGCAAATAACAGAACAGACAAATTTACTTGCCCTAAATGCATCGATAGAGGCAGCTAGAGCAGGCGAATATGGAAGTGGATTTGCAGTTGTAGCTGATGAGATAAGGAAGCTTGCAGAACAGTCAAAAGATACTGTTGGAAAAATTCAAGGTGTAACTGAAAAAGTAAAATATTCTGTAGAGAATTTATCTCAAAGCTCTAATTTTCTTTTGAAGTTTGTATCAAGTGAAGTGGACAAAGATTACAAGACTATGTTGAGGGTTGCTGAGGATTATGCACTTGATGCAGATTATGTAGATGGATTAGTTAAAGAGTTTGATGAAACATCAAAACAACTGCTAAATGCTCTACAAAATATTACTAGCTCTATAGAAGGCATATCTTATGCATCTGTTGAAGGTGCTGAGGGAACTAGTAATATTGTAAATAAAATATATGATATAAATGTAAAGTCAAGTGAGGTTATGAATAAATCGTTAAAATCTAAGGAAAGTGCTAATAAACTAAAGGAAGAAATTGATAAATTTAAGATATAATAAATAGAGATGAAGCAATAGCTTCATCTCTATTTATGTTCATGTTCAGAAAGATGGGTAATACAATATTCATAGTGACCACTACATTTAGAACAGTATCTAAATTCCATATTTGGATCGTCCTTGTCTGTTATTCCACATATAGTACACTTATGAAAATAATCTTTTCTATTTATATTAGTTATATTAGATTTGAACTGTTTTTTTCTGTTATAAGCATTTCTTCTGTTTTTAGCATCATATAAATTACTTTTTCCAAAAAATATAAAGTAATTTATTATAGATACTATAGCTGTTAATTTAAACAATACAGGTGAAAATATAATTGTATATCCTATAAAAATCCAATTTAAGAAAGATAAATATTTAACTTTAATTGGAAGGATAAAAAATAAACGAAATTCATAATCAGGATATATTTTAGCAAATGCTAAAAAGATAGATAGATTTAAGTAGGTAGCATTAACAGGAGAGTTGATTATAAATGCTACTACTGTAGTTCCAATCATACCTAACAAATAGTATAGATTGAATTTAAAGCTACCCCATTCGTACTCAAGTGCAGAACCGAGAGAATAATAGATATAAAGTCTAAAAAATATCCAAATTGGAGAAGTCAAAGGTGGTATGAAAATGTAGGTTATAAGTCTCCAAATTTGACCTTTCATAACTAAACTTGGGCTGAGCTCAAGTAAATATATTAGATTATAAGAGTTTGTTATGTAATAGATACCATATATAAGTGTTGATAACCCTATTATATAATACATTAAATTTTCGATTGCAAGATGTCTATATTTTCGTTCTAACTTATCTATCCAGTTCATTAGATGACCTCCTTTTGTAAACAAAATACACTATATTATAACATATATAATATATATTGACCAAAAATGGGATTTAATATTTAGAATAAGCAATCACTTTATAAATTAAAAGCTATAACTATCCGAGAAATTTAATAGAACTTCAAAGATGCTGGGTATAGGAAGAAGTACTTTTTTCATCGTCATTAGAATTCTTATTATGCATCTCTATACCTCCAATAATGATATTATATTTAAAAATTAAACCAATGTTAAATTATTTTCACGTTATATAAATAAAGAAAAAAAGGTAAGAATAAGATGGTGGGCATATAAGGATAAATAAGTATATATGGGTATAAAACTTTTATTTTTAATAAATACTATGAATAAGGATAGTATATTTTGCTATGAAATTCCACTTTATTAATAGGTCTTTAGGATTAGTTTTGTAAAAAATACCAGGGGTATATAATGAAAAAATAGAATTAAAAAGGAGAACGGGCAAAAGTGTCGAATGATAAATTGTATAGTCGAAAAATGAAGGGGGATGAATTTATGCAAGATAAAGGAATATTATTAGAATCAGGAACTGGTGAAGTTGAGATATTAGAATTTACAATAAATAAAGAACACTATGCGATTAACGTTATAAAAGTAAAAGAAATACTTGAGGTAGATTATTTAACTAAGATACCTAATAGCCATCCAGCGGTGGCAGGTCTTACTTTGGTCAGAGGTGACGTTGTAACATTAATAGATATGAAACATGTAATAGAAAAAGAGAATACAGATATTAAAAAATGTAAGGTAATATTATGTGAATTTAACAATATTAAGGTAGCATTTTGTGTTGATAACATATTGGGAATTCACAGAATAGGATGGAATCAAATTAAAAAATCAGAAGATGTGAATGAAACGTCTTTAGTTATTGGAAATATAATATACAATAATAAAATACTTATGTTATTAGATTTTGAAAAGATAGTTATGGATATAAGCCCTGCTTCAGGAATAAATGAGGAAAGAATGAATGATATTGAGATTAAAGATAGAAGTGATATAAAAATGATATTAGCTGATGATTCTCCGCTTATAAGAAAGGTTCTTAATGACACTCTTATTAAGGCTGGATTTAAGAATTTAAGATTTTTTGATGATGGAGAACAAGCATATAATTATTTGATATCAGTAGCTGATAAAAAAGGAGAAAATTATATAGAAGATGTTCAGCTTTTAATAACAGATATTGAAATGCCACAAATGGATGGGCATACATTAACTAGAAAGATAAAAGAACATAGTATATTAAAGACTCTTCCAATAATAATATTCTCATCTCTTATAACTAATGATTTAATGCATAAGGGTGAGTCGGTAGGAGCTGATGCTCAAATGAGTAAGCCAGAGGTTGGAAAGCTTGTTAATTTAATAGATAAACTTACATCAGAGAAATAATGAAAAAGAATGTGATATCAAAATGATATCACATTCTTTTTATTTTGATAAAAAATATTTGTTTTACTATTGACAACTACGGAAAAATGATTTAAAATATTAATTGAGAATGATTATTAATAAAAACATAAGGAGTGATTAGGATGAGTATAGTGATATACGGTGGTCATGATAGAATGGAAAGAATATACATAAATGAAGCAAAAAAACATGGAGTAAAAGCTAAGGTGTATACATATGGAAGAAATGATATGACAAAGTCTATAGGAAAGAGTGATGGAATAGTTATATTTACAGATACTATATCTCATAAAGTTGCTAGTACAGTATCTAAGGAAGCTAAGAAAAGAAATATACCAGTAGTGGTATGTCATAATAGTAGTAAAACATCTTTTAAAAATACAATAAAAGAAATGACATGTTAATATACAATCTTAGAATAAAAATCAATAATTAATAATAAACGAGGAGATGCTATAATGGCAAATTTATATAATAGCCACATATCTTCATACATAAAAATAACCCCTTAAAGTATAATATGAAAAATACTTTAGGGGTTATTTTTTTTATGTCTTACTTCCTATACGAATTACATCTTTCATTTTAGACATTATATGTTCATATCCACCTTTACTATGAGGTATTGTGCAGTCAGAGCAATCTTTAATATCATTGTTGTATTTAAAATTTCCACCACATTTATCTTTTAACATATATAAAGGACAAAAACAAAATAAACAATTGAAATTCTTAGAATCTACTACCTTGTGACATGGAAAGTATTCGCACTTACTATTTTGAAAAAACTTATAATTCTCACTCATTTAAATATCCCCCTCCTATATACATTAATTATACAATAATTTTATAATTAGTAGGAAATTATATGATTATTTAAGTTTGGATTAAGTATAATTAGTTTTGGTAGTACTAAGTTAAATATTATTTGCTTAATTAAAGCGTGTTTGATAAAATATAGGTCTGATATCATAAGATTATTAATCCATTATATTGGGTATAATTAATTAATAACTAAGACTTTAGTACGATTAATAAAGAAAGGAAGGCAAGTATTGGCATATAATAATATAGATTTGATAGATAAAATGATATATATAGAACAAAAAAGAAAAGAAATATATATACAAATTGCAAATGAGAATTTTCAAAATAAGTTAATAAGCATAATAGTAAAAACTTTATTAAAGAACCTAGATAGAAATTTAACTTATTATACAAAAGAAAAAGAATATATAGAGCAAGAGAATTTATCAGAAGTAATTAACTTTTTATTATATGATAAAATTTTATTTCTTATTAATAAATTTAAAAAACGATTAGCAAAGCCCGATATAACGAATGTCAAGAGTCTTTTGAAATTTTCGATATCGTGGGAAAATCAAGTATATGCTTTATTAATAGATATACAAGGAAGAGTAATTGAAAAAGAAGAAGATATAGGAACCAATACATATATACTGTTAACTAAGCTTATAAAAGAAAAAGAAGAATATATTAAAAGCTTAGAAGCATTTGCTAAGAGACAAGGCTAGCGATAGGGCCTTGTTTTTGGTTTACACCAAACTAATGTTCTTGTATAATTAAAAATAACAATAAAAGGTATAATAAATAATATAAAAAAGAGGTGAGCTTATGGAGAAAAAAAATGAAAGAGCGCTATTAGTTGGACTTAATATAACTAATGTATTTAAGAAAGAAGATAACATAGATATTTACGATTCTATGGAGGAATTAGAGGAATTAGCTCAAGCTGCAGGAGCTGAGGTTGTAGAAAAGATAATTCAAAATAAAGAATCTAGAGATGTTGCGCTATATATAGGTAAAGGAAAGCTAGAGGAGATAAAGAATTATTGTGAAAGTTTAGATATAAATGTAGTTATATTTAATGATGAGCTTTCGGGAGCACAAATAAGAAATTTAGAAGAATTATTAAATGTAAAAGTTATAGATAGAACAACGCTTATACTAGATATTTTTGCTCAAAGAGCCTTATCCAGGGAAGGAAAACTTCAAGTAGAACTGGCACAGTTAAAGTATAGACTTCCTAGACTTTCAGGATTTGGTAAAGAAATGTCAAGAACAGGTGCGGGAATTGGAACTAGAGGTCCAGGAGAGCAAAAACTTGAAGTTGATAAAAGACATATATTAAATAAAATATCTGATATAAAAAAAGAGCTTAAGGAAGTAAAGAAGAACAGAGAAACACAAAGGTCTAAAAGACTTAAAAATAGTATACCAATAGTTGCTTTGGTAGGGTATACTAATGCAGGAAAATCAACTCTTACAAATGAAATTATAAAGACTCATAAAGATTATGAAATGGAAAAAGAAGTTTTTTCAAAGGATATGTTATTTGCAACTCTTGATGTTACTTTGAGAAAAGCATCTCTTTCTAATAAGAAAGAGTTTTTAGTAGTAGATACAGTTGGATTCGTAAGTAAACTTCCTCATGATTTAGTGGATGCATTTAAAGCTACACTTGAAGAAGTTACATATGCAGATTTGATAATTCATGTTGTAGATGCATCAAATGATAGCTATGATATTCAAATGAATACTACTCTTGATGTTTTAAAAGAGTTAAAAGCACTTGATAAGCCTGTTATAACTGCATTTAATAAGGTTGATAAGTTAGGATATGATGTAGATGCAAAGAAAGATGAGGATGTCGTATTTATATCATGTAAAACAGGATATAACATAGAGAAACTTTTAGAAAATATAAAAGAAAAAATAATAGGAAATCTTAACAATGTATCTCTGTTGATTCCATATAACAAGGGAGAAGTATTTAACTCTATTAAAAATAAAAATAATGTTGATAATTTTGAATATAAGGAAGATGGAATATTTGTAGCTGTAACACTTGATGATATAGATTATGGAAAGTACAAAGAATATGAGGTAAAGTGAAACTTGAACTAATCCAGAAGCTAAGAACTCTTAGCTTCTGGATAAAGTAAAATTTGGAGGATAAAAGCGGTGTTGAGTTGGGAGAATATAGATAGTTTAGAAGACTTCAAAATCACATATCTACTCTATAAAGAAGGTAAAAATATAAATCAAATAAGCAAAATAAGAAATATGAAAATTGATGATGTAAATAGAGATATAATAAAGTATAAACAACTTTTGAATCAAAATAAGCACAAGAATAAAACTATTATAGATATATTACTTGAAGAAGATAAGGATTCAAGAACTAGTATTATAAATTCACTAAATGAAAATGAATTAAACAATGTAAAAAAACTTATATATAAAAGAGTTTTGATAGAAAAAAATGTAGATGATTTGATGATACTTCTTTGGATATGTGGAGAGTTAAAAGATTCTAGGTTATTAGATATAGTACATAAATATTCTAAACATCCTCATGGAGGAGTAAGAAGAATGTCTTATTCTGCTATGGGTAAAATAGGATCTGATAAAAGTATAGATTATTTACATAAAGGAATTATAGATGCAAAACCACAGGTAAGACAATATGCAGCCAAATCCTTGTGCAAAATAGGAAATAAGACTACTTTAAAAAAACTGAAAAATTTGATAAACAATCCAAATGAAAAAGAATATGTAAAAAGAGCTTTTTTAGAAGCAATAGATATACTTGAGAAGATGAAAAAGTAAAAATTAACTATATATTCTCATAAGTGCTATTTAAAAAGCATATATTAATAATACAAAACAAGAACCCAGAAAAATAAGATTATCTGATCTTATAATTTTAATTATAGTTTATTAGAATATAATATAAGGGGGAGTTTAGAATGCTTTTTAGAAATTGTGCAGGAGGAATAGTTTTTTATGGAAACAAAGTATTGATACTAAAAAATGACAAAAATGAATGGGTATTACCAAAAGGGATAATCAAAGGTAATAATATGCCAAATAAAGTAGCTATAGATAGGGTTAAAGATGAATGTGGTGTAGAAAGTAAAATATTATCAACAGCAGGTCAGACTAATTATGAATTTTATTCAATAAGTAGAAAAACTCCGGTATGTAACGAAATAGTATGGTATGTTATGGAATCAAGTGATATAAAATGCGATATAAATAAAGATCTGGGATTTATAGATGGGGGATTTTATAAAATAAAGGATGCGTTGGAATTGATAACCTATAGTCAAGATAAATCTATAGTTAATTTATCTTATAAAAAATATAAACACTTAAAAAAAGAAATGTAAGTTAAATAGAATCAAACTTTAAATTTTAGGTTAAACTATATATGACTAAAATTTAAGGAGGCATGCAACTATGGAAAATTTAAGTAGGAATCAATTGAGAGCAATAGCATCTGAATGTAGTCAATACAGTCCAATAGAAAATCAGTTTACATCATCTGTTAGAGAAAATGAAGAAAGTTGTTCTAAATGTAATAACTATCAAAATGGTAAGTGCACATTAGATTTAATTGATGAAATTAGAAGTAATATGCAATAAGATATATAATTTCCTAAACAAAAGCCTTGTTTTTAAAAATAAGGCTTTTTGTTTAGAAAATTTAAATTTGCAGATATTTTTTATAACGAATAGGAAACTATATCATTTTTGTTTTATGGATAACTGATTGAAAAAGCTACACTTGAGACTATTTTTGAGCAACGGAGCCTGTAAGGATTGTTGGCGACATGAGTCACCGCGTTAGCGAGTAGACAAATTTTTTATTGACTAAACTAAAAGTGTATTGTATTATTAGAGATAACAAGTGAACGAAAAAAAGATAGAGGTTGCATTATTTAATAGTACTGCTTTGGAGTTAAGCACTATGAAGAAGTAGGAAAGGAAATAATGCCGAAGTTGTACAACTGATTGCTTTAAGGTTGTATGGTTGGGGTTGCATATAATATATGCAGCACTGTCACAAATATTTATTTGTGGAGAGCTATCATTCAAATGAGAGTAGGCAGTTAATCCTATTGATAGGGAATTAGTTTAATTGTGCTTATTTAACCTTGAGTGAAGACTCAAGGTTTTTTTGTTTTGATGGACTCTTCTCCAAAAAATTTCGCTTGTAATTATAAATTTTAGGAGGAGTAAAAATGAGAAAAAATGGACTTGTTTTAATTTTAACTTTTATGTTATTTGTTTTATGTATGAATTTTGGTTTTGCAGAGGAGCTAGACCCAGCTCAAGTTAATGCAGACAAGTTTGGATTATTAACTTTATTACCACCTTTAGTTGCTATAGTATTAGCATTTATAACTAAGAATGTTGTGTTATCGTTATTTTTAGGAGTATTTTCAGGAACATTTTTAATTAGTTTAAGTGGTTCTAATGTTTTTATGGCATTATTTAATGGATTTTTATCTATAATAGATAAGGTTTTATCGTCTTTAGCAGACCCTTGGGATGCTGGTATTATTCTTCAGTGTTTGACTATAGGAGGACTTATTGCACTTATAACTAGAATGGGAGGGGCTAAAGCCATAGCTGAGAGTCTTGCTAAAAGAGCAAAATCTCCTAGAAGTGCTCAATTATTTACTTGGATTTTAGGACTTATAGTATTCTTTGATGATTATGCAAACGCACTTATAGTAGGACCTATAATGAGACCTGTAACAGATAGAATGAGAATATCAAGAGAAAAACTGTCATTTATAATAGATGCAACTGCAGCTCCTATAGCTGGTATTGCGATTATATCTACTTGGATTGGTTATGAAATAAGTTTAATAAAGGATGCTTATGCGAGTATAGGTCAACAGGTAAATGCTTATTCTGTATTTATATCTACTATTCCTTATAGATTTTACAATATATTAATTCTTATATTTATAGTTTGTACAGCTGTATTTTTAAGAGAATTTGGACCTATGCTTAAGTGTGAGAGAAGGGCTAGAACTAGTGGAAAAGTTTTAGGTGATGAAATAGATGCTAAGTTTGAAGAGGAAAGCAAAGAAATTCAACCTAAAGAAGGAATTAAGCTTAGTGTATGGAATGCTATAGTTCCTATAGGTGTTCTAATATTTGCATCTTTACTTGGTTTTTACTACAATGGGTACAATGCTATAATGGGTGGAGAAGATACTGTTTTAATAGAATTATTGAAGAACTCTCCTGTTTCATTTGCAGCTATCAGAGAAACTTTTGGAGCATCTGATGCTAGTATAGTGTTATTCCAAGGTGCATTGTTTGCAAGTATAGTAGCTATTATAATGGGTACTAGCCAAAAAATATTTAAGGTATCAGAAGCAATTGATACATGGATAAAGGGAATGAATTCGTTAGTTATAACAGGTGTTATATTATTGCTTGCATGGTCTTTAAGTAGTGTAATAAAAGAGCTTGGAACTGCTAAGTTTTTAGTATCTGTGTTATCTGGGGCTATACCTAAGTTCTTACTACCATCTATAATATTTGCACTTGCAGCTGTTATATCTTTTGCAACAGGAACATCTTATGGAACGATGGGTATACTTATGCCTCTTACTATACCTTTAGCACATGCTATATCACCAGAGTCTTCATATATTATAATGAGTGCTGGAGCTGTTTTAACTGGAGCGACTTTTGGAGACCATTGTTCACCTATTTCAGATACAACTATACTATCTTCTATGGGAGCAGGGTGTAATCATATAGATCATGTTAATACTCAAATTGTATATGCTTTAACTGTAGGTAGTATATCTATACTATTTGGATATTTACCAGCAGGATTTGGAGTACCTGTATATATAACTCTTCCAATAGCCATTTTAGCTATAATTGGAACTGTGTATTTTGTAGGAACACCTGTAGAGGATGCAGAGAGTGTATCCTTAAAGGATGTAGAAAACTTATAATAAAATATTAACATAACATTAGTTGTCTGGATTTTGTACAAATAGAATCTAGGCAACTATTTTTTATAACGAATAGGAAATTATAATCATTTTGAAATTGTGGATAAATATAATTTCCGTTATGAGTTTCAAAAAAGTCTACATTGTAAATCTTTAGAAGAAAGATTTTTTTATTGTATGTATATATGTTATAATATAGACGTTGCCAAAGGAAATTGTAATATATAGGAAAAAAGGAGAGAAAAACATATATGAATGCATTTTGGAAAGCTACATATGACTCAAAAACCTTTAATCTTTATTCAAAGAGTCATATAACAACATTGATAATAATAGGGGCTATTATCTTGGGGATGTTTTTAATGAGAGAATATATACAAAATAATAGAAAAAAAGTAGGATTTGGTATAGGCATTATGCTTATTGTTCAGCAGTTTTTTATGTATTCTTGGTATATAACTTCTGGAAATTTCACATGGCAAGAATCATTACCTTTATACATATGTAGGGTAACGACTATTTTATGTATTATAATGCTTCTAAAAGAGAGTTATGGTTTTTTTGAAGTAGCTTATTTTTGGGGAATGTCGGGAAGTGTTGTTGCACTTATAACTCCTGATCCTGGGTTTGAATTTCCTCATGTTATGTTTATTCAGTTTTTTATGGGGCATGGTGGAATGCTAATATCTGTATTGTTCATGATGTATTTTTATAAATTTGAACCAAAGTTATCATCACTTAAAAAACTATAAATTGGACAATAGTATATTTTGTAGGGGTAGAGATTGTAAATTATGCTATAGGAGCTAATTATTCATACTTAAGAAGTAAACCAATTAGTAAAACTCCCCTTGATTACTTACCGCCTTATCCATATTATGTACCTATACTTATGATTATAGCAATAGGTATAGTTTCGATATGGTATATACCTTTTTATATAAGAGATAAGAAGAATGAAATGATAAAAGAAGAAGAAGTTACTAGCTATTAATAAGGGTCTGTTGATTAATTTAATCAACAGACTTTTATTAATTATTTATGTTAGAATTTGAATAAGAGATTAATAATTAGAAACAATGATATATTAGACAGGAGGAAGCAAAATGTTGCATATATGTTTTGATAATAGTTCATACTCCAATATCAGACATGCTATGAAATTACAATTAATAGAAAAAGAAAATATAGTATCTTTTAATGATGATTTATCTGTAGGAAATATTTCAAATTGTAGAGAATATGAAAGTCGTAAAACGGTAATACATAACATTTTTTATAATGACAAAATTATAGATAAAGATGATATTAACATAAAGAAAGAATTTGATGATTTTTATGAAATGATATCTAAAGAAAATGAGTTTGCTATTTGGTATTCAGATAATCCAAGAGATTATTGTAATTTATATTATTTGGTTAGCTTGCTTCAAAATAAAGATATTAAAGTAGTACAGTGTACTAAAAAAATATTAGGTAATAAAACATTTTTTTATAAATGGGTGAGTGAAGTTTATCCAGAAGATTTACCAATACTATTCAAAAATGTTAAAAGATTAAGTGAACAAGAAAAAATAGTATATACTAAGAAATGGGAACAATTAGTTTATGATAATGGATTGTTGCGAGCTAAAATATCTGAAGGTATTTACACTGTTCATGAGTATTATTATGATGATTTAATTTTAAAAATAGTGCCTAGAAAAAATATACGCATAGCACGAATAGTTGGTGAATTTATTGGAATGGAGAAGCCATGTTTACGAGATTGGTTTGTTGTGTGGAGAATTAAGCAACTTGCAGCAATGGGATGTTTAGAGATAGAAAATAGATGTCTAGATAGATATGTGTTTAATAATATTAGAAAGATAGTATAAAACATATGTAGTTTATGCTATGAATATAGTGAAATTAATTAGTGTGACATTGTTGCCACTGGATATAATTAGGAGGATTTTTATGATAAAGGAATATAAAACTATACATGAGTATGGAGAAGATGAAGTTATAATAGAAAAATCGAGGTTTATAGGGTATGCAAAGCCTGTTGAAACTGAAGAAGAAGCTTTGGAATTTATAAATGAAATAAAGAAAAAACACAAGGATGCAACTCATAATGTATGGGCTTATACTTTAGGTATGAATATGGATATTCAAAGATATAGTGATGATGGAGAACCATCTGGAACAGCTGGCATACCTAGTCTTGAAGTTATAAAAAAAGAGGATTTAAGAAATGTAGCAGTAGTTGTTACAAGATACTTTGGAGGAATAAAATTAGGAGCAGGTGGACTTGTTAGAGCTTATACAAAAGGAGCTAAAATAGGTCTTAGTGCATCAAAAATAATAGATAGAATTTTATACACAGATATAAGATTTAAAATAGATTATACTCTTTTAGGAAAAGTTCAAAATGAACTTATGAACCTGGGATATATAATAAAAGAAATATTATATGAAGATATGGTTACAATAGTAGTATACTCAAAATTAGATGAAGTAGAGATAGTAAAAAATAAAATAATAGATATAACAAGCTCAAATGTTGAGATTGAGCAAAAGGAAGATTTTTACCTATCAAAATACAATGATGAAATACTATTAGATTAATCTATAGTTGAGTATATATCCTTATAGTAGGAGGGGTATAATGTCAACACAAAAACTAAAAGAAGAAATGATGAAAAAGAAGAAATGGGCAGTTGTAGGAGTTACAAATGATAAAAGTAAATATGGATATAAAATATTTAAGAAACTAAATGATATTGGATATATAACTCATGGAGTTAATCCTAAATATAGAGAGATAGAAGGATATAAAATATACAAAGATATAAAGAATATACCAGAAAAAGTAGATTGTGTTAGCATAATAGTCAATCCTAGTATATCTAATAAACTACTAGATGATATAGAAGAACTTGGCATAAGAAATGTATGGTTTCAGCCTGGAAGTTTTGATGAAAAAACTATAAATAAGGCTAAAGAGCTTAGACTGAATATAGTTTACTATGATTGCTTGTATGTAGAGTTAGGATAGTAAAAAAGGAGCTACTTTTTGGGAGTAGCTTCTTTTTTTAAACCTTTTTTAATTTCGTAAACTCCCATTATGAATAAGAAAATTCCGAACATCCTTCTTAAAAAGTGGGAGTTTAAGCTTGATGATATTTTAGATCCTAGTAAAGCTCCTATTATTCCAAGTGATACTATAGGTATAATCACTTTATATTCTACATTCTTATTTTTTATATGAAAAATGAGTGCAAATATAGTCATTGGAATAGATGCCAATAAATTAACGCTTTGAGCTATTTTTTGATCCATAGAGGTTAAGAACAACAAAGAAGGTATAAGAATTGTTCCTCCACCTATACCCATACCACCTATAATACCAGCTAAAAGCCCTATTAATATGAGCATTAAAACACCATCCTTAAAGAAGCTATTATCATAAAAAATCCAAATATCAATCTAAGCTTTGGACCTGAAAACTTATTTAAAAGTTTAGCTCCGATGATTCCTCCAATAGTAGCTCCTATAGCAACCTTGTAGGTAACATTTAAATCAAATATTCCATTTTTTATGTATATAAATGAACTGGTAAATGTAAAAAATATTATTATACTAAGAGCTGTTGCATGAGATTTATGTTCCTCTATCCCTAGTATATTATTAAGGGAAGGAACTAATATGCTTCCACCACCAGAGCCGAATACACCATTTATAAATCCTGTTATAGAACCTATTAATATAGTCTTTATATTCATATTTTATCACCAGTATTATTTTTAGCATAAACTAGAAAATATATTTATGATATAATTAAATTTAAATGAAATAAATTAATATATTTGCTTATACTAGATATATACTAATGAAAGAAAGGGGTCACAAGATGTTGACGATAGAACAAAAGATAGAAAAAACTGTAGAGTGGTTGAGAGAACAAGTAAAAATATCTGGTACCAAAGGATTAGTAGTAGGAATTTCTGGAGGAATAGATTCAGCTCTTGTTGCTTGCTTGATTAAAAAGGCATTTCCTGATAATTCATTAGGAGTAATAATGCCGATAAAAAGTAGCCCTAAGGATAGAGAGGATGCTTTAAAGGTTGTCAAGGCTTGTAACATAAATTATTTAGATTTAGATTTAACTCAAGTTCAATCTAAGTTATTTGATATAGTGCTTGATAATATGAAAAGTAATGGTATATACAATGAAGATAACACTAGAATATCAGATGCTAATTTAAGAGCTAGAATAAGAATGAGTACTCTTTACACAGCAGCTAATAACTTAAATTACATGGTGGTTGGAACTGATAATGCAGCTGAAGTATATACAGGATATTTCACTAAATATGGTGATGGAGGAGTAGATATACTTCCTATATCTAATTTGACAAAGAGAGAAGTTTATGAATGGTCAGAGGTTTTAGGTGTTCCAGACTCTGTTTTAAATAGAGCTCCATCTGCAGGTCTTTGGGAAGGACAAACTGATGAGAATGAGATGGGAACAACTTATGATATGATAGATAAGGTAGTTAAGGGAGAAGAAGTTCCGAAGAAAGATAAAGAAATAATAGATAGATTACATAATAGATCAGAGCATAAAAGAGTAATGCCTCCAAAGCCACCTGTATTCTAATTCGTTTACTAAAATTAAATTATATGTTAAAATTACAATGTTTAATGTTAATATTTTAAGGAGTGAGAAATTGTGGGACGTATAGGAAATATAATTAATAGAAAAGGTAAGCAAGATGCAAAAAGAGCACAAATATTTACAAAGTATGCAAGACTTATAACTGTTGCAGCAAGACAAGGTGGAGGAGATCCTGAATATAATGCGGCTTTAAAAACTGCTATAGATAAGGCTAAGGCTAACAATATGCCTAATGATAATATAGATAGAGCTGTTAAAAAAGGTGCAGGTGGAACTGAAGGAGATAACTATGAGGCTGTTGTATACGAAGGATATGGACCAGGTGGAGTTGCAGTTATAGTAGAAGCTTTAACTGATAACAAGAACAGAACTGCTGGAAATGTAAGATACTATTTTGATAAAAATGGTGGAAATTTAGGAACTTCAGGATGCGTTGGATTCATGTTTGATAGAAAAGGTCAAATAATGATAGGTAGTGAAGGGATAGATGAAGAGGAATTAATGGATGCAGCTTTAGAAGCTGGTGCTGAAGATTTCATAAGTGAAGAAGATGGATTCGAAGTATTAACAGCTCCAGAAGATTTTAGTGCTGTATCAGATGCATTAAAAGAAAAAGGATATGAGTTTATAGCAGCAGATGTTAAGATGCTTCCTCAAACTACTGCAAAGCTTGATACTGAAGATTTAGTTAAGTCTATGAATAAGATGATAGATATGATGGAAGATGATGATGATATACAAGAAGTGTATCACAACTGGGAAATGGAATAGGAATATAACCCCCCTTTTTTTAGGGGGATTTTTTGCATATTTGTAGTGCTTAAGCCAAAAATAAGGGGTATCAAAATACCGCTACTTAGTCAATATTTTAATTAAACTAATAGATTGTGTCTTATTAAATATCCTAAAACTTCTTAAACTCCCTTTGCTCAGACAAAGAAGTTTTTTAACGGATATTTAAACGTCATAATCTAAGTTTAATAGTAAAATATTAACTAAAAGTAGCTAACATTTGGATACCCCTTATTTTAAGATTGGAGGATATAACAATTACAGTATCAAAATAATAATTATAAGTGAGGGAATATAATGATTAATAATATAACTAAAACGGATTATGGATTAGAAGGAAAAGTTGAATTTAAGTTATTTAATACAACTATTGATGTACTTATGGATGAAGAGATAGATTTAGAATATGCCAATTTCTGTGCTAAAGAACTAAATAATTTAGATGATGAGATTATAAATAAATTGTGTGAATTTTCTATAATTTATTGCAATGATTTTTGTGATGATATAGGCGAAGAACCACCTAAATTCAATACGATAAAAGATGTATTGAAATATATAAGACCGAATTGTTTGATAATTAATATTCCAAAAGATGATAGTAAGCCAGTAGTTCATTTAGAATTAAATTGTGATTGGGAGATAGAGCATGGATTAGAGTGGACAATTAATGATGGAAAAATACTTTATGTTGGGTCATTCAATGCTGAAAATGGTTGGAGTGAACCTTCATATTATGAAGAAATTACTTGGAACTATGCATTTAATAAACAATTATAAATAAAGATGAGGATATACAAGAAGTTTTCCATAACTGGGAAATGGAATAGGAATACACCCCCTTTTTTGAAGGGGGATTTTTTGCATATTTGTAGTGCTTAAGCGAAAAAGGAGAGGTATCAAAATACCGCTACTTTTGGATACCCCCTCATTTTTAGTTTGGTTGTTATTGTAAGGAAAATATAAACTATTAAATGATGTTTTAATACCAACTTCAAATGGAACAACAAGTCAGATTGACTATTTTGAAAGAAGTGATTTAAAATTAGGAGAAAATATATTGTTAAGAAAGGCAATCTCTAAAAATAAATATGTTATACATTATGGGGTCTAAAACTTAATCTAAGAAATTATAATAAAAATTAGATTAGAAAGGGAATGTCTAAAGTGAACAATAAAAATGTAGTTTTAGCAAATTTTCAAAAATATATTAAAGCATACTTTAAAGGAATAAAATTGTCAGGTGAACTATATCTAACTGCAAAAAATGCAATGAGTATAGAATTAGAAAAAGAAATATATCCTCACCATTATATTAGAGGTTATATGAAAAATGTTTATATGAGATTCAAGTTCTTATTGTCTAGTCTTATAAAAGATAATGAGAGTATCTTTGTAGTATTGAATATAAGACAAGATAGGCATGAAGATAAACCTAAATTAGAGGAATTAAATTTTTTAAAGAATTTTGTGAAGAATAAGGATATAAAAAACGGAGCGATACTAACTAAATTAAATCATCCACTTTATATTGATGATGACATAGAGACTTATAGAGTTGTAATAGATTGTAAAATATATAATTTAAAAATAGATAAATTATTAAAAGCAATAGTGAATAAAGATTTTAATAGAGAACCGTCTATAGAAAATGAATGTTTTTTTATAAATAGAGAAAGGAATATTATATTTTATATGTATGACGATAGAGGGGTAGATATAGCATCAACAGTAAGTCCTAATTGCACGCCATTGTCTTGGTAAGTGATATGTAATATCACCGTGTTTAGGCAATTAACATATAAATTATTGATGAAAGCCTCTAAATCTTTAGGAGGTTTTTTATAGGATATGGAAAATATATTTTACGATAATATAAGCTGACTAATGATAAACAAACCCAAAAAACAATATATGGTGTATAAAAATATATAAACTTCTCCCCTTGTTTGAGGGGGGATTTTTTGTATATTTGCATATACCTAAGTCACTTAATAAATTTACGAAACATATCCTAAATAGAGTGAACCAATACTTTTAGATAATAGGAGTTTTCAATTATAATTTCGACTTTTTGTATCGAATTCTTCACAAGGCTCACCCCTTCTATCATGTCATTTGCAGATTTCACCAAATCATCTATAAAATTTATATACATTTCTTGATTGTTAATTTTCAGCATTTATGATGATTCATTGAACGTATCTTATAGTTGATTATTATAAATGTATGAAAGAAACCACCAGCAATCCCCTATCTTGAGAGTTTAAATCAACTGCCTGACGAAAATTTCAACTTTAATAATGCTATAGCCAATCCTGTTTGCTTTTTCTTGTACAGATATCATTATGTTAATAAGCATCATCAAGAATAAATATTAAATTGTTACCTAGGGGGGTAAATACTTTTTGCTATGATGTAATAATTGAAAAGAATTAGATTAAAAGCTTCAATTGATAACATTCTGGCAAGAGCCATGTATTAAAGATGAGTATATTTCAAAAGGGTGCTTTAGAAAAGAGTGTATAGACACATTTCAGGTTGATGGGGATAATTATTTTTGTATAGACCAGTATATGATAGCCGAAAAAGCAGTTTTATTTAATGATTATGATACAAGGGAAGAAATCATAGACAGTACAGATATGATGGATGTGTATGCCTTAGATAAGAAAATAGAAAATTATGATGAGGATAGATGGTTAAAACATCAATATAGAATATTATTACAAGGTAATTATTATAAATTTGCTCAAGATAGTCATTTAAGACAAGCTCTTCTAAGCACAGGAGATAAAGCTATTTTATATGCAAATCCTGATGATAGAACATGGGGAATAGGCATGTCGATAGAAGAATTACCGGATATAAATAATCCTTTTAAATGGAAAGGACACAATTTATTAGGTTATGCATTAATGGGGAATTAGATGTAGCATTTAAAAGAGTATACCAAGAGCAAAAGAAGCCTTTAACAAATTAGGGAGGATAAAATGTTATTAAAAGAAGCAGAATTACTTTTAAATAAATCTGATTCAGATAATTGGGAAGATGTTTTTAAATTATTAAAAGATGAAAATAATCCTAAAATAAGACTATTAGCTATTGAATTATTGGTGCAGAATAGATGCTTTGAAAAGATTGAAGAGTTTTTAAAAGATAATAATGGTCATGTTAGAAAATATGCTAATTTACAGTATTATAAGAGGGCTTGTATATCAGAAATCCAAGAGAAAATAGTATATGATTTTATTCCATATATAAGTAAAGATGAGAATTTGGAAGGTGAATATCCTCAATTTATAGAAATAGGAGCTACGGATTTTGAACATTTTTTCTTGAAACATATTAATTTGACATTTCCGTATTATTGTGAAGTTGAAAAACAAACTCTTACAGGAATAGATCATACTTCAGATAATTACATTCCCAGAAAGTTGTGGAGAAAGATTATTGATTTAATTGAGGAAGACTTAATTAATCATGAAGATGCATATAGGATTTTTGTAGAAGAGATGTGTACTTGGCTAAAAATAAAATTAGAAAAAGCTTCTGGTATAAATATTTATGGTAATCTATAAATAACTGGATAGTGAAAGGTTTTAGAAACATTAAAAATATAGGAAGTGAAACGGCAAAGTGATAGAAAGGAAGAAACTTTATGTTACCATTATGGATTAAATATAGTTATATATCAAGATATAGTATAGGTTGGAGAATGGGTTACGGTGAAGATTATGCTATGAAATTTTCTTCATGGTTCGATGAATTAAGTGAAGAGCAAAGAGAAGCATACATAAAGAAATATCCTGAACCAATAGAGTGGACAGGTTGGTATAAAGATGAAATTCCAGAGAATCTATGTGATGATACTGTTCTAGCATGGGATCAATGTAAAGAGTTAAAATATAATAATGCTTATATGAAAAATAAGTATATGGAAGAAGATGAAAAGCTACAAATTATAACATTCTACAAAGAGCCGTGTATTAAAGATACTTATATTTCAAGAGGCTGTTTTAGAAAAGATTGGACAGATACATTTCAGGTTGGTGGCGATAATTATTTTTGTCTAGACCAGTACATGGTAGCTGAAAAGGCAGTTTTATTTGATGATTATGATACAAGGGAAGAAATTATAGGCAGTACAGATATGATGGATGTGTATGCCTTAGATAAAAAAATAGAAAACTATGATGAGGATAGATGGTTAAAACAACAATATAGAATCTTATTACAAGGCAATTATTATAAATTTGCTCAAGATAGTCATCTAAGACAAGCACTTCTAAACACAGAGGATAAAGTTTTAGTATATGCAAGTCCTGATGATACGACATGGGGAGTAGGTATAACAAAAGAGGAACAACCTGATATAAATAATCCATTCCTATGGAAAGGAAAAAATTTATTAGGCTATGCATTAATGGAAGTGAGAGATGAGATAAGAAGAGTCTATAAGAATTATGAAGAGGAAGAGGAAATCCATATGGCAGGTAAAACGACCACGTATTATCAAGTGAATGATTTAGAGGCGTATTATATGGAAAAAATAGACAAGTGGCATGATGAAGATAATCATAATAAAATTATAGATGCTATTCTTAATGATTGGCCAGAGGAAAAATGTCCTGAAATATTAATGGAGAAATTGCCTGTAGCATACAATAACACTGGACAGTATAAAAAAGCTTTTGAAACTTTAGAGAAGTTACGTACTAATCAAGAAGGTACGCCTATGTGGCAATATAGATTAGGCTATGCCTTTTATTATTCTAAGGAATATACCAAGGCAAAGGAAGCTTTCAACAAAGCTTTATCGCTAAATCTACGGAAGGATATAGAGGAAGATTGTCATTTGTTTTTAAGCTGGATTGGGGATTTTGAGGAAGAAAAGGTTATTTATTATGACGATGAGTTGGGTGAATTTACACTATACAATAGACAAAGTATTTATGCTGCTACTATAGATTGGTGTGGTAATGAAGCTAAATTATATATGTATACCGGAGATGAATCAGAGTTTAAGCAGTTAATAAAGCAATACAAGAAATCTTTTGCTAATCATTCTGAATGGGATATAAGGGCTAAAGCATATGCTTGTGATGAGCTATTAACCTTGAAAAATGATGTTTGGCTTGATAAGGAAGACGATGAAGTAAAATTAACTGAGGTTGAATTTAAAGAACGAATGAGTTTATTAATTTTAGAATTACATGATGAAAGTAGATATACACTTTGGTACAACGATGGTGATATGTTTTTGGGACATGTTATTGTCATTGAGGGTGATTTAAAGAATGGATTTACCAGTGTGCAGATTGAAGGGTAGCTGGTAATTATTGGTAATCTGCTTAGGAGGTTATGTATGAAGGTTTTATTTGAACCTGTATTAATAATTGGAAGGTTTGCTTTTTCTGTAACTTGCTTGGAAGATACTTGTAAAGCATGGCAAGTTAAAATCTGTAGATAATTACGATAAAATTAGGAGGCGTTTTATGGAAAAGAATAATTGGTTTATATATTCTAAGGAAAATGAAGGTGAATTTTACTTTAAAGAAATTATTGTTATTAATAATCAGATTCATTACACAACAGGTCTATATAGTACTTGGGGGAGAACAGAGATTATAAATTATAATAACTGGAGCGATCTGTGTAATGAATTGGATAAGATAAAAAGTGATGTAGAGGAAGATGGATATGAACTAATAAGATTATGGCATTTTGATGAATCGCAGTTTGATTATAAGTTACTAGAATATGAGGTAGAGATTGCTTTAAATATGTGTATTAAAGAGGCTCTAAATATACATCCAGATATTAATGGGATAGCCATTGGGACTGATGACGGTGCAATGACTATATTCCCCATTTTTACAGCATTTGACTCAATTGATAATGTGGATGGTGAAGAACTGTTTTTGTTTGATTCATGGAAGTTTTGGGATTTGGATTTTAATTTGTTTCAAGTGGCGTATAGATTAATATTAAGTTTTAGATCTGAATTATATAGTAATGAATTGGTTTTTGAGAAAAATTATGACGAATTTTGTGACAAGTTTATAGGAACATGCATAAAATCAATGAATAAAGCGAAAGACTCAATTAATCAAGATAAGGAAAACTTTATATTTATGGTTTCATCAACTGAAAGTGAGATGACTGTAGAGAATTTTAGAATCTTAAATAACGATAAAATCAGTGAGCGATATTGTGAGTGTATGGAAGAGTTTTAAATTTATTATACTAGGAGTTACTAAAATGAATTTATTTGAGCAACAAATAGTTGAATTAACAAGCCTTTTATTGAACGATGAAGAATATAATGACATAAAAAATATATTGATTAATAGTGGCTTTTGTATTAACAAAATAGTATTAGTATCATTTATTGAAGATGAGGAAGAAAATGAATATGGAGTTCTTGTTACAAATGATAAAAGAGTTATAGAATATACAAGGTCAACTAAAGTAGAACAAAGCAACAAAAAATATTTCACTAGTGTGGATATAACGGATAATGATGAAACGATTATATTATATCCACAAGTGCAGATAGCATTCCATATGATAGATAATGGAGATATTCTATGATGATGACTCCATAGTATGGAAAGTAATGAACCTAGATGAAGGAGGATTTTAATGAGCGTAACAAAAGAATGGCTATCTAACTGGGAACTGAAAAGGGAGAAATTAAGTTCTCCAGTGGATTTTAATGAATATTATACATCGTCTAATATTGCTGGTAGAGAAATAGATATACTCAATATAGGATACGGTTCTGTCCCATCAGGTGAACTCCTAGTGCGTGATCCGCTGTGCTTCCTAGCAAGTCCACACGAAAAGACGTATTTTCAAACAGTACCTAAAGGAAAATTTTTAGTTGAGCTGTGTGTAGTGAAACCAACTAAAGACGAATGTGGAAGATATGCAACTGCTAGAATGCGTTTTACAGAAGAGAAAGCAGTACGATTTGAAGAAGCACTTATTGGCTATGAAGATTTAGATAACTTAGAAGAAGATGATTACTATGGCTTTAATGTAGATGCAGGACTTGCTTGTATTTGTGACAAAACTGTACATAAGGCTTATTGTGACTTTTTTGAAAAATGGCATAAAGAACACGAAGAGGAATGCGGAAATCTATACCTTGATTATTTTGCTGATTTGTTTGAAAAGAGTTATAAAATAAGTCCTAAATACCAATGCAGTGGTGGAGACTGGATTAATTGGAAAATACCAGAGACAGATTATCATATGCCTATTTTTAGGTCAGGTTTTGGTGATGGAACATATCCAGTCTACTGGGGATATGATAAAGCTGGGTCAATTTGTCAGATGATTGTGGAATTTATAGATATTAGACTAGCTTATGAGGAGGAATAATGAATGGATACTAAAGAAATAGATAATATTATTAAACCTTTTTTTTGGGTAGAGCATAGTAGCACAGCTTCTGTTTGTTTAAATGTAGGTGAATATCTTCAAGATGTTTTTGATACACGTGCTAATGAAGGTTTTGAGGGCGGTGGATATGACTGGGAAAGTTTGGCACAAGTTTTTTTAGATGAGTGTCGACCAGATTTAAAAAATACTATCAAAATGGATCCAGAAGGCAGTATGTTTGTAGCTTATTCAGAGGATAAGATGGCTTTGCGTGATTTCATCCTTTGTTTCAAGAATGCGTGTGAAAATAAAACGTTAATTTTGGATTTATTTAGCCGTGCGGAACTAGACTAAATATATGAAAGGAATGGTATTAATTACGATGAATAAAAAGAGAGAATTACCAAAATTTAAGTATCATCCAAATCCAATTAAAACAGGTACTATTAAGGAATCAAAAGCCAAATGTGAAGTATGTGGTAAAGAAGTTGACTATGTATATGTAGGTCCATTTTATAGTACTTCTGATGTGGAAGATATATGTCCGTGGTGTATAAAAAATGGGAAAGCAGCAGAAGAATATGATGGTGTTTTTCAAGATGATTTAAGTTGTGATGAGGTAAGTGATGTAAAATTATTAGATGAATTAATATATAGAACACCAGGATATTGTGGTTGGCAACAAGAATACTGGCTTAGCCATTGTGATGACTATTGTGCTTTTATTGGATACGTTGGTTATGAAGATATCAAAGATTTTATTAATGAATTAAAAGAGGATATTGAGAATTTTGGATATACTACCGAGGATATAAAAAATTATATGAGAAATAATGGTAGCTTACAAGGGTACTTATTTAGATGTCTAAAATGTGGAAAAAGAAGATTGTATTTTGATTGAGATTAATTCATATATAAGATGGCTTTTTTTAGAAATAACATAATTGTGAAATTATCTTAACTAAATAAAGCATAGATTTGTATATCAAAGAGAGGTTTTTAATACATGTTAAATATTATAAAAGAAAACAAGAAATTATCAGAGTGTCTCTTGACTATATTTGATTTTGAAATTTTAGATGATTTCAAAGAGCCAGATGATGCAGATGGACATCTGACATATAATATAGCAGGTAAAACATTTGGTATATGTGGAGATGGAAGTGAGTATATTCTACTTGATGATGGTTCTATTGGATATTGGGGAAGCGAAGGGCAAACAGGTCGAATATCTGATAGTATAGATGAGTTTTTCGAGTTTATAATAAACTGTCCCTATTGGCAGGACTATGTTAGAAAAGAGATGTATATAAACAATGCTGTACTTTCTAGCTTTGCAAAGGGAGCCTTTGAAAAATTAATGACAGCTATGAAAGAGGATAATATTGACTTAATAAAAAAGCAAAGGTATGTAGCCGAAAAACTAGGAATAAAATTATATGGTAATGGTGCTATAGAACTATTAACAAGATTCTATACAAGTGCAAATCGTGAGCCTAAGTTTTATAGTGAATATAAAGAAGATGATGGTAGTAAGAATATTAGTTCGGGGACACTATTTTAAAATCCATTTGTAATGAAGTAGATAGAATTGAAGGCTATCTATTAAAGGAAGATGGGATAGACAAAATCAAATAGAAAAACTTCCTACAGGAATTAACACATTATGATTTTTAATAAGATAAAAAGAAGCATCAAGTATAGATGTGAAGATTGGAGCAGTTAAAATGAGTGAATTGACAAAAATGCTAAATGAAGGATATTTAGCCATAGATAGTGGCGAGTTTGAGCGTGCCTATGATATGTTTTTAAAAGGTACTAGGATTTATAATAGCAATGTCCAGTGTGTAAAAGGGCTTGCCTTATGTGATTTTTATAGGGGTAAGTATGAAGAAGCGATTAGGAGATTTAATGAGGTTCTAAAAATACAGCCTCACGATTTTAATGTACTTAGTTGTTATCAAAAGGCCTATGATTTGATACAAATAGACTTATTAAAAAAGTCTATATTAACATCAGAAGAAAAGAAACTCCTTGCAAGATGCTACAAAGTAAAAGAGCAGTATGAAAATGCCTTTAAAGTACTTAAAGAGATAAGCAGTACTTTAAGTGCGGAGGAAAGCCTAGATTTAGCAAAGCTAACAGGAAAAGTTTTCCCAGAACATTTTCAGTTAAGGAAACAGTATATAGAAAAAGCAATTAAGGCTTATGAAAAAGAAGGTCTAAATGCCTATATGCCCTATCATATGTTGGGACGAGCTTATTATGATGCCTATTCGGTGGATGAGTTAATAGAACATGGTTCTGATGTTATTGCTATTTTTGAAAAGAGTATAGCCTTAAATAAGGACTACGGACACAACTATTATCTAGTGGGAAGTATTCTGAAGTTGAATGACCAATATGAGGAAAGCTTGCCTTATTATGATTTGGCTATAGAAAAGACAGAAGGTTTAAGAAATAATTATCTTTTAGGCAAAATAAAGAGCTTATATTTTACACGCAGATACCATGAATGCTTGGAGACTATTTTCTACTTAAATAAGTATGATTATCAAGGTGGTAACTTTGCAGAAGCCTTACTCTATGCAGGATACTGTTACTATAAATTAGGTGAATATCATACTGCTGAGGAATATGCCCACCGCGCTGCGCGTGAAGATTATGATGCCGATGAAGTAGAGGATTTATTAGATTATATTTCAGAAGGACGAAAAGAGCGAGAAGAAAAAAGAAGAGAACAGAGAGAAGAGAAGGTAGGGCTATTTGGAAGAATTTTTAATAGGTTTAAGCAGTAGAAAATGTATATAGAGGAGTGAAGAGATGTTAACGATGAAAGATAGAAAAGAAAGTGCCCTAGCTTTATTTGCACCTATGTGGATAACAGGAAGAGAAGAAAAGCTGAGTATCAGAATATATCATGTAGACCAAGAAGAGGCCAGATTTATGTTAAGTGATCATTGGGGGATAAGAAAACGTGTAGAGTTAATTGAACAAATTGATATAATGTCAAATGCTAATGGTCATTCTTTAGAGTATATGGAGTATCAAGAAATGTTACTAGGAATGGATGAAGAAGAGATTCCTGACTATATTAACAGTATTAATGATGAAATGGTTAAAAATCAGTTGATTGTTATTAATACTTATAAATATGATCTGAGAAAATGTGGTGGTAGGGCTTTTGATATTTGTAGAGGACAGTTCTTAGCATCAATAGGCTTTATAGCAGGATTTTTAAAAGAAAAAGAAGCATGGGAATATATTTTAAGCACTTATGATAAATACTGTGAACATTTTACTTCATGGGAACAATATATGTTGAGCTATAATGCTGGTCGTCAATTCTGGAGTGGCAATACATCGGAAGCATATGCAGAAGGTGAAATTAGTTATAAGTATATGCGTTTATTTATTAATGAGAAAAGTTTGTTTGGAGCGTAGTAACATTTTCAAAGCCTATTTGGTGCTATGAATGCAAATTTGGCATTGAAACAAGAGAAGTAGATGATATTAAAAGACCTAAGCCAGATTAAGTCAAAGAAGTTATATGCAATATAAAATTATATGAGGAGAAAAGTTGATTAATGGAAAAAGCTATTAATATTGGGGACTACATACTTTTTGGAACTTATAATGAAGAACCTATAATATGGAGAATCATCAATAAAGATGATGACGGTGATTTACTATTGTGGTCAGAATACATTATAAGTTATAAAGCATTTGATGGAGCAGGATTTTTATTCGGTTTTACTAGTAAAGAGAAAAGAAGTATTAAACAAGTGAATCATAAGGTTTTATTAGCAGAGATGGATAAAGAAAATGCAGATGGTGGAAGAGAACTACATAAATATGAGTATGGTGATCCAAAGGAAGCAATGACTAATTATGATATAGCTTTTTATGAGAACTTAAAGGATAAAGTATTTTTATTATCTATACAAGAATTAACAGATTATGTTCACGATAGAGAGTATGATTATAAGAAGACTATGACCCAAGAAGCACTTAATAAGAATCAATTTTATAATGAGAGAATAGATGGGGAGACAGATTGGTATTGGTTTCGAACACCATCAACGTCTTGCGGTGCTACTGTACGTGATATGGGTGGTTATGGTTTTATCACTGATGCAGGGGTCAGTACAGATAGCTTAGGTGTAGTTCCTGCTTTATACATTTATGTATCATCACTCCAAAGCTTATCTGGACAAGGAACAAAAGAAAATCCCTATATTAGTAAAGAGTGAAAGAAGGTAATGATAATGGAATATAATAAATATGATGTGAACGCAATTTTTTTTCATGAAGATATGTACTTGCAGATAGAGAATAATATCAAGTAATTTTAAAAGGAATGTTTGCATATTATGAGTAAATTTATTAGGAAGCCTTTAAAGATTGAGCAACTTGTTGTTATTGAGTTTAAGATATTAGAAGAATATGATTTATATGTTGAAAAGAACACAGATTTTTTTGATTTACAGACTATTGTTTATTTAGATGAAGTAGTTGATATTGATGATGAAACAGATGAAGAGATATATCCTAAATTTGTAATTAAGAAGGATTTGGAATGGTACTTTTCAGGGCAGGTGCTTAATTACATTATAGATAACACAAAATTCCAGTTGAAAAATCCAAGTGTTCAAGATTATATCAGAAATTTGAATAACTATAGTTCACATGATTGTTTCTATACCTTTAATGAGTGATTTAGAAAGACTAATAGATACAGTAGAAGTTTGCTATTGTATATTAATATTAAGAGAAAGAAGTAAAATAAAGGCTGGGAGATGTTTCGAAGGGATCTTATTATAAAATTTCTTAAAGAAACTGAAAATATTAAAAAGGATAAAAATAGGAGATGGAAATAAGAATGAATGAACAAATATCGTGTGAAAAATGTAGAAAAAACAAATCTTTTGAAAGGTTATGCAATGATTGTAGAGTAGAAGAAGAGCGTAATATAATAAAAAATCTGTCAAATGATGAAGTTGATAAAAAAGTTAATGAAATAATAAAAGATATAGAAAATGACAGTTTAGACTATGATGCATTTATGTCTTTATTTACAATACGAAGGATTAATACCAAAAGGATTGCAAAAGTAGCATTTGATACTAAAAACTATTGGCCAGAGGAACTTTATGTAGACGCTGACGAGAATGTTAGGGATGGACTTATAGAACTATTATCTAATCAAAAATATGACAAAACGATAGTTGATAACGTTTTATTATGTCTTTCGGTTATAGGAGATGATGTTGTTAAAAAGCAGTTTTATAAGTGGCACAAAGAACCTATGCCTTGGAGAAAATTACTATATGTTGGTACACAGAGTTATGCAGAAGGTGGAGGATTTACATTTGATGAAGATGGTAATGTAATAAAACTGGTTTTTGATAAGTGTTATACTTTAATCAAGGGTGATAGTAAAAAAGCACCAGTAAAAATTGGACAAATTAGAAAGGATCTGTGCCCTATATGTGGGTTACCCTTAGTAGATATTATAACAATTGATGGTAGCGATGATAGACTTAAATATCTTGGTATTGATGGAACCGTAAGTGCTACTGTTTGTGTTAATTGTGTTGGTTTTGAAGATATGTATTCTAAGTATGTCCTTAATGGAGAGAGTCATCTAATTGGAGATTATAAAAATGGTGAAAATTGTTATATAGAATTAGATGAACTTGAAGGAATAGTTAGCAATAAATATTCTCTTGGGGAAGAGGTTCATTCATATTATGGTGTATATGGTGGAATTAATACTATAGGTGGCTTTGCTGATTTTGCACAAGATTTTAAATATCTTGATTGTCCTGTCTGTGGCGAAAAAATGAAATATCTTTCTCAAATACATTGGGATACAATATTAGAAGACATTGAAGGAACAATATATATGAATATCTGTACAGATTGTAAGATAATTGGTTCTTTCCATCAACAAACATAATAAATAAACTAGAAATGGTTATGGATAATTTCTACTTGATAGCATAGAGCTAACTAATCGTGATATTAGATATGGGTAGTTATTTGGTTGAGTTTCTTTATATATCACAACTTAAATTAAACTTAATAACGCCAGTTATAATTCGTCATGTAATTGAGCAAGTCATAGTTGTGGGTGGGTTGCTGAATCTAAAGGAACTCCAATAAGAGTTGATTATGATTATGACAGCAAGAAATTATTTGTCACAGCAAAATAGTAATAAAATATTTATTAATTAAAGAAAGGAAGATAAAACAAAATGGGAATTTGTGCAAACTATATTGGGATTGCAAATGAGGATATTATAAAGTTAAAAAGCGATGCTGATTTAGCTGAAATCGTTTACGCTTCAGAGGAAGGTGATTATTCTGTTGGTGTAAATATTGATAAAATGTGGGACGCACTACATTTTCTATTAGTTGGCACTTCGGCTATAGAGATACAGGAAAAAAACATCGTAAGTATGGCAATTATAGGCAAAGATACCATCACCGAGGGTGAGGATTTTGTGTCTATTGCAGTAAATGATAAAAATTCTGTAAGGCAGATTGCGAAGAAATTAAAGAACATTGATATTCATCTGGCACTTGAGAATGACTTTGATATGCAGAAGTTTTCTGATAATGATATCTACCCAGATATTTGGGATTTTGATGATGAAGAAGATGAGATTAAAGATGATTTGAAATGTTGTTATGAAAATCTATATGAGTTTTATTATAAAATGGCAAAGGAAAATAAAGCTGTGTTTGTGATGATTACGTAAAATGAATTTGTAACAAAGAATGATTTGGAATGGTACTTTTCAGGGCAGGTGCTTAATTACATTATAGATAACACAAAATTCCAGTTAAAAAATCCAAGTGTTCAAGATTATATCAGAAATTTGAATAACTATAGTTCACATGATTGTTTCTATACCTTTAATGAGTAATTCGCAAGCTTAAATGAACATGAAAGAGAAGAATACTTAAAAAACATACTAAACCAAAATAAAATGATACGAGGAGAAAAGATTATGAAGTATAATTTACCAGAGAAATTGATGAAATATCAAGATATTATTAATAGTTCAATGAAGCCAGTTGTTAAGATTAAAGGTGAAAAGGTAAATACCTTATTATGGGATAGTAAAATTGGTGGTTATCCCTATTGGGTAACAAAACTGTTACAACAAATTTAAACAAAACTATACAAATATGTATAGAAGTATAGATTTATAACAGGATACCCTGCGTATCGTGCAAGCGGTGCGTACTCGGTGTTAATTGCTTTTAACTCCTAAAGCCTTGCA
>NZ_JAOASI010000077.1 GCF_025210165.1 Tepidibacter sp.
AAGTTGAATTAATCGCTCCAATAGCAATGGAAGAGGGATTAAGATTCGCTATCCGTGAGGGTGGAAGAACAGTAGGAGCAGGAGTAGTTGCTTCTATAACAGAATAATAAAAAAACAGAATAATAAAAATTATAGAGAAGGATATCTTACTTCTCTATTTTTTTCCAAATGAATTGAGGAAAAATATAATAGTATATTATTAAAAATAATTGACATAACTATAAAAATATGATACCTTTTATAAGGTAATACTTATAATACCAGCAATCTATGTGTAAAAATACATAGATTGCTTTAAGATATGGACATGACAAATTAGGAGGTGTGTCAAATGAGAGTTAAGGTAACTTTAGCATGTACTGATTGTAAACAAAGAAATTACAATACAACTAAGAACAAGAAAAATAATCCAGACAGAATAGAATTAAAAAAATATTGTAGATTCTGTAAAACACATACTGCTCACAAGGAAACAAAATAGTTTATAAAGGATGTGACATGGGAATGTCGGCCCAAACTAATATAAATTCGAATAAAGAAAATACTAAAAGCATAGGTAGATTCTTGAAAGAAACTAAAGGAGAACTTAAAAAAGTTCATTGGCCAAACAAAAAAGAGCTAACTAAATATACTGGAGTAGTTCTAACGACATGTCTTTTAATGACTGGATTAGTATGGGCGGTTGATTCTGGTATAGGATTCTTGTTGAAGCTTATGCTAAATAGATAATTCCGTAAAGGAGGTCAGTGCCATCTGATTTTAGGTGGATGGCAGTTAAAGATAATATGTCAGAACTGGAACAAGCTAGATGGTATGTTGTACATACCTACTCAGGTCACGAAAATAAAGTAAAAGCTACTATTGAAAAAGCAGTTCAAACTAGAGGTATGGAAGATTTTATCTTAGATTTAGCTGTTCCTACTGAGGAAATAGTAGAGACTAAAAATGGTAAGACGAAGTCTAGACAAAGAAAAATATTTCCAGGATATGTTTTGGTTAAAATGATCATTACTGATGAATCTTGGTATATAGTTAGAAACACTAAAGGAGTAACTGGATTCGTAGGTCCTGGATCTAAACCGGTTCCTTTATCAGAAGAAGAAGTTAAGTCTATGGGTGTTGAAAAAACAACTTTAGAAATAGATTTTGAAGTTGGAGAAGCTATAACAGTTAAGTATGGACCATTTGAGGGATTCATGGGAAATATTGAAGAAATAAATCTAGAAAAAGAAGTTGTAAAAGTATTAATATCAATGTTTGGTAGAGAAACTCCAGTTGAACTGGAATTCGATCAAATAGAAAAAATATAATCTAAAGAAACAAACCTATCAAGGAGGTGTACTAAAATGGCTAAAAAAGTTATAGGACAAATAAAATTACAAATACCTGCAGGAAAAGCTACTCCAGCCCCACCAGTAGGACCAGCATTAGGACAACATGGTGTTAACATAATGGGATTCTGTAAAGAATTTAATGCTAAAACTGCAGATAAAGCTGGATTAATAATTCCGGTTGTTATAACAGTTTATCAAGATAGATCTTTTACGTTTATAACAAAAACTCCACCAGCTGCAGTATTACTTAAGAAAGCTGTTGGCTTAGAATCAGCTTCTGGAGAACCTAACAAGACAAAGGTTGCTACTATATCTAAGGATAAAGTAAGAGAAATAGCTGAAATGAAAATGCCTGATTTAAATGCTGCTACAGTTGAAGCTGCTATGAGTATGATAGCTGGAACTGCTAGAAGTATGGGTATTGTTGTAGAAGACTAATATTTTTTAAAAGAAGTGGGAGGTAAAATTACCGCTATAAACCACAAGGAGGTAAATTGAAATGGCTAAAAAAGGAAAAAATTACTTAGAAGCTAGTAAATTAGTTGACAAGAACACATTATATGATGCATCTGAAGCATTAGGATTAACAGTTGAAGCAGCTAAAGCAAAATTTGATGAGACTGTTGAAGCTCACATTAAATTAGGTGTAGATTCAAGACATGCAGACCAACAAGTAAGAGGTGCTGTAGTTCTTCCACACGGAACTGGTAAAACTAAGAAAGTTTTAGTTTTCGCTAAGGGTGAAAAAGCTAAAGAAGCAGAAGCGGCAGGAGCAGATTTTGTTGGAGCTGAAGATTTAGTATCTAAAATTCAAGGTGAAAACTGGTTCGATTTTGATGTAGTTGTTGCAACTCCTGATATGATGGGTGTTGTAGGAAGATTAGGTAGAGTACTTGGACCAAAAGGATTAATGCCAAATCCTAAATCTGGAACAGTTACATTTGATGTTGCTAAAGCAATAGATGAAATAAAAGCTGGTAAAGTTGAATATAGATTAGATAAAACTAATATAATTCATGTAACAGTTGGAAAAGTTTCATTTGGAAAAGAAAAATTAGTAGAAAACTTTGCAGCTTTAATGGAAGCTATTATAAAGGCTAAGCCATCTGCTGCTAAAGGACAATACTTAAGATCTGTTACAGTAGCATCTACTATGGGGCCTGGAGTTAAAGTAAATCCAGCTAGAGTTACAGAATAATATAAAAAACTCTTGACATAGATGAATAAATGTTTTATACTTAAAAAGTTGAAAAAAATAAATGTTTTACCGTAGACAGTAGGTGCTTTATAGCTTAATTTTACCTACCGAGGTTTTCTATAAATTTGTTAATTTAGAGAATAAAGCCTTTGTATGTCTACATACAAAGGCTTTTATAATGTGCGGTGAAATATATAAATAGACGAAGGAGGTGGAGACCTAGATGTCTAAAATAATGGAATTAAAAGGACAAGTTGTTTCAGAAATAGCTGAAAAATTAGAAAAGTCTTCGTCAACTGTGATTGTTGATTATAGAGGATTAACAGTGGAAGAAGTTACAGAACTTAGAAAGAAGTTCAGAGAAGCTGACGTAGAATACAAAGTTTACAAGAATACTCTTGTTAGAAGAGCAGCTAAGCAAGTTGGAATCAATGATTTAAATGATGAAACATTAGTTGGACCAAATGCAATAGCTTTTGGATATGAAGATCCAGTTGCTCCAGCTAGAGTTATAAGTGATTTCATGAAAGATCATCCAAAACTAGAACTTAAAATGGGTATAGTTGAAGGTGAATTCTATGGAAAAGAACAAATTGAAGAATTTGCTAAGATTCCTTCAAGAGAAGTTCTTATTGCAAAATTACTTGGCAGCTTAAAAGCTCCAGTTTCAAACTTTGCATACTTAATAGATGCTTTAATCAAGAAACAAGAAGGACAAGAAGCTTAATAAATTAACGTTTAATAAAATATCGGAGGTGCTTAAAAATGACTATAGAGCAAATTTTAGAAGCTATAGAAAATATGAAAGTTTTAGAATTAAATGAATTAGTTAAAGCTGCAGAAGAAAAGTTTGGAGTATCTGCTTCTGCACCAGTAATGATGGCTGGAGCTGCTGGTGGAGCTGCTGAAGCTGAAAAAACTGAGTTTGACGTAGTATTAGTTGAAGCTGGATCTTCAAAAGTAGGAGTTATCAAAGCAGTTAGAGAAATAACTGGACTTGGATTAAAAGAAGCTAAGGCTGTAGTAGATGGAGCTCCAAAAGCTGTTAAAGAAGGAGCTTCAAAAGAAGAAGCTGAGCAAATCAAAGAAAAATTAGAAGCTGCGGGAGCTAAAGTAGAAGTAAAATAATTTACTTTAGGAAAAAGGGTGCCTATTGGGCACCTTTTTTTACGTTTTAAAAAATTAAAAAATAGACTTATAAAACATTTATAAATAAACTCTAAATGGATACAATAGAAAATAATGGTACATATAGAAAATTAAAGATTTTATTTTAATTTTCTATTTTCAATAAAATCGTCTTGACCTATTGACAAAAATATGATAACATTATTGAATGCATTGGAATGGAAAAAAATTTGTTTGTAAGTTTTATTTTTATTATGAGAGGTGAAAATGGAATGCCACATCCTGTCACAATAGGTAGAAGAACAAGAATGAGCTTTTCTAAAATTAATGAAGTTGCAAAACTTCCTAACCTTATAGAAATTCAATTAGATTCCTATGATTGGTTTTTAGAAGAAGGACTTAAAGAAGTTTTTGAAGATATTTCGCCTATAGAAGATTACACAGGTAATCTTATCTTAGAGTTTGTAGATTATTCCCTAGATGAAAAACCTAAATATGAAGTGGAAGAATGTAAAGAAAGAGATGTTACTTATTCAGCACCGTTAAAAGTCAAGGTTAGACTTATAAATAAGGAAACGGGAGAAGTTAAGGAACAAGAAGTTTTCATGGGGGATTTCCCATTGATGACTGAAAAAGGTACATTCATAATAAATGGAGCCGAAAGGGTAATAGTAAGTCAGCTTGTTAGATCTCCTGGGGTATATTTCAGCCAAGAGAGAGATAAATCAGGAAAGAGACTGATTTCATCTACTGTTATACCTAACAGAGGAGCTTGGTTAGAGTATGAAACTGATTCTAATGATATAGTATCTGTTAGAGTTGATAGAACTAGAAAACAACCTGTAACTGTATTATTAAGAGCTTTAGGTTTTGGAACGGATACAGAAATACTAGAACTTTTAGGTGAAGATGAGAGATTATACGCAACACTTGAAAAAGATAATACTAAAACAGTAGAAGAAGGTCTTATTGAAATATATAAAAAATTAAGACCAGGAGAACCTCCTACAGTTGAGAGTGCTTCTTCTTTATTAAATTCACTATTTTTTGATGCTAAAAGATATGATTTAGCTAAAGTAGGAAGATATAAATTTAATAAGAAACTAGCTTTAGCGTATAGAATCATAAATAAAATCTCTGTACAAGATATAGTTAATACAGAAACTGGAGAAGTTTTTGTAAAAGAAGGAGAAAAAATATCTATAGAACAAGCTAAATCTATACAAAATTCAGGAATAAATGTAGTTAAAGTTTATTCTGATGAAGATAAAGAAGTTAAAGTTATAGGAAATAACTTTGTAGATATAAAAGAACACATATCATTTGATTTAAGTGATTTAAGAATAAAAGAAAAAGTTCACTACCCTACATTGAAAGAAATATTAGATACATACAGTAGTGAAGAAGAAATAAAGGATGCTATAAAGGATAATATAAGAAAGTTAATACCTAAACATATAATATTAGATGATATTATAGCTTCTATAAACTATGAATTCAACTTATTCCATCAAATAGGGAATATAGATGATATAGACCATTTAGGAAATAGAAGAGTTAGGTCGGTTGGAGAATTACTTCAAAATCAATTCAGAATAGGTCTTTCTAGAATGGAAAGAGTTATTAAAGAAAGAATGACAATACAAGATATAGAAGTTGCAACTCCTCAAGCGTTAATCAATATAAGACCAGTTGCTGCTGCTATAAAAGAATTCTTTGGAAGTTCTCAGTTATCTCAGTTTATGGATCAAACAAATCCATTATCAGAGCTTACACATAAGAGAAGGTTGTCGGCACTTGGACCTGGTGGTCTTTCAAGAGAAAGAGCGGGATTTGAGGTTCGTGACGTTCACCATTCTCACTATGGAAGAATGTGCCCTATAGAGACTCCAGAGGGTCCAAATATCGGACTTATCAACTCGCTTGGTACTTATGCTAAGATAAATGAATATGGATTTATTGAAGCAAGCTACAGAAAAGTTGATAAAGAAACTGGAATAGTAACGAATGAGATACATTATTTAACTGCAGATGAAGAAGATATATATATAAGAGCTCAAGCTAATGAACCGCTTGATGCTGAAGGAAGATTTGTAAATAAAAGAGTTACATCAAGAACGACTAACGGTACTGTTGAGGTTGTACCATATAATCTAGTTGATTATATGGATATATCTCCAAAACAGGTTGTTTCTGTTGCAACAGCAATGATTCCTTTCCTTGAAAATGATGATGCCAACCGTGCGCTTATGGGATCGAACATGCAACGTCAGGCTGTTCCTTTAGTTAGAAGAGAGTCTCCTGTTATAGGAACTGGAATAGAGTATAGAGCAGCTAAAGATTCTGGAGCAGTTGTTGTAGCTAAAAACTCTGGAACTGTTGACAAATTAAGTGCAGATGAAATCGTTATAAAAAGAGAAGATGGAAATAAAGATAGATATAATATGCTTAAATTTAAGCGTTCAAACCAAGGAACATGTATAAATCAGACTCCTATAGTAAATAAAGGAGATAAGATTGAAAAAGGTGATGTTATAGCTGATGGACCATCTACAGATATGGGAGAAATCGCATTAGGTAGAAACTGTCTTATAGCATTCATGACTTGGGAAGGTTATAACTATGAGGATGCTATTCTTATAAATGAAAGATTAGTAAAAGAAGATAGACTATCTACTATCCATATAGAAGAATACGAAGCAGAAGCAAGAGATACTAAGCTTGGACCAGAAGAAATAACAAGAGATATACCTAATGTTGGAGAAGATGCTATTAAAAACCTAGACGATAGAGGAATAATCAGAATAGGTGCAGAAGTAGAGTCTGGAGATATACTAGTAGGTAAGGTAACTCCTAAAGGAGAAACTGAACTTACAGCAGAAGAAAGACTTCTTCGTGCTATATTCGGAGAAAAAGCTAGAGAAGTTAGAGATACTTCTTTAAAAGTCCCTCATGGTGAGTCGGGAATAATAGTAGATGTTAAGGTGTTTACAAGAGAGAATGGAGATGAATTACCTCCAGGAGTAAATGAACTTGTAAGATGTTATATAGCTAAGAAGAGAAAGATAAATGTAGGGGATAAGATGGCTGGACGTCATGGAAATAAAGGGGTTATATCTAGGATTTTACCTGAAGAAGATATGCCATTTATGGAAGATGGTACACCAGTAGAGATAGTTTTAAATCCACTAGGAGTTCCATCTCGTATGAACATCGGACAGGTTCTAGAAATTCACTTAGGTCTTGCAGCAAAATCTCTAGGATGGCATGTTGCTACATCTGTATTTGATGGAGCAAAAGAGGAAGATATAAGAGAAGCTCTAAAAGAAGCTAATTATCCTGAAGATGGAAAGCTTAGATTATGCGATGGAAGAACAGGAGAAGCATTTGACAATAGGGTAACTGTTGGATACATGTATATGCTTAAATTACATCACTTAGTTGATGATAAACTACATGCTAGAAGCACAGGTCCTTATTCTTTAGTTACTCAACAGCCTCTTGGTGGTAAAGCACAATTTGGAGGACAAAGATTTGGAGAGATGGAGGTTTGGGCTCTTGAAGCTTATGGTGCATCTCATACATTACAAGAAATATTAACAGTAAAATCAGATGATGTAATAGGACGTGTAAGAACATATGAGGCTATTGTTAAGGGTGAAAATATTCCTGAACCAGGAATTCCTGAATCATTCAAAGTTTTAATAAAGGAACTTCAAAGTTTATGCCTGGATGTAAAGGTATTAACAGAAGAAGATCATGAAATAGAAGTAAAAGATTCTGTAGAAGAAGATGAAATTGGTGAGAATTTTGAATCAATAGTTTCTGATGAACAAGATACAGAAGAACTAGAAACTGTTGTAGAAGAAATTGATGAAGATTTTGAAATGGATTTTGATGAATCTTTATTAGAAGATGATTTAAACCAAGTAGAAGAAGATTTTGATTTTTAATATAAAAAATGCTTAATGCTAGTTTTAACAAACTAGCATTAAGGTATTATAAAAAGGGTAGAGTTGATTACTTTAAATCTCAAAAAAAGAAGGGAGAGAACTCCTTGTTTGAATTAAATAATTTTGAGTCAATAAAAATAGCTTTAGCATCTCCTGAAAAGATAAGACAATGGTCAAAAGGAGAAGTAAAAAAGCCAGAAACTATAAATTATCGTACTTTAAAACCAGAAAAAGATGGATTATTCTGTGAGAGAATATTTGGTCCAACTAAAGACTGGGAATGTCATTGTGGAAAATACAGACGAGTTAGATACAAAGGGGTTGTATGTGATAGATGTGGAGTTGAAGTAACTAAGTCTAAAGTTAGACGTGAAAGAATGGGGCATATAGAGCTTGCAGCTCCTGTATCTCATATATGGTACTTCAAAGGAATTCCAAGTAGAATGGGACTATTACTTGACATGTCACCAAGATCGCTTGAAAAAGTTCTGTATTTCGCATCGTATATAGTTATAGATCCGGGTGAAACTGGATTAACAGAAAAACAACTTTTAACAGAAAAAGAGTATAGAGATGCTCAAGATAAGTATGGAAATACATTTAAAGCAGGAATGGGAGCTGAAGCTGTAAAAGAGCTTTTAGTTAAACTTGATTTAGAATCTCTATCAAAAGAATTAAAAGCAAAACTAAAAGACAGTACAGGACAAAAAAGAGTCAGAACTATAAGAAGAATGGAAGTTGTAGAAGCTTTCAAAAAATCTGATAATAAATCAGATTGGATGATACTTGATGTAATACCTGTAATACCTCCTGATTTAAGACCTATGGTTCAACTAGATGGAGGAAGATTTGCAACTTCAGATTTAAATGACTTATACAGAAGAGTTATAAATAGAAACAACAGATTAAAGAGATTATTAGAATTAGGAGCACCTGATATAATAGTTAGAAATGAAAAAAGAATGCTTCAAGAAGCAGTAGATGCTCTTATAGATAATGGTAGAAGAGGTAGACCAGTAACTGGACCTGGAAATAGACCATTAAAATCTTTATCTGATATGTTAAAAGGAAAGCAAGGACGTTTCCGTCAAAACCTTCTTGGTAAGCGTGTTGACTATTCGGGACGTTCTGTTATCGTGGTAGGGCCAGAGCTTAAATTCTATCAATGTGGTCTTCCTAAGAAAATGGCTTTAGAATTATTTAAACCTTTTGTAATGAATGAACTTGTATCAAAGGGATATGCTCACAATATAAAGAGTGCAAAGAGAATGGTAGAAAAAGTGAAATCGGAAGTATGGGATGTTTTAGAAGAGGTAATAAAAGGACATCCAGTACTATTAAACCGTGCCCCTACTCTTCATAGACTAGGAATACAAGCATTTGAACCAACTTTAGTTGAAGGTAAAGCAATAAAATTACATCCTTTAGTTTGTTCAGCTTATAATGCGGATTTTGATGGAGATCAAATGGCGGTTCACGTACCTTTATCTGTTGAAGCACAAGCTGAGGCAAGATTCTTAATGCTGTCTCCTAATAATATATTAGCACCTAAAGATGGAGCTCCTATAACTACACCAACTCAGGATATGGTACTTGGAAGTTATTATTTAACTATAGAAGTTGAGGGTGAAAAAGGAGAAGGAAGCATATTTAAAGATTATAATGAAATGCTTCTTGCATATCAAACTGGAGCAGTTGGACTTCATGCTAAGGTTAAAGTAAGAAAGAAATTAGAAGGAAATAGATCTGTATTAGTAGAAAGTACTGTAGGTAGATTTATATTCAATGAAAATATACCTCAAGACTTAGGATTCGTAGACAGAAGTAAGGAAGCTCATTCATTAGAAGTAGACTTCTTAGTTGATAAAAAGCAACTAGGAAAAATTATAGATAAATGCTTTAGAAAGCATGGAAATACTATTACAGCTATAATGCTTGATGATATAAAGAATTTAGGATTTAGATTCTCAACAAGAGGAGCAGTAAGTATCGCGGTTGCTGATATGATAATACCTGATGAAAAACCACAGTTAATATCAGCTGCTGAAGAAAAAGTAGAAAAATATGAAAGAGCTTATAGAAGAGGTCTTATATCAAACGAAGAAAGAGAAGAAAAAGTTATAGAAACTTGGACTAATACTACTGAAGAAGTTACAGATGCTCTTATGAATAGTTTGGGTCGTTTAAATAATGTATTTATAATGGCGCATTCAGGAGCCAGAGGTAGTAAAAACCAAATAAGACAGCTTGGAGGAATGCGTGGTCTTATGGCCAATGCATCTGGTAAAACGGTAGAGATACCAGTTAAGTCTAACTTCCGTGAAGGTCTTACTGTACTTGAGTACTTCACATCTTCGCATGGTGCCAGAAAAGGACTAGCAGATACAGCACTTCGTACAGCCGATTCAGGATACCTAACTAGAAGACTTGTTGATGTCAGTCAAGATGTTATAGTTAGAGAAGTTGATTGCGGAACGCAAGAAGGCGTTTTTGTATCAGCATTTAAAGATGGAAATGAAGTAATAGAAGAACTATACGATAGAATAGTTGGAAGATATACTCTTGAAGAAATAGTAGATCCTAAAACTAATGAAGTTCTAGTTGCAGCTGATACTAGAATAGATGAAGATGATGCACAGAAAATAATAGATGCAGGACTTGAAAAAGTAAAAATAAGATCTGTACTTAATTGTAAAACTTCTCATGGAGTTTGCTCTAAGTGTTACGGACGAAACCTTGCTACTGGTAAAGAGGTAAATATAGGTGAGGCAGTAGGTATAATAGCTGCTCAATCTATAGGTGAGCCTGGTACACAGCTTACAATGCGTACTTTCCATACAGGAGGGGTTGCAGGAGGAGACATCACACAAGGTCTCCCGAGGGTTGAGGAGCTATTTGAGGCTAGAAAACCTAAGGGACTTGCAATAATAACAGAAATTGCAGGTACTGTTCAGCTTGATGAAACAGGAAAGAAAAAAGAAGTTAATATAATTGATGAATCTGGAGAATCAAAGGTTTATACTATACCTTATGGATCAAGAATCAAAGTTAAACAAGGACAATTCCTAGAAGCTGGAGATCCTATAACTGAAGGGTCTATAAACCCACATGATATACTAAGAGTTAAAGGAGTTCTTGGAGTTCAAGACTATATAGTTAAAGAGGTTCAAAGGGTATATAGAATGCAAGGTGTTGATATCAACGATAAACACGTTGAGGTTATCGTTAGACAAATGCTATCTAAAGTTAAAATAGATGATCCTGGAGATACTGATTTACTTCCAGGAGGACTTGTAGATATACTTGAATTTAATTCTGAAAACGAAAAGACAATTGCAAATGAATTAAGACCAGCAGTTTCAAAGAGAGTTTTATTAGGAATAACTAAAGCATCTCTTGCTACAGAATCATTCTTATCAGCTGCCTCATTCCAAGAAACAACAAGAGTATTAACAGAAGCTGCTATAAAAGGAAAAGAAGATAATTTAATAGGTCTTAAAGAAAATGTAATTATAGGTAAATTAATACCTGCAGGAACAGGAATGAAAAGATACAAGAATATAGCGATTGAAAAAGTGGAAGAATAAAATAAAAATTAATTGATATGCTATACAATATGATTGAATTTCAATTAAGCTAAAACATTACAATTCTTTTCTTCGTCTACAGGACGAAGAAAAGAATTGTAAGTTATATGATAAATAAAATTACAACGACGTTTTACAAAGATATATTGACATTAAACAGTATATAGTGTTAAAATGTTAAAGTGTGCAAATTTAAGAAAGTGGACTTTTGAATATTTATCAGATTACACTTTAATCTTTTGAGTATTTAATAAGGAGGAAACTTTAATGGATTTACAAAGCTTGAAAAATGAAAAAAAAGTAATAGGCACCAAACAAGCAAGCAGAGCCTTAAAAGAAAACAAGGCTAAATTAGTTTTCATAGCACAAGACGCAGAAAAGCATGTTACAAAACATGTGGAAGAATTATCAAAACAAAATAACGTAGAAATAATCTATGTTGATTTCATGGAGGAACTAGGCAGAATTTGCAATATACAAGTAGGTGCTGCCGTGGTTGCTGTTTTGAAATAGTTGGCCGTTAACTAAAATATTGGAAGGAGGTGCGAACGATGCCAACAATAAGTCAGTTAGTTCGTAAAGGAAGAAAAGCAATGGAAAAGAAATCTACTGCTCCAGCGTTACAAAAAGGTTTCAATTCATTAAACAAAAAATCTACAAATACTAGTTCGCCACAAAAAAGAGGAGTTTGTACTTCTGTTAAGACTGTAACTCCTAAAAAGCCTAACTCAGCGTTAAGAAAGATTGCCAGAGTTAGATTAACTAATGGAATAGAAGTTACTGCTTATATCCCAGGAGAAGGACACAACTTACAAGAGCATAGTGTTGTTCTTATAAGAGGTGGAAGAGTTAAGGATTTACCAGGGGTTAGATACCACATACTAAGAGGTACTTTAGATACTGCTGGTGTGGAAAACAGAGGTCAATCAAGATCTAAGTATGGTACTAAGAAGCCTAAAGTTAAGAAGTAATTAATAAAGATAATTTGAAAAATCGTTCGGTGCTTTAAATATATATAAATATTTACGGCATCACGGCAAATGATAAGTTTGTCGAGTACCGATGATCTAAAAAGATTAAGGAGGGAAGTACAATGCCAAGAAAAGGTAATGTTCCAAAGAGAGAAATTTTACCTGATCCAATATACGGAAGTAAGGTTGTTACTAAATTAATAAACAATTTAATGTTAGATGGTAAAAAAGGGAAGTCACAAAATATTGTGTACGGAGCTTTTGAACTTATAAAGGAAAGAACTGGAGAAGAGGCATTAGAAGTTTTCGAGAAAGCTATGAATAACATAATGCCAGTACTTGAGGTTAAAGCTAGACGTGTTGGAGGAGCTAACTACCAAGTACCAATAGAGGTAAGACCAGAAAGAAGACAAACTTTAGGTCTTAGATGGTTAGTTAAGTATACTAGAGCCCGTGGAGAAAAGGGAACAGTAGAAAAACTAGCTAAAGAAATAATGGATGCTGCTAATAACACAGGTGCATCAGTTAAGAAAAAAGAAGATACTCATAAGATGGCAGAAGCTAATAAAGCATTTGCTCATTATAGATGGTAAAATATATAAAAACTGATAAAGTTCATATCAGAAAGGAGGATACCTGTGGCTAGACAATTTTCTTTAGAAAAAACTAGAAATATAGGTATAATGGCTCATATAGATGCAGGAAAAACTACTACTACTGAGAGAATCCTGTTCTATACTGGTGTTACTCGTAAGATAGGAGAAACTCATGAAGGAGCTTCTCAAATGGACTGGATGGAGCAGGAAAAGGAAAGAGGTATAACAATTACTTCTGCTGCTACAACTTGTCAATGGAATGGAAATAGAATAAATATTATAGATACTCCTGGACACGTAGACTTCACTGTTGAGGTTGAGAGATCTCTTCGTGTTCTTGATGGATCAGTTGCAGTTTTCTGTGCAAAGGGTGGGGTTGAACCTCAATCAGAAAATGTATGGAGACAAGCTGATACTTATGGAGTACCAAGAATTGCATTTGTAAACAAGATGGATAGAACAGGTGCTGATTTCTTCAACGTTGTAGAAATGATGAAGGATAGATTAGGAGCTAATGCAGTTGCAGCTCAAGTACCAATAGGTAATGAAGATCAATTCAGAGGAATTGTTGATCTTGTTGAAATGAATGCAAGAATATACAAAGATGATTTAGGTCAAGAAATGGAAACAACAGAAATTCCTGATGACTTAAAAGATCAAGCAGAAGAATACAGAGAAAAATTAGTTGAAACTATTGCTGAAACAGATGAAGAATTAATGATGAGATATTTAGAAGGTGAAGAAATATCTAATGAAGAGTTAAAAGCTGCTTTAAGAAAAGCTGTTATCGCTTGTGAAGTAAATCCAGTATTCTGTGGTACTGCTTACAAGAATAAAGGTGTACAGTTATTATTAGATGCAGTTATAGATTATATGCCATCTCCACTTGAAGTACCAGCTATAACTGGTATGAATCCAGATGGAGAGGAAGAATCTAGACCATCTTCTGATGAAGAACCATTCTCAGCATTAGCATTCAAAATAATGGCAGATCCATTTATTGGAAAACTTGGTTTCTTCAGAGTTTATTCTGGTGTATTATCAGCTGGTTCTTATGTAATCAACTCAACTAAGAATAAGAAAGAGAGAATTGGACGTATATTACAAATGCATGCTAACTCAAGAGAAGAAATAGCTCAAGTTTATGCTGGAGATATAGCTGCAGCTGTTGGACTTAAAGATACTACTACTGGAGATACTTTATGTGATCCAAATCATCCGATTATTCTTGAATCAATGGAATTCCCTGAGCCTGTTATTTCTGTTGCGATAGAGCCACAATCTAAAGCAGCTCAAGAAAAAATGGGTATAGCTCTTCAAAGACTTGCTGAAGAGGATCCAACATTCAGAGTTCGTACTGATGAAGAAACAGGACAAACTATAATATCTGGTATGGGTGAGCTTCACCTTGAGATAATAGTTGATAGACTTTTAAGAGAATTCAAAGTAGAAGCTAACGTTGGAGCTCCACAAGTTGCATACAGAGAAACTATTACTCAAGAAGTTGATATTGATAATAAGTACTCTAAGCAATCTGGTGGTAGAGGTCAGTATGGTCATGTTAAGATTAGAGTTAGACCTACTGAGCCAGGCGAAGGTTATAAGTTTACTAATAAGGTAGTAGGGGGAGCAATCCCTAAAGAATATATTGGACCAGTTGATTCTGGTATCCAAGGTGCTATGGAAGCCGGAATAGTTGCAGGATATCCTGTTGTTGACGTTGAAGTTGAATTATATGATGGTTCTTACCATGATGTCGATTCATCTGAGATGGCCTTCAAGGTTGCTGCTTCTATGGCATTTAAAGAAGCTATGAAAAAATCAAACTCAGTTCTTCTTGAGCCATACTTCAAAGTAGAAGTAGTAACTCCAGAAGATTACATGGGAGATGTAATGGGTGACTTAAACTCTAGACGTGGTAGAATAGAAGGAATGGAAGCAAGATCAGGTGCTCAAGTAATAAATGCATATGTTCCGCTTTCAGAAATGTTTGGATATTCTACGACTTTAAGATCTATGTCTCAAGGTCGTGCGACATATACAATGATATTTGATCACTACGAGCAAGTTCCAGCATCTGTTGCTAAGAAGATATCAGAAGGAAAATAATATAAATAAATGGTAGGGGTGTAAACATCCCTACTTTAATATAAGGAGGAATTTAAAATGGCAAAAGCTAAATTTGAAAGAAATAAGCCGCATGTTAACATTGGAACAATAGGACACGTTGACCACGGTAAAACAACATTAACAGCAGCTATAACAAGAACATTACATGCAAGATACGAATTA
>NZ_JAOASI010000078.1 GCF_025210165.1 Tepidibacter sp.
ACTATAACTCCAACCCATGACATACCTATATTTATCTTAACTATATTTATAATATTGCCTATATTAGAAGGAAGAATAAGCTTTGTAAGTATTTGATATTTAGTTGCACCGAAGCTTTTTAGCATTTTAATTTTTTCTTCTTCAACAGTAATAAAATAGTTATAAGCTGAAAGTATTGTAACTACTATTGATATAGTAAGTGCAATAACTACTATACCAGTGATTCCAGCTCCAGCCCATATTATAAGTATAGGAGCAAGAGCTGTCTTTGGAAGAGCATTTAAAACAACTAAAAATGGGTCTAGTATTTTAGCTAAGGTTTTGTTCCAGCAGAGCATTATAGCTATTATTATCCCACCTAAAGTTCCAAGGATAAATCCTAAAATAGTTTCGTATACTGATATTCCCACATGCTTAAATATTTCTCCGTTTGAAGAATATTTTATGAATAGCTTGAATATATCAGATGGCTTACTGGTTAAAAATACATCTATAACATTTAAATGAGCAGCCATTTCCCAAATTAGTACAAATAGTACGAGTACTAATATCTGATAAAGTATTATTTTTCTCTTGTTTGATTTAACTGATTTTAAATAAGCTGTGTATTCACTAGAGCAGTTTGTCTTTTTCATCTATATCAAGCTCCTTCCATATTGTATTGAAATAATATTTAAACTCAGGAGCTTCTCTTGATGAAAGCGGTGTTTTAGTTCCTTCTACTGTAAGTTTTATATCGTGTATATTTTTTATTGTGGCTGGGCGTTTTGAAAGAACGGCTATTTTGTTTGCCATTGATATAGCTTCTTCAACATATATATCAAGGCAAAAAATGGATGTAAAGTTCATATGTATTTACAAAATTCAATATAGAAACATTTAGCGTGTCATTTAACTAATATGATTTTATATAAATATACACCAAAAGATAATGAAAATATACTTAAAAGTGAGATATAATATAGATAAAGAGAGGAGTGATAAAGTGGATAGACTAAAGCCCTTAAATGATTTTATCTTTAAAAAACTATTTGGAGAAAATGAAGCTAAGCATAATTTAATTGCATTTTTAAATGCAGTATTAGATAGAAAAGATAAAGATAGATTAGTATCATTAGAAATAATAGAAAATAAAGAATTAACAAAAGAAATGATGGAAGATAAAACAGGTATTTTAGATGTAAGAGCAAGAACAGAAGATGGAACACAAATAAATATAGAAGTTCAACTTACAGATCAAAGAAATATGGATAAAAGGACTTTATTTTACTGGGGAAGATTGTTCAATGAAGGTATTAGAAAAGGTGAAGACTATAGAAAGTTATGTAAAGTAATTACTATAAATATACTGGATTTTGAATATCTATCATTAAACAAATTTCATTCTAAATTTCATTTATGGGAAGACGAAGAGAAAGATTATATGTTAACTGATTTAGTTGAGATACATTTTATTGAAGTACCTAAATTCAATGAATTAGATGAGAAAAATTTAAAAGAAGATAAGCTTCAGAGATGGTTAACTTTTTTTAACAAAGACATATCAGAAGAAACTTTAAAGGAGTTGATGGATATGGATGAAGATATAAAAAGAGCAGAAGAAAGATTAGAATATCTAAGTAGTGATAAAAAAACTATTGAGTTATATAAAGCTAGAGAAAAATCACTGCATGAAAGAGAAAACATGATAAATAGTGCTAAGGAAGAAGGAAGAGAAGAAGGGAGAGAACAAGAAAAAATAAAAATTGCTAAAAGTTTATTAGATATTTTAGATGTAGAAACTATAGCATTGAAAACAGGATTAAGCATACAAAAAGTAAAATCATTAAAAAATTAATGTATGAACAAAAAAGTGGACTTTTAATCGTTTGGTGGTGATAATTTGAAAAAAGCATTTAATACAACAGGAACATGCATACCATCAATGCATTATATGGTAGATATAAAAGATAAGCTTGATAATATAGAGAATATTATAGATAAAGGTAACTATTTTGTAATAAATAGACCAAGACAATACGGCAAAACAACTACTTATATACTTACTAAAAAATAAATTAAAATCAAAATATTTGGTATTAATTTGTAGCTTTGAAGGAATCGGAAGTGAAACCTTTAAAGATGAAAAGACGTTTAGTAATAGAATTATAAAGCTAATGGCAAAATCAATTAGGTTAACCTGATAGTACTTGGGATAAATATATTATTCAAAAATCAGTAAAGTATATATTGAGAGAGAAAAATACTTTATTTGATGATTTGATAAAAAATTTAGAAAATAATAATGAACTTTATAACTTGGTTAGAAAGATAGTTTTAGATGAATATAGGATAAGTTTTAATAGAGCAAATCCAATAATAGATTTAGGATTTGTTTGTGGGATTTTTATTACTATATCTAGGTCATGGTTTTACCATGATCTTTATTTATGGTAAAATATAGAAAAGGATACAAGTGCATGGAGGTTCGATAGTGTGATTTATTCATTTAGAGAGTTATCAAAAGAACAAAGAAAAAAATTGTATTGCTTTATAAAAGAGTTTGGGTTCAATTTTTATTTTAATACTTATGAAGAAATGCTATCAAATTATAGTGGAGTATTATTTGATAATGGAAAGAGTTATTTTACATTATGGGATAAAGAAGAGATAAAGGGTACTATAGGGGTTATTAGCAAGGATATTAAAGAAAATGGAGAAATATTTTTTGCAAGTATTAACATATATGAAAATAATCAAAAATACTTCGAGAAACTATTAAAATACTCTATTGAATATGCAAAAAAATATAATCCTAATAAGATAAAGTTAGGATTGAAACCTAATTCTAAGCACATAATGTCAACTGTAAAAAAAATAGGTTTTAGAGAAGTTTATAAAGCTGTTATTCTTAGGTTAGAATGTAGTGAAAAATTAAATTCTATAGAAATTCATAATTCTATTAATTTTGAAAATCTAAGTGATAAAAATAAAGATGTATATAAAGTTATTAACAATGAATCATTTAGAAATTCTCCTAATTGTGGAGTGATGACAGATAAAGAAATAAAAGAATTATTAAAGAAAAGAAATGAAAAAAGTTTAATAGTAGGCATAATATATTCTAATGAAGAGCCTGTAGGTATATATGAACTTCATATACAAGAAGGGATAGGATGGGTTGATACTATTGGTATATTACCTAAATTTCAAGGAAATAAATTTGGGAAAATACTTTTGAAAAAGTCAATTAATATATTGAAACAATTTGAGGTAGAAGATATAAAATTAATCGTTATAAGCTCAAATAATATAGGGTATAGTCTATATAAAAAATATGGATTTGTAGATGATGAGATTCTAAGTTATTGGTTTGAAAAATAATATACGATAATATATACTTGAGACTGCTAATAACTATTAATAGCAGTTAATTTTTTATTCTATATGAAACTATATCATTTTTGGTTTTATGGATAACTTATTGAAAAAGCTACACTTGCAACTATTTTGATTTCGTTTCATACTATGTAAAAATATAACTAATGTACATGATATAATGATAAATAATTAAAAAAACTAAGGGGGGGACATTTGTATGGGAAAGAAGTTTTTTACATTTGTAACTATATGGTTAGTTTCTATAAGCTTTATGCTATTTGGAGAAGATAGTTTTGCTGTTGAACAAAGTGTAAAAGTCAGATTACCAAAATTTAATGTTACTATAAATGAAAATAAGATTGATAATTTACATCGAGAATATCCACTTTTGCTATATAAAGATATGACATATTTTCCAATGACATGGTATGATTGCAGGCTTTTGGGATTAGAAACAAAATGGACACAGGATGAAGGTTTTAAAATTATTCAAAGTAATGTTACATCATCTTATGTACCATATAAAACAAAACATAAAAATAGAAATAGTTATAATGCAACGATACCTACATTTAAGATTACAGCAAATGGGAATGCAATCTATAATTCTAAAGAGGAATATCCTCTTTTAAGTTTTAACAATGTAACATATTTTCCACTCACATGGAAATTTGCACATGATACATTTGGATGGGAATATGATTGGGATAAATCAAAAGGACTCATGATAAAATCTAATAACCCACAGGTAAAAACAGTAAATCTTCCTAAATATGCAGGTGAAAATGATGTTGCGGTATTTAATGGTTATTATTATTTTGTAGAGACTGTAGATACTGTAAATAAGACAAATAAAGTGTATAGAGTTAAGGATACTAATATATCTAATAAAGAATTAGTGTATTCCTATGAAATAGATACAAGCTATGGCTTTAATAATAGTTTGACATTTTATAAAATAGATAAAACTCTCTGGTTTTATTATCATTCTGGAGGAGCTGTAATGGGGGAAGATGTATATTGCAAGGTAAATAATGATGGAAAAGCTACAGTAGAAGAGAGTGGTTATCTTGATTTTAAAAATACTTCAAAGGGTACGCTTAAGATATATCAAGGACCTCCTTTAAATGGACCTAATCTTTTTCTTGAATCAAAAGAAGGTGGTATAGATAAAGAAAAAAGAAAAAGAATAGGAAATCAAAACCTTACATATGGATGGCACATACAAGATGGATATAGCCCTGATCGTTGTACTACTGTTATAAATGATAATGTTTATATACTTGCATCTACATATCCAATAAAAGATGGTGAGCAAAATTTTATTTATACAATAGATTTAGATACAAATGAAACTATAAAAATTACAGATTTTGGAGTTAAGAATTTTAAAATAGCAAGTAATAAAATTTATTATGTAAAAGATGAAGATAAATATTTATATGTATCAAATCTAGATGGAACAAATGAAAAAAAATTATCTGATAATAAACTTGAAGGTTATGAAGATGGATATTATGAAGTAGATGGAAATGTATATTATACTGTATCAGAGCAAGATGGAAGGATGAAACTTTATAAGGTAGTTATAGACAAAGAAGATAAACTTGTATTGAAGGAAAATTTAAGAAATATAAAAATAGAAAACAATAGATTAATATGTACTCTTTTAGCAGAAGAAGATTATGGTATAAAAGTGTTTAATAAATCTGGTGATTTGAATTTAGCAATTACAGATCAAGTTTCTAATAGTTCTGTAGATGGTGAGAAAATCTTAATAACTTCAGGAACAGATAAATCAATAAAATTAGTAAAATTGAAAAGTAATTAAAAAATATTAATTTAAAAGATCAAAAGGTCGTAAGGTTGAAATTTTTGTATTATTTGTGAATTATAGTGAATAGAATGTATAAATAATAATATATACTTGAGACTGCTAATAACTACTATTAGCAGTTATTTTTTTTGTTGAAAATAATATCTTTATTAAAATATATTATGATAAAATAATTTTATAACGAGTATGGTAGGTGATTAAAATAAAAAATATTTATGATTTTAAGAAGAAAATAGTATCAGTAAATGAAATACAAGAATATTTTAAAATTCAAGATTATATTGAATTAGTAAACTTTATTAAAGATTTGACGCAAGGTGGTAAATTAAAAGAAGTAAAGACAAGTAAATTAAATGGGATGAATCCAGCCTTGTTTAACAAATATAGAATATTAACAAAAGGTGTAGATAATACAAAATATATAGATGAAATTAATTATAGTTTCTATTTTACATTTAACAAGGATTATTATTTGTCTAATATTGATAAATACAAAAAAGATAGAAGTTATATAGAAAAATTGACTAATTACTTTAGAAATTATAGTGAAAGACTAGATATTCCAATGGCTATTAATGAAAGAAGCTATGATATCTTCTCTGAAGAAAAGTTTTTAAAGTATGAAGGAGGACTAAGAATTCTAAAAAATCTAGGAATAAGTCTAGAGAGCATAAATATATATACAACTCCAGAACCCTTCGTTTATTTTTCCAAAAATAAAGATAATAATCAAGATGTATTGATTATTGAAAATAAAGATACTTGGTATACTTTGAGAAAACTTATGATAGAAAATCAAAATACATTTTTAGGAGCGTCTTTTTCTACCATAATATATGGACAAGGAAAATGTATTGAAAAATCTTTAGAGGAGTACGAATTTACTGTTGAAAAATACTTGTTTAATCCCAATAAATTAATTTATTGGGGCGATATAGATTATGAAGGAATAGGAATATATGAAAGATTAAAAGAAAAATATGAAACTAAGTTTAAAATAGAGTTATTTAGACAAGCCTATAAGGAAATGGTAAAAAAATCAAAAAAAATAGATTTAAACTTTTCAAAGGATAAACAAAATAAAAATATAAAAGGAATTTTCTATGATGAATTAAAAGATATTGAAGCTGATATAAAAAATATTTTAGAAAGAGGAGAATATATACCTCAAGAAATATTAAATTATCAAATTTTAAGAATAGGAGCTAATGAAAGTGTATGATTTTTTGAATAATTTTCATAAGAGAATGGAGAAATTATCTTATTCATTTTTAATTGATAACAAAATATCTGTAACAGGACAGCTAAAAAATTACGGATTTAGCACTAACGAGCAGATAAATCTTGTTTATGTTTTAATGTGTTTTGTATTAGATAAATCATTAAAGGATGAAGAGTGTACATTAGATAATATGTCTAATTATTTAGATAAGATAATTTTAAATTATTTTGATAAGGATATAAAGGAGGAAGAGGTTAGAGAAATTACTAGATTTATAATTTATAGAGTATTAAGAAATGAAGGAAAGCCATTTATTTTTAACACTTTAAATTATTCAAATGATGAAAGGGTAGTGTATGAATACCATCTTCTTCAGCAAAAGCCATCAAGGGATAATAAAAATAAGAGTACATTTTATCTTACACAGGAAGGCTATAGATTATTACTGGGTTCATTAGAGATTGATGAAAAAATGCAAATTGATATAAATCAAATGATATTAGAGCTGAGCTTAAAAAGAAAAAATTTCTCTCAAGGATTAACTGCAATAGAAAATTTAAATAATCTTATTAGATCTCAAATAAGCGTAATAAATAATTTTATATATAGAACAAGAGAAAATATATTTTCTATAAATCAGGAAGAGTTTCAAAATAACTTTTTGAAAAATATTGAAGTATTAAAGGAACAAAATGATAGATTTGAAGAATTAAAGCAGGTTGTAATATTAGAAGAAGAAAGATTGATGTCAAACAACGATAAAGTTATAGATGAAAATTTAGAATCTTTAAGACAGCTTGGAAGAATAAAGGAGCTTTTAATTTCAATAAGTCAAAAATCAGGTTCTCTTATAAGTAAGCATTTTCAATTTAAAGATGAGTACAAAAACGCTTTAGAAGAAGCTAGCTATTATTATAGCAATAAAAGGATAAATATAAAAGAGGATATTTTAAAGCCTATAGAAGAAGATGCTATGGCTCTTGATAATATTTATAAAATATTTAATCCACTTTTTATACCAAAGATAAAAAAGAAATTCAATATAAATAAAATATTTGAAGAACAAAAAATATATTCATCAGAAGATGAGGAAGACGAAGTTGAAATAGATGAGATAAAGGAAGAACAGGAATTAATAAATAACTTGATAAGAAGAAAAGAAGAGTATCAAGGAATAATTTCGTGCATGTTAGGATTTATTATTGATAAAAAAAATACTGATTTTAGAGCATTGGCAGATTATTATTCTAATAAAAATGATGAAGAATTTAAAAAATTAGTTCCAACAGTTAGACAGCTATCAGAGATAGTGATTGAGTTTTTGAGACTTGGAGAAATAGATATAGAGGAAATGATGAATGAATACGAGGAAAGTTATATTAATGAAGAAATAGAGCTTGATCTTAGGCAATTATTAGTTAATGAAATAAATGAAAAGTATAGATTCAGAATGCCAAAAAAATTGAAATTTTATAGAAGTGATGAAATAGATATAGTTGAAGTAAAAGAGAGAGTACATATTGATAAAAATATAGAAAGTTTTGAATTCACTACAATAGAAACTGTGAGATGTCCAAATTTTATAATGCATATGGAATAAAGGAGGAACCATGTATACGATAGATGAAATAAGAAACTCAATAAAAATATACAATTATCTTCAAGAACACGGAGAATTAACAGTAAATGATGATAAAGAATTATATGAATCTTATGCTACTGAGAAGATAAAAGATATATTAAGAGCTTATGAAGATGAAGTAGGAGTTAAAATAAGAAAGTTTGATAATACCATATATTTAATACCTAATGTAGAAAATGAGTTTTTGGGATATAAAAGAGCAGAGCTAAAAAGAGAGATATTTGGGAGAGCAGATATGAAGAATATAGATTTCTTTTTAGCTAGTTATATTATTATTTATTTAATAACAGAGTTTTATAGTGGAAAAGGTAAGAATGCTCAGATAAGAGATATGATTGAAATTGGAGAGATAGACGAAAAACTTACAGAAAGGTTTGAACTATTATCAAGTGTGGAAGATAAGTCATTAGATTATGAAACTAAACTTGCCATAACTGATATTTCAAAGCATTGGTTTACACTTTTAAATGAAGATAATATGACAAAGATTAGAACTAGAAGATGGTATATATATCAAGTTTGCTCGTTCTTAAAAAAAGAAAAACTAATAAATATTCAAGATGAAACAGCTATACTGCCAACTAAAAAGTTTAACACATTAGTTGCAAATTACTTTTTAAATTATGATAGGATACAGGACATAAATAATATTATAAATTTGAAAATTCAAGAAGAAGGTGAAGTTTAAATGCCTAAATTAAGTAAAACAAGAATAATAAATCTTAACTATAATGATGGGAAAAGAACTATATATAACGAGGTTTTTGACTATGGAAATGGTAAGGATACTTTGTTTTCAATGGAAAATGGAGTGGGAAAAACGGTATTAATACAATTTTTTATGCAGCCTTTTTTAAAAAGAAAAAGAGATTTATCAGGCAGGAAATTTGAAGATTATTTTACGAATAATACTCCGACTTACATAATGCATGAGATATTATTAGAAAATAAAGAAAAATTTTTAGTTGGAATGATAATAAAAAGAGATATAAAAAATGAAGATGATAAAAATAGAATAAGAATACTAGCATTCACGAATAAATATAAAAAAACAGATTCTTTTGATATAATAGATATTCCTTTTATAGAAGATAGAACAATATTAAAATTCTCTCAAGCAGAAAAAATAGCTAAAGACTATAGCAGAAGAAAGAATAATTTTAAAGTCTATAATTTTAATGACAGCACAAAGAAAAATGAGTATTTTAATGAATTAGAAATACATAAAGTTAATCATAAGGAATGGGAAAATATTATCAAAAAAATTAATAATGATGAATCTGGTCTTTCTAACCTTTTTGACAAATGCAAAACGGATGAAGCACTTATAAGAACTGAGATTATTCCTTTGATTGAAAGTAAATTAAATAGCGAAACAAATCAAATAGAAGCTATAAGAGAAAATCTTGTAAAATACATACAAAACTATAAGGGAAGTAAAGAGGCTATAGAAAAAGTAAAATGCTTTGATGAATTTATAGAGGACTCATCAAAGATAAAAGAAAAAATGGAAGAAGGAACAAGTGTTGATAATAAAAAGAATAAATTATTAAATAATCTTGCAACACAAGCAAATTTATTAGATGATTTTATAAAAAATAAAAATAAAGAAAAAAAAGATTTTGAGAATTACATTTTAGAATTAAAGGAAGAATTAAGAATTTTAAATTATGAAAAATTATCTTATGAGTATCATACTCTGGATAAAGAAATATGTGATTTGAATACTATTTTAGAAAGTATTCAAAATGATATAGATTCAAAAAATAATCAAAGAGAAATCTATGATAAAGAGTTGAATATACAAAAAGCAGCTGAAATATATGAAAAAATACAAGCTTTAAATAGAAAACTATCCAGTATAAAAGAACGATTAGCAAATTATGAAAAAGATGATAATGAGATAAATAGAAATATAAAAAATTATAAATTTACTCTTAATAAAATATATGATGATGAAATAAAAGAGAAAATTGATGTATTAGAACAATTAAAAACAAATATTCAAAAAATAGAAAAGCAAATAGAAGATATGTCAAGTCAAAAAAGAAATATAAATAAAGAATTAATTAATATCTCAAGTAATATAGCTTCTAGAGAAAAATATATTAAAGACTTTGAAAATAAAGAACAAATGTTTAAAAATAACTATGAGGATTTTAATATTCAAAGAAACCCTATATCAGGTAAATACAATAAAAGTGAATTAGATAAATATAAAAAAAATCTAGATAAAATAGAAAAAAAATCAGAAAAAGAAGTAACTGAACTAAATAAGAATATAGAGAACGTGGATAATAATATAAATGAATCTATTGTTAAACAAGAAAAAAATATAGAAAAATTAAGTGAATATAAGATTGAATTAAATCAAATTCAAAATGATTTAGATTATTTTAAAGAAGAAACTTTGAAAATAGAAAATATATTAGAAATAAAGCATTTTGAAAGAAATGTTAAAAAACATAAAGATTCTTGTATAAATAAAATAGTAGAAGATATAAACAATTTTGAAAAAAATAAAGAAAAAATAATTAAAGAAAGAAATGAAATATATGATATTATCCTAAAATATAAAACAGGCTTGGTAAATCTTCCTAAAGATTTAGAAAAAGAGTTTGAGGATAGGGATATAGAATTTGAGTATGGACTGAGTTGGTTAAAGAAATATAAAGGAAATTTTCAAGAAAAATGTAGAATTATAGATATAAATCCATTTCTACCTTATTCCTTGGTGCTGAGTAAAAAGGATTATGAAGTATTAAAGAGTCAAGATATAGAGGTATTTACTTCTTTACCAATACCAATAATAGATAAAAACAATCTTCATGAAAAAAAAGAAATAAAAATTTTAAATAGTTTATTAAGTATAAATAATCAAGATTTTATACTTTCGTTTAATAAGCTTTTAGTAGATGATAATAAAAGACAAAAGCTTATTTTAGATAGGGAAAATAAAATTAATATTTTAGATAAGGAAATAAATAAAATAAAAGAAGCTATAGAAATAAACCAAGGATATAAATCTTTAATACTTAACTATTCTTTTAATGGAGACGAGGAAGAAAATCTAAATTATGGAATAAAAGTACTAAAAAATAATATAGAGGAGACAGAAATTAAATTAAAAGAGTTAAAAATATTAAAAGAAGAGTATAATAAAGAACTTAAAAATTTAAAGAATAATTTAAAATCAAATTTAGAAAAACTAGAGAATCTAAAAATTCAAAAAAGAGAATTTGTAAATTTTTCAAATGAGTATCAACTGTATATTGAAAATAAAGAAGAGATTATTGATTTTAATGAGCAACTAAAAATAAAAAATGATGAGCTTTCAAAAATAGAAAATGATATACAAAATTTAAGCGATAATAAAATAAATGATAATATAGAGCTTAGAAAAACAGAAGATGAAAAAAAATTAATAATAAATAAAAAAGAGGAACTAGGTCAAATAAAAGAGGGTGAATTTATAGAAGAAGATATGAATTCACTAGAGGGAAAGCTTAAAGCTTGTTTAGATAAATATGATGCCGATAAAAAAAGAGATTTAGAAGATGAAAAAAATTATCAAAATGATATAAAGGACAAAGAAGGAAAATTAAAAAAAATAGTACAAAATGCCAAATTAAATGACGAATTTTATAATGTTAGATATGATGAAGGTATTGAAAATGATTTAGAAGAAAAAATTAAAAATACTACTGAAGAAATAAATAATTTAAAAGAAAATCATCAAAAAAATAGAGATAGCAAATTAAGGCTAGAAGGTGAATTAAACGGTAAAAAAAGAGAATTAAATAAGGCAGGATACAAAGAAGTTTTATCACTTGAGGAAATTAAAGATATAAATTTTAAAGAAAGAGAAAACAGATATAAAAAGGATTTAAAAGAATATAAAGAAATTTTAAAAGAATATGATAGTAAAATTCAAAAATTACAAAGCATATTCTATAAAATTGAGAAATTCAAAAGAATAACATGGAAAAATACAGATGAGAAGTTTGATTTTGAAGACATAGAAACATTAAAAAAACAAATAAATGATTTATTAAATGAGCATGAAGCTGTTAATAAAGTATATGAAAAAATTGAAAAAGAAATTTCAAATCTTTTTATAAGTTCCTATGAGAAATATAGGGATAAATATGATTTGTTAAAAGATAGGCTCCTTGATTTTACAAAAGAAGAGAGTAAGATACAAGCAAGAGGAAAGTTTGAATCCTTAGTAGAAGTAATAGAAAAAATGAGAGATACAGAAAGATTAAATCTTGAAAATATAAAAAATGAAGAAGACATGGTTATCAAACTGATTTTAAGGTATTCAAAAAATATATACGACGAGATAAAAAAAATAGATAAAAAATCATCAATAAAAATTCATGGAAAAATAAAAAAAATGTTAGAAATAGTTATACCACAAGAAATTGAAGAAGAGGGGTTAAAGGATTTTATAAAGAATATTGTGGAAGAAGTAGTACAATTAGATGGAAGCTATAGAGAAATTATAGATACTAGGATTAAAACATCAGTATTATTAGGAAAACTTATAGGCAACATAAATAGAATAAAGGTGTTTATAAATAAAATAGAAAAAAGAAGATTGGTAAAGAAAAGATGGGGGGAAGCTTTAAATCAAAACTCAGGAGGAGAAAAATTTGTATCAATGTTCATATTATTAGCAAGCTTGATGTCTTATATGAGAAGAAAAGAATCTGAAATAGGAATAATAGAAGATAGCAAAATTATAATTATGGACAATCCTTTTGCTAAAACTAATGCAGAGCATCTACTCGAGCCTATGTTTGATATTGCGAGTAAATATGGAATTCAATTAATATGTTTTTCGGGTATAGGAGGAAGCTCTGTATATAATAGATTTGATAGAATATATGTAGCAAAGGTTATAGCAGATAGATTTAGAAATAAGGATAAGGTTGAATTTGTTAAAGATACAGGAAAAGATTCTCTTGAAATAAGTAACTTGGAGTTTATACAGGAACAAATATCTTTAACCTTAGAATAATAAAATTAATGGCAGATTGTATGTCTGCCATTAACTTTGCCATTTAAGGAAGGCAGCTTCTGCAATATCATGTGTCACCATTATAGTAGTTTTATTCTCATTCTTTATAATTTGAGCTATATCATTACAAACCAAAAGTCTGGTCTGATAATCAAGTGCTGAAAAAGGTTCATCTAAAAGCAGTATGTCTGGATTAACAGCTAGAGTTCTAATTAGGGCAACTCTTTGTCTCATACCACCTGAAAGCTCTTTTGGGTAGTTGTTTCTAAATTCCCAAATTCCATAAAGCTTAAGCAGTCTTTCTATCTTTTGTAGGGCTTCATTATTTAATTTTTTTTGTATCTCTAGTCCTATTTTTATATTATCTAATATAGTTCGCCATTCAAGTAGATGATCTCGTTGAAACATATATCCTATCTTGCCATTAATAACGACTTCTCCTCTTGTAGGAGTTATGAGACGTGATAATATATTCATTATTGTGGATTTACCACAACCAGATGGACCAACAAGTGCTAGAATTTTACCTTCTTCTAAAGTTAAATTAATATTCTTTAAAACATTTAGTTCACCTTCTAATGTATAGTAATTCATAGAAAGGTCTTTTATTTGAACAATAGGTTTCATATTACTCCCCTCCCCTTAGGAGAAAAAATTTATGTCATATAATTTATATTATTAAAATAGAGGTGAATTTGTACCTATATCATATTTTATGTATATATTTACAAATTCTTTTTAAAATTTACAATAATTGAAAAATTACATTGCTTATAAGATTATTTTTATGATAAAATAATCTCAAATATAGGGTAAAATTTTCCTTGATATTTCACATATCATAATGCAATTATTTAATAGAAATACGAAATTTTAAGGTTTAGTTTGATCCTAATTATATAATGAGGAGGGATTTAACAATGAGTGAAGCAGTTATTAAGAAAAAAGGTCATCCAGCAGGTTTTTGGCTGGTATCAACGCTTCAAATATTTGAGAGATTTAATTACTATGGTATGAGAGGCCTATTAATGTTGTTTTTAACAACAACTGCAATCAAGGGTGGACTTGGACTTGATACCGTTACAGCAGCTACTATTTATTCAACATTTACTATGAGTGCATATTTTATTCCGCTATTAGGTGGATATATAGCAGATTCATTTTTGGGAAAGAGAAATACTTTCTTTATAGGTTCTATACTTATAGCAATTGGAACTTTCATGTTGTTTATTACTAATACAAAAACTATGTTATACGGAGCTTTATTTTTTCTTGCAATGGGGAATGGTCTTTGGAAGCCTAATATAACTTCTATTGTAGGGGATTTTTATGATAATAATGATCCTAGAAAAGATGGAGCATATTCTATTTTTTATACATTTATAAATATGGGTGCTTTTTTAGCTCCTCTTATATGTGGCGCAGTTGCAGAGAAAATGTTTGCAGAAACAAATGGAACAGAAATTATAAGTTATGGATATAGATATGGATTCCTGACTGCATCTATAGGTATGTTAATTGGAACTGTAATATATATCTTATTGGGTAAGAAATATCTTGGTGATGTTGGAAAATATGATGCATCTAAAAAACAAGCTAAAGATTTAAATAATTCACAAAAACAACCTTTAACAAAGGATGAAAAGAAAAGAGTTTTCGCAATTTGTGCACTTTCTTTCTTTGTTGTGGTTTTCTGGGCTGCATTTGAACAAGCAGGTTCGAGTTTAACTATATATACAAATGATTATATCAATAGAAATGTAGGTGGATTTGAGGTTCCAACAAGCTGGTTCCAATCTATAAATCCATTCTTATGTATGGTTTTAGGTCCTATATTTGCTATGTGGTTTGTTAAGTTATCTAAGCGTGAAAAAGGAGATATTCCTACAGCAACTAAAATGGGTTATGGATTAATTATTCTTGGTATTGGATTTGGACTTATGGCTGGAGCAGCTCTTCAAAGAGGAAACTCAACGGATATAGCAATAAAAGCAAATATATTATGGTTATTTGGTGCATATACTATGCATACAGTTGGAGAAATGTTCTTATCTCCTGTTGGATTATCTATGGTTAGTAAGCTTGCTCCAAAGCAAATTGCTGCTGTTATGATGGGAGTATGGTTATTTGCAACTGGTGTTGGTAATTATATAGCAGGTATGTCTGCAGCTTTTGTTGAATCTTGGGGAGGACTTCAAGTATTTGGACTTGTAACCGCAATAACTATAGGCTCAGGAATTCTTCTTTGTGCACTTAGTCCAATGTTCCAAAAGATTATGGTTTTAGATAACGAGTAACGAATACATTAATACCTTAATAGTTTTTACTATAAGGTATTTTTTGTGAATTAGGTACAAAAACATATATGTATTTTATGGATTATATTGTATAATTATGTACAAGAGGTTAATAATACCTAAATACAAAACTAGGAGGAGAAGTATGGGACTATTAAAGAGAAATAGTAAACGAGCTATGGCTATTATAGTAACGGCATCTATGGTAGTTGGATCTATGGGAATTTCTTTTGCTGCTAATTTTTCAGATGTTAACAATCACTGGGCGGCAAAACAAATTAATTCATTAGTAAATAGAGGAATTGTAAGTGGTTATAATGATGGTACATTTAAGCCAAATAACTATATTACAAGAGCAGAATTTATATCATTAATAAACAAAGCTTTTAATTATAAGCTAGTTTATGATGTTGACTACAAAGATGTATCATTAAAGGACTGGTATTATGATGATTTAAGAAAGGCAAAAGCAAAAGGGTATATATCAGGATATGAAGATAATACTATAAGACCTAACAATAAGATTACAAGACAAGAAGTAGCTGTAATTATGGCTAAGGTACTTAACAAACAAAATGCTGATAAGGTATATGTAGCTGATAAATTTAAGGATTCAGATAAGATTGCAAATTGGAGCAAAAAATCTGTAGGTGCACTAGTAGACTCTAAAAATATGAGTGGATATCCAGATGGAACATTTGGACCAGAAAAATACATAACTAGAGCTGAAGCAGTAACTGTAATCTATAAAAAGTTTGAAGGATCAGGCTATTCTATATCTTCAAGTGGAAAACATAACTATGATTATGATAAAGATTCAAAAAAGAAAGATGATGATGTAGTAATAGATGATAAGGGTGAAAAACTAAAAAATAAAACAATAGATGGAGATCTTACTATATCATCAGATGTAGGAGACGGAGAAGTCTATCTTGAAGATGTTAGAGTAAAAGGAACTACATATGTATATGGTGGTGGAAAAAATAGTATATATCTTGAAGATTGTGATTTAGGAAAAGTAGTTGTTGATAAAAAAGATGATGATGTAAGATTAGTTGCACAAGGAAGTACAACTGTAGATACAGTTACATTAAAATCAGGAGCAATACTTGAAGAAGATACATCAGGAAGTGACGAATTAACTAAATCAGGATTTGATGATGTATCTGTTCAAGATGATCACAAGGTTACATTAAAAGGTGACTTTGATGATGTAGACATAGAAGTAAAAGATGCAGACCTTTATTTAGAAAAAGGAGAGATATCTAAAGTATCTATAAAAGATGATTCAAAAGATGCATATATATATGTAGCTAGTGGCACTAAAATCAATACAATAGATGCTGAGGAAGGAGCTAGAGTAAAGGGAAGCGGTTCGGTTAAGAAGATAGAAGGATCAAAAGCTAGCTCTGTAAGTAAAACACATTCATCAGGTAGTGGTTCTAGTTCAGGTGGTTCTAGCTCAAGTAATAGTGATAATACAGCACCAACAGTAACATTCTTACCAGCAGACAGTGCAACAGGTGTAGCAATAGATGGGAATATTACGATAACATTCAATGAAAAAGTGAGAAAATTAAATAATACTGCATTAGAAAATGGAGACTTAAAAGGAATACTTAACCTTAAAACGACAGACGCAAATGGTCAAGATGTATTATTTACAGCAACAATAGATGAATCTAAGAAAGTAATAACGATTAATCCAAATGAAAGTTTAGATAACAATCAAGTATACTATGTAGAAATAGCAGCTCAAGTAGAAGATGAATATGATAATGCAATCACAAAAACTACTGCTACATTTACAACAGTAGCAGCAGTACCAGTGCTAGGAAGTGTGAATCCAAAAGTAACAGCAGGAGATGGTAAGGTAGTATTAGATCCAATGACTCCAGAATCAGGAATTGATTTTTATTACAAAAATACATCGACAACAGATGCAGGAAATAAACCACCATTAGATAGTACCGATTTATCAGGATGGACTAGGTTTACAGTAAAAACAGATATAAATGGAACAAATGGAACAGCAATATTTGTGCAAGTAATCAAGGTAGATGAAAGCGATAGTAATAAAATCAAAGCATGGGGAGAAGCATCAGCAACACCAGTAGCAGATAATACCACACCAGTATATCAAAGTGCAGCAATAGATGACGCACATAAAGTAATAACATTAACATTTGATGAAAATGTAGTGGATGCGACAGATGCAGGAACAGAGTTAAAAACACAAGTAACAATAGCAACTGATGGAACAAATTATGTAGCATTAGGAGCTAATGATACTGTAGAAATTACAAATAGTAAATTAGTAGTGACATTTAAAAACGCATTAACAACAGCAACAAATAAAATTAAAGTAGCAGCAAATACATTAAAAGATGGAAGCGATAATGTATTAGATAAAGTTGTAGAAACAAGTGAGATAAATGCGAGTGATGTTGTCGAAAGTGATAATACAGATATTAAAGTTGCAACAGGAAAAGATGCAGTTGTAACAGAAGTAAAGAATGATAATCATACAATGAAAGTAGCAAATGGAACAATAGTATCGGAATTAAAAGCTGCGTTAGCATCAGATAATAATGCAGAAATTAAAGTGTTAACAGCAACAGGTCAAACAACTGAAGCAACGGTAACAGATGCTGTGACTAATAC
>NZ_JAOASI010000079.1 GCF_025210165.1 Tepidibacter sp.
GTCCATTTGGGCATTCTCCTTTGTTTTGTATTTGGTCGGCAAACCTAAATACTATTCTAACAAAGGAGTTTTTTCTTTTCTACTCACCGCTGGAAGCTTTTTAGAACCACCCGCATAGCAGGTGGTTTTCATATATACAATTAAAAAATGACAACCATTTGATATAGTTGTCATTTTTTTATTTGATAATTTGAAGATTCTTTTTTAAATTAAAAATATCTTCTTCATTTTTAAATTCTTTGTGTTTGATAAATTCAATATCAGCATTCAACTTATCAATAATCTCTATATGCCTTTGAGCGTTCTTAGATTCAAAATCATCAAGCTTATCAGATGCTACGTCTAGTTTAGATTCAATTTCATGTTGTCCTTGCTTTAGATCTTTAATATCAATTTCCATATTATCAAGACGTGTATTTATTTTTTTTATTTCACCATCCATTGAAGTTAATTTTTCCAAAATAAGATTTAATGTAGTTTCCATAGTATCATCCTTTCTATATAATTATACTTTTATTATATCATAAATTAAATCTGTAATTTTCATTAATGCATAACTCTTTTTCTAATTTAATTTCATCTATGTAATTTATATCTAATTTTATTTTCTTATCTGATTTGTTTTGCTTTTCATGCTTATTTATTTCCATAACTATCTCCCCTTTTTGATTGTTTGAAATAATAATCTGCACCCTTTTAGAACGTATGTTCTGTATGTTATATTGCCATTATATGACACTATCTTACACTAGTCAAGAACATATGTTCTGTGAAAGTGTATACCTTTCGGTATAATTAATTTAAAATACCAAGCGATTGGTAATTTAAAATCTCCCATTAAGAAATTTATAGTTTTTGGTTTTTTCTTCCTTTTGCTATTTCGATTTTAGTATACATCTCTAACTAAAACTTGTCAATTCATTGCAAACACTTGGCTTTAAGTACTCCCGAAGGAGTACTTTTTAATTTAAAAAATATTGTAAAACAATCTATTTTACCAATATTTACACATCCTCTAAGAGTATTTTTTGATTTATAATGTTAATAGAGGTGTGTTGAAAATTGAAGAATATAATCGGAAATCGCTTGAAATTCATCAGAAAAAGTCTTAAAATGTCACAAAAAAGTTTTTCGGAATTTTTAAATATCCCCTTAAAAACATATCAAAGCATAGAACAATGCAGAAAACATCCTGAATTAGTTACCATAACCAAAATAGCCGATACGTTAGGCGTATCCATTGACTGGCTTTTAGAAAGAGATTTAAAATATGTGTATGGAACGGATAAAGATATAATCGAATTTATAAAATTGAAGCAAGAAAAAAACAAGTGTTAATGCAACACTTGTTTTTTTCTATTGCTTTGTAGTAGTCTTAAATACAATTTGTTCCTTATGATATAATAGATACCATGTACTATAATAAATGAAAAAGGAGCTTATTATGAAAGCTGCAATTTATTCTCGTAAATCTAAATTTACTGGCAAAGGTGAATCTATTGAAAATCAAGTCCAAATGTGTATAAATCATGCTCAAAATATAGGAATAGAAGATTTTTTTGTATATGAAGATGAAGGTTTCTCTGGTAAGAATACAGATAGGCCTAAGTTTCAAGAAATGCTTAAAGATGCTAAAGAAAAGAAGTTTGATATTCTTATATGTTATAGATTGGACCGTATAAGTAGAAATATAGCTGACTTTTCTGTACTTATTGAAGAACTTCAAAACTTAGGCATATCTTTTGTATCTATTAGAGAACAATTTGATACGTCTACTCCTATGGGTAGAGCTATGATGTATATAGCCTCTGTATTTGCTCAACTCGAAAGAGAGACTATATCCGAACGTATTAGAGATAATATGCATGAACTTGCTAAAACAGGCAGGTGGCTCGGAGGACAAGCTCCTATTGGATATGATAGTGAGCAAATACTATATTTTGATGAAAACATGAAAGAAAGGAAAATGCATAAACTTTCTGCTAATGAAGAAGAGCTTAAAACTGTTAAGCTTCTATTTGATAAATATATAGAAAAGAAATCTTTATCTCAAGTTCATAAATATATGCTAAGCAATAACATGAAAGGTAAAAATGGTGGGAATTTAACAAAAAAAAGTATAAATGATATATTAAAAAATCCTGTGTATGTTAAAGCTAATCAAGACGTATTAGATCATCTACAAAACATGGGTGTTACTGTTGTAGGTGTTCCTGATAATAAACGCGGTATTTTAACTTATTCTAAACATAGAAATAAAAAAGGAACAGACACAACTAAATGGATAGCTGCTATAAGTAAGCATAAAGGAATCATAGAGCCTAAAGATTGGCTGATAGTTCAGAAACTATTACAAAAAAATAAATCTAAAGCCCCTCGAACTGATACTAGCCATACAGCAATACTTACTGGTGTACTTAAATGTAAATGTGGTTCAGGCATGAGAGTTATTTATGGTACAAAGAGAAAAGATAGCACCAAACCTTTTTATTATACTTGTACCATGAAGAATGATTCTGGAGGTACTAGATGTAAAAGCAAGAATTTAAATGGAGAACAAGTAGAAAATATAGTTATTAATAAGCTAAAAGAAATAAATAAAGATGTATTAATCCATGAATACAACGCTTTAAAAGATGCTATATCAAACGATGATAATTCAGTGGAAATAAAAAATATAGATAAAAAAATATCAGATAAAGAATTATGTATTTCTAATTTAGTTAAACAGTTATCTATGAATACTGAAAGTACAGCATCTACTTATATCATATCCGAAATCGAAAAACTTAACGGAGAAATATCTAAATTAAAAGAAGATCTAAGTGAAATGAATAAAGATAAACAAGTATTGGATGATGACTTTTTTAGCATAGATATGGTTTTAAAGGCTCTAAATAGATTTAATGATGAAATAGATAATGCAAATGTAGAAGATAAGAGATTTCTAATATCAATGTTGCTCGATAAAATAATTTGGGATTTTGAAACTGGTGATATCCAGCTTATTTATTGGGGAGGGGTAAAAAAAAATTAGGATCCCCTCCTAGTTTATTGAATGTATTGCAGTTTGGTGGGGGACGCTTCAGTATGACCTACATAAAGACCACATTTTTCACCTGCAACAAACAAATTATTAAGTCCTATTACCTTCAAGTTATTATCTCTTGGAGCAATAGATAAATATCTTATAGAGTTTCCTATACCAGCTGAATATGGATCTTCAAATTTTACATTTTCAAATCCTTTTATTCTTCTAAGTTTTTCTAGAGGATAAAAAGGAGCCATCAATTTTGCATGACCTGTATCAAGTAAAACTAGGTTTTTAGCAAATGCATCTAACGCGTACTGCTGACATACTTTTATATCTAATTTTTCTTCATTAATTTCTTCTTTAGGTAGTGGTACTATACAAACCCCATTTTTATTTAGTTCTTCTCTTATTTCATCACTTAAAGATTCTTTATTAAGCTTTATAGATCCACTAAAAGCTCCATAGGTTCCGTTTTTTCTCTTTCCAATTATATCTTCTACACCACATTTTTTAGTAATGCTAACTCTTCCACCAAATGAAGGACATCTTAAAACACACATAGAACATCCATTACCATACTTTAAACAATTTCCCATAGGTCCTGTTGACCCCGTCGTCTCTACAAATGAATCTGCTATAATATTAGTATCATTATCAAGTTTTATATATTTAATAGTTTTATTTTCAACATATGCATCTATTACCCTTGTTTTAAAGATTATATTTATTCCCATATCAATTAATTTATTTCTAACGGCGCTCTCTATAAGTGTCACATCATATAAACTTGCATGATTATGTCCTGGGAAATTAACGTTTTTGTGTCTAGCATATTCATCAGTAAGTTCAAATAGCTCTCTACCACCTAAAAGTATATTTTCTTCTGTAGCTGTATATCTTCCATTGTTTCTCATAATACCACCGACATTTCCAAGTCCAAGTAGCATATCGGTTCTTTCTATTAAAATGACATCGGCCCCTGCTTTTTTAGCACTAATAGCGGCAGCACATCCTGCCCAACCTCCACCTATAACTACAACTTTTCTCATTTCAAAGCCTCCTTTAGATATAATCTTGGCTCTATTTGAGTCTTACAGGTTTTCATTTTCTCACCTTTAATTTTTACAATACAAGCACCACATATGCCCTCTCCGCAGCATATCAAATTATTATTAGTTATAGCTAGGCTTATTGTAGTGTCTATACTATCAACTATATTCATAGTATTTTTATTAAAGTGATTAGATCCTGCACTAAATACCATATCTACACCTTTTTTTAATTCTTTTCTTATTATGTTTTCATTGTTTTTAAAATCAAAGTGCTTAATATCTATATTTGATTCTTTTAATATTTTTTCTACTTCTTGAATTTTCTTGCCAGAATTATCAAAAAATACTCTTACTTCATTATTATTTTTCAAAAGATTATTAACTGCATTTACTAAAGTTACACTTGATAGGCCTTTTGCTAAAATTAATACCTTTTTACTTTTTAATTTCTTAAAGTACTTAATTCCAAATATACCATTAGTATATGGTCCTTTTATGAAGACAGTATCACTATTTAATAAATCTTTTGTTTTAGGTCCTAAGCTTTCTATAACTATGTCTAATATATAGTTTTTAAAATCTATATTCATTACAGAAATAGGACTATTAAACATATCATCTTTTCTTTTTTTATCTTTTAAAAGTATATATGATCCTGGATGTATTAATTCATGTGCCAAGTATTTTGGTATACTTATACTAATTAAGTATACATTAGTTTCTATTTCTTTCTTTTTTAATACCTTACACAAAATCCCTTCCCTAGCATCACTTATTTTTTCATTATTTTTTTTGAAATTTTGGTATATACATATTCCTTTTAAATTACATTCACATAAATCTTTACCTGATAGCAAAGAACAACTTATACAATCCCCACTTTTAGCTAAGTGACATGGGCAATACTCACTGCCTGCATCAACGCATATTTTGTTACCCATAACAATCCCCCTTTCGTATAATATAACTAACAAATTCTAAATTACGTTTCACTTTATTTTGATTCATTTTAAACCATACTCATTAATATAATTTATTTACATTCGCTTGTTTTGGTTACAACTAGAAAAGCTGAAGGCAAGTTTTTGCCTTCAGCTTTAATTTTCTTCTTTATTATTTTTAGAATCTTCATTTCCTTGTTTACTTTCATTTTGTTTTTTAGATTGATTGTTACTTTTACTTTTTCCAGAGAACATACCTTGTATATTCTCCATAAGCTTAGGTGTTTTATTAAGTATATTGTCTAGCATATTTGCATTTTGATCTACATACATAAGCTTAGTCTCTTCTTTTTCTACTACCATGAAAGCCACTGGCTGAACAGTTATACCTGCTCCAGTTCCTCCAGCAAATGGATATGCATCATTTGCTTCTTCCTCTCTTGCATCAGATCCCTTGTTGTATTCTCCTCCTCCAGATGCAAATCCAAATGAAACCTTTGATATAGGTATTAAAACTGATCCATTTGATGTTTCAACTGGATTTCCAACTATAGTGTTGACATCAATCATTTCTTTCATATTTTCCATAGTAGTTTTCATTAAATTTTCTATTGGATGTTGTTGTTGTTCTGACATTATTATACACCGCCTTTATATGTTTTGAAAATTCTATAATGCTTTAAAAGCTTCATAAAATTTATTATTCTTAAGTTAAAATTTGTTATCATATATATTTTAAATATATTTTCATTAAAACCAGGTTTTATATTTAATTTCAAATCATTAGTATCTACTTTATCGTATATGTATTTATATATTGTATTTGCAAAATTAAACAAAAATATACTTAAAAACACATTTTCATTAGATACATATACATCTATATTCATTTTTCTAACATCAGCTTTTTTCAAAAGATATTTAATTGAACCTTTCAGATTTTCAAAATCCTTTAATATTTCTTTATTACTAATCCTTTCTTTAAAATTATTAATTAACTCTCCTTTCTTAGAAGTGTTTTTTTCAACTTTTACACTTACTCCCTTTTGATTGAAGGATAAACCTAAAAGAGAATATTTTTTTTCATACTTTATAATTCCAAATAAACATTCCATTTTAAATGTTATTTCATCATTTTGTCCATTTTTAGTTAATTGTATGCTTATTTTTACATGGGAACTTAATATGAGAATTCCTAAAAATATCAAAAAGATGAATATATAAACAACAATTTTCATACATATATTGTTTCCTAAAAAACAAAATACATACTTTTTTTATAAAATCTGTTGACTTTTTTTTATTTTGCTGTATATTTAATATTTGTAAACAAAAAGTTTACTTCTAGTAAATAATGTATTCATAAAATAAAACTTGATTCAATTTGAACTAATCTAAAAGTTGTTAATTTCTTACTATTTTACCTCAAAAAGGATAAATCATTAGAACTTTTAGCTTTTGGATAAAACTTTTTTCCCTTACTTAGGAGTGATTATTTTGAAAATAGGAGCAAAAATTAATAGATTGAGGATATTAAACCAATTAACACAAGAAGAACTAGCTCAAAGATGTGACCTTACAAAAGGTTTTATATCTAAAATTGAAAGGGACTTAACCTCTCCATCTATAGCAACCTTGATGGATATTCTAGAAGCCTTAGGAACTGATCTAAAGGCATTTTTTAATGAAGTTGTAGAAGAGAAGATTGTTTATAAAAAAGATGATATATACGAATCTGTTAATGATGAATTAAAACATACAATCCATTGGCTTATACCAAACTCTCAAAAGAATGAAATGGAACCTATTTTAGTTGATATAGAACCAGGAGGTAAAACTGTGATAGACAGACCTCATCAAGGAGAAGAATTCGGTTATATAGTAAAAGGTTCTGTAATAATTCATATAGGTAATAAAAAGTTCAAAATTAAAAAAGGAGAAAGTTTCTACTTTACTCCAGATAAGGAGCATTATATTGTAAATAATACAAACAAAATTGCTTCTATACTATGGGTTTCTACTCCTCCATCATTTTAAAAATCTAACTCAAATCGCATTAAGCTATAGCTTAATGCGCTTTTTTATGCTTAAGCAAATTATAATGTTTTTGTTTTGTGAATAACTTATTAACAAAGTTACACTTGAGACTATTTTTAAGCAACGGAGCCTGTAAGAATCGTTGGCGACATGAGTCACCGCGTTAGCGAGTAGACGAATTTTTTTATAAGAATACTATACATTTATTTGTAAACAATAACATTAAGTTTTTATGCTGTAAACAGTACTTAATATTTTCAAGGAGATGTTGTAAAAAATGAATGTTATCCAAACAAATAATCTAACTAAAAGTTATGGAAAATCAAGAGGTATTATTGATATAAATTTTAGTGTTGAAGAAGGAGAGATTTTTGGATTTATAGGTCCAAACGGTGCTGGCAAATCAACTACTATTAGAACACTGTTATCTTTAATATATCCAACTAGTGGAAGTGCTACAATATTTAACAAAAATATTATAACGCATGGTCCTGAAATTAGAAAAGAAATAGGATATCTGCCATCTGAAGTTTTTTATTACAATAATATGAAGGTTATTGATCTTTTAATGTATTCAGCTAGTTTTTATAAAAAGGATTGCAGTAAAAGAATTTATTATTTGGCAGATGTAATGAATCTTGACTTAAATAAAAAAATAGACGATTTATCATTTGGAAACAAAAAAAAAGTTGGCATAGTTCAAGGCTTGCTTCATGAGCCTAAATTAATTATTCTTGATGAGCCAACTAGTGGATTAGATCCTCTTATGCAACAGAATTTTTTTGATTTATTAAAAGAACAAAACAAGAAAGGTTCGACAATTTTTTTCTCTTCTCACATTTTGAGTGAAGTTCAAAAACTTTGCGATCGTGTTGCTATAATTAAAGAAGGTAAAATAATAAAGCTAGAAAAAATTAGCACTTTAAAAGAAAATAATTATAAGAAGTTCAAAATTGAAGCAGCATCAAAACTAGATAAAAATCAATTTAATATACCAGGTGTAAATAAGTTAGATATAAAAGAAAATACAGCTAATTTCATATTCAAAGGTAATATCAATACTATTATTCATAAAATTTCATCAATTAATATATCCAATATTTGGGTAGATGAACCTGATCTTGAAGAAATTTTTATGCATTACTATTCAAAGGAGGATTAAAAAATGAATATATTTCTACATGAATTAAAATCATATAGAAGATCTACTATTATATGGACAGTCTCTTTGATTGTTGTAGCTATTGTATTTTTTTCAATGTTTCCTTCTTTTTCAAAAGATATTCAAAAACTAACCAATCTATTACAAGGTTTCCCAAAAGCTATAAGAAGTGGTATAGGACTTTCCTTAGAAAGTTTTAATAATATTTTAGGATACTATTCTTTTCCCTTAACATTTATAACTTTAATTGGAGCAATTCAAGCTATGAATTTAGGTACTTCAATCGTATCAAAAGAAGTACATGAAAAAACATCAGATTTTCTTTTAACAAAGCCTATTTCACGAATAGAAATTTTAACTTCTAAATTATTAGCTGTACTTACATCTTTATTAATTACTAATATTATTTATATAATAGCTACAAATATCATTATTTCTTTTGTAAATAATGAAGACTATAGTTTTAAAATATTTTTTATGATTTCTATAACATTGTTATTCGTTCAACTAATATTTATGTCACTGGGTGTTATTATCTCAGTTTTATTACCTAAAATCAAATCAGTACTCCCTATTTCGCTCTCTACTGTATTTATCTTTTATTTTATAAGTTTTTTAAGTTCGACAGATACTAATGATATGATTAGATATATAACTCCTTTTAAGTATTTTGATTCTACTTATATAATAGAAAATGCTCACTATGAGATGCCCTTTATTATTATAACTTTAGTTTTTATTGCAGTTTCTATTGCAGCAAGCTATATTATTTATTCAAAAAAAGATATTCATGTTGTTTAACGTATTAATTTCAAAATCTAGGAGGCGTAATTAATGAATATATTTATTAGAGAAATGAATGCTAATGTGAAATCACTTATAATATGGTGTATAAGTATGATTACAATGATTGGTAGTGGTATGGGTAAATTTGTAGGATTTTCTAAATCAGGTGAATCTATAAACGATATAATAGATATATACCCTAAATCTTTATTAAATATACTTGGCATAAGTAAGTTTGATTTGTCAACAGCTATTGGATTTTATGGCGTTCTTTTCTTATATCTTGTATTAATTGCTAGTGTACATTCGGTTATGATGGGGTCAAATATTATCTCAAAAGAAGAAATCGATAAAACTACAGAATTTTTACTTGTAAAACCAATTTCAAGAAATAATGTTATAACTTCAAAACTATTAGCATGTCTTTTAAATATCATAATTCTAAATATAGTTACATTAATTGCATCATTAGTTGCTTTAAACTATTTTAATGAAAATTATGCATTCTTAAGAAATGTATTAATGTTAATGTTAGGTATGTTTTGTCTTCAACTAATCTTTATGTGCATAGGTTCACTATTAGCTTCTATACTCAAAAATACTAAGTCTGCATCTTCTATTTCAACTGGAGTAATTCTTTTAACCTTTATTATATATATGATAACAAATATGCATGATAATCTTGAAAATCTAAAATATTTTACTCCTTTTAAATATTTTGAAGCTGAACTTATAATTTTAGAAAATTCTATTAATCCTATTTTTATAATACTTTCATTTATTATTATTGGGATATCATTGGTTGGAACATATGTATTTTATAAAAAGAGAGATTTAAAGGTATAATTGTTTGAAATAAGGGTTATTAACATCTACTACAATAATATATACTTGGTTTTTGTAGTAAATATTAATAACCCTGTAATTATATAAATTTTTATTCTTGCTTTTCTTCTTGAACAGGTGGTAAATCTTCTATCTTATCAAGTCCAAATAACTTTAAAAATTCTTCAGTTGTTTTATATATTATAGGCTTTCCTATTTTATTAAGCCTCCCAGCTTCTTTTACAAAGCCATGTTCAACCAATGTAGATATGGCCTTATCACACTTGACCCCTCGTATTTCTTCTATCTCCACCTTGGTTATAGGTTGTTTATAAGCTATTATAGTTAATGTTTCAAGAGTAGCTTGTGTTAAACTTTTCTTTTTTTTAGGCTCAAATAACTTTCGTACATACTCTTGATACTCTTTATTTGTTCCCATTTGATACTTATTTTGAACCTTATATATTTGTATTCCTCTGTTTTGTTCTTCATATTCTCTTTGCATTTCTATTAATATCTTTTCTATATCATTAGAACTCGTATCTTCATTTATTATCTCTTTTATTTCTCTTACTGTTATAGGATCTGAATATGAAAATAATACAGATTCTATAATATGCTTTATTCTTTTGTTATTCATAAAATCACTCTACCTTTTTAACTATTATATCTGATAAATAGTCTTCTTGTTTTACTACTACGTTTTTTGTTTTTATAAGTTCAAGAACAGATAAAAAAGTTACTATAATTTCTTCTTTATCTGAAGTTTTTATTAAATTTTTAAATAATAAGCTTCCTTTTTTATCTACTTGCTCTTTGACATAATAAATTTTTTCTTCTATTGATATAGTACTTTTTTTATATATTGCATCTAATTTATTTTCCGTTTTTTCTTTTCTTATTTCCTTAACAACACTTGGTAAGAACTTAATAAGCATATCTATATTTAAATTTGATAAATCCATTTTTTCTTCTATATAAACTTCTTCTTTTTTTCTGTAAAATACCCCTTCCCCTAAGTACATTCTATCCTTTAGATAACTTGATGCATTTTTAAAGTTTTTATATTCTATAAGCTGCTGCATAAGCTCTGTTCTAGGGTCTTCTTCTTCTTCATTTTTTTTATAAAGTAAGTATTTAGATTTAATTTCAAGAAGTTTACACGCCATTCTTATAAAATCACTAGTTATCTCAAGATCCATTTTACCCATTTCATCTAAATAATCTAGATACTGATTTGTTATTTCAAAAATAGATATATCATATATATCTATTTTATTTTTTGCTATTAAATCATATAAAAGATCCATTGGGCCTTCATAACAATTTAAAGCTATATTATATCCCATTTCAATCACCCTAAACTATAATATTTATTACTCTTAATATAGCATTATATATAGGATACGCAACTATACCTATATTATCAGTAACAATTAATATTACTAATATAATACTTCCTATATGCTCATATTTAAAATAATAATAATGCAATTTATTTGGAAGAATAGATAGTATAATCTTTGAACCATCTAGGGGAGGTATAGGTAATAAATTAAATACAGCAAATCCAATGTTTATACTTGCCGCAGCTGAAATTATATTGTTTAGAACATACATATCTATATATATTTTTTCATATTTATATAAATATAAACATAATATTGCAAGTATTATATTACAAACAACTCCTGCTATTGAAACTATGAACAGTCCTATTCTTTCATTCTTAAATTTATTAGAATTAATAGGAACAGGCCTAGCCCATCCAAAATGAGCAATAATTAGCATCAAAAACCCTATAGGATCTATATGCTTTAAAGGATTTAAAGAAAGTCTTCCAGCCTTCTTTGCTGTATCATCTCCTAGTATATATGCTGCATACCCATGCCCAAATTCATGTATAGATATAGCCATTAATATTCCAGGAAAAATTATTAAAAAATCAATCATGTTTTTCATTCTCCATTCTTATTCTACGATACTACTTATTATAACAAACTCACATATTTTTTTAAAGAAATTTAATTTTATCCAGAACTTAACAATTTAGTAAAATTAGAACTCATCTAAATAAAGTTCAACTTTATATCTAAGTAGCATAAAATATATATAGTTCATACTATAAAAAGAAGACGAATAATATAGAAAGGAGCTTTTTTATGAAAGGTTTTTGTAGCGAATTAGCTTGTCTACTAGAAAGTGAAGCATTCCAATGTTTTTTAAATTCAGATAAAATTAAATTGGCACAAGTCAATGCGCTAACTTCGCTACTTATAAAAAATAATATAGATTTTGATTCTATATTTACCTCAAAAACTCGCAGAAATCCAGCAACACTTACAATAACAGTAGTTGTAAATGAATGTACTAGAATCTCTAGAAAATTTACATTTAGCTCTTGTGATTAATTTTGAATTTTTTTCATATCTTGCTAATTATCTAATATTATAAAATTCCTCCAAATAGAAAAACTATTTATAGGAGGTGTATTTATGAAAAAAAATTCAAAACCACTAATTTATACCGCAGTAACAGTACTTGGTTTATCTACATTTATGATAGGCTGTACTAATGAACAAGCTGCTAGAAATCGAATGGATAGAAATGTATCACCTAATTATCAAACAACATATCCTAATACCGCAAATAACTTTAGAGGAATCCCTTATACAGGATATGTAGGAAATACTAAAAATCCAAATTATAATCCTAATAATTATACAGGTTATGTAGGAAATACTAAGACACCTAATTATAACCCTAATAATTATACAGGAAATACAGGAAATGCAAATTATAATTATCAAAATAATATGAATAACAAAAATGCAGGTTTAAATAACACAATAAGAAATAAATGTAACAATCTACAGGGAGTAGATGATTGTTCCGTAGCTGTAAGTGGAGATACTTGTATTGTTGCTGTAGATCCAAAAGGAAATTTAAATGAAGCTTTAAAAAGTCAAATAGAATCTACTTGTAAGAATTCGGATAAGACTATAGCAAAAGTAGTTATAACTCAAGACAATAATGTATATGATCAATTACAAAACTTAGGACAAGGTGTTAAATCTGGAAGACCTATAACAGATATTAACAATGAGATTCAAAATATATTCGACAGATTAGGTAATAGATAATAAAAAAAACAGTCTAAGTAAAACTTAGACTGTTTTTTTATTCTATAGAAAATTACATCATTTATACTTTGAACTGTTTTTGAGAAACGGAGCCTGTAAGGATCGTTGGCAACATGAGTCACCGCGTTAGCGAGTAGACGAATTTTTTATTTTTAATTGAATATTGAGTTTAAAACCTTATTTAACATTTTTATATAACCAGCTTTTTTAATATCTTTATTTGATACTAAATTAGACTTCATAACAACCTTTTTATCTTTATATATTTGAACCTCTCCTATTTTTTGACCTTTCTTAATAGGGAATTTAAAATTTTCATCTATAACTATTTTCTTACTAAAATCTTTTTTATCTCCTTTTTTGTTTAAATAGTAAAGAGGTTTTTCACATGTAAGTTCTATGTTCTCAGGATCTGCTTTTTCTAATTTTATTTTCTTTACTGCTTGTCCTTGATCATATATTTTTACAGTTTCATAATTGGCAAATCCATAGTTTAATAAAGATGATGCTTCATTAAATCTTTCTTTAGACGAAGGTGCACCTAATACCACAGCTATTAATGTTAAATCATTTCTAGTTGCTGATGCTGATAAACAAAATTTAGCTTCATTTGTAAATCCAGTTTTTATACCATTAGCACCTTTATAGAATCTTATAAGCTTATTAGTGTTTACAAGTCCTATTTTCTTTTGTTTTTTACCTACTATAATTTCATCCATCCATATTTTTAAATATTTATGAATGTCTTTATGCTTTATTAACTCTTTTGACATTAATGATATATCATAGGCACTTGTGTAATGATCTTCTACAGGTAATCCATTTGTATTTGCAAAGTGTGTATCTTTCATTCCTAATTCTTGTGCTTTTTCATTCATTTTCTTTACAAAGGCTTCTTCACTTCCATATATGTGCTCTGCCATAGCTACACATCCATCATTAGCAGAAGCAACAGCTATACCTTTAATTAATTCATCAACCGTTTTGACTTCTCCAGGTTCTAGAAATAATTGGCTTCCTCCCATACTAGATGCTTTTTCACTTATAGTCACCTTATCATCTAATTTTATTCTTCCCTCACTCAAAGCTTCCATAGTAAGTAGCATACTCATTATCTTTGTTACACTAGCTGGAGGTAATTTTTCATGAGAATTTTTCTCATATAGAATAGTTCCGCTATTTGCATCTATCAATATAGCAGATTTTGAACTTAATTTCATATCTTCATTTGCAAATGAAGTAAATGAAGATATGATCATTATCATAGTTAAAACTAAACTTAACTTTTTTTTCATTTTTTTCACCTCATCTCATTTTAGTTATATTTTGACACTTTAAAGGGTTTATTATACAATTTGAGATTTGGTAAAAAAAAGAATAATCAAAAGGATGCAATTAATATTAATTGCATCCTTTTCTACTATCTATTTAAACTTCCATAATTATAGGTAATATCATAGGATTTCTCTTAGTTTTTTCATATAAATAATTCTTAAGCTCATCCTTTATAGCATTTTTTAAATATGCCCATTCTCTTATTTGCTTAGTTTCACATTGAGTTAAAGCTTCTCTTACAACAACTTTTGCTTTATCTATTAAATCTTCTGATTCTCTAACATATACAAAACCTCTTGAAATTATATCAGGACCTGCTATAACTTTTCCATTTTCCTTTGATATAGTTACAACAACCACCATAAGTCCATCTTCTGATAAATGCTTTCTATCTCTTAAAACTATATTTCCAACATCTCCAACTCCAAGTCCATCTACAAGTATGTTTCCAGAAGGAACATAACCTGCTAGCCTTGCGTGGTTTCTCCCAAATTCAACAACAGATCCTGTATTTATTGTAAATATATTTTCACTTGGCATTCCTAATGATTTTGCAAGTTCAGCATGTTGCTTTAAGTGCCTATATTCTCCATGAACAGGTATGAAGTATTTAGGCTTGACTAGTCTGTGCATAAGCTTTAATTCTTCTTTGCAAGCGTGACCTGAAACATGTATATCAGCTAAATCATCATATATAACATCTGCCCCTTTTTCAAATAACTGATTTATAACCCTTGAAACCGTTTTTTCATTTCCAGGTATAGCATGAGCAGATATTATTACTAAGTCTCCTTTTTCAATTTCCATTTTTTTATGCTCTGATGCTGCCATTCTAGAAAGAGCTGACATAGGCTCTCCTTGAGATCCTGTAGTTATTATAACCAACTCATTGTGATCATAATTGTTTATTTCATTAAGATCTATCAATATATCCTCAGGAAGAGTTAAGTATCCTAACTCCTTAGCTACATTAACTACATTGACCATAGATCTTCCAGACACTGCTACCTTTTTATTATACTTGTAAGCACAGTTTATTATTTGCTGTACTCTATGTATATTAGAAGCAAAAGTAGCAACTATTATTCTTTTCTTAGCCCCTTTAAATATATCATCTAGAGATGAACCGACTGTTCTCTCAGACATTGTAGAACCCGATCTTTCAGCATTAGTTGAATCAGCTAACATAACCAGAACTCCCTTTTTACCAAGTTCTGCTATTCTATGAAAATCCATAACATCTCCATCAATAGGAGTATAATCTATTTTAAAGTCCCCCGTATGGAATATTACTCCTAGTTCTGTGTGAATAGCTATTGAACACGCATCTGGTATACTATGAGTAGCTTTTATAAATTCAACTTCCATTAAATTAGTCTTTATTTTATCCTTAGGCTTAACTATGTTAAGATTTACATTGTTAAGTCTATGCTCCTTTAACTTTACATCTACAAGTCCTATAGTTAATTTAGTTCCATATACAGGTACATTTATCTTTTTTAATACATAAGGAAGAGCTCCTATATGGTCCTCATGTCCATGAGTTAAGAATATACCTTTTACTCTATCCTTATTCTTTAAAAGATAACTAATATCAGGTATAACTATATCTATACCTAACATTTCATCTTCTGGAAAGCTAAGACCGCAATCTATAACTATTATTTCATCTTTATACTCAATAGCAGTCATATTCTTTCCTATCTCACTTAATCCTCCAAGAGGAATTATTTTTAACTTGTTCGATTTTCTCATCAATAAAATCATCTCCTTTTATATTTAAATTGTCCGTTTTACCCGTTCATTGTTTTAAATAGGTAATAATAAAAAACGTCCAACTATTACCATAGTACTTATACATTTTACCATATATCCATATATATTTAATAGAATAATTTTTTGACAAATTTATTTTATTTTGATATTCTCAAATTAAATCTTATCTAAATCAAGGAGGTTACCTATGAGAGGCGTAAGTCACTTTGCAATAGGAGTATTGACAATTGTAGAAACTTCGATTCTAATCGACAAACCACTTTCTCCATTAACATTCATGATTTCTTCATTTTGTTCCTTGCTTCCAGACATAGATGAATCTCATTCTACAGTTTCTAATTTATTGATAAAAAGTTCATTCTCTAAAGCAATTTATAGATATACACTTTACTTAATTAATATGATTACTTTTTTTATATTAATATATATAAATAAAAATCTAACTTTTAATTTTATACTAAGCTTCATACTTATAATATTCATAGAAAATAAATTAAAACATACTACACTTCGCAAATCATTATTTTCTGCTTTATCATTCATATTATGCTTATCTTTATATTATATAAAAGCTCCATTTGCTTTTATTTCATTAGCTATATTTATAGGAGTAGCCCCTTGGCTAAAACACAGAGGCTTTACTCATAGTTTGATAGGTATTCTACTTTTTTATTTTTTATTAAAAGAAATAGAAATATTAATAAGCTGCCCATACCTTGCACTATTTAGCTCAATTAGTTATGCTTCACATATATTATTAGGTGATATTTTTACTAAAATGGGTATACCTATATTTTATCCTATATCTAACAAAAAAATTTCTATAGCACCATTTAAAGTTGGAAGCTTATCTGGTAATATATTTGAATTAGTATATACCTTCGTATATTTTTTGATAGTTATATGTACATTTAAATATAAGCTTTGATTTTTAAAAACCCCATGGCAAATGCCACGGGGCTTATTTACAGCTATTACACATACCAAAAAACTTCACATCGTGATCAAATATTTTAAATCCATAATTTTTTTCTATTTGCTCTTCTAATGTTTCCAGTAAATCCTCTTCAACTTCCATTATTTTATTACATTTTTTACATATAAGATGATGATGATTATGCGCTTCGTCATTTGAATTAATTTCATATCTACAGCAACCATCATCTAAGTTAAGTTTAGATACAGCTCCTATATCATCTAATAATTGAAGAGTCCTATATACAGTTGCAAGCCCAATTTCAGGACACTCTACCTTAACTAAATCATATATTTCTTCACTATTCAAATGTTTTCCTTCATTCTTTATCATTATGTCTACTATAGATCTTCTCTGTGGAGTTAACTTATATCCTTCTTCTTTTAATTTAAGTTTTACTGCGTCTATATAATTTTCCATTTAATCACCTACATTTTCAAATAATAATTCTTTTCATTTAATATTTTATCTAAATATCTTGTTAATGTCAAGTTTTATCAATTGATATTTTTTCAACTGATAATTTAATTTTTAAATCGATGTTATTTTCCACATTCTTTTTTTAAATTACATTTTTTACAAGCTCCATCACACTTAAAAAAATCAGCTAAGCTTGAATTACATCTTGGACACTTTAAATCTTTATTATCTTTTATATTATACCCACATGTCGGACATTTAATCTCCATAATAACTCCACCTTTCCTTATATAGACAAAAAATTCTCGAGCTGTTATGCTCAAGAATTTTTTGTCTATACTTATTATTATATTATAAACTGTGCTAATATTCCTCCAACTAAAAAAGATATAACAAAACTTCCTATCCATATAGCAGCAGATTCTTTCCAGCTTCTTTCCTTAAATATAACCATAATAGCGGCAATACAAGGAACAAATAAAGTTATAACTACTAAAGAAACTAAAAGCTGAGGTGTATTTAAAACTCCTTGAGATGCTAAATCTGTAAGTCCAGCAGCTCCAAAGTCCCTTCTTATAATACCCATAATAAAAGTTTGAGTAACTCTTGGGTCAAGCTTTAAGAATCCTTTTGTTATAGGAGCACATAAATTTATTATAGCATCTAATGATCCTGTATCTTGAAGAACAGTTATTATAATAGCTCCTAATACGAATAAAGGACCCGCTTCTATTATAAACATCTTAGATTTTAGGTATGTTTTCTTCATAACATTTGAAAATTTTGGCATTCTAAGCGGTGGTAAATCTATTAATAAATCAGTAGACTCACCATCCATAAATTTATTTAATAAAACTCCTACAATACCAAATACAAGTGTTATTGTAATTATATAAATAAGCGTATATTTAGATCCCATAGATGCAATAAGACCTGCTATGACTCCTAATTGTGCTGAACACGGTATTGCAAGACCCAAAAGCATAGTAGCGATAAATCTTTCTCTTTTTGATCCTAGTATTCTGGTAGTTACAGTTGCCATTGTTACACAACCAAATCCTAGTATTATAGGTATTATAGCTCTACCATTAAGTCCTATAAAAGTTAACATTCTATCAACTAATGTAGCTATTCTTGGAAGATATCCTGTATCTTCTAATAAAGATAAGAAAAAGTAAAACCCTACAACAAGTGGTAGTAACAGACCTAATAGATATATAGGAGCCATAGTTAAAATTCCAAACTCTCCTATTAATAAGTGTCCTATAAATGAGGTATCAGATACAAATTTTGTGGCAGTATTCATTATTAGATTGTAGTAATATTGCCCCATTATAATTTCTTCAGTTACACCAACTACAGTTTGAGCAACAAATACCCCAACAGCTTGGTATATCATATATAATGTTAAAAGTAATATAGGTATTCCTGTTAAAGGCTCCACCATCCATCTTCCTAGTTTAGTTCTAAATGATGCACCTTCATTAGTTTCTTTTACTATACTAGATATAACAAAATCTATCCTACTTCTTCTTTGCTTATATATTTCTTCTCTTAATTTAGGCGAATTACTTATATTATGCCTTTTTAGTAAATTCTCATCTTCTTCAAGTATTAATAATCTTTCTGAGTCAAAGTCTCCAATTTCTTGTATATCACTAGTTTTATCTTTTACTATTTCTATTCTATTTCCTAATCTTGCTTCATCTAAGCTATTTTTAACCTCTTCAAGACCTTGTCCCTTTATAGCACTAGTAGGTATTACTTTTACCCCTAGTTCTTTTGATAACTTTTCTATATCTATTTCTATTCCATTTCGCTTTATATCATCCATCATATTAAGAGCTACTATTACAGGTTTTCCTGTATCTATTAATTGCTGAGTTAAAAATAAGTCTCTTTCTAAATGAAGAGCATCTACAACATTTAATATTACATCTGCATAAAGTATTACATCTCTTGCTACTCTTTCCTCATCATTAAATGAAGATATTCCGTAAACTCCTGGAGTATCCATTACAACATAATTTTCAAATCTTCCTGAGCTTATATCTACCGTAGTACCTGGGAAATTCGATACATCAACATAAATACCTGTTAAGTAATTGAAAAACACAGATTTACCTACATTTGGATTACCTGCTAAGACTAATTTTATATCTCCATCTTTTATGGCTACGCTTGGATTATAAGTATGACATGTAGACATTTAGTTTCCTCCTATACTGCTTTTACTTTTATCGTTTGAGCTAACTTTCTCCCTATAGCTATTTCTTGAAATCTATTTTGTAGTACTATAGGACCTGCAAATACCTTTTGAGAACAAACTAAATTAGCTCCTTCATAAAGACCTAGTCTTATAGCTTGTACTCTAATTTTTTCATTTGGTATATGTAATATTTTTATTTTTTGACCTCTATCTATTTTATCTAAAGTCATTAATGTTCCTCCCACTCTTAATTTAAAATAGCTCGCATTTCATAAATACATTATATTTCATATGATAATGAATGTCAATATTGTGCTTATACAAAAAAAGAGGTTGTTTTAAATTAAAACAACCCATAAATTAATCACAAATATTATCCAAATCATCTAATTTAATCAATAATTCACAATAAGTTAACCTGAATAACTTCTTAATATAATAAAATGAAGGAACCTCTAAACTATCATACTGCTTTTTAGTTGGTTTTTTCCCATTTTCTTGTATGAATAACTCTATCTGATTCTTTATTTTCTTAAATATCTCATCTTCTGTTAATCCAAAATATCCTTCTATAAAATCAATTTCATTATATCCCAGATGCTTAACTAATTCTTTATAAGTAAAATTATAACGTTTCTTAATATAACCATAGGACGGTGTATCTAAAGTTTGGAATTCTTCTGTATTAGGTAATCTTGTTTTTTCTAATATAAAACTATTAATTTCACTTCTTAATTTCAAAAAAACTTCGTCATCTGTCATATATTTATATTTTTCTCCACGATTAACTGGTTCAAAGCCAAGCTTTAACAATAATTCATTGTAGGTAAGATTGTGTCTTTTTTTAAAATAAATTTCTGATGGTAGACTTAGTTTTCTATATTGAAACTGAGTGGGAACACTTTTGTTCTCATCAATAAATTTTTGAATTTCTTTTTTTGTAAGATCAAACAACTCATCTAGAGTATAATTTTTGTAAACAAGAGGTTTGTGCTTCATAGACAGTGAATATCCTAAATTTTCTAAAAACTCATCATATGTTTTTTCAAACCTCTGTTCATAAAAATCAACAGATCCTATTTTAAATTTGTTAAATGTTTTTTTATTGGGTAACCTATAGTTATTTTTTAAATATTCATCTACTTTCAATTTTACTTGTTTCAATAATACTTCATTTGGAATATGTCGATAAATTTTAAATCCTTTAATCTTATCATAATGAATTTTTTTCAAAAGCAAAGAATAAGTTATTTTAAATCTTAGTTTCAAATATTTTATAGAAGGAAGTGGTAATGTTTTATATATGTGTTCATTTGGAACGTAATGGTATTTATCAACAAAATCCTTTATGTTTTTTTTAATAAAATCATATATTTCATTTTCTGATAATTCTCCATAGTTTTTTATAATACTTGATTTAAATGGATCATATCCTATCTCTATTAATAAATCATTATACTCTAAATCAAATTCTTTTTTCATACATTTATAAACTTGTGGGAACTTCCTTTCAAACTCTTTTTCCGTTGGGAATGTACTAAAGAACTTCATACATTCTATTATTTTCTTTCTTATATCTGTCTTTTTGCTATTCTTCAATTAAACATCTCCTCTAATAGTGAATATAATTATATATATTATTATATAAAAATATATATAATTTTTAAAGCTTATTTATTCACTTAGAGAAACAACTATAGATGCTATAACTTTTATTTTAATAATAAATTTGTTAAATTTTCTTTAATAGCTCTTACACTATTAACAGTATCCTTGCATAAATCATATGGTGATAAATTTTGTCTATCTGAATCAATAACTTTTTCACCAAAATATATATTTCCTAAAATATCGTTTTTACTAACATTGTTCATTATATATTCTATATCCATTTCACTTCTTATCTTATTAGCTACTATAAATACTTTTTCAACGCCTATATCTAAAGCCATTTTTTTTACTTTATGATAAGTTTGAATACTTCTAATTCCAGGCTCAATTACAACAATGAATGCATCTACTCCTTTTGCAACACCTCTTCCTAAGTGTTCAATCCCAGCTTCCATATCCATGATCATTATGTCTTCATCTTCTAATATTAAATGATGCGTCAATTTTTTCAATAAAACATTTTCAGGACAATAACAGCCATTCCCTCCTTTATCTACAGTTCCCATATTCAATAAACTAATTCTTTTAAATTTATAAGAATATTTTTCTTTAATATCCTCCACCTCAGGATTTAGTTTAAACATTTTCCCAAACCCCTTTGCATTAGTACGTGTTCTTTCTTTTATAAATTCTTTCATAGCTGAAATAGGAACAATTTTATCTATAATTTCTTGAGGAAATCCTAATCCAAGAGCTAAGTTATCATCTGGATCTGCATCTACAGCTAACACATTTTTTCCTTCCGCCTCAAATACTCTACATAATACAGATGCAAATGTAGTTTTTCCAACTCCACCTTTTCCAGTAATAGCTATTTTCATATAATTTTTCTCTCCTTCTTATATACCTAGTCTACTTCTCTTCATGTCTATTCTTTCAATAATTTGATTAGCAGTGTTGATAGGATCTGTTTCTACAAAAAATTTTGATCCTGTAATTTCTTCAACCTCATTAGTTAAAAAACTTACCACCTTATCAGAACCTGTTACTTGAGGTATAACACCTAGCCAAGCATCAATTCCTGAGGCTATAACATACATACCAATAGCAACTGCTTTCTCAGACATCCATTCTGGAGCTGATCCCGCTAAAGGTAATGCTGAAATATCTACATTTAGTAAGTTTGCAGTTTCTCCTGCTAATTGAAGTATTCTACTAATATCTACACAAGATCCCATATGTAATACCGGAGGAATATCTAAAGCTTCACAAATACCTTTTAGTTTATTACCTGCAAATTTAGACGCTTCTTTATTAGCTAAGCCAGCTTTTGCTAATGCAGTAGCTGAACATCCTGTAGCAATAACCAATACATTGTTTTCTATTAATTTTTGAGCTATTTGTATATGATTGTAATCCTGTTTAATTCTTGGATTATTACAGCCTACCAAAGCAGCAATACCTCTGATACTTCCTCCTGTAATAGCTTTTATTAATGGCATTAATGTTCCTTTTTCATTTTCTTGTGCTACTTTATCTAAGTGTTCTACTATTGTTTCTACACTATATCCAACCATAAAGCTTGTTTTATTATCAGGAATGTAAACGTTTTCCTTATTTCTATTTTTATAATTTTCAATAGCTGAGAGAACAATTTTTTTTGCAGATTCATAAGCTATGTTTTCATCAAATTCAATATAATCAGATCCTTCAATACGTGCACAAGGAGAAGTAGTGATGAACTTTGTATGATATTTTTTTGATAATTCAGCTAAAGATGGAAAAATACATTGAACATCAACAATTACAGCTTCAACAGCTCCAGTAATAACTGCTAATTCTTGTTGAAGAAAATTACCTCCATTCTTAGTTCCATGTCTCATAGATAATTCATTTCCTGTACAGCACATACCAACTAAATTTATTCCTTGAGCACCTAATTCTTTTGCTTTTGCAATTAATTCTGGATCTGATACTGCTAATACAATCATTTCGGATAAACTAGGCTCATGACCATGTAATACAATATTTACTTGATCTTTTTCTAATACAGCTAAATTTGATTCTGTCTTAGTAGCTTTAGGAGTGTCAAATAATATATCACTAATAAAAGTTCCCATATACGACCCTGACCATCCATCAGATATAGCTGTTCTTAAGGACATTTTTAACATTTCGTTTGCATCTGCCATACATCCAATATGAGTTGCATGCATAATAGATACAACTTCTCTATCAATTGCTCTAGGCATTATTTTTTCTTTTCTCCATAAATCTTTTCTTACATTAGGTACAGTTTTTGGTAATGTTATTTCACCAAAAGGCTTTCCAAAATTATTTAAAGCAGTTTCCGAAACTTGACGACCAATCTCATAGATATCTTTACATTTTGTATCAATATCCCATTGTTCAGCTAATTTTTTTAATTTTTCACTATTTTTGATAATGTAATCTCCATTTGGTTCAGCTTTATGTAATAAATGAATAATACCTCTAGCATGATCCGAATGAGCAGCTGTTCCGGCTGCAACCATTCTAGCAAAATTTCTTGATACTATAACATCTGCAGTTGCACCACATAATCCTTTATCAGCTCCCTTTCCAGCAACAGGGCTAATACGGCAAGGGCCCATCGCACAATTCCTACAGCATAATCCCTTTACTCCAAAACCACACTGAGTTTTCATTTTTTCCATTCTATCCCAAATTGTTTCTGCTCCATCCTTTTCACCTTTTTTTATCAAAGATACCATATCACCATTTACCAAATTCTCATATTCTCTCATACAAGACCTCCTCTTAAAATTAAATTTTGTCATATTATGTCGTTTATTATTGTTATTATAGCAAATTTTTTTTCATATGGCAATTTTCTATTTATCTTTTTCAGAATATTTAAACTCTTAATTTCAAAGTACAACATCTGAAAAAGCTGAATTTCAACAATATTAGATCTTCCATAAAAAAATATTTTATATTAACATATTTCCCTGTCAAATTTTATTGTTTTTCAACCATCACTTGTATAGTTGCTATTCATCAAAGTCATATAAGTCAAAAACTTTATACAATCTTGTAGCAAAAAAAAAGAGGCTATATCAAAGTGGTTGAAAAGTCACCTTGATATAGCCTCTTTAAATATTATATTATTCTAATCCTTCTTCTTCCATTAAAGTATGATATACAGTAACTACATTTTCATACTCTTCATCATCTTCTATAGGAACGATAGCATACTCTCCATCTATTTCTTCTTCCATTCTGAATATATATGCTTCTTCATCATCATTTTCTTCTAAAGGCATAAGTATTGCATATTCATTACCTTGAGCTTCTAGAGTCATTATAACTTCAAATTGAATTTCTAACCCATCTTCGTCTACTAACGTTACTATGTTTTCTTCCATAAAGTCACCTCATTAAATTTTATATTTACTATTATTATATACTAAAATTTTTAAATTTAGTATATAAATATTATATATTTCTTTTCATATCTAGATATCCTTGTAAAATAAGTACGGCAGCTAGCATATCTATTACTTTTTTTCTTTTTTGTCTACTTACATCAGCTTGAATTAAAGATTTTTCAGCTGCAACAGTTGTAAGTCTTTCATCCCAAAATTTTATTTCAAGATCAGTTATAGTCTTTAATTTTTCAGTAAATTTAACAACCTTCTCACTTTGAGGTCCAAGTGTTCCATTCATATTTTTAGGAAGACCTACAACTATTTCTGCAACTTCTTTTTCTTTTATTATTTTATCAATTTCTTCTAAATCTTTTTTTATTCCTTTTCTTCTTACAGTTGTGATTCCTTGAGCTGTAAGCCCCATCAAATCACTAACTGCTACTCCTATTGTTTTGTTACCTACATCAAGTCCCATTATTCTTTTCATAAACTCCTCCTAAATTATCTTTATGCAAAAATCTTTACAATACTTTGAACAATATCCGCACAATACACATTTATTTTTATCTATAACTACTCTATCATCAATTATAGACAATGCATTATGTTGACATTTAGCTACACAAGCACCACACCTCTGGCACCAATTAGCTATTTTAAGTTCTCTTTTTTTATTATTTAATTTATTTTTTATATTATCAGGTATATCTTTTTTTTCAAATTTATATATATTAGCTATTACTTCTTCCTTTGATTGCATTCCTATAGCTATTGAATCTATTATACCTAAGTTTAGCACAAAATCTAAGGATTCATCATATGAATGTATTAAATTTCCTCCACCAAGAGGCTTCATAGCGTATATTCCTATATTATTTTTTTTAGCTTCTCTTATAGCTTCTAGCATATCTTCTATAGTTCCATCATGTATTCCAATACCTGCTTTATTAACTATTGGATGGATAATATCTATTTCATCAATTTTAGAAGCAGCTTTTACTGCTGATACTGTATGAGTAGATATTCCAACTGATCTTATATAGCCTTTTTCCTTCATTTTAATAAAATATTCCATAGCCTCCCAATGACCTCTTAGTGTATGTTCACTTTCTTGTTCATGTAGCAAGAATCCATCTATATAATCAGTATTCATCTCATTCATTGCTTTTTTAAGACTTTTCTCTGCTGTATCTTTAGAATAAGAATAAGATTTAGTCATAAGTATTATCTTATTTCTTTGATAACTTTTAAACGCTTCATTTATATGTTTGTATGTACCATAAAGCTCTGCTGTATCTATAAAGTTAACACCTCTTTCAAAGGCTTCAATTATAATTTTTGCTCCATCTTGTGAATTGAAGTTTCTTTGAAGAGGCCCTATTGTTAATCCTCCAAAACACATTTTAGAAACTTTAAACCCACTTTTACCTAATATATTGTAATCCATACTTTTCACACCCTCTAAATATACTTAACTTCTCAAAATAAGCCCCTGATTAACAGGGACTTAAAATCATTTTGATATATCAAGTTCTTTTGTAAGTAATACAAGAACAGGTATTATAACGTAAGCTATACTAGTTGCAGCTGCAACTACACCTGAATCATTAACTAAAAATCCTACTATACTTGCAACTATAATGCTAGTCCACCCTTTAGCAAGATATATGTATCTATCACATACTTTTTTAAATATTCCAACTGGTTTTTGAAATAGTACAACAACTACTAAAAGCCCTAATATTAAAACTCTACTCCAAATAGATACTCCTATTAATTTCATATTCATCTCAATTTTTCTAGTTATTATCTGAAGTATTATAAGAGGTCCTCCAGATAATATTTTCTTTATAGCTCCTGCTAGATGTGATTGACTTTTTATAAAATATATATCTATTACAGCCATAGTAGATACTACCCCCACAACAGCAATTCCTATAAAGATTATCTTCTTTAAGTCTATTTTTATATCGTAAAGTCTCATTATTAAGTACAAGAATGAGAATACCGAGGTTATAGTACCACCTACATTAGCTCCCATTTTGGGATGTCCAAGTATTACTATTGATAAAAGAAGTATAACAGATGCTATTTTTTTATTTATTATATTTTTTTCTAAAAAACCTACAACTGAGAACACTAAAGAACCTATTAAAACTCCCATATATTCATTTCCTATACCATAGTATCTAGCTCCAATTATAGGATCATATCCAAGCAATGAGCTTTTAATCATATTTTGGCCTGTAGCAGCATCTATTAATACTCCTAATGCAACCAATGCACTAAGAAGTATCAATTTGCCCAAATCATCTTTTACAAGCTTATATACTAAGAAATAAACAATTATTAATAATCCTACTATACAGGTTATTATAGATCCTTTAGTTGAGTAGTTAAACAAAGGTGCTATTAATAATACAAAAGGTATAGCTATTGTAAATTTCAATATAGCACACAGTATCTTAAATATATTTTTAGGAATCTTATCTCTAAATAATATTGCTACAAGCATTATCATCCACATTATCATCTCAAACGCGGCATAAGTATACAGGACAGGTATTCTTATTTTCATATTAGACACTATTTTGTCGTAATCTTTTAATAAAAATTCTATATTTTTATCATATAGAATCTTTTGTATACTCTTTCCTAATATAACCTCTGATTTTATTCCAAAATATTCGAATATATCAGCTGATATATCTAAATTTGATAAAACACCTTTTCTTCTAGTTGTTCCAGATGTTAATAATCCTTTCTCTTCCTTATCAAACACAACTATAGGAGATAATCTATACCCATTTACATAGTCTTGTTTTTTAGGATAAGGACTAGTAATATACACTCTATCGTTTTTATTCGTTATTTCAAATACTTCTTTTAAATAATCACTTATATTAGAATATATTTCTTTTTTCATTTTTTCATAAGAAGCTTCATTTAAATTTTCTTTGTAAAGATCTAATCTATAAGTGTCTCCAAGTTCTACTATAAGTAAATCATTTTCACCATAATACTTTCTTGTTTCCTCTTTTAATTTATCATAGTCTGTTCTTATTCCAAAGGGCATAGCCCCATCTTTAACATTTATATCATCTATATTTCCACTTTTTATCTGCCCATTTTGATCCATTCCTATAAGAGCTATTTCTCTATGCTTTTCTTCATCTGTATCTGAATTTCCCAAAACAGCTAAACTAAGATTGTTATTATTAAATTCATATCCAATAGCTCCTAAAAAAGCCCCAAATTTTCCTCTTTGATTAGATGAATTAGTTTTATTAATATTTAAATTATTTATATATTCAGGATTTATTCCAGTTCTTCTAAAATATATTTCTTTATTATCTTCATCTATGGTTTCAAAGTCTATATCTGATGGATTTATATAAGCTCTAGTTCCAGCTCCTATACTTGCATAAGACTTTATATCAGAGGTTCCATTTGAGCCTTTTACATTCATAAGTCCTATATATCCAGTTTTATTAATTTTATCATTTAAATATTGTATATTTTTTAAATCATCTATACTGGTTCTATTTATATTTATTAATATAACTTTTCCTTTTTCATTTGCAAAACTCATATCAGGTACAGAATTAGTTAGTACGATTAATAGTAAGAATAGTACTAAAAACTTTTTTTTCAAACTCGTCTACCTACTTTCCTTCTAAATATTTTTTTAGAATTTCTTCTAATATCTCATCTCTTTCATATTTTTTTATTAAGCTTCTAGCATTGTTATGACTAGTTATATATGTAGGATCTCCAGACAAGAAATAACCTATTAATTGATTTATAGGATTGTATCCTTTTTCAACTAAAGCTGCATAAACACTTTCTATTATTTCATCCACACTTAAGTTATCTTCTTTTGGTGCTTCAAATTTCATAGTATAATCCATATTTTCCATAATTAACACCTCTTTTGTATATTTTTGTTCATATAATAACTTATTATAACATAAAACAGGAGCATTAGTTTGCCCCTGTCTTTATTATTTATTTCTTAATTTGATTCTCTAGTATTTCTTTTGCCTTCATTAATGCATCTGCTATCTTGGAAGAATCCTTACCTCCAGCTTGTGCCATGTCCGGTCTTCCTCCTCCTTTTCCACCAGCCATCTTAGCAACCTCTCTTATAATATTACCAGAATGAACTCCTTTTTCAACAACATCCTTAGTAGCAGTAACTATAAAGTTAACCTTATCACCTGATTTATTAGCTATTACAACAACACCTGATTTAAATTTATCTTTTAAATTATCTCCCATATTTCGTAGGGCATTCATATCCATATTTTCAAATTTCGCTGTTATTAAATTAACACCATTAATTTCTTTTCTAATAACAGCATCATCAACTGAAGCCATTGCTAATTTATTCTTTATACTTTCTAATTCTTTATTAGAATCTTTAAGTTCCTCTACAACAGACTTAGCTTTATTTACAACATTATCTTCTTTAACCTTTAAAGTAGCACATACTTCACTTATAACACTTTCCTTTTTATTTAAATACTCATAAACACTAATTCCAGTTATAGCTTCAATTCTTCTAACTCCTGATGCTACACCTGATTCTGAAAGTATCTTAAACATTCCTATTTGAGAAGTATTATTTAGGTGTGTTCCACCACAAAGCTCAATAGAGTATTCTTCCATAGAAACAACTCTTACAACATCTCCATATTTTTCTCCAAATAAAGCTGTAGCTCCCACTTTTTTTGCATCATCTATAGACATTTCCTCTGCACTAATCTCTAATGAATTCATAATTTGACTGTTTACTATTAATTCTATTCTTGAAATTTCTTCACTTGAAATACCTTCAAAGTGAGTAAAGTCAAATCTAAGTCTTTCATCAGTTACGAGTGATCCCGCTTGTTGTATATGATCTCCTAAAACTTCTTTTAATGCCTTGTGAAGAATATGAGTTGCAGAGTGATTTCTAGCGCTATTCATTCTTATATTCTTTTCTACTAAACCACATACCTTATCATTAACCTTAACACTTCCTGTTTTTATTGTAACTTCATGATGTATTCTATTATTTATACCTTTTTTTGTATCTAATACATCACATTCAAAGTTATCGTTTGATAATATACCTTTATCTCCTGCTTGTCCTCCACTTTCTGCATAAAAAGGAGTTTTATCAAGTATTACAGTTACCTTTTCACCATTATGAGCCTCAGTTACTATTTCATTACCTTTTACTATAGCCTTAACTATACACTCTTCTTCTAACGATGTATATCCTACAAACTCACTAACTATATCCTTATCAATTTTTGAGAATACATCCTCTTTCCATCCTTCTGATTCTCCATTTTGTCTTGCATTTCTAGCTCTCTCTCTTTGCTTTTGCATTTCTTCTTCAAAAGAACTTTCATCAACCTCAAGATTTTCCTCTTCAAGTATTTCCTTAGTTAAATCTATAGGGAATCCGTAAGTATCATATAATTTAAATGCATTTTCTCCTGATAAAACTTTTTTATTATTTTCTTTTAGTTCATTTATATAAGACTTTAATATTTCTATACCTTGATCTATAGTTTCTTCAAATCTTTCTTCTTCTATTTTAAGAACCTTTTTAACATAATCTTTTTTCTCAACAAGCTCTGGGTAAGCATCTCCACTTATATCTGCAACCATCTCCATTAATTCATATAAGAATGCTCCTTTTATACCAAGTAACTTACCATGTCTTGCAGCTCTTCTTAAAAGCCTTCTAAGAACATATCCTCTTCCTTCATTTGAAGGCAATACTCCATCTGCAATTAAGAAAGATGTAGCTCTTATATGATCAGTTATTATTCTTATAGATGTATCTATTTTATTATCTTTTCCATATTCAGTATTAGATAATTTAACTATTGAATCCAGTATATATTTTATAGTATCAACTTCAAATATATTATCTACATCCTGCATTATACAAGCTATTCTTTCAAGACCCATACCTGTATCTATATTTTTATTTTCAAGTTCATTGTAGTTTCCTTCTTCATCTTTATTAAATTGTGTAAATACGTGATTCCAAAATTCTATATATCTATCACAATCACACCCTGGCTTACAATCTGGATTGTCACATCCATATTTTTCACCTCTATCATAATATAGCTCTGAACAAGGTCCACAAGGTCCAGTTCCTATTTCCCAAAAGTTATCTTCCTTTCCAAGTCTAACCATTCTCTCTTCTGGGAATTTCATTTCCTTACTCCATATATAATAGGCTTCATCATCATTTTCATATACAGAAACCCACACCTTATCTTGAGGTACTTCTAAGTGCTCTGTTATAAACTCCCATCCCCATTTTATAGATTCTCTCTTAAAATAGTCTCCAAAAGAAAAGTTACCTAACATTTCAAAGAAAGTACCGTGTCTTGCAGTCTTTCCTACATTTTCTATATCTCCAGTTCTTATACACTTCTGACATGTAGCCATTCTTTTATTAGGTGGTACTTCTTTTCCCATAAAATACGACTTAAGTGGAGCCATTCCAGCATTTACAAGAAGTAAGCTATTATCATTTTGTGGAACTAGTGGAAAACTTCCTTTTGCTAAATGTTCTTTTGTTTCAAAGAAATTTAAAAATCTACTTCTTATTTCATTTAATCCTAATTTTTTCATTTGTATCCCTCCTAAATTTATAATCATAACTATGTATGAAGTTTCTGTCCATTTTAACTAATTATTCAAAAATAAAAATCCTCGCCTCTATGAAAGAACATAGGGGCGAGGATTGATTTCGCGGTACCACCCTACTTCAACTGCAAAGCAGTCTCAGGATAAAGCCTTAGTTTTAACGGAGTCACATCCGACGTCTTCTACTTATTTATTTCAAAAACGCTACTCCGAGACAGCTTCGACAGATCTATCTAGAAACCTTCCAGCCTAGGATTTCCTCTCTATAAGAATCAATCAATCTACTAATTCTCTTCACAGTATTTAAGTATAAAATTTTACATAATTAAATTTTATATTCAAAATCGAATTATGTCAATAATTAAAAGAAATTTCTATCCATTCTATTCATTACTTGATTTGCAACTCTTGCTACATTTCTTCCTGTTTTATACATTCTTCTTCTTTGTCCCATATTCATTCTAGATACCGCATACATAGAAGCTGCTGCTCCTATTACTCCACCTACAACCATAGGATTTGTCACAATATTCTTATCGTTATTTCTCAATGTACTTCACCCCTTTCTAAAATTATTTTTTACAAAGGGGAAAAATATATACCGAGTAAAATTTTCATATTTAGATTCTTTTTTCTATTATAGCTCCACCTATCACAATATCTTTATCATACATAACAACAGATTGTCCAGAAGTTATTGCTCTTTGCTTTTGGTCAAATACTATTTTTATTTTATCTTCTCCTACTTTATAAACTGTAGCATCTTCTGGTTTACCAGAATATCTAACCTTAGCTTGAACTTTAATAGGTTCATCTATATCATCAAATGGTATAAAATTCACATCAGTAGCTATTAATCCTTGACTAAATACATCATCATGATCTCCTAAAACTACTGCATTCTTCTTTGGTAATATATCTACTACAAACATAGGCTTTCCAAGAGCTATTCCAAGTCCTTTTCTTTGACCTATAGTATAGTGTATTATTCCCTTATGCTTTCCTAATATATTTCCTTCTTTATCTATAAAATATCCTTCTTTTATCTTTTTATTCGTATGACTCTTTACATATCCTGCATAATCATTATCTTTTACAAAGCATATTTCTTGGCTATCAGGCTTATTTGCAACTATAAGTCCAACTTCGGCTGCTATTTCTCTTATTTTATCCTTTGTATAATATCCAAGAGGAAATAAAGTATGCTTAAGCTCATGTTGAGTCATATTATATAAAGCATAAGTTTGATCTTTTGCATCAGTTATAGATTTTCTTAGTAAGTATCTATCAGTAGATTCATCATACTCTATCTTAGCATAATGCCCCGTAGCTATATAATCACAATCTAGTTGTTTAGCTTTTTCAAAGAACTCTCCTGATTTAATATACTTATTACATGCTATACAAGGATTAGGAGTTCTTCCCTTTGTATATTCATCTACAAAATAATCTATTACCTTTTCTTTAAAAACTTCCTTAAAGTTCATAACATAAAAAGGAATTCCTATTTTATTTGCAACTCTTCTAGCATCTTCAACAGCAGATAGAGAACAACATCCTCCTTCTCTCTCCATTATTTCCTCATCTTCATCTTGCCAAAGCTTCATAGTTACTCCTATAACATCATAACCTTGCTCTTTTAGTAAATATGCTGCAACAGAGCTATCTACTCCACCGCTCATACCTATCATTACTCTTTTATTCAATTAAACCACCTCTATCTATTCTTATGATTAATCTTTGAGATCAAATTATTCGCATTTTCGATCTTTAATTCAAAATTATACAAGTCTATTATATAATATTTTTAAAAAAATTAAACCCGGGAATTTTCCCGGGCAATTTTTAATATTCTTCCTCTATATCATGGTGATGATCATGATCATCATCTATTTCTACATCTTCAAGTCCATCTACATGAACATTGTGTCTTTGAGCATAGTCTATTATAGCTGACTTTATAGCTTGCTCTGCTAAAACTGAACAATGCATTTTAACTGGTGGAAGTCCATCTAAAGCTTCAGCAACTGCTTTATTTGTAAGAGTTAAAGCTTCTTGAAGGCTCTTTCCTATTACCATTTCCGTTGCCATACTTGAAGTTGCTATTGCAGAGCCACATCCAAATGTTTTAAACTTAACATCCTTTATAATCTCATCCTCTACCTTTAAGTAGATTTTCATTATATCTCCACACTTAGCATTTCCAACTTCACCTATACCATCTGCATTTTCTATCTCCCCAACGTTTCTTGGGTTCATAAAGTGATCCATTACTTTTTCTGAATACATTATTTGCTTCCTCCCTTAGCTACCTTTTCATATAGTGGCGACATCTGTCTTAATCTATCTACTATCTTTGGAAGAGTTTCTAAAACGTAGTCTACATCTTCCTCTGTATTTTTATATCCTAATGATAATCTTAAAGATCCATGTGCTATTTCATGTGTAAGTCCTATAGCCATTAATACATGAGATGGATCAAGCGATCCTGATGTACAAGCCGATCCACTAGACCCTGCTATTCCCATCATATCAAGACTTAATAAAAGTGATTCTCCTTCTATAAATTCAAAACAAAAACTTGTATTTCCAGGTAATCTATAATCCAAGCTTCCATTAACTCTTGTATAAGGTATTCTTTCTAAAACACCATTTATAAGTCTTTCTTTAAGCTTGGTTAATCTTTTTATATTTTCATCTAAATTAATTCTTGCTAATTCAGCCGCTTTACCAAAACCTACTATTCCAGCCATATTTTCAGTTCCAGCTCTTCTTCTTCTTTCTTGTGCTCCACCATGAACTATTGAATGTAACTTTACACCTTTTCTTATATATAAAGCTCCTACTCCTTTTGGTCCATATATTTTATGAGCTGACATAGCCATTAAATCTACATTTAAATGTTTAACATCTATGTGAACATTTCCTATAGCTTGAACTCCATCAGTGTGGAATAATACTCCTCTTTCTTTAGCTATTTGCCCTATTTCTTTTATAGGCTCAACTGTTCCTATTTCGTTATTAGCAAACATAATTGATATAAGTATAGTTTTGTCTGTAATACTATTTTTAAGCTCTTCTAAATCTATTCTTCCTTCAGAATCAACATCAAGATAAGTTATTTCAAACCCATGATGTTTTTCTAGGTATTCACAAGTATGAAGTACAGCATGATGCTCTATCGTAGTAGTTATAATGTGATTTCCTTTTTCTTTATTAGCAAAAGCAACCCCTTTAATAGCCCAGTTGTCTGCTTCTGATCCGCCACCAGTAAAGTATATTTCTGAAGATTGTGCATTTATAAGCTTGGCTACTTGATCTCTAGCTTCATCTAAAGATCCCTTAACTTCTCTTCCGAAGGCATGTACACTAGATGCATTTCCAAATAAATCATTGTAGTACGGAAGCATAGCATCAAGAACTTCCTTCTTCATAGGTGTTGTAGCTGCATAATCCATATAAACTCTTCTTTTTTCCATTTTCGCATCCTCCTACTTCATTTTATCTCTATTTTTGTTTTTATGATCATCTACCATATTCTGTAATGTAATTGAGTCTATAACAGTGTCTACACTTTCTTTGATTCTTTCCCATACAACTTGAGTTACGCAATGTCCCGATCTTTTGCATTCTGTCTCTTTCTCAAGTACACAGTCTGAGGGAGCTATAGGACCGTCTAATATTCTTATTATATTTCCTACAGTTATATCATCAGCATCTCTTGCTAATAAATATCCACCTTGTGCTCCTCTTATACTCTTTATAAGTCCAGCTTTTCTAAGCTTTGAAAATATCTGTTCTAAGTACTGTTCTGATAAATTTTGATTTTGTGCTATATGTTTAAGTGGAACTGGTCCATCATCTTGATTCAATGCGAGTTCAAACATAGCTTTTAAGCCATATCTTCCTTTAGTTGATAATTTCAAAATATCACCTCTTTTAATTCCTAGTGTTTAACTATGAATTCTGAGTTAAGTATATTATACCCAAGTAATTTTGTCAACATTCATTTCAATAAATTTTTATGTGAATATTTTACCAAAATTCGCATATGCTCATCTTTGTAAGCTCATGTGTTTAAGCTCAAAATAAATGGGATTAAAATACCGAGAATGATTTAAATTCCATTTATTTTTAAGTCTTGATTTAATCATCATAATTTACATAGTAATAATAGAAATTATCATTCATAGAATCTTTAAATCCCCAGCCCATATTATTTATATTTTCAACAACTTCTTTAGCTCTTTTATTAAACTCCTCTTCTAATTTATTTTCAAAAATATATTTCAATGCATCTTCATATGCGTTTTCAATATTTGTATAAAACCTTTCGTCTATATCTCCAAATTCATTTGTAAACTTTACCCCTATTTCTGTATAATAAAGCATCAAATCAGCTATATTTTTATGATTATTTGATATTTTCTTATAATCTTTAATAGCATCTTTTACAACTTTATATCTCATTTTTTCAGACCCTCTATCAGGAAAAAACTCTTTTTTTATTATACTTTTATATTTTTCTAATATTTCTTCTTCATTTTCTGGATTGATTTTTATATTATAATAATTTTTTATTTCTTTATAGTTCTTGGCAAGTGCTACTATTTCATTTCTTAGCTCTTCTTCACTTAGTGTTTTTAAATATTTTTTTAAATCTGTTATTTTTAAATTTGACATTTTTACCTCCTTGTATATTTAGTTTATACGCAAAATAAATCATAAAAAGGTGTTTCTTTTTTTGGGTCAAGACCATTATATGGTATATTATTTTCTGTAGACATTCGTATTCATCCTTTGTTTATGTTTTCTGACAGAAATATAATAGTATAAAATGTTATGAATGTCTATTTTAATTCAATAATTTGTTATGGAATTTGCTCATTTAAAGCAACATTGTATTTTTTTACATTTTATGTAAATTATAATTTTCTAAAAACAACAGACTCAGAGCAAGACCACAATCACACTACAATATCACTCTCAAAGAAATTCTTAATCTTTTACTCACCCACAAGATGAACAAGTTTTGATGGGCTAAAAATCATTTATCTATTAGTTATGGCTGATGTTCTTCTGTATTGGTTTGTTTTACAAAAAAGGCTATTCCTCTCCCACTTATAAAAGAGGGGAGAGGAATAGCCTCAGGGCATTAAAAACTTAAATCATTTACAAAGATTTCAAAAGTCAAAAAGAGAATTACTATCGCATCAAAACTTATATAGATTCTCTTTCTATTTATTTTTTATACAATACTAACTCTCTCAATTCCTTCATATACACTTAGATCGTGTATAATCCTTGATTCATTTAAGTTTTTAGGAATTAATATAGTATATATGGCTGTTTTTAAAAGTGATTCATAATCTTCATCTATATAAAATCCTATATTTTTGATTTTAATATTTCTATTTTCAAGATATTCATATACGCACTTAGTTAAATCTTTCTCACTGGAATATTCTATTTCAATTTTTATAATATTTGTTCTTTCTATAATCCTCGTTTCAATTCTTTTCAAGGTTACTAATACTCCGTACATTCCTATTGTAGCTACTGCTGCTAAAAAGTAATATCCCATTCCTATAGAAAGCCCTATACATCCAACTACCCATATACTCGCTGCTGTTGTTAATCCTTTAATCGAGCCCTTTTCATGTATGATTGTTCCTGCACCTAAGAAACCTATTCCTGAAATAACTTGAGCACCAATTCTTCCAATATCAGCTTTTAGTGCATTTGCAAGCTGGGGATTGCTCCCTATCATTTGAACAGTATCATCTATCATATGCACTTGTATCATAGATATAAGGGCTGCTCCAACACAAACTAATATATTCGTTCTAAATCCAGCTGGTCTATTTATAGGAATAGGTAAGACTTTGAAATTATCGCTATCTTTTCCCCTCCTCCACACCGTACGTGAGACTTTCGAACTCATACGGCGTTCCATCAACAAAATTTTACTCTATTGGTATATTGAATACTCAGATATTTCTTATTTTCTTGACTTGTGGCTATCCCTCCACTCCTTATTATCAGAGTTTCAACGGTACTATGCCACTACTTTCACTGATATAAAAACAAGTTATTAGCATCTCTACATTTTCCTTGTTACCATTTCACTGGAAATAAGCCCTCCATGCTATCAGCTTACCACGTTCCAATAGTTTTATCCTTACATGATACCCTTAGGTAATTCCTATAAGCCTGCTTGCTTGATACTGCCTTTAACAGTTTAAGGATTTTCATAACATAGAATCTTACTCACCCTCACAAACACCACATCTTGAGCAGTCATAGCATTTCTGCTATGTAAATATCTAGACCCGTACATTCGGAATTTCGTCAGTTACCTTTGTAACCATTCTTACCATAGGTATTTTATGGACTCCCGACCTATCATACACTCGACCACCTCTGGTTCGCTTTTCCTCAGCCTTACCCGTAGGGTGTACTCTCAGCCGACTTCACCGAGCTTATAACGCTTCTACTCTTATTAGTTTCCACGCTATTCGGAGTATTAGAGAAAGCCCTTCAAGGCGTTACCCTCTCATTTGACTTTTCAAACTATTAGTTCTTAAACAATTTTATTGTTTAGGCAATACTTTTAATATTGCAACGTGTCGCACCTATATTCTCTTTCATATCCTATAATGCCTCCAACCAATATAGATAGAACCAACCTTAATATAACTTCGCTATTTTCCACTTTTACCCTCCTATTTTCTTCTTTATTTTACAATTGAAAAGACGTGTACAATGATTACTCATTTGTACACGTCTTTTATCAAAGTTTTATATGATAATTTTCTATTATCTATTTCCTATTTCTTCTTTGTTACCTAGCTTTGAGAAATAGTCCTTTGTTTGTGCACTAACCTTAGGGAATAATACGATTAATGCAATCATATTTGGTATTACCACTAATCCCATAGCCAAATCCTGAATAGTCCATACAAGACTTATTTTATTTGTAGCTCCCACTATACATAAAAATGGGAAAATATATTTAGCTTTAGATGTTACATTTGGTCCAAAAGCATAAGTGAAACTCTTTGCTGCGTTGAACCATTGTCCCATAAGTGTAGTAAAACAGAATACAAGAAGTGCAAATGCCCCTGCATGCTTTAATGGCGCCCACATTGTTCCAAAAGAATTTATTGCCATAACTGCTGCATTTGTACTAGGATCAGTATATATTCCAGTTACACCAATAACTAAAGCTGTTATTGTACAAACAATTATAGTATCTAAGAATACCTCTGTAACACCAGTTATACCTTCTTCAACTGGATGAGAAACGATTGTAGAACCATGTGCAAATGGAGCAGTACCTTCACCAGCTTCATTTGAGTACATACCACGTGTTATACCAAACTGCATAGCTCTTGCGATTACAAATCCACCTGTACCGCCTCCAACAGCTTGGAATGAAAATGCTTCATGGAATATTGTAGCAAATACACTTGGAACACTTTCTATGTTTAGGAATATAACAAGTACACCCACAACAATGTAGAATATTGACATTACAGGAACTAGAGTTGTAGCTATATTAGCAACTCTCTTTAGACCTCCTAAAGTTATAACCATAAGGAAACATATTAAAAATATACCTGTAATATGTGTTGGTACTCCATAATTTGTATTAAGTATTCCAGCAATCGTGTTAGATTGAACTAAGTTAGCGCCCATCATCTTTGTACACATTAACACTGCTATTACAACACCTAGCCAAGGCATACGTAGTCCATCTCTTATGTAGTACATAGGACCACTTAAAAGATTTCCCTCAGAGTCTTTACCACGATACAACTGAGAAAGTACGATTTCACCATATTTTAATGCCATACCAAAGAATGCAGCAATCCACATCCAGAATATTGCTCCAAGACCTCCAGAAACGATAGCAGTAGCAACACCAACAACGTTTCCTCCTCCAACATTACCTGCAAGAGTAACCATCATCGCTTTAAATGATGAAATAGAACCTTGTCCTTTTTCACTGTTTCTGTCTTTGAATGAATCAATTAAAGTCTTTTTTATGATAAAACGAAAATGTTTTACCTGAACAAAACCGTTAGTAATGGTATATAAAATACCAAGTCCTAATAATACATATACCAGCCATTTCCCCCAAATAATTGAGTTTAAACCAGCAAGAATATTTTCTAATTTATCCATTATTCTCAACACTCCTTCATTTTAACTTATATTATTAACCCATTGATATGAGTTATAAACAGAATTTAAGCTTAATCTTCCATTTCAAGACTTTGTATAATGCCCCTATATCATATATATTTTTTACCTATCCCCTAGTACAAATTATGCTATCATAAATAATTTAGTTTATCCGAAAGCTAAGAGTTCTAAGACTCCATCCTCTTCAGATTGGAGATGAGAACTCTACAGCTTCTGGATAAGTTCAACTAACCTTCAGATGGAGTTACAAACTCCACCTGAAGATAAGTTTCACTTGATAACTGTCTTAAGCTTAAAATTATCTCACCCCCCATAATACAATTTATTTAAATCAGTTTAAACATATGTATATATATTTAGTCCATTGAGTACTATCTTCAATAAGTTATCTTAAAATATCTGCAATTTGAGCTAAGGGATCATGATTTTTCATAGCATTATACTTTTATGAGCAAGCATGCTCTATATCATCTCTTATGTTTTTTTCGTTATTAAACTTAAACCCTTGGTTTTTCATTAAAAATGATTCACTCATTAGGCCTGTCTAACTTTATTTACCATGTCTGGGAAATTTCCTATTACTATATCGATTCCCTTGTTAATCAGATTTCTTACATCTTCTTCAGTATTCACTGTATAAGTGTTTATTTCAATTCCATACTGCTTTATTTCCTTTACTACTTCATTCGTAAGATTTCTAAATAGAGGATGATAACACTGAACACCCATATTATGAGTATATTTTCCAGCATCTATTAGCCAAGTTTCACTAAGCAGACCATACTTTAAATTTGGAGCTATCTTCTTCATTCTAAGTATGCTGAAATGGTTAAAGCTTGAGATGATAACCTTTTCCTCTAGCTTATACTCCTTTATAAGATCCCATACTTTTTCTTCTATTCCTAAATATTCAAAAATACCCGTTTTTAATTCTATATTTGTAACAATATCTTTATCTTTTACAAATTCACAGTATTCTCTTAAAGTAGGTATTTTATTAATTCCATATTTTCCAGTATATATATATGAAGCATCTAATTTTGAAAGTTCTTCATATGTATAATCTTGTACTCGTCCTTCTCCTCCAGTTGTTCTGTTAACAGTTTCATCGTGAATGATGACTACTTGTTCATCTTTTGTCAATTGAACATCTAATTCAACACCATCCGCACCAATTTCTATTGCTTTTTCAAAAGCAAGCATTGTATTTTCAGGATATTTTCCGCTAAAACCTCTATGTGCAAAATTTTTAATCAATTTCTTATCCTCCTAAAAAAATATATTTTATTTTGTATCAAAAAACGATTTCACGAGGAAGTTGAATAGCTAAATCAAGTTTTTACATACTATTTACTGCTGCAATAACAGGATTTGCTTCTATTTTCTCATACAATTGATAATTCATATACATCCTCTCCTAGGATAGTCACCATAATTTTAGCCCCTTAAATAGATATTGGTGACATAAAAAAAAGCGTATAAAATCAAACCCATTTGCATAGGTCTATTTGTACGACTCTCCATTCCTCATGTCTTTTTATATTAAATTCATGGATACTATATCATATATTTTCTCTTCTGTAAATATTTACTTTGTTAAATTTTTCAAAAATTCCCTATTATTCTTTCTGTATTTGTCATTAGTTGTACTATTAATTAGTGCAATTCTTGGCGAACATAATATGAGTAGATACACATGATATTTTATACCGTATACCTATTAATTTTATTTTTCAAATCTATTTTCTCTATGCCATTGTATATATTTTTTATGATTCTCTGCAATGTCTATTCTTATATTCTCATGTACATTTAAAATTTTTCTAGTTTTTCTATCTAATACATTTGATATAATTATTTTTCCTACTTCATCAAATGTGATATATCCTTTATCAAATAAAGCATCATGCTGTGGACATAATAAAAATCCATTATATACATCTAATCTTTCTTTATTACTTGATTCGATCCATTGTTTTATGTGGCTTGCAATAAGGAACCTACCATCTTGTAATCCACAAATTTTACATCTACAATCCTTTTTAATAAGTTTATTTCTAAACTCGCTTTGACCTATTCTTATTTTAATTACTTGTTCTTTTTCTGTTTCTTTCACTATATTTGACTCTATATCCTCTTTAATATTTATATTATATTCTATACTACTTTCTTTAACTTGATCACTATTATCTATATCCATAAAGTAAACTTTATATTTAGTGCTATGTATTTTTTCAAACTTTAGTTTTGGTAATTTTTCTTTATCTATTTTAATACCTTCATTTAATATATTGTAATATTTAGGATATTCATTCTGTATTTGATTAGAAAAATCTTGATACCAAATCATTCTACTCCTTGGACTATCTAGATTTTCTAATTCAAGATTAGCTCTATACTCTATATTTTATAAATTAATATAATGCCTTTCTTTTCTCCCTTATTTAAGTTCTGTATTTCAAAAAATCCTCTTATATTTTTTGGTATTCCACTACCTTTATGTACAAAAGCAGATTTATCTAAAGTTTTAATGGCAATTATTGGTGACTCAACGCACCATAAATTTGATTTGTGTGGGTATACAAAATCACATTTAAATTTATTTTTTTTATCAAGTTCTCCTAAATCGCTAAGAACTGACCATTTACATTCTAAAAAAGTAAAATTGCTTTTCCCCAAACCTATCCCTCCCAAATATATATCTATTTTTACATATAATTATATTATTTACCAATATATTCTTATAATATTATACATTAGACATATTTTGCAAGCTTAAAATTTAACAACCACATAAAAAATAAAGGGTATCAAAATATTAATCTGTACCCTTTATTTTGCGCTTAAGCACATACCTTTTTATCTTCTTCCTCTTTTTCTCTTAATTATCTCTTTAATATCACTTACCTCTTGCATATTTAAAATATTAGCAACCACAAAGAATACTCCAGCTCCAATTAACGTATCAACTGTTACTTGAATTATCTGTATAGTCTTATCATTAACATCAAAATATCTACTAAACATCATATTTAACATAACAATAACCACACCCATAACAACTGCTGCAATTGTAGATTTGAAGAAGGAATTGACTATTTCCTTTGAATTTATTCCGTTCATTTTTTTGCCTAATGTCTTAAATAGCATACTCATATTTATAAAGCTTGTTATAGAATATGCAAGTGCCAATCCATTTACCTTTAAAGGTGTATAATAAGCTAAAACTAAGCTTAATACTATATTTCCAAACATAGCCATAAAGCTTATCTTAACAGGAGTTTTAGTATCATGATTTGCATAAAACCCCCTCATTAAAAGCTGTACTCCTCCTTGAAAAGCTAGTCCCAATGTATAAAAAACAAGTATACTAGCAGTTACCATAGCATCATCTTCCTTAAAAGCACCTCTTACAAACAATAATCTTATCAAAGGTACCCCCAAAGTCATAAGTCCTACAGCTGATGGTATAGTAACAAAGAATATATTTCTCATTCCCATAGCAAAAGTATCTCTAAAATCCTCTATCTCTCCCTTTGCTATTTGAGAAGTTATAGTTGGGAATATAACCGTTGATATACTCATAGCAAAAATCCCAAGGGGAAGCTGCATTATCCTATTTGCAAGCCTTAGAGCAGTTATACTACCCTTATCAAAAGCTGAGGCTATATTTTGGTTTACCACAAGATTTATTTGAGTAACAGATAAACCAATCATTGCTGGAAGTATTAACTTGAATATCTTTCTAACACCAGGATGCTTTAAATCAAATATAAATTTATAGTGTTTAGCTCTTTTAGATACAAATACGAATTGGTATAAAGCATTTGATACAGCACCTATAACAACCCCTATAGCCATCCCCTTTATTCCAAATCTAGACGACAAGAATATTGTCCCAAATATAATTCCAAAATTATATAATATAGGTCCTATTGATGGAGCATTGAATATCTTATAAGAATTTAATACTCCCGTTTCAAGACCAGCAAGAGCAGTAAAGGTTACAGCTGGAAACATAAATCTTGTAAGCTCTATAGTAAGATCTAACTGTTCTCCTTTGAAATTATAAGCTACAAGCGGAACTAAATATTCAGCAAAGGTCATACCTAAAATAGATAAAACAATCAAGAGTAGAACAGTTATATTTATAAAAGTAGAAGCAACCCTCCACGCTTCTTCTTCATCTCCCTTTGATAAATAGCTAGTAAATACAGGTATAAATGCAGAACTTAAAGCTCCTCCTATTAAAAGATAATACATCATATCAGGAATAGTAAATGCAGCAAAGAATGCATCAGTTTCTATTCCTCTACCAAATTTATTAGTCATTATAACTTCACGTACAAATCCCAGTAGCCTGCTAAGTATCATAATTAGCATAACAAGTACTACTGTTTTTGTTGTCTTCTTTTTATTTTTCATAAAATTCTCCTTTTGTTATATGTAGTTTTACTATCTAATTATAGTTTTCAACTATTAGTATGTCAACTGATTAAAAGCCACCAGTCTAATATTATTAGCTTGATGGCTTCTTCATATTTTTATACACTATATTTTAAATTTATCTATCTGATTATTTAACTTTAAAGATAAATCTGTAAGCTTTTCTGCACTTTTTGCTACCTCTTCAATTGCTAAAGACTGCTGCTCTACAGATGCACTTACTTCTTCAGATGAAGCTACTGTTTCTTCTGAAACTGATGAAATATTATGTATAGATTCTACAATATTATCCTTATCAGTAGTCATGTTGTTAATAAATTCATTTATATTCTCTATATACATTACAATATTTTTTATCTCATCTGATGTTTTCTCAAAAGATTCATCTACATTTTTTACAGATTTTGTCTGTTCTGATGATATACTTTTTACTTTCTCCATAATTTTCACTGTATTATTACTTTCCTGCAAAATAGAGTCTACAATTCCTTTTATTTTATCTGTTGCCTGATTAGACCCTTCTGCAAGATTTCTAATTTCATCAGCAACTACTGCGAATCCTCTTCCTGATTCTCCAGCTCTAGCTGCTTCTATTGATGCATTAAGTGCTAACAAGTTTGTTTGCTCTGATATAGATTTTATTGTTTGAAGTATATCTCCAATATTATTTGACTTTATGCTTAATTGCTTTATTGCAGATTCAATATCATCAATAGATTTATTGTTTAAATTTGTATTCTGTCTTAACTCTTCAACTGATTCTACACCTAATTTATTTATTTCTCTCACGCTATTTGCTTTTTTATACATATCTTTACTATTAATTGTTAATTGTGTGAACTTGTCATCTAAATTAGAAGAAAGCTTTGTTCCATCTGTTGCATCCTGTGCCTGTTCAACTGCTCCTACTGCTATTTCTTCAACAGCTCTTGATATTCCATCTGCCAAAGCACTTGTCTCTTCAGATATTGCAGCTAGATTATTCGCAGAAAATGATACATCATCACTAACTTCCTTTACTTCTAATAATAAAGTCTTAACATTTTGTGTCATTGAATTAAAGCTATTTGATAATTGTCCAATCTCATCCTTTAATTTAATATCTGATTCAACAGTAAAATCCCCTTCTGCTATATTTAGTGCATTTTCTTTTAATTTAGATATATTTTTAGTTAAACGATTTGCATGATTCAATATGCAGCTACTTATAATAAGTAGAGTTATTACTATTGTAATCAGTATCTTTTTTAATAAATCGTTTAAAGATGAATATAACTCGTTTTTTGGAATAGTCAATGCAACAATCCAATTTGTTTGTGGAATTTTTTTATAGTATATGATATTTTGTCCATTTTCATCCTTATATGTATAGCTTCCTCTTTCGTTTTGAATTATTTTTTCTCCAATACTTGCAAGGCTTTTATTAGAATCATTTAAAATATTTACATTTAGAACTTTTTTCTTATCATTATCTGCTATATATGTTCCATCCTCGCTAAGTAAAAATGCTCTTCCGCTTTTTCCTACTTGTGTATTCTGAATTAATTTTTGAATAGTTCCTATGTCTATATCTGCTGTAACAGCTCCTATAAACTTATCATTATTATAAAGAGGTGCTGAAGTTGTAATCATTGTAATATCCGTTGTTTCATCGTAGTACGGAGTTGACCAAATAGAAGTATTCTCTATATTTTTTACATTTTTATACCATCCATATTGAAAATAATTATATTCCTCATTACTATAATCCATTGTAATACTAATTTTTCCATTATCTTTATATGCATATGGTCCAAAGTATTTTTCGCTCTTATTTAATATGTACGGTTCTAGCCAAACACCGCAACCCAAGGTTTCTTCATTTGTAGAAGCAATTTTTTTAACCATAGAAAAATACGTTTCTTCTTTTCCAGTTTCAATGCTCGCTTCTACAGACTTTGATAATCCCAGTAATAATTGATTATGCTTAGATAATCTTTTTTCAATACCCTCTATAGCATAATTTAAATGATAATCCATCTTTTTGCCTATTTCATTATTTATTATAGATTTAGAATAACAATAGCCCAGTAATCCTAATGCAAGCATAGCTATACTGATTAAAGGAATAATTATACTCAGCATTGCACCTTTTATAGTTCTAAATTTAATCATCTTTCTATACACTCCCTCTTAGGCATATTCAAAAAATAAACTAGTCATCTTACTCGTCCTTTTGCTTCTTTTCGTCGTTACTCAATCACTTACATACAGTGAGTATGCTCGTGATTGAGTGCCTAGAAAATAATTAAAATTACTTCGTAACCTGACTTATTTATTTTTTTCACATGCCTTATTAACTTCTATAAAATATATCTATTAATTTTATTCAAAAAATGCCTTTCTATATAGAAAGGCATAATTACAGACACAATTATACAAATACACAGTTAAATGTATATTTATTATTTATCCATATTCACAACCTTCCTAGTCTCTCTGGACTAGCATTAAAGTTTGATTTTAGCATACATATCATAACATTATAAATATTGTATGTCAATATATTTTAGGCGAACAAATTCTCTTTAAGTTATCCTTTTTTCTTTCTTCCTCTAGATTTATTTGCTTTATCATTAAATTTACCTTTAAATTTATCATTCGATCTTTTATTATTCTTACCCTTATTTTTACCACTACTTTTTTTATTAAATTTCCTGTAGTCTTCTTTTCCTCTAGCACCTCTAGGCTTTATCAAGCACTTAGGTCCAAATCCAATAAGATCTTCCCTTCCTGACCTCATCAAGGCTTCATAAACTAAATCGTAATTTCTAGGATTTCTATATTGAAGAAGAGCTCTTTGCATAGCTTTCTCACTCTTAGACTTTGGTATATATACCTCTTTCATAGTCAAAGGATCAAGTCCTGTATAAAACATAGTAGTAGATAATGTTCCAGGCGTTGGATAAAAATCCTGAACCTGTTCTGGTTGATATCTAATATCTCTTAAATACTCAGCAAGCTCAATCGCAGTATCAAGTGTACTTCCTGGATGGCTTGACATTAAGTAAGGTATAATAAATTGCTTCTTTCCTAATTGATCATTTATTTTATAGAATTTTTCTCTGAATTTATCATAAGTTTTTCCTGCTGGTTTTCCCATATACTTAAGAACCTTAGGAGATATATGCTCAGGAGCCACTTTTAGCTGCCCACTAACATGATGTTCTACAAGTTCTCTAAAGAATTTATCACTTTTATCAGCCATTATATAATCATATCTAAGACCTGATCTTACGAATACTTTTTTAATATTAGGTAACTTTCTAAGCTTTCTAAGAAGATTTAAATATTCACTATGGTCAACATCCATTTGTTTACACGGATTTGGTGATAAACATTGTTTATTCTTACAAGCACCTGACTTTAACTGTTTTTGACAAGCTGGCTTTCTAAAGTTTGCAGTAGGTCCACCAACATCATGGATATATCCTTTAAAGTCTTTATAATTAGTTATCTCTTTAGCTTCTTTTATTATAGCTTCTTCACTTCTACTTTGAACTATTCTTCCTTGATGGAAAGTTATAGCACAAAAAGAACAGCTTCCAAAGCAACCTCTAGAACTTACTATACTGAATTTAACCTCTTCAATGGCAGCGATTCCACCTTGCTTTTCATATATAGGATGGTAATTTTTCTGATAAGGTAGATTATACACCTTATCAAGCTCTTCTCTTGATAAAGGCATTTGAGGTTTATTTTGAACTAGATACTTATTAGCATGCTTTTGTACAATCATAGTTCCTATTACAGGATCTTGAGCTTCGTATTGAATTTTAAATGCTTTTGCGTATTGTATTTTATCTTTAAATACATCTTTAAAGGATGGAACTTCTATATAATCTTCATACAGTTCTTCCTTATCGTCTACTATATAGCAAGTTCCATCTATATGTCTTATATACTTTATGTCAAATCCATCATTTAAATTATTGGCAAGCTCAACAACAGGTCGCTCTCCCATACCATATATAAGCATATCAGCTCCACTATCTACAAGCATTGATTTTCTTACTTTATTTTCCCAATAATCATAATGAGCAAACCTTCTAAGGCTTGCCTCAACTCCACCTATAATTATAGGTATATCTTTATATACTTCTCGTATTTTATTACAATAAACAATAGTAGCTCTATCAGGTCTAAGCCCCATCTTCCCGCCAGGAGAATAAAAATCCTTTTCTCTTACTCTCTTGCTAACTGTGTAGTGGTTTACCATAGAGTCCATATTTCCTGCATTAACCAAGAACCCAAGACGTGGTCTTCCTAGCTTTTCAAAATCCTTAGTACTCTTCCAGTCAGGCTGAGCTATTATTCCAACCTTATATCCTGCATCTTCTAGAACTCTAGATATTATAGCAGTACCAAAGCTGTGGTGATCAACATACGCATCCCCTGTTACTATTATAAAATCTAATTGTTCCCATCCTCTATCTATCATATCTTGCTTGTTAATAGGTAAAAATTTATTTTGTGTCATATCTATCACCTGCCAATTCTTCTTGTGTAGAAAACATTATTTTATATGCTTTCATTTCTCTAATAGGAGCTAGTTCTTCATCTTCATTTGCATACTCAAGAAGTCTCTCGCTAAGCTTAATTGCCTTTATCAAATCCTTAAGAGCTAATTCATTCATTCCAAGCTTAACATAAAAACACGCTCTATTATAATATAAAACTGAAGTTTCAGGGCTATTTTTTATTCCCTCACTTATAACTTCACAAGCTTTTTTATATTTTTGCTCTCCTTTATATATTATACTTAAATTTAAGTAAGAATACGGATTTTCTTTATCTCTTTGTATACTCATTTCATAATACTTTATAGCTTCTTCTTCTCTTCCTAGCTTTTTAAGTATTACTGCCATATTGAAAAGTGCTGTGAAATGGTTAGAAATAATTCCTAAGGCTTCTTTTGTCATTTCATAAGCTAGTTCATTTTCATTTATTTCTTCATATAGTGATCCTAAGTTAGTATATGCCCAAAAATCATCCTGATTAAGCTCTATAGCTTTTTTATAGTTTTTTATAGCTAATTCTCTATTTCCTATCTCATCATAAGCAGTAGCCAAGAAAAAATAAGCTCTATCGTATTCATCATCAATCTCAACAGCTTTTTCATAATGTTTAATAGAAGTTGTATACTCCTGCTTATTATCATATAAAGCTCCAAGCCCAAAATAAGCTCTAGCTTCATTTTCATCTATATTTAAAACTTCTTCATATTTTTGATATGCAAAATCATAGTTTCCCATATCATCGTATGCAAGAGCCATATCTAAAAGTAGATCTATATCCTCACTTCCACCTTCTAAATTATAAGCTTTATTGTAAAAATTTATAGCTTTTATAAAGTTTCCTTCTTCACAGAACTTATTAGCAATATTTTTATAATTATTTATCATATAAGTATTTTTCATATTTTGTACCTCTCTAATGTATTATATTACCCATTAATTATATCAATAGTAGGATATTTTACAACATATTTAGAGTTTTAATCTAATTTTTTGTTAAATTTCTATAATAAATATCTAATAAATATCCAATCAAAATCCCTACACTATAGCAAACTAAATCCGACCACAAAAATCCAAACCCCAAAACTAATCCCCCCATTGTAGTTCTTCTTATACTATCTATAAACTCACCATGATATAGTTGACTTATTTCTATACAGTAGCTAAACATTAAAGAATATATAACAATCTTTAATGAACTAGATTTGTTAAATATAAATCCCATCATAAAAAACACCATCAGTCCCCATAAAGTATCAGGAAGATAGTTTTTAATAAATTCTTGCATATTGTCTAATTTTCTAGATAATAATCCCATAATTATTACTATAATTATAAAAATAAAATATACACATCTATTTCTTTTATTCATTTTACCCCACCTTTCTTTTTATCCCAATCTACAATATTAATAAAATCTGCCATATCATCATATAAGTTTTGGCAGATTTCAATTAATTATATTAATTCACTTGTTTTACTAAAACTTCTTTTCCTTCAAAGGCAATTCCAAGCTCTATTATATTATTTATTCCTCTTTCTAATAATTCTTGTCTATAATTTCTATCTTTTATCTGAGTTATAGCTTTATCAACTGCTATTTCTAAAGTTTCTTTTCTTCTCTTACTCACTTTTTTGAATTCTATTATTACTCCAAGTTTATTTTTATCTTTTGGAATGACCATTATATCATATCTTCCATATCCACTTTCTCTATTTGATTTCACTTCATACTCTTCATTTAAAGCAACTAAAATTCCAAGTACAAATGCATGATAAAATTTTTCATTCTCTTCTATATCAAAATAGCTTGCACTCTTTATCAAATATTCGCTGAGTATTTCTTCAAATATTTCTATATCACCTGTTATCAGACTTTTTAACATATAGTTAAATTTTTCATTGTTTATACTTTCTTTAAACCAAGACATTATTATTTCTTCATATAGATATTTTACTTCTAGATTTGGTATTTCTAATGTACAAAAACTTCTTCCCATTCTTAAATCTTCATTTATAACCTTTAAATATCCACTAAATAATAAAAAACTCCATACATTCTCTGCTCCATTTTCTATATCCTTCATTACTATATCTTCGTTGATTTGCTTTACAATAGTCTTTTCTTGTATCAAATCTTCAAGTTCTTTTTTTACCGTTTCTCCTGCTTTTGTTAATACTATTTTTACTAGATCATTACTGCTTGTATTTATCCAATAAGGCCTAAATCCATCCTTATGATTTTTTACATAATTAAGTATAGACCACGGATTATATATTACATTATCACCAAAAATATATCCATTGTACCATTTTTTTATATCATCTATTTTGTACTCTATATCATAATACTTCAGTATATCTTTAACTTCCTCTTCTGAAAAGCCAAAATGTTTAGTATAATGATTTTTAAGTATTGTACATACATGCAAGTTGTTGTTAAGACCTGAGAATATGCTCTCCTTTGCAATTCTTAATATTCCAGTTAATACTCCTCTTTTTAAGTATTCATTATCTTTAAGAGCACTACTTAAAAATATTCTCATAAATTCAATTATTTTGTCATAATAATTATCTAAATACCCACTTTGAATAGGTACATCATATTCATCAATTAATACTATAGTATTTTCATTGTGATATTCGTATAAATATTGTGTTAACATTTTTAAACTTTGATAAAGATCAACCATGTCAACATCCCTGTTTAATACTTTATTAAAATATTTTTTTTGTAATTCACTTAAAAATTCTTCTTTTACAAGGTAACTATGCTTTTCATATAATGAGCCTATAAGTCTTTTAATCCCGTTATTACAGTCTTCCCAATTTGAAAATTTTATATCTTTAAATGTTATATATATTACTGGATACTTTCCTTGAATATTCATAATCTCTTTGAACTTATTTATTTTTAAATTTTCAAATAAATATTTATTATCTTCCTCTGTCTTTTCAAAAAAGTATTTAAGTATACTCATATTAAGAGTTTTACCAAAACGTCTAGGTCTTGGAATCAATATAACTTTAGATCCATCATCTACTATTTCTTTTATGAATAAACTTTTATCTACATAGTAATAATTATCGGTTATTAATTCTTTAAAATCACTTATTCCTATAGGTAATTTTTTCATATATTTCTCTCCTCTAGTTTAAGGTTATTTATTTATTATAGCATACTTAATAGGAAAAAATACCATAGCCCATTCTAATATCAATCTTCTTATTATATATTTGAAAACAAAAAAATCCTTGACTTATCAAATTTTTCTAAAGATTTAATCACGGTTTCATCCCAGTTTCATAAAATATAAATAGAGAAAATAATCTTTATAAAAAAGGAGAATGTAGATATGACAAAACCACTAGATTCAAAATGCATACCTAAATATGTCAACCAATTAACTATTCCTCCGGTATTCAAACCTGCTATTGTAAAAGATCCAATTACAGGTGAAGAACTCAGTTATAACTATACAATTAGTATGAGTGAATTTATGCAGCAGATTCTTCCTACTCCGTTCCCTCAGACAACAGTTTGGGGATATGAAGGTAATGTTGAAGATCCATGTACAGGTGAAATTTCTTGTTTTCGTGGTACTCCAGGGGCCACCTTTGAAACTGTTCGAGGAATCCCTGCCAATGTACAGTGGGTAAATAATATTACTGAACCAAATTTATTTGCAGTAGACCCTACACTACATTGGGCAAACCCCAATAATATACCAACACCTACACCACCATTTCTACCATTTCCACCTGGATATACTTTAGCGCAGAGCCCAGTTCCTCTTGTTACACATTTACATGGTGCAGAGGTTAGATCTGATTCTGATGGTGGTCCAGATGCCTGGTTTACAACAGGAGAAGAAAAAAAGGGGCCAGCATTTTTAAAATCACGTTATACCTATCCTAACACACAAGAGCCAACTACCCTTTGGTATCATGATCATGCCCTAGGAACTACACGACTTGGAGCATATGCAGGCCTTTCAGGGTTTTATTTGTTAAGAGACCCAAATAATAAAATATCTCCACTTCTTCCAAATGGTCCATATGAAATTCCTATAGTTATCCAGGATCGTTCATTTAATGAGGATGGATCATTATTATTTCCTAGCAATGGTGTCAATCCTGATGTTCATCCTTATTGGAGACCTGCATTTATAGGTAATACTATTATGGTAAATGGAAGGGTATGGCCTAATTTGAATGTAGAAAGAAGACAATACCGATTTAGACTTCTTAACGGGTCAAATACCAGAACCTATAACCTGAAACTTTCAAATGAACAGTCTTTTATTCAAATTGGTTCTGATGGAGGATTTCTACCTTTTCCAGTAACGTTGACTGAACTACTAATTGCACCAGGAGAGCGCGCTGATATCTTAATTGATTTTTCTATGTTAGAGCCAGAAACAACTATTATTATGACTAATGATGCTAATGCACCTTTCCCAAATGGTAGAGTACCAGATCCTGAGACAGTTGGGCAAATTATGCAGTTCACTGTACTTGATACAGCTGTAGTACCACCAAATAAACTTCCTGCAAAGTTGAATAAAATACCTGTACTGACTCCAGATGTGCCAAAAAAAATCTTAACCCTAAATGTGGTACGAGGACCTGGAGGCGCACTTGAGGTACTGCTGGATGGACAGACATGGGGTTCCCCTATTTCAGAATTGCCTATAGTGGGATCAACGGTTGAGTGGGAAATTGTGAATCTAACTAATGGTGCACATCCAATCCACATACACTTGATACAATTCCAGGTTAAAAATCAGCAGAACTTTGATAATGTAGCATATCGCGAAGAATGGACTAGACTCAATGGTGAACCTCCTCTTAACCATCCAACAATACCATTACCAGTTGATCCATTCCTGGAAGGTAACCCTATTGATCCACCTTTAAATGAGCGTGGATGGAAAGATACTGTTATAATGCTACCAGGACAAGTAACTAGACTTAAGCTTAGATTTGCACCACAGGATGCTAGTCCTAACAAAGTTAAGCCAGGGGTAAATTTATTTCCATTTGACCCTACATTTGGTCCTGGATATGTATGGCATTGTCATATTTTAGACCATGAGGATAATGAAATGATGAGACCTCTTATAGTTACCTCTTGTAATAAAAATGAAGCTAATCCGCAGTCTTGTTGCCAAGTTATTGTGGAGGGAAGTACTCAATTAGTTCCACCTGCTCTAAGAGATTTACCTATTGTTCATAAAAACTCAGTTTATGCTGAAATTGAAAAAGTATGCCCTGAGAGTGTTGTTATCAGTGGTTTTATTCGCCGAACTATTAGCTATATTGCGGCTTTAGATAATGGCATTGAGGAGGAAAAAGAAATTGTAGATGATGTTCCTTTTGAGTGTATGATTGACCGAGAAGATGCTAATGAAGGTGACGAATTTAGAATTGTAGGTTCAACTATATTATGTGAAGTTTTTGCTCATACTCAAAATTTTGGAACGCATCCTATTACACACGAGCCTTTAGCTTATAATTTTGTGGAAAAGGATATTGTTAAGATTTGTATCAGAAAATGTTGTGTATAAAAAGAATCCTCACAAATTGAGGATTCTTTTTATATTATTTCATAGATATTAATAATTCTCTATCAGAAACTACATCAGCTTCCTTTACATAAACCTTATCTATAACTCCATTAGTTCTAGAAACTATAGTCGTCTCCATCTTCATAGCTTCTATTATTATAACAGGTTGGTTTTCTTTAACTTCGTCTCCTTCTTTAACCAATACCTTTACAACTTTTCCAGGAATGCTTGCTCCAACTTCCATCTTGTTGTTAAGGTCAGCTTTAAGAACTGTTTTTACATTCATAGCAAAGTTCTTATCTTCTATTTCAACTTCTCTTCTCATACCATTTAATTCAAATGTAAGAGTTCTCTTTCCGTCTTCTTTAGCGTCTGCTATTTCTACTAGTTTTATAGTAAGAACCTTACCTGGCTCTATTTCTACTTCACATTCTTCTCCTTTATTAAGTCCGTGGAAGAATACATCACTCTCAAGCTTTGATACATCATTATACTCATTAAGATGAGATAAGTACTCTTCATATACTTTAGGATATAGACAATAGCTTATTATATTTCTCATATTAGTATTCATATGGAATTTCTCGTCTAACATTTTCTTAATTTCATCAAAGTTTACATCTTCTAAAAGCTCTCCAGGTCTTACATCAATAGGCTCTTCTCCTTTTAAAACAACCTTTTGTAAATCCTTAGGGAATCCACCTTCTGGTTGACCTATCATTCCTTTAAAGTAATCTACTACAGAATCCGGGAATGAAACTTCTTCTCCTTTTGTAACTATGTTTTCTTTAGTAAGATTATTTTTAGTCATGAATATAGATAAATCTCCAACTACTTTTGATGAAGGTGTAACTTTTATTATATCTCCTAATATTTCATTAGCTTCTTTATAATTATCTTTTACTTCTTTAAACTTATTTCCAAGTCCTAAGCTTTCAACTTGTGGCTTTAAGTTAGTATATTGTCCTCCAGGTATTTCATATTTGTATATTTCTGCTGATGATGTTTTTAAGTCACTTTCAAATTTAGAATATACCTTTCTAAGTTCTCTATAGTATTCTCCTATTTCATGTATTCCTTCAAGATTTATTTTAGTATCTCTATTTGTATTTCTTAATGCTTCTATTAAGCTATTCATTGATGGTTGACTTGTAAGTCCTGCCATAGATTCAACAGCAGTATCTACTATATCAACTCCAGCCTGTGATGCCATTAAAAGTGTTGATAATCCATTTCCACTAGTATCATGAGTATGAAGATGAATTGGAATTTCTACTTCTTCCTTTAATGCCTTTACAAGTTCGTATGCTGCATATGGCTTTAAAAGTCCTGCCATATCTTTTATAGCTATCATATGAACTCCCATTTTTTGAAGTTCTTTAGCCATATTTACATAATATTTAGTAGTATACTTAAGTTTAGTAGAATCTAATATATCTCCACTATAGCATATTGTACCTTCTACTAAACTTCCTGTATTTAAAGCTTCGTATATAGGAAGTCTCATGTTCTCAATCCAGTTTAAGCTATCAAATATTCTAAATATATCTATTCCTTTATTTGATGATTCTTTAATAAACTCTTTTAATACGTTATCTGGGTAGTTTTTATATCCAACAGCATTAGAAGCTCTAAGAAGCATTTGGAACATTACATTAGGTATATTTTCTCTAAGCTTTTCAAGTCTTAGCCACGGTGACTCCTTAAGGAATCTATATGCAACATCATAAGTTGCTCCTCCCCACATCTCAAGAGAGAATAAATCATTCATATTATGGCTTACTGCTTTTGATACTTTTAACAAATCGTTAGTTCTAACTCTAGTAGCAAATAATGATTGATGAGCATCTCTCATAGTAGTATCAGTTATAAGTAGCTTCTTCTCATCCTTAACATACTCCATAAACTTTTTAGTTCCAAGCTTTTTAAATAAATCTCTAGAACCTTCCATTACTATAGATTCATCTATCTTAGGTGCTTTTGGCATATCAAAGTCTTGCTTAGCTTCTTTAGCTTCATTAATTGTTACATTACCTATGAATTGTAAAAGCTTTGTTCCTCTGTTTTTACTTTCTTTTATATCAAATAATTCTTCTGTTTCATCAACAAACTTAGTATCACACTTACCTTCTACAAAATCAGAGTGATTTAATACATTTACCAAAAATCCTATATTAGTCTTAACCCCTCTTATTCTAATCTCCTTTATAGATCTTAGCATTTTTCTTATAGAGTTTTTAAATGTTCTATCCCAAGATATAGTCTTAACTAATAAACTATCATAATGAGGCGTTATTTCAGACCCTGTAAATCCATTTCCTCCATCAAGTCTTATACCAAATCCTGATCCTGTTCTATAAACATGTATTTTACCTGTATCTGGCATAAAGTTGTTTTTAGGATCTTCTGTAGTTATTCTACACTGTATTGAATATCCGTTTACCTTTATATCATCTTGAGACTTTATGTTTATTTCTTCACTATCTAATTTATAACCTTGAGCTACAAGTATTTGACTTTGAACTATATCAATTCCAGTTACCATTTCAGATACAGTATGTTCAACCTGTATTCTAGGATTCATTTCTATAAAATAATAGTTTTCATCAGCATCAACTAAGAACTCAAGAGTTCCTGCACTATGATACCCTACATGATTTGCAAGCTTTAGAGCATCTTCACATATTCTATCTCTAACATCTTGGCTAAGTCCAAATGCCGGAGCAAATTCTATTATCTTTTGATGTCTTCTTTGAACAGAACAATCTCTTTCATAAAGATGAACTATATTACCATGCTTGTCTCCAAGTATTTGAACCTCTATATGTTTTGGTTTTTTCAAGTACTTTTCTATAAATATACAAGCCTTCCCAAATGCTTTTTTAGATTCACTAACAGCTCTATCAAATTCTAAAACTAAATCTTCTTCTTTTTCTATTACTCTCATACCTCTTCCGCCACCACCGTTAGAAGCTTTAAGCATAATAGGATATCCTATTTGTTTTGCTATTACTTTTGCTTCTTCTGCAGTTTGTATAGAATGGTCAACTCCAGGTATTGTAGGTACATTTGCTTCTTTAGCAACCTTTTTAGAGTTTATTTTATCTCCCATTCTATCCATAACCTCAGGAGATGGTCCTATAAATTCAATACCATTCTCTCTACACATTCTAGCAAATTCTGCATTTTCTGATAAGAATCCATATCCAGGATGTATAGCGTCTACATGCTTCTTCTTTGCTATATGAATTATAGATTCCATATCTAGATAAGCTTCAATAGGTCCCTTATCTTCTCCTACTAGGTATGATTCATCTGATTTACTTCTAAAAAGACTATACTTATCTTCCTTTGAGTATATCCCTACAGTCCTAATTCCTAATTCTGAACATGCTCTAAATATTCTTATTGCTATTTCTCCTCTATTAGCTACCAATACTTTTTTAAATTTCTTAACCATATCTAACCCCTCTTTCTTCGAATTATATCTTTATATTAACATATATCATTCGTGTTTTTCTATACTTTTAGTATTTTTTTAATTTAACCTCATATTACTATAATATTAATTTATATTATAACTGTTTTAACTTTATTTAATTAATTTTTTTGTTGTTCACACTTTATTTTATTAATTTATTTTATTATATTCTTAACTAAATAAATTGTCAATCTTTTACTACATTCTTATTTTGCAATTTATTAATCTAATTATTCATTCACCTTTAAATTAATTTTTACATACGTTAATTGTAAATACTTATTCTTTAAAGTAGGTGAATAATTTAATGTTTAATAAATATAGATTTTTAGTTGCAGGAGTTAATACTAAAGTTCCTCTTGAAAATAAAAAAATGGTTAATTATATAAACTTTGATAACGCAGCTACAACTCCATCTTTTGTATCTGTTCTTAAAGAAATACTTTCTTTTTCAAACTGGTATTCATCAATTCATCGAGGCAAGGGATATAAATCTCAGTTTTCTTCTGATTTATATGATGAATCTAGAGAAATAATTGCTAATTTTGTAGGAGCAGATATCAATAATAAAGAGATTATATATGTGAAAAATGCTACAGAAGCTATAAATATGCTTTCTAATATACTTTATAAAGAAAACCCTAACTCTGTTGTTTTATCAACTTGTATGGAGCATCATTCTAATGATTTACCTTGGAGAAAGGGTACTATTGATTATGTGAAAATAGATGATTTAGGAAGACTTGACTTAGATGATTTAGAAGAAAAATTGATTAAATACGATGGAGATGTTAAACTTGTAACAGTCACAGGTGTATCTAATGTAACTGGATATAAAAACCCAATACACAAAATAGCTAAAATAGCTCACAAATACAATTCAAAAATACTAGTAGATGGAGCTCAACTAGTTCCTCATACAAAAGCTAACATGAAAAATGTTAATTCACCAGACCATATAGACTATTTAGTTTTTTCTGCACATAAAATGTATGCTCCCTTTGGAATCGGGGTATTAATAGGACCAAAATCTACATTCAAAAAAAATGACCCTGACTATGTAGGAGGTGGAACAGTTCAGATTGTCACTCATGATACTGTTATGTGGGCTGATCCTCCAGATAAGGACGAAGCGGGGACCCCTAATTTAATGGGTGTTATAGCCCTTACAAGAGCAATCAAGACCTTATCCCTAATGAATATGAAAAACCTTGAAAAATACGAGGATAATTTATTACATTATGCTATAAATCATATGAAAAATATACCTGATATCAAAATTTATGGAGACTGCAACAATATAAAAGATAGGACCAGTATTATTCCATTTAATATTGAAGGGATTTCTCACGAATCAGTAGCAAAAATACTATCTTTAGAATACGGAATAGGAGTTAGAAATGGATGTTTTTGTGCTCAGCCTTATATTCAAAACCTACTTCAAGTACCAAAAGAGTTAATAAAGGAAAAAATGCTAATGCCTAACTCTCCAAAACCTGGAATGGTTAGAATAAGCTTTGGTATATATAATGATTTTAATGAAATAGATGTATTGATAAAAGCTTTATATAAAATAGTTAATAACAAGCAGCATTATATAGATAAATACGAAGATAAAAATACTATCCATAGATGCTAAAATTCGTCTAAAGTGTAAAATAAGGTTTTGTATGTTTTTATACACATACAAAACCTCTTAATTTTCCCTTATAAATTTTAGATACCTTTCTATATTTCTCTCCATCTTGTTATCACAAGGCTCATAATATATGGATTTCTTTATATTATCAGGTAAATATTGTTGGTCTACATAATTATTCTTATAATCATAAGGGTATTTGTAATCTATCCCTCTTCCTAACTTCTTAGCTCCACTATAATGAGCGTCTTTAATATTATTGGGTATTTGCCCAACATCTATTGTATCTAAATCATAAAGAGCCTTATCTATAGCTTTATAAGCAGAATTTGATTTAGGAGAAGTTGCAAGTAATAACGTAGCCTGAGCAAGTGGCATTCTCGCTTCTGGAAACCCTAATTGATTAGCACTATCTACACATGATTTTACTATTGTAATAGCATTTGGGTAAGCCAGACCTATATCTTCACTAGCAATAACTAGTAGCCTTCTGCATATACTTATAAGATCTCCTGCCTTTATAAGCCTTGCTAAATAATGTATGCTCGCATCAGGATCACTTCCTCTAATAGACTTTTGAAATGCACTTAATATATCATAATGACTATCTCCTGATTTATCATAATTTAAAATACTTTTTTGAGTGCATTCCTTGGCCCTATTCATATTTACATTTATTTCTCCATTTTCATTTGGATTAGTTGAATAAATACAAAGTTCAATACTATTAATAGCTCTTCTTAAGTCTCCACCACTCACACTTGCTATATACTCAATTGCATTTTCATCAAATACTATATTTATATCAAATAAATCTTTTTTTGTAATATATATAGCCCTTTTAATTCCATCTATTATATCATTTTTTTGTATATTCTTAAATTCAAATATAGTCGATCTACTTATTATAGCCTTGTAAATATAGTGATATGGATTTTCTGTGGTACTTGCAATTAATGTTATTTGCCCATTTTCCATAAATTCTAGTAAGGATTGCTGTTGTTTTTTGTTGAAATTTTGGATCTCGTCTAAATAAAGTAAAATTCCATTTATACATTCTAAACTATCTAAATCTCTTATAATTTTTTTAATATCTTCTAAAGAAGAATTTGTAGCATTTATTTTGTAAAACTTTTTATTAGTTTTATTGGCAATTATATTAGCAACAGTAGTTTTTCCTACTCCAGGAGGTCCATAAAATATCATATTAGTTATATATCCATTTTCTAGTATTCGACTTAATATTTTATTTTTCCCTATCAAATGTCTTTGACCCACTATATCATTTATTTCTTTAGGCCTTATCCTATCAGCTAATGGCTTCATACCCCCACTCTCCTTAAAGAATTAAAAAGCCCTGATATTATTTATAACATTTGTGCTATAAACAATATAGGACTTTAAATCAATACTACTTTTTAATTTTATTCAACTCATCTAGTAATTTAGGGTTCAGTATTCTTATATGAGTTCCCTTCATACCTAATGATCTAGACTCTATAACTCCTGCACTTTCGAACTTTCTTAATGCATTAACTATAACAGATCTAGTTATTCCTACTCTATCTGCTATTTTACTAGCAACCAGTAATCCTTCCATTCCATCAAGCTCGTTGAATATGTGCTCAACAGCTTCAAGCTCTGAATAAGAAAGAGTGCCTATAGCCATTTGAACTACAGCTTTTTTTCTCATTTCTTCTTCCATTTCTTCAGATTTAGCTCTAAGAATTTCTAAGCATACAACTGTAGCACTATACTCAGCAAGTACTATATCTTCGTCCGTAAACTCACTATCAAACCTAGCAAGTAATAAACTTCCTACTCTTTGTCCACTACCCATAATAGGAACTATAGTTGTAAACTTACCAGAACCCTCTATATCATTCTTAAATATCTCTAAGAATTTATCTCCAGTTATATTCTCAACAGTATCCGTCACCTTCATTATGTTATTTGTATATTCCTCTGGTAATTTTTGGTCCCCAGTCTCTTCATCAGATATAATAAGACTTCCTTTAATATCTGTTAAATGAGCTCCTAATATTTTACCTTTTCCACTTATTATATATGTGTTAGTATTTAAAACCTCACTTAATATCTCACATAACTGGGGAAAAGAAACAGGTTCTGTACCTGATTTTTGTAGTATTTTATTTATTTTTCTAGTCTTATTAAGTAATTCACTAGCCATTAATATCCTCCTATTCAAACTGTATACATTAATCTATGGAATTGAAAATTTTTAGAATCTTTGTAATTTTCCACATTATATACAATACACGACACATTTGAAATGTTATCATAATTTTTAAAATTAATCAATATTTTTTAGCTAATTTTCGACTTTTTTTCATAATCACATTCTTTATTTGAGCATACTATTTTTTTCTCTTTTTTTGTTTCCTTGTGAACTAAATATTCACCACATTTTTCGCAAATTTCCCCAGTAGGTTTATTCCATGAAATAAAGTCGCATTCAGGATATTTATCACATCCATAAAATATCCTTCCTTTTTTACTTTTTCTAATTATTATTTCTCCTTCTTTACATTTAGGACATTTGACACCTGCTTTATTCAAAAGAGGTTTTGTAGTTTTACAATCTGGATAGTTTTTACAAGCTAAGAATTTTCCAAATCTACCATATTTTACAACCATGTTAGATCCACATTTTTCACATATTTCATCTGTTTCTTGTTCTATAGTTATTTTCTCTATCTTTTCTTGTGCTATTTCTATAGCTTCTTCTAGTGGTTTATATACTTCTTTTACTACATCCTTCCAAGGTATATCTCCTTCTTCAACCAAGTCAAGTTTATTCTCCATATCAGCAGTAAAATCTAGATCTATAAATTTTTGGAAATTTTCTTCCATTATTTCATTAACTAAAAGTCCTAGTTCAGTTAAACATAAGCTATTTCCTTTTTTTTCTACATATTCTCTTGCAAGTATAGTTCCAATTGTAGGAGCATATGTACTAGGTCTTCCTATTCCTAACTCTTCTAAAATTTTGACTAAACTTGCCTCCGTATATCTTGCAGGTGGCTGTGTGAAGTGTTGCTTTGGATTTATATTGTCTACCTTAACCTTCATACCCTCTTCTATTTTAGGTATTAACTTATCTTCTTTATTTGAGAATGTATATATTTTTAAATAACCATCAAACTTAAGCTTATGACCTGTTGTTTTAAATATATAATCCCCAATTTTAGCTTTTACATTATAACTCTCATATACTGCATCTTTCATTAAACTTGATATAAACCTTGTCCATATAAGGTTATATAGCTTATATTGTTCGTTACTCAAAGATTCTTTGATAATTTCAGGTGTTCTATCTATACCTGTAGGTCTAATTGCTTCATGAGCATCTTGTACTTTTTTCCCTTTTTTATTCTTATTTTCAAATCCCTTGTAATAATTTTGGCCTAAATTTTCTAAGATGTAATCTTTTCCTTTTCCAAGTGCTTCATCTGATATTCTAGATGAATCCGTTCTTATATAAGATATTAGACCTACTGTTCCTTGACCTTTAATTTCAATACCTTCATATAACTGCTGTGCCACTATCATAGTTTTCTTTGTAGAAAATCCTAATTTATTAGCAGCCTCTTGCTGCAGTGCACTTGTTGTGAATGCCCTAGGAGCAGATTTGCGTCTTTCCTTGATTTCTATATTTTCTATAGTCAAATCCTTATTAGATATATCATTTAATATCGCATCTACTTCTTCTTTATTTTTTAAGTCTATTTTTTTATCTGATTTTCCATAAAATTTAAATTCAACTTGCTTTTTTTCTATTTCAGATAATAAATCTATAGTCCAATATTCTTCTGGTTCAAACTCATTTATTTCTCTTTCCCTATCGCATATTATTTTAGTAGCAACAGATTGTACTCTTCCCGCACTAAGACCTTTTCTTATCTTTTGCCATAAAAGAGGGCTTATCTTATATCCTAACAATCTGTCTAATACTCTTCTAGCTTGTTGAGCATCTACAACCTTTTCATCTATCTCTCGTGGATTTTTTATAGCTTTTTTTATAGCTTCTTTTGTTATTTCATTAAATTCTATTCTACAATCACAAGATTCTTCTAACTTTAAAATATGAGCTAAGTGCCAAGATATTGCTTCACCCTCTCTATCGGGGTCAGTAGCCAGAAAAACTTTTTCAGCTTTTTTAGCTTCCTTCTTTAACTCATTAATAACAGGACCTTTTCCTCTTATATTAATATAATATGGTTCAAAATTATTTTCTATATCTACGCCTAATTTACTTTTAGGTAAATCCCTAACATGTCCAACGGATGCTTTAACTGTATAATTTCTACCTAAAAATTTGCCTATAGTTTTAGCCTTAGCTGGTGATTCAACTATAACTAAGTTCTTTGCCATTAATTGCACCCCCCAAATTTATTTTATACTATATATTTTATTTCCTAACTCAGTTACTATACCCTTTATTTCTAAAATATTCAAAATTCCTAATATATCTTTTATATTAAGTTTAGTATACTCACAAATAAAATCCACGTGTAATAATCCCTTGTTATTTAATATTGTAATTATTTTTTTCTCATCATTAGACAAATCCATTTGATACTCATTTTCTTTTTTTAGATTTTGATTGTAAATAATATCATATTCCTCTAATATATCTTCTACACTCGAAACTAGTTTGGCACCTTCTTTTATTATTTGATTACTTCCTTTGCTCATAGAAGAATTTATATTTCCAGGAACAGCAAAAACATTTTTTCCATGATCTAGAGCATAGTTCATAGTTATTAAAGATCCACTTTTCTCACTTGCTTCAACTATTAAAACCCCATCAGATATACCACTAATTATTCTATTTCTCATAGGAAAATACCCTGGTCTAGCATCCGTTCCAGGTGGATATTCACTTAATACAATCCCGCCACTTTGAATTATATTGTTCATAAGATTTATATTCTGCTTTGGATAAGGCTTATCTATAGAAGATCCTAATACTGCTATAGTTTTTGAATTACCATTTAAGCACCCTAAATGACTATAATAGTCTATTCCTACTGCCATACCACTTATTATATTAATTCCAAGTGATGATAGTTCCTTACTGATTTTATTTGCACAAAACACTCCATAATTTGTAGGCTTTCTCGATCCTACCATAGCTATACAAAACTCATTTAACAAATCCTTATTTCCCTTAAAATAAAGTATATGAGGTGGATCATATATATGTTTTAATCGTTTCGGATAATCAGAATTATTTATTGTTATGTAATTCATTTGATGTTTCCTTAGATTTTCCTTTATTTCATCTAAATAAGTCGAACTTCTATAGTTTACTATATTTTTCTTTATTTTTAAACTTATATTTGGTATTTTATATATTTCTTCATCAGTTACAACATCAAAATCTTGAATATCAGTAAAATAATCATCTATTTTTTGTATAGTTTTATAACCTATACCTTTTATATGAGATAACAAAAGATACATATCATCCATATTCATAAATAAACTCCTTAACATTTTATAATTTAATGGATATTATGCACATTTTACATACCATTATACATTAAATAGATTAAAATGCAAAATCGAAGAAGTCTTTTGTAGATATTCAAAAAAAATCTTTGCTCTATAGAGCAAAGATTTTTTCTTTATTTTTTTCCCATATTAAGAATTTGTCTAATTCAGATTGTATATTACTCAATACAAAATACATTACTATCATATCATCTATATACCCCACATTACCCATTGAATCCGGTATAAAATCAACAGGACTTATAAAATAATTAATAGCCACTATAGCCCATTCTATAGATTCTATATCTATACATTTATATTCCTCTTGATAATATGATTTGACCAAATTATATAGTTTCTTCATATTGTTTGCAAATTCAACTAGCTTTTTTTCATTTTCATCAAATTTTATATTACTCAATTTATAATCTACCTGTAAAAGTATCTCTTCTATTTTATTAATATCTTTTGAATAAATCTGAGCATTTTTTCTAGCATTTTTAAAATAATCAGAACTCAATATCTCTTTAGCTACTTGATTTGGATTTATCATTAAATCAATCATCCTTTCTACATTAACTATAGTATTATTATATCAAAAAAATATACATTTATATATAGGTTTGATAAATACTTGATATTATAGTAAAATTTTTACTTAATATCCATAAAAAATATAATTATTATTTTAAAAATTGAAAACAATAATATTAAATATATATAAAGGATGTGATTTTGTGAGCAAAAAAAATAAAGGTATTAATAAACATGATAGCCAAATTGATAATCGCGATAAAACAGAATATGCACCAGAATTAACAGCAGGCGATAGATTTTTTACCAAAGGTGATAAAAAAGAAAATTCTAATGTAAGTGTTATCGGATATTTAGCTATTTTATCTTCCATAGTATCTTTATTTACGTATCCAGTAACATTTGGAATCATCGGTATAATACTTGGTATAGTATCTATATATTCAGGTTCTAAGACACTTGGCTATTGGGCAGTAGGCATAGGTATTGTAACATCTGCTTCAAGCTTATTCTTTAGAGTAGCTCTATTCTCTTATATATTCTCTATGTTCTACTAGTTCAAATCAAAGAGCTATCTCAAAGTAATTTTGAGATAGCTCTTTAATCTATGAATTAAATATCATTACAAATAGATTCCACAAAGCATGAATTGAAAATACTACCCAAAAACTATATTTACTTCTATCCTTATAAGCTAAATATGAATATGCAAATACAATACCTCCAGAAAAAAATGTTTCCACAGCATATCTAGGACTATATATATGATTTAAAGAAAACATAAAGGACGATATAATGACTATTAAATATTTTCTTTTTCTAAGTTCATCCCACATACAGCACAATGATATTATAACTTTTTGATAAATCAGGGTTTCAAAAAAAGGCGCTATAATTACGCCCTCTAAAAATTCATTATATTTAGATCTAAATATATGTCTAGCTCCATTATTATCTGGTAAAAAACTAAATAAATTCATTCTCACTATACAATAATTTATGATTAACATAGCCAATATAAACAATATAACATGTAAATTTTTTAGGAAATTATCTATTTTTTTTAATACACATATAAACTTCATTTATAATCCTCCACACATAGCACCATATATTAAATTATAGCATAAATTTTATCTTTTTTATTTTAACACTTCCAGTGCTTACGTAATCTTTTTAGAGAATTAACTCTATTGATATATTCACATACTAAAAAAGATGGTTATTTAAATGTTAGTGAATCTTTTAAATAGATTTCAATAAAACTTATGTTGTATCGCTTGAATATACGTTAAAAAACTTCTTATGTCTGACCGTAAGGGAGTTTAAGAAGTTTTAGTATATTTAATAAGATACAACATTTAGTTTTATAAATCTATTTAATGCATTCACGGTATTTAAATAACCATCTTTTCGATTACAACTATATAAATATAAAGTAAGATATAAAAAAGATTACGTGGCTACGTCCTACTCTCCCAGGAGGCTGCCCTCCAAGTACCATCGGCGCTAAGGAGCTTAACTTCTGTGTTCGGAATGGGAACAGGTGTATCCTCCTTGCTATAATAACCACATAATCTTATCCTATTGTATCCTAATACTGATTTTTAATATTTTTGAGCGACTTTTAAATA
>NZ_JAOASI010000011.1 GCF_025210165.1 Tepidibacter sp.
AAAGTATTCTTATTTCTTTTTCTGTAAATATTTTATTACTCATTTTATCTTCCACCATTCGTCTTTTTTTCTATTATACATAAAAATACCCTATAGAATAGACTTTTTTTAGTGTCCACTCTATAGGGTACAGTATATATTAGAGAATGATTTAAATATTTTTGTATAAAACTTGTATTACAGCGTTTGAATATCCGTTAAGAAAGTTCGTTGTCTGACCGTAGGGAGTTTAGAACTTTGATTTATAAAAAAAGAGCGATATTTAATAGAAATTAATTTCTATTAAATATCGCTCTTAACTAGTTCTACTTTGCAGAAGCCTTTATAAATTCTCTAAACAACGGATGAGGTCTTGTCGGTCTTGACTTAAACTCTGGATGGAATTGTCCAGCAACAAACCAAGGATGATCCTTATGCTCTACAATCTCTACCAATCTCTCATCAGGAGATATTCCCGATATTATAAGTCCAGCCTTAGTCAATAACTCTCTATACTCATTATTAAACTCATATCTATGTCTATGTCTTTCATAAACTAACTCTTCACCATAAGCCTCATAAGCCTTAGTATCCTTATATATCTTACAAGGATAAACTCCAAGTCTCATAGTTCCACCCATATCCTCAATATCCTCTTGATCCTCCATCAAAGCTATAACAGGATACTTAGTCTCTGGATTAAGTTCCGAAGAATGAGCATTTTCTAACCCTTCAACATGTCTTGCAAAATCTACTACCGATAACTGCATTCCAAGACAAATTCCTAAGAAAGGAACCTTATTCTCTCTAGCAAACTTTGCAGCAGCTATCTTTCCTTCTACCCCTCTATCTCCAAATCCACCTGGAACCAATATCCCATCAGCAGTCTTTAATATCTCATCTGCATTCTCATTAGTTATATCCTCAGCATTAATCCAATCTATCTCAATCTTAGCATCATTATGTATACCAGCATGCTTTAAAGACTCCGCTACAGATATATACGCATCTTGAAGCTCTACATACTTACCAACTAAAGCTACCTTAACAGTCTTTTGAAGCTGCTTTTCCTTCTCAACTATCTCAATCCAATTAGTAAGATCATGATCTTTAGCATCAAGCTTAAGCTTATCTACAACTAATTGATCAAGTCCTTCTTCCTTAAGCATTAAAGGAATACTATATAAAGTCTCAGCATCTAAGTTTTGAATAACATGATTTGGCTTTACATTACAGAATAATCCAATTTTTTTCTTCATATCCTCTGATACAGGATACTCTGATCTACAAACTAATAAATCTGGTTGAATACCTATACTTCTAAGTTCTTTAACCGAATGCTGTGTAGGCTTAGTCTTTAGCTCTCCTGATTTAGCAAGATAAGGAATTAATGTTACATGAATATACATAACATTCTCTTCACCAGCATCATACTTAACCTGTCTTATAGCTTCAAGGAATGGAAGCGATTCTATATCTCCTACAGTTCCTCCAATTTCAGTTATAACAACATCAAAATTCCCTTCTTTTCCCACTTTATATACTCTATCTTTAATAGCATTAGTTATATGAGGTATAACTTGAACCGTAGCTCCAAGATAATCTCCTCTTCTTTCCTTATTAAGAACTGACCAGTATATCTTTCCTGTTGTAACACTTGAATGCTTTCCTAAGTTAATATCTACAAATCTCTCATAATGCCCAAGATCAAGATCTGTCTCTGCTCCATCTTCAGTTACAAATACCTCTCCATGCTGATAAGGTGACATAGTTCCTGGATCTATATTGATATATGGGTCAAACTTTTGAATCGTTACATTAAGTCCTCTAGATTTTAAAAGTCTTCCAAGTGAAGCTGCTGTTATACCTTTACCTAATGAAGATACAACCCCACCAGTTACGAATATATACTTAGTTGCCATTGTTTTCCTCCTTGTATTTTATATTTATTTAAATATTATTTTTTCCCTAAAAAAGGGGTAGGTCGCCCTAGGAAAGGGCGACCTACCATTTATTAGAAACCACCCTCTTAGGGTCAGGCTTTAAAATTTTCTTTTTTAAAATAACTATTCTATTGTATCATCACTTATTTAATATTTCAATAGATTTTTTTAATTGTTTGTCCATTTCATCAGAAGTTATATATTTAATAAATTTATTATTTATCTTATTTAAAGTCGTTATATCAGCTACTCCATATGGATATATTCCATTATCTTGTTGGAACCTCTCTACAGCCTTAAAAGTAGAATCCATATATAACCCTTTAGGATCACTTATATCATAACCCATAATTTTAAGCCTCTCCTGAACAGCCAATACATCAAGTCCAGCATCTCCTTTTAATAGCTTGGTATCCTTATTAATTTCAATAATCTTGCTAATATCTATACAAAGTCTATCACAATCTATATCAGGAATAACACCTACTTTATCTATACTTCTATCAGATGGAAGATAGTATTTAGCTATTGTAAGCTTTATTCCTTCCCCATTCTTTAAAGGAAGAATAGTTTGAACAGTTCCTTTCCCATATGTAGTCTTACCTATTAATGTTCCAGATTTCGTATCCTGAATAGCTCCAGATAATAACTCAGAAGCAGAAGCCGAATTCTCATCTACTAAAACTGTTAATTTATCAAACGCAACCTTACCTTTAGAATAATGGTTAACAACCTTACCTTTTGCATCTTTCACTATAACAACCTTACCCTTTGGAACAAAATGCTTAGATACTTCAACTACAGAAGATAAACTTCCTCCCGGATTCCCTCTTAAGTCAAGAACAGCCTTATTAATCCCCTGGTTCTTAAGATTATCAACAGCACCTTGTACTTCATCTGCAACATTAATTGTAAACTGAGATATCTTAATATAACCAATATTTCCTTCAATTACTCTATATTTAACAGCTTTCATCTTTATTTCATCTCTTTTTATATCTACTTTAAATTCTTTACCATTTCTAGATATAGTAAGATTGACATTAGTTCCCTTATCTCCCTTTATCTTATTAATAACCTCTCTAACATCCTCAATCTCTTTAAGCCTTTCATCCTCTATACCAACTATAATATCACCAGGCATAAGACCAGCCTTTTGTGCAGGAGAATCTTCAATTGGCTCTACAATATTAAGCTTACCATCTCTAACATTTATTAAAGCACCTATTCCATACATTTTTCCATTGACAGACTCATTAAAACTCTTATTACTCTCCTTATCCATATAAATACTATGCTTATCTAATTTTTCAAACATCCCCTTAACAGCTGCATCATAAAGCTCTTCTTCCGTAATCTCACCTGCATAATTCTTAGTTATATAATTCTTAACACCATGAAAAAACTCCTCATCCTTAACAAAATCCCCAGCAAACGCAACATTCGTAACCAGAACCATTACAGTTACAAAACTACATAAAAATCTACTTGCTTTTTTCACAACCTCACCCTCTTCTATTTTAATTTATTAATACATATCCTAAAATTATGGTTATTAACTTTTCTTTATAGAACTTAAATTGTAGCATTGAAATATACTAAAAATATAGATTATTCAAATGTTAGTTACTTTTTGTTGACTTTTTCCTATAGAACTTAAATTGTGACGTTGAGATATCCGTTAAAAAACTTCTGTGTCTGACCGCAGGGAGTTTCAGAAGTTTTAGGATATCTCATAAGACACAATTTCTAGTTCTATGAAAAAGTCAACTAAGTAACGATATTTTAATAATCTATATTTTTTGCTTAACCACTACATCCGAAACTATAGTTATTAAAATATTGACTAAGTAGCGGTATTTTAATAACCATAATTTTCGCTTAAACACTATACAAAAAATATTACCAATTATTTTTATGTAAATTAATTCAAAATACCCTTTTATTATAGCACAGTTTTACGATATTCTATATATATACTAATTTCAAAAGGAGGTAATTAAATGAAAAAAAGAATTTTATGCCTAACATTCATACTAACACTAATATGCAGCACAATAGCATTTTCAAGTGGATACTCTAGATCAATAACAGCTTATTTCTCTAATATAAAAGTATCCCTAAACGGAAAAACACTTAACTTCTCAAACGAGCCATTTATATATGGAGGTAATGTATATGTTCCTCTAAGAGATGTATCAGAAAGTCTTGGAGTTAATGTTGCTTGGGATGATAGAAATAGCACTGTATATATGCACAACGATTCAAACTCAGTATATAATAACAGCTCTTCTGAAATAGAAATGCTAAAGAATCAGCTTAAAGCTAAGGATAAGGAAATTGAAAGACTTAAAAATAATGATGATGACGATGATGACGATTTAGAGGATTTAGAGGATGAGTTAAATGATGATTATGATGAGTACGATGAAGGATATAAAACTTTAGAATTTAAATACAAATTATCACAGCTTTCTAATGACGATATAAAGGTTGTAATGGAGGGAGACTTTGATAGAAAATCTAAATACTGGAGCGATCGTGATGATTCAGATTTTAGAGACTTTATAGAAGATAAGATATGTGATGAAATAACAGATGAATTCAGAGAGGATATTCAAATATACATATACGATGAAGATGATGATAAATGTGCTGAATATGAATACGACTACAGCGATAGAGATTTAGAAAAAGAATATGAATATTAGAAGAAGCTGCTCAATTGAGCAGCTTTTATTTCCCTACTAAAACTTCCTTCCCATCAAATGCTATTCCTATCTCTACTATTTCACTAATACCTCTACTTAATAATTCCTGTTTATATTCCATATCTTTAATTTGCTTTAACGCCTTCTCTAAGGCTGTTTCTAGTGTTTCTTTTCTTCTTCTATTAACCTTCTTAAACTCTATAATTATCCCTACATTATTCTTCTCTTTTGGAATCATCATTATATCGTATCTTCCATATCCACTTTCTCTATTAGATTTTATTTCGTATTTGTACTTTAATCCTATCAACATTCCAAGAACAAAAGCATGATAGAATTTCTCACTTTCATCTCCTATATCAAAATAGCTTGAGGTTTTTATTATATATTCACTTAATATATCTTCAAAGGTTTCTAAATCCCCCTTTATTAAGCTATTAAGAACTAAATCAAATTTTTCATCACTTAAATTATCCTCAAACCAAGAGACTACAATCTGATTATAAAGACTCTTAACCTCTTTATTAGGTATTTGAAGACTACAATAAGTTATTCCTTCCCTTAATTCTTGATTTATAGTTTTTAAGTATCCACTAAAAAGAAGAAAGCTCCATACACTTGAAGTATTCTTATTTACATCACCCATAACTATATGCTCATCTATCTTTTTTATTAATTCTTCTCCTTTTATTAACTCTTCAAGCTCTATTTTAACAGCCTTATCACCTTTTGCTAAAAGTCTTTTTATTAAACCACATTCAGCAGTATTCACCCAATAAGGCTTAAACCCTGCTTTATAATTATCAATATAATTTAGTATACTCCACGGATTATATATAACATTTTCACCAAATATATATCCGTTATACCAGTTTCTAATATCATCTATTTCAAATTCAATAGTATAGTCTTAACATTTCTTCTACTTCTTCTAAGAATCCGAAGTATTCACTATATTGATTTCTAAGTATAGTACAAGCCTTTAAATTATTAAGACCTGAGAATATACTCTCTCTTGCAACTCTAAGAATGCCTGTAAGTACACATTTTTCAAGATATTCATTATCTTTTAGTCCACCACTTAAAAAGTTTCTCATAATTTCTTCATAATATTCTTTCATGTATCCTTCTTGAATAGGTACATCATATTCATCTATTAATATTACAACCTTTTGATTATAATGCTTATATAGATGTCAATTACCCACCACTTAAATTCTATTGAATTTTGAAGTGTGGGCTTGTAACTCACCTACACGTAGTCAGAACGATACTAAGTATCTCCTACCTCAAACGGTGGTTACATTAGGGAAGTTGACATTCCCCAAACCTAAGAGTATACTCTTAGACTTCTTTGGAGTTATGTTCTATATATTCAATGCCTTTTCTCCAAAGATTCATTGATGCAATCCTATCATCATTAGAAGTATAGGAGCAGTTTTTACACTTAAATATGTGCTTCTTTTTATCTCTGTTGCTTTTTCCAATATGTCCACACTTAGGACACATTTGAGAAGTATATTTAGGGTCAACTACTATAACTATAGATTTATTTATATTAGCCTTATATTCGAGTAGTTGTCTAAATTGGTAAAAAGACCAGCTAACAAAAGTATATCTGTTATTGATATGCACTTTTTCAGTAGCGTTTCTAATATTAGTTAAGTCTTCTAATACGAACAATGTATTTTCTCCGTATTTGTCAACGAGTGCCTTAGTTATGCAATGGTTAATATCATTCATCCAACGGTTTTCTCTTGAGCCTATAGACTTAATTTTACGTTTAGCTGATTTAGTTCCTAATTCCTGTAATTGCTTTCTTAGTAATTTATAATGACCTCTTTTAGCTTTAATAGTTTTACCATTGTAAAAAGTAGTTTTACCTAAACTATCATAAGTGGTTGCTATAAAGTTAATACCTAAATCTATACCTACAATCTTATTTATTTTAAATGGTGTAGTTTGAATATAGTCTTTAGTCATTGGAATATGAAGAAAATATTTATTGTATTTATATACAAGTTTAGCAGTACCAAACTTATAAGTGCCATCAAAATATTTTTCCATTCCTTTAGTTTGATAAGGTATTTTCAATCTACCTTCTAAACTATTTATAGAGAAAATTTTACTATTTAATGAGTAATCTCTGTTAAATACTAAATCATATTCAAGGTTTTTAAATTTTATTAGATTAAATTCATGTCCATTAGATTTATTGGTTTTATATTTAGCAATTACAGTTTTCATACAACTTTGAGCCATTTGAGATTTTAAGCCATATATTTCTCTTAAATAATAGTAAGTATCTTTATTAATTTGACTTTGTTTGAGGAAATTATTATCAAAAACATATTTAGATATATAATTCAATGCTTTTCTGACTTGAAACATTGTATTATTTAAGATTTCTATTTGCTCAGTTGTAGGATATATTTGTATTTTAGAAGTAATAGTTATTTCTATACTACTCAACTCCTTTCACTAATATTAATATAAAATATACTTTAGTGAAATTCAATAGAAAGTGAGGTGCATAGTGGTAAGAAAGAGTTGCCTATCGGCAAGTGGCAATTCCTCCCCCATTTATAGAAATGGGAGTATCCTTGCCACAAATTAAAGATGAACTCAATAAATATAAGCTCTTTGAAAAATGTATTATGTTAACTTCTTTATTTAATATATTATAAAATTCATTTTTTTCAACATCTGATAATTTATCACTATCCAAAAGATAGTCATGATTTCTATACAAGTTTGCTATTAATAGCTTAAATCCATTCTTTAAATCTCCAAAATTTGAATATTTCTCATCCTTAAACGTTATATAAATTACTGGATATTGACCTTGCTTTTGCATAACTTCCTTGTGATTTTGTATATTTAAATTTTCAAATAAAAATTTATTATCTTCTTCTGTTTTTTGATAAAAATATTTTAGTATACTCATATTAAGAGTTTTCCCAAAACGTCTTGGTCTTGGCATGAGTATAACAGATGACCCATCTTCTACAATGTCTTTTATGAATAATGTTTTATCTACATAATAATAATTTTCTGTTATTAATTTCTTAAAATCACTTATTCCTATAGGTATCTTTTTCAATCTTCTTCACGACCTTTCATAAGGTTAATTAATATTAAATCATCTCTATTTTTAGATAACTCTATTAATTGATTAGTGAACCCTGATTTAGAAAACAATATATAATGTTCCTTTCTAGTTTCTTTATTCCAATTTATATATTTAGCTTTTTCAACTAGCTTATAGAATATATTTGTATCTACCTTCGTATTTAAGTATTTGCATTCTCCAATTAAAATATCTTTAGTCTCTTCATTTATACCTACAATATCAATTTCGTTTGAATTATCCCACCACTTACCTACTTTTAAAACTTTAAAATTAAGCTTATTATTCTTATTTAAATTCCAAATTTCTTCTTTACATATCTCCTCAAAAACAAAGCTTACATGATTATCTATAAAATTATCTTTTATCTTTTGTAAAACATAATCGTTATCTTCAATTTCTATATAACTTCTATATGGATATATGAATTTAAACCAAAATTCAATAAAATTATCTTTTATATAATATAGCCCTTTTTTGCTTTTTTCTGGATTAGTTTCAGTTATTGGTACTATTCTCTCTAGCAAATCAAGATCTATTAATACTTTTAAATATCTAGTTAAGCTAGTTTGGTTAACCCCTAGAGTACTAGCTATCTTTCCTAGTTTATGATTACCTACAGCTATTGTTTTTATTATTGAAAAATATGTTCCAACATCTCCAACCTCTTGTTTAAGTAAAAATATAGGCTCTTCATATAAAAAACTTTGTTTATTTATTATATTTTTTTCTATAGAACTAAATATATTTTCTTCATCTTTGAAAAGCTCTATATACTTAGGAACTCCACCAGTTACAGAAAAGTATTCTATAAGCTCTGATGTTGATTTTTCTTTAAAAAACTCACCATAGTGATTAAAGCTAATCTGCTTCATTTTTATTTGACCTGTTCTTCTTCCATAAAGAGGAGAAGAATAAGATAATGTTTGACTTTCCATCATATTTATTAAAGATCCACATAAAATAACCATTATATTTTCGTCTTTTAAGATATTATCCCATATCCTTTGAAACACGGACGGAAAAGCTTTATTTATTTTTCCAAGATACTGAAATTCATCTATTACTACTATTTTTTTAGTATCAGTTTTATAATCCTTTATAACTTGAAATATATCATCCGATACGAAAAATATATACATTTCTATTTAAATATAGACATTTCTACTATGGCACGACTTATATCTATTAGATTTTCGTCTTGTGCCTTCCTGCTTCAATGAATCTGATTTTGCCTAAGCTACTCTCATTTGATATGACTCTTAACAGGCTTAAATTCCGCAGTATCGTTGCGTACACATTCAGAAACTTAGTTTAGGTTAAGCACTCTGAATTTGGTAATTTGCTAAATTAATACTTGCGTTCAAATCTCTATCCATCTTAAAGCCACATTCACAAATGAATATTCTATCTTTTAGCTTTAAATCTGATTTTATTTGACCACAACAAGAACAAGTTTTAGATGAAGGAAACCATTTATCAGCTTCAACAAATTCAATTCCATATTTTTTACATTTATATTGAATTTGTCTTTTAAACTCATATAAGCAC
>NZ_JAOASI010000080.1 GCF_025210165.1 Tepidibacter sp.
ACTCCTAAAATTCCAAAATGATATTGCCAATATAAAAATACTTTAAAATCTATATGTAAAAACAGATCTATTAGAACATCCATTTTATTTTCAAGTTCTTGTGTTCGTTTTTGCCCAATGTATATTAATATTTCTTTTTTATTATCTTGATTTATATAGACAATGCTTTTTTTAAATATTTTATTGATTATACTTTTAAATATTTCTAATGATACTCCTGTTGTATATAAATTTATAAGGCTAGATGCTAAAATTTCTTTTTCTTTATCATTAAAAGCTTTTATATCCTGTAGCATCTCTTTTATAATATATTTTTTATAATATTCTTCTTTAGAAAACCCTTGCCTTAAATCAATATTTCCGAGGAAATGAATTAAAATATCAAACAATACTTCTCTAAATTCAATACTTTCATTAAAATTAACATCGAATATATCTTTAAATATAGTAAAAAACCTATAGTATGGGTTTATTTCTACTATAAGTGATTCATCAATTTCTGATTTATTTAAGTCTTCAAATGCGACCTCCATATATGGACTATATGTTTTTGCACATTTGAATTTTATATTTTCTCTTTTTATATTTTGTTTATCTGCTTTTATCAATATATCCCAGATATAATTCATATTAATCTTCCTTCGCATTTGTATTCTGGATAATTAAGTTGTATTTGAGATACTATAAAGCTTAATAAGTCTCTTATTATAAAGCAGTCACTTTTTTTTGAAGTAAAATATAATATTAGTTTTTTAGAATAATCATAATCCCTTATTTCATCTATTATAAAAAAGTTCATATCATAAGTTTCTTCTTTTAAATCATCTGTTATATTGACTATTTTTACATCTTTAAATTCAAGATATTTAGAAGCTTCAAATGAGTTTATTGTTCTTATAAGCTCTGATTTTGTTTTTATATTGACTTTATTTTTATTGTATAATTTTTCTATAAAGCTTGGCTTTTTATTATTTGATACTAATTCATAAGTATATTTATCAAGCCTTGATTCTTTTATTTTTAGTATCTTGAATATATCCCAATCTCTAGCTTCTTCTATTTCACCTGTTATCATCAGATTATCCTTAGTATGTCTTATATGATTTATATCTTCATTGTCATATATAACTAAATAACCATTATCTACACCTTCATCTTTTATAGAAATAATATGTTCAAAATTTATTCTATCCTCACAAGGCATAGGAAATCCTGTACTTTTTAATGATAGTTTTTGTATATTCCAAACAGGTACCATATTATATTCTATGTATTTACCAACATCACCAAAATCAACATTAACCTCCTGTATTATTTCATCTTTTTGAATACCTTCTTCGCATTCAATTAGTACGACATTAACTATTCTATATATATAAGGAGCATTTATAGTTGTCCACGGTATATTATTTTTTATGAATATTTGATAAAGTCTATGTATTTCATCTTTGTACTGTGTATTTTCTTTTATTTTAAAATAGGCTTTATAACTATTTTTATTGGTTTTTATATTTCCCTTGAACTTTATATCACTTTCTAATATATTCTTAAATATTAAATAATCACATTTAAGAAATACCTTAAACATATCTACTTCATTATTTTGAATTATTGTATCTAATATATTTTTGAGATCGTATTCTTTATCTTTTATGTCTTCTTCAATTATTGGATTTAAAAAATAGTGTATAGGATCAAAATCTTGTTTTTTTACAATACTTGTATATATACTATAGTTTTGCTGATTATACTTTATTTCATCAAAGACTCTATTTTCAAGAGAATTATACATATTCTCACTATGCTCATATAGGTGTATGAATACTTCGCTTAATAACTCTTTTAATAAGGCTCTATCTTTTAAATTTTCAATATTATTTATTTTTTCATAAATTTTATCCTTCATTTGTCCTCCTAACAGTTATAAGTTTTGTGGACTTTTTTTATTAATTAAAGCGTCTATTACTTTTATTTTTTCATCTACTTTCTTTACATCATCATCTAGTTTAGCTTCTTCATATATATCTCTTGCAAATAGATATAATATTTTAGCTTCATTTAAACTACCTTCATCAAATTTATTATTTGCATCTTTTATGTATGTATCTGCTTTTGCTTTTTTTGTAGTTGATTCTTGTATTTTTTTATCTGTTAGTAGTATTTTCTTCTCCAGTTCATCTGAAAAATCATACATTTCTATTTTCTTATATATTTCCTGTGCCATCATATAATACATTTTTGAATCATAATAGCTTCCAATACTATAGCTCACATCACCTTTTTTACTTATTTCTATAGCATTAAGCTGCTCATCAAACTTTTCCTTACTTAATTTTTCTTCCTCTTCACTTTTTTTAGCCTCTTCTTCTTCTTTTTTAGCTTGATCTTCATTTATTTTATCTAATTTGTCTTGAGCTTCTTGCTTTGCTTCTTTAAAAAATATTTTGGAAGCTAAATTTCTAGCACTTATGTAGTCCTGCTTTGCTCCTTGTTTATCTTCAAGTTCCATTTTTTTATCTGCTTGCTTTAATAAATCAAGAACTAATATATGTTGATTTGTTTCACTTAATCTTTCATCTATGTAGTCTTTTCCTAAGTTATCTGCATAATATCCCTTTTCTTTTGCTAATAGATATTCATCTAAAGCCTCTTCATATTTTAAATCTTGAAGATATTTATCTGCATTAATTATAATCTCTGTAAGCTTAAAATGTTTATCTATATCATTTCTCTTATTTTTTAACTTTAAATTTTTAGCTAGACCTAAAGCACTTTTATATTCTTCATTTGCCCTGATAAAGTTTTCATCTTTTATGTAGTTATTAGCATTTTTTATGCAATAGTTCATTTCATTTGTTTGCTCTGTCCTTTTTTTATGCCTAAGATAGAATACACACGAAATAACTGCTAATATTAATATTATTGGAATAAGTGTAAGTATAGTCTTTTTTATTTTTTGTCTTAGCTTTGGGTTTTGATATATTTTATCTATAAATATGACTGCAAGTGTGTAATTTTCAAGTTCTTTAGGTTGTTTTGACAAAAGCATATCCTCTACATTATCTGTTACCTCTTGAGACTCACTTGCTTCAACTAAGCTATCTCTTATTTCAGAACTATCTATATTCTCCCAAATTCCTTTAGTGAACAGAGTAATTATATCTCCATTTTTCAACTTGATTTTTTTTGATATATATGGAGTTATTTTCTGATCTTGTCCTAAATAACAATATAGATTATTTCTTTCTTCGTGATCTGCAATTTTATCAAGCTGTACTCTTTCTTTATCAACTAATTGTTGAGTAAGCGACTGATCTTGACTCTTATATTTTAAAAATCCTTCTCTATATAGGCAAAACCTAGTGTTACCTACAAATGCATATCTTACTTTCACATAGTTAGTAACAACTATAGTAATAGATGCCTTTAACCTTAGATTTTTGCTTTGAGTTATTAATTCTTTATTTGCTTTATTTAATAATTTTTTTAAAAGACCTTTTCTCATACTCGGTGCTTCGCTAAAGTTGCTTATAATGCTAGATACTGCTACTTTTGCACTTTCTAAATCTGCATCATTATCTATTCCATCTGCAATAACATATATTGCAAATTTATCAAGCTCCACAAATCCAAAGTAATCTTTATTTTGCAAAAAACTCCCTGATTCTGATACAAATGTTGTTATGAATTTTGAATTTATTTTTCTCATTATATTACACCCTTAATTAATTTCATTTATATTTAATTACAATAACACTTCCATTATCTTTATCTTCTATATCAATATCCTCTAGTTTATTTACTATATTTTGTGCTATTTGGTTAGAAGTTAATTTTTGTTTTAATATATACTCAAGGTCATTCCACCCAACATAATTATGTATCCCATCGCTCATTAATACAATTATATCTCCTTCTTTAAGCTTTACTGGTACATCATGTATTTCTATATCTTTAAAACCATCTTGTCCTACATAATTTAATAATCTTTTTTCCTTTAAAGCCCATATTGCATGTTGCTTGCTTATTTTACCTTCATAAAATCCTTTTTTAGCAAGTACATTTGCAGTATGTCCCTCACTTAAGGATATAAGCTCATTATTTCTAAAAACTGCAATCATTGTATTTCCTACTAATGCATAATGTAGAACATCCTCTACTATAATGGAGCATACTATACTTGCACCACCTTGATTATCATCTAGGTTCTTTAAAATTTCTCTATTTGTTATATTAAAAGCTCTTCTAAAAAAATAATTAATATTTGAAATTGAATTGTCATTCTTAAATAACTCTACAAATATTTTTGTAGATAATACGCTGGATAGTTTTCCTGCTTTATTTTTTCCTCTTCCATCTGATAATACTGTTAATGTTGCATCTTTTGAGTAAGCAATATCCATAGAATCTTCTTGAAACTCTCTATCCCCAATGAAGGAAGCTTTTCCTATCTCTAATTTGTTTAAATTCATTTTTTCAGTTTTTAAATTTAAAATTTCTCTAATTACTATAAGTATAAATATGATACTAATTAAGATAACTAACTCATTCATACAGGTTACTCCCCACTAATGTCATCCCACTCAAAATGTTCACCACAAAATGGAATAAATAAAAATTTACTATTTCCAAGTTCTATTACATCATATGGTGATAGTTGTGTTGGAACATATACTGCGTCATCATTTAGATAAGCAATCCCCGATGCATCCCCTGGTAATAATACTGAATTTCTTTTTTTAGGATCGTATACTACAATAGCATGATTTCTTCTTGAAATTTTATTATCTCCCAAAATTTGTATATCCATATCATCTGCTCTACCTATAAAGTTTTTACCTTCTTTTATTTTATAATCCTTTCCTATTCTTGATCCTTCAATACAAACAAGCCAGCCACATACAGGCTGTATATCTTCCTTTAGCAGTTCATATTCAATATCAAAATCTTTTGATGGTAATTCTGGCTTTTCTTTTAGTGCTGTTTCTATATTACAATAAGGACATATAGTTCCATATCTTCTCGAACTAAACATATGTCCATTTTGACATCTAATAAGGCTCATTTACTAACACTCCGTTTCATTATCTAATCAAAAGTTTAGTTTTAGCTATAAAGACTACATCTCCTTTAAGTAGAGTACAAGGCTTATCTTTTGATAATTTATACCTTATTTTATCTTCAATTTTTTCTATGCTAATACCATTTCTAGAATATAAATCTTCTATATACCAACTACCTGATGCAAAATTTAATACTGCATGCTGAGGGTCTATTAATGAGGCATATGTAGCTTCACTCAAGTCTATATCTACTTCATGTTCTTTACTATTTCTACCTATTACTAAAGCTGTTTTATTAAACAAATCCCACTCTTTTATTATTTGATTTTCTTCATTTACTAGCGCCACAGTACCTATATTACTAATAGTTTTTATATTATTAATTTCAACAGAATCGTTGTCTTCTGTTTTAAATACTCTTACCATATACACAAGAGCTATTATTCCAAGTAAGTATATTGTTGTATTTCTTATTAATTGGTCATGTATATTCATATAAACATACAGACTTGTCATTATTGAAATAATAGATATTGTAAAGTCAATAATCTTTATATTATTTGAAATCGACTTTTTCAAAGTCATCAACTCCATTAATTTCTTTTTACCTTAAAGAAAGAATTAAAAATATTTGTTGTATCAAAAGGATCCTTAGATTTATTTTTAAAGTCCTCTGTTGTTTCTTTAGTTTTTGGATTAAATCCAAAAAATTTTTCAAATTCAAAGTCCACGTTCATACCACTTGTTTTCTTTGAATTGTTCTTTTTAGATTTACTAAAATGATCATTAGTTTTATTCTCTTTTTTAAAATTTAATAACTTATCATCATATTCTTTTCTTAATTTCTCGTCACTTAAAATTTCGTATGCCTGTGCTACTTCTCTAAATTTATCACCTGCACATTTATCATTAGGATTGCGGTCTGGATGATACTTTTTAGCCAGCCTTCTATATGCCTTTTTTATTTCATTTTGAGAAGCATCCTTATTTATTTCTAATATTTCATATAAATTTTTCATAATTTTTGTCCTTTATCAATATAGATGCCCTAAAAAGGACATCTATATATTTTTTTAGGCTCCGTATCCGCCTTCTATAGTTACTTTATCTAACTTATCTTTTTTCTGTTTGATAACTAACTCAAATGTTCCCACACCTTCTGTATCTCCAAAAGATTCTTTATAGTCTACTACAAAAGCATTTGGGAAGAATATTTTTCTTACTACTTGATCTGCTGATATTACTTCTACAGTTGCTTTTCTATAGCAATCTGCTTTTTCTGCAGATACTAATGACCAAAGTCCCATTTGTCTTGTGCTATCAAATGGATCTCCATCTACTGCTGTTAATATTTTCCCTCTAATAACCATTGTAGATCCTACGTCTTTTGTACGTGCATTTGAATCTGTTGGTATATCAGTTCTTAATTTTACTGTTTGTACACTTTCCATGCTAAGGTCTATAGTTTCAGCACCTTCAATTTTTACTCTAAAACCCATATTTACACATCCTTTCTTTGATTTTTAGTTTTATTATACTTCAAATCCACCTTCTAATTTTACACTTGGTGTCTTATCTTTCTTTTGCTTCATATGTAAGTAGAATGTTCCTACTCCTTCTTCATCACCATAATCCTCTGTATAATCTACTATAAAAGCATTTGGTAACTCAATTTTTCTAACCACTTGTGATGCTGATATTACATCTACAATTACTTTTCTGTAACAGTCTGCTTTTTCTCCAGGTACTAATGACCACTGAGCAAGTTTCATTGTACTATCTGCTTCTTCTCCATCTACTGCTGTTAATATTTTTCCTTTAATAATTAAAGATGTTCCAAGATCAGTAGAGCGTGCATTTGAATCATTTGGTGTATCTGTATTAAACTCTACTGTTACTATGTTTTCAAGTCCTAAGTCAATAGTCTCAGGTCCTTCAACTTTAAGTCTGAATCCCATAAAATTTCCTCCTTTTTTTAATTTAATATATATTTATTAATACTTAAAAAGTATCAATATCGTAAGTTAGTGTTTACTTTGCTGCGCTTGTACTCTTTGTAATTGTAACTTCAAGATTTTTAACATTTCCATTAAATACAAGGTCTATATAGCATAAGTTACTCTCATCATCTATTATGTAATTTAAATCATCTCCATCTTGAATGATTGAGTTTTCTGATTGCTTAGAATTTATCCATTTACTCTTTTGACTATTTGGATTACTACTAAAGAATTTTACAATATTGTCTTGCTTAAAGTCATTTGTTTGGAATCTTAACATTCTTTCAATATAAGTACTTACAAGAGTTTTATAGATAGAATCAAATCCATCCTCTGTAAGAGCAAGACTTCTAGCTTTATAAACAGTTATTCTCTTTATATCTTTTCCATCTAATTGTGCATTTTCAGATGAAAAAACAAATCCAAAGTTTCTTCTATTTATAGAATCTTTTATGTTATTTGTAAATCCTGATATTTCCTTAGCCATAGTTGTAACTACTTTTAAATTGTTCTCACCTGATTCTATATCAAATCTAACACCTGGATATTCTTTATTAATATTTTTAAAATATTCCTTTAGATATTCAGGGCATTGGTATGAAGCTACTGTTCCAGCTGCTATATAAGCTGCATCTACATATACTCCTTCTATCCATAGCTTTAATATATCTTCTTTTTCCTGTGAAAGTTTTACTCCCTCTTCTGTTTGTAGCATTTTACTATCTATTACTACTCCTGATTTATCTTTAGGTATTATTGTGAAGTTAGGCATACATGGTATAGTAAATTCACTATAATCTTGACGAGTTAACATTTCACATTTTTCTATATACTTATCAATTCCAGCTGTAGCCATATTGTTAAATGTAGTCTCTTCATTAGCCTGGAAATTAAAGAATGTCTGTATTTTATACTTCTTTATTATTTCAAGAAGAGAAGTTAATGACTCTATTGTGTTACTTTCTTTATTTATATCTTTTTTGCTTCCTCTAAATCTGTCTCTTCTAGTTTTTATTTTTCCTACTGATTCCATTTCTATAGCTGGAACTATACCAAACCATATTGTATCAGCGAAATCATTCTTGGCATTTACAGTATTTAAATATGTCTCAAGTCTAGGTACATTATTATTTTTTACTGTCATATCTAATTTAGTGTTTGTAATAACTAAGGTTGGTAACATTCCTTTATTTTTAGTGCTATATTGGTCAAAGAACATTTTTATTCCTAATATTTTTTCTACCAACGGCTTAGCTGTTTTTACAAAATCATCTTTTGCCTTTTTATAAAACTCAAGATAAGTATTGTAGTTATCTACTTCTCTTTCTATATCTATTTCTGATTGTACAGCTGGTAATGGGCAAAATGTTCTTACTACAAGATCCTTTACATAATCAGATTTATTTTCTGTAATAACATCATAATCCTCTTCAAATACACCTACAAGACTGTTACTACTATCTTCATTCATAACCATCAAGTCTGTAGAATCACTCTTTGGAGCCTCTAATATTTTTAATTCTCCATTGTCCCCCATAGTAAGCATACCTATTTGTATAGCCTCAGCTTCTGAACCTTCTTGAGTTTTCCCAAATAATAACCTTGTTTTAATATCTTCTATTGCAAGTGGAAGCATTGCCATAACATTATTGTAATTTTGACTGGCTTCCTCAAATTTATAGTTAAGCTTATCTCCAAGTTCAAGCTTTTTTGGATCTTCTTCTTCTAATCCTTCATACTTATTATAAAGATAATGTACTTCTTTTCTTACTTGCTTTATATCTTCAATTATTTTCTTTGGTGATATCATGTCTAATACTTTTTCAAACTTAAAATCAACATTTTTTATGCCTTGACTTCTCTTTGCATCTACAAGAGTAAATAACATTTTTAAGAAATCATTATCTTGATTAAGTTTAATTTCTGAAATACATTCATCTGATATATTTTCAGGCTTTTCTAGTGTGTAAACTACATTTTGATTTGCAGCATTATAAAAAGAATATACACTTGGAGAAAATTTATCTAAAAACTCATCAAAATTTTTAACAAGAAGATGTTCGTTAATTTCTTTTATTTTTTCATCACTTAAGCTATCTATGCCTTTAACATCTCCAACAATTGTAATAAGATCTAGTTTTTCAGGATTAATTTCCTCAAAAAGTATACTTCTATTCGTTTGGCGAATAGTCTCCATCTTAAACCTCCTTATATATTTATAATTAATTATATAGTTTGAATTTTTTTTGTTTTCTTATAATTACAACTGCATTCTACCATTTATTTTATTTACTTTCAATATATTACATTATTTTTGGTTATTTTTTCCTATTCAGTAAAAGTTATGATTTTGTTTGATATTTTTTCAAAAAGTGATTTTTATACAATAAAATTCTATATTCATTCCTTCATCTTCCATTTACATAACAAATCAAAAAACAAATTATTTTTTTGCTAATATATGACTTTTGGACTAGTTCTTATTTTAAATTTAAAATATTTTTTATAAATCAATGAATAAGCAGGTTTCATATAAATAAATTACTTTTTGATTCAACTAAACTCCTTTTATATGACAATTTTTTGATTTGCCTTAATTTTGTGAATTTTGTATTATTTAAATTAATTAAATTTAACAGGGGGTATACTTATGAAAAAGAAATTAAGTTCTATAGCACTTTCTACAGTTATGACAGGATCTTTATTATTAACACCAATAGCTAATGCCGAGGAAATAAATGCAAGTAAAATAACAGTCTCTGAAAATACTCAAATTGTTACTCAGCAAGAAGAACAAGAAGTAAAAAATTCTGGTAAAGAAATAGTTAAAGAAGATTCTAAGGAAGAGGTAATACAAGAAAAATCACCAGAAATAGATATGAATGTTGAAGAAAATAAAAGTGAAGCATTAGAAAGTAAGCAAGAAGAAATTCATACTATAATACAAGAAGACACAGAAAAGACAGATGTAAATATAGTAGAATTTGATAAAGAAAATAAATTAGGATTTTTAAAAGGAAAGCTTTCAAGTCAAAAAAGTACAGATATAGATGGTGTTATAGAATTTTTTAAAGAAAACAAAAAGCTGTTCAAATTAAACAATCCAAAGGAGGAACTAAAAGAAATAACTACTAAAGAAGATGAATTAGGAAATACTCATGTTAAGGTTCAACAAATGTATAAAAACATTCCTTTATTTGGAAAGCAATACATAATCCATTTTAATAAAGATGGAGAAATCTATGCTGTTAACGGAAAAATAGATAATACAATATATAATAAAATCTCTGATAAAGACCATCAAAAGTTAAAAATCAGAGAAAAGGTTGCTATAGAAGTTGCTAAATCAGAAGTTAATACTGATGCACTTACTAAAGAACCAGATGTTAAAAGCTATTTCTATGAAATGGATGGAAAGTATCTACCAGTTTATGAAGTTAGAGTACTTAACTTAGGTTCTGAGCCAGGTGACTGGAGTATTTTTATCAACGCTAATAATGGCGAGGTTATAAAGAAATACAATAGAATCCACACTGTATCTGCTAAAGGAGTAGGAAAAGGAGTTTTAAATGACGAAAAAAAATTAAATCTTGAATACAAAAATGGTGCATATTATATGATAGACAATACTAAAAATGGTGTTAGTATAAAGACCTATACTGCTAAGCATGTTCCTCAAGATGAAAATATAATGCAATACTTCCTACCTGGATTAATGATGTATAGTGAAAAAAATGAATTTTTCGATGAAAAATATAAACCTGCTGTAGATGCTCATAAATATGCAGAGCATGTGTATGATTACTATAATAAAAAATTTGGAAGAAATAGTATAGATGATAAGGGAATGGATATTATATCATCTGTTCATTATGGAGATAACTATGTAAATGCATTTTGGTTTTATGATCAGATGACATATGGAGATGGTGATGGTTCTACATCATTAGCTTTATCAGGCGCATTAGATGTTGTTGGTCATGAAATGACACATGGAGTTACAGAAAATGAAGCTAACCTTGTATATGAAAATCAATCAGGTGCTTTAAATGAATCTTTTTCAGACGTATTTGGTACATTTATAGAATTTGAATATCAACCAGATAAAGCTGATTGGTTATGTGGGGAAGATGTTTGGACACCTCATAAAGATGGTGATGCATTAAGAGATTTAGAAGATCCAGGAAGCTCTAAGGCTTATAGACCTCAACCAACTCATATGCGTGAATATGTACATACTGATAGAGATCATGGTGGAGTTCATACTAATTCAGGAATACCAAATAAAGCAGCTTATCTTGTTACAAGTGAAGTAGGTGTTCATAAAGCTGAAAAAATATATTATAAGGCTTTAACTAACTATTTAACTTCAACATCTAATTTCCACGATGCAAGACTTGCTTTAATTCAATCAGCAGAAGATTTCTATGGAGAAGATAGCTTTGAATCTAAGGCTGTAGCTAATGCTTTTGATTCTGTAGGTATAAAATAAATAAAAAGAACTGTGGATTTTTCCACAGTTCTTTTTATTTATCCCCAATAATTATAATATGCCTTTCTAAAGGAAAGTGCCTCTGCTATATGGCTTACCTTTATATCATCTTCTTCAAGGTCTGCTATAGTTCTTGCTGTTTTTAAGAGCTTATAGTAGCTTCTAGAACTAAATTTGTACTTACTAAATACAGTTTTTATAAAATCCTTACATTCCTCATTTAGATAACAATATTCTTCAATTTTTTTAGTATTTATATCATTATTAGTATATATACCCTTACCCTTATATCTTTTAGTTTGAATCTTTCTAGCTTTTTCTACCCTCTTTTTTACATCTTTTGAGCTTTCTTCTTTTTTATTACTTTGAAATTCTTCAAAATTTAAAGGATTTACTTCAACGAATAAATCAAATCTATCAAGAAGTGGGCCCGATGCTCTATTTAAATATCTATTTATTTCACTAGGACTACATTTACATTTATCTTCATTTGGACCTTTAAAGAAGCCACAATGACATGGGTTCATAGCAGATATAACCAAAGTGTCACAATCATATGTTTGATTCATCTTAACCCTAGATATATTAATGTACTTATCCTCTATTGGTTGTCTTAGGCTTTCCAAGGTTCTTCTATCAAATTCAAGCATTTCATCTAAAAAAAGTACACCCCTATGAGATAATACAACCTCTCCAGGCTTTGCATCTTTTCCCCCTCCTATTAAAGCAGTTTTAGTTACTGTATGGTGTATAGATCTAAAGGGTCTTTTGGTTATTATTCCTATATTTTCATCTATAAGTCCTGCTGCACTATATATTTTGCTAACTTCTATAATTTCTTCTTCCGTCATATCAGGAAGTATAGTATTTATCCTTTTGGCTATCATTGTCTTTCCACTTCCAGGGGGGCCTATCATTAGCATGTTGTGATTTCCAGCAGCTGCTATTTCTATTGCTCTTTTAACAAAATAGTTTCCCTTTATATCAGAAAAATCTAATCTATACTCTTTATTTTTGATCAGCTTTTCTTTCTTAGTATATATATCAAGCTTTGTATTACCAGCTAAAAAATCTATAACCTGCTTCAAATTATCTACAGGATAAATCTCTATTCCATCTATATATGATGCTTCATTTAAATTTTGAGATGGTAAAAATACTCTCTTTATATTATTATTTTTTGCATTTATTATTATAGGTAGTATTCCCCTTACCTTTTTTAACTTTCCATCAAGAGATAACTCTCCTAAAAATAGAGTTTGACTCATATATTCATCATTTAATTCATATAAAGAATTTAAAATTCCAACTGCCATAGAAAGATCAAAGTAGGGTCCTTCCTTTCTTATATCAGCAGGAGATAAATTAATAACTATCCTAGAGTTCAAAAAATTATATCCTGAGTTTAGTATTGCAGACTTTATTCTTTCTTTTGCTTCTTTAATAGATGTATCAGGAAGTCCTATTATATTAAATACAGGTAAACCCTTTGTTATATCTACCTCAACATCTACTATAAATCCATCTATTCCTATTAAGCAAGCACTCTTTATCTTACAAAACACACTAACACCACCCTTGGTTATCACAAAAAGCATTCTCTATATAATTAATGTTATTATTTTTTAAATAAACCTCTATAACATCAAATCCTATATCCATATTTTTTATATTTTTATACATTATGTATTGCTTTGCAGTAGATATTATCTTTTTCTGCTTTTTATAATGTACGGACTCACTGGGGTGTCCATAGTTTATAGAATTTCTCGATTTAACCTCTATAAATGAAATTTTATTATCTTTAAAAGCTATCAAATCTATCTCTCCTATTTTTGTTCTATAGTTTTTCTCAAGTATATGAAATTTATTTTTTATTAAATAATTACATGCAATTTGTTCTCCCAATCTTCCTTTTTCTTTATTATTCATAACTTCCTCCAAAAATACCCATAATCTTTATTATTTAGATTATGGGTATTTAAAGTTAAATATATACTATTTAATTTTAGAGTCTATATCAGATATGAATATCAAAATTTCTGCAACAGCTTCGTAGAGCTCTTGTGGTATTTCTTGTCCAATTTCTAGGTGTTCAAGCTGTTTTGCCAGTTTTTCGTCCTTATATATAGGTATATTATTTTCTTTTGCTTTATCTAATATTTTGTCTGCAACTTTACCTTTTCCTTTACCTATAAGCTTTGGAGCATCATCTTCATCTATATTATACTTTAGTGCTGTAGCTATTTTTATTCCCTTACTTAATTTCATATTATCACACCCACATATTAAAATTAGAGAACTTATTATTTATGTAATCAATATTATTTAATATTGGCTTATTCTCTGTTTTTATTTTGTAGTTTATATTTGTATTATTTATTCCTATACTTTTTAATACTTCAACTAGTTTCTTTTCATTTTTTTCAAACATATTCTTTATTTTTTCATCTTTTAGTCCAAATACTATATTTAGATCATTGTTATAATAATTCAACATAGTATCTATCCTGCTCAAGTTATGAGTATTCAAAGATATAAGTATACTTATAGATTTTTTACCATCTTTTTTATTTTTTGTGTTTTCAGATAATAATATTTCAGCTAAATTCTTATACTCTTTATATTCAAATGGAATTTGAAAGTACATATATTCATTTGATATATCATTTAAAAGCTCTAGCTTTTGATTTACATCCTGAAATTCTCCTTTTAGACTTTCTCCTAGCTTTATTTCATTTTGAAGATTTAATGTTTTAATCAAAGAATCCATATTTTGTTTTATTTTTTCAACATCTACCTTTTTATCTGTATCTAAATTTTGAACTATATTTTTTATTATTTTTTTTATGTCATTTTTAGATGATATATCTTCTTCAGACATATCTTTAGAAATATCTTTTTGAGTATCAGACTCAGTTGTATTTTGTTTTATTACATTAAGCTTTTGTATCTCTTCTTTTATATTGAGAAAATTATTATTTTGAATATCCTTATTTACTGCTCCTAATTCCTCATCTAGTATATTGTTTATTTCTTTTAATATATCATCTAGATTTTCTCCTTTTAAAAGAGAATCTAAATTTTTCATATTACCTATATTTATTTCAAATTTGTTTTTAAATAAAAAAAGTATATTCTTTTCTTTAGGACCCATCTCCTTTAAATCCTTTAAAAAATTTAATATATTCTTACCTTCTTTATTTATATATATATCCTTTACTATTTCTTTAACTTCTTTATTTTCTATGTTTTTTATATTCTTGTTTAATATTTTTACTTCTTCCTCTGTTAGTCTTGATAATATATTAAATGAACCTATATTGTCTTTTATAGTTTTCAGATTCTTTACATTGACAGGAATATTTTGCTTTATCATCTCTTTTATCAATGATTTATTTTCTTCATTATTTGGCAACTTAAGATCACTTATTAAATTATTTATCTTAACATCTAATTCTTTCTCAAGTGCTGTTCCCTCTATTTGAGGCTGTAAAACTATATTCTTATCACTATTCAAAACCTTAAAGTTAACCTGTTCTCCAAGCAAGTTTTCAAGAGGTATATTACTATTTGCCATAAATTCATTTCCATTTTTAAGAAGTATTTTTACTACATTTGATTTAACCTCTAGTATCTTTCCTGTTACAGACTCATTATTCTTTATAGCATCTTTTATTTGTTTACTTCCATTAGCACCTATAGTCCTTAAATTAAAATCACTATATCCCGAAATCCTCATATTAGTCTCCATTTAAAATAGATTTGAGAAAGGATTTTCTATGAATAGGAGTTACCCCATAAGCTCTAATAGCTTCATAATGTTCCTTTGTTCCATATCCTTTATGCTTTGAAAATCCATACTCACTATATTTATCGTCATATTCATACATAAGTTTATCCCTAGTTACCTTAGCTAAAATACTAGCCGCTGCTATTGATATAGATTTACTATCTCCTTTTATTATAGATTTTTGAGCTATATCTATATTAGGTATACTAACTGCATCTATTAATAAGCAGTCTGGCTTATTATTTAAATTGTTTATAGCTTTTTTCATAGCAAGATATGTAGCATTTAATATATTTATTTCATCTATCTTTTCGTTATCAACTATTCCTATACCATAATCGAGTGCTTCATTCTTTATTATTTTAAACAACTCGTTTCTCTTTTCTTCACTTAATTTCTTTGAATCATTTATATACTTTATATCCACATCTTTATCAAATACAACAACAGCTGCAACAACAGGTCCAGCTAAAGGACCCCTACCAGCCTCATCTATTCCTCCTACATATGTATACCCATTCTCATAAGACCATCTTTCAAATTCCTTTATTCTATGTATTCTCTCTTCTTCTTTTCTTAAAGCATCTAATTTCTTAGATAATTTAACCGCTATCTTTTGAACAGACTTTCTATCGTCCCTACTCAAAATATCTATATACTTCATATAATCACTTTCATCTATATTACTTACAAACTCATTTATATCCTTTACCTTCATACTCTCAAACACAATTTCTCCCCCTTTTTATTTTTTACATAGTTTAGTTCTATATTATTTAACAATCTATAAAGTGAAACTTAATCTAGATGGAATTTTTACTCCAGCTTAATTTTTGGTTACGTAAGTAACCTTAAGAAGATGGAGTACTAACACTTTTAGTTTTTAGATTAATTATTAATTCTAAAAATGGATGTTATTAAAATGTTAGCGATTGGTTTAAATATTTTAAAATACAACTTGTATTACATCGTTTGAATATCCGTTAAGAAAGTTCGTTGTCTGACCAACGGGAGTTCAGAACTTTTAGGATATTCAATAAGATGTAATGCTTAGTTGTATTTAAAATATTTAACACATGAGCGGTATTTTAATGACATCCATTTTAGCTTAAGCTCATTATTTTAATCATTGTATAAAAATAGAGAAAGAATTAATTCTTTCTCTATTTTTCAAAGTCCTCAGGCACTTCCAAAGTCATTTTCCCTGTTTTACCTTCTCTAAATTCATTTAAAACTATTTTTGCAACTCTTGTATAGTCTATTTCCTTACGTGCCATTAAGCATCCTCTTTTAACACCTATAGTTTCCATAGTTTCAAGAGGTGTTTGACCTAATTCTTCTAGCTTATATCTTTCTTTTAAGTTTTCAGGATATATAAGTTCAAGCTTTTCTATAAATCTTAAAGCTAGTGTCTCTATATCTAATATTTCATCCTTTATAGCTCTGGTGAATGCTAGGTTCATAGCAACATTCTCATCTTCAAATCTTGGCCAAAGTATTCCAGGTGTATCTAAAAGCTCCAAGTTACCCTTTAGTTTAACCCATTGATTTCCTTTTGTAACTCCAGGTCTATCTCCAGTTTGAGCACTCTTTCTACCAGCAAGCTTATTTATAAGGGTTGATTTTCCTACATTCGGAACTCCAACTATCATAAGTCTTATAGGTCTTTCTTTTCTTCCTTTTTTTATCAAGGATTCCATTTTTTCTTTTGTTACTTCTCTACACTCCTGAATTATTTTATCTACACCTTTTCCAGATATTGTATTAACAGGTATAGCCTTAACTCCTTGTGATTCATAGTAATCTTGCCATAATTTTATCTTGCTCGGGTCTGCCATATCGAACTTATTTAAAACTACAACCTTTGGCTTGTCCTTTATTATATTATCTACATCTGGATTTTTACTACTAAATGGAATCCTACTATCTAATAACTCTACTACTACATCTATGAGCTTTAAATTTTTTTGTAATGATTCTTTAGTTTTTTTCATATGTCCTGGATACCAGTTTATATTCATTCTATTATCCATATTATCACATCCATTTTATTATTATAATGCATATTCCCTATATATTAAAAGGGACTGTAAAACAGTCCCATTAAATTACTTAGCTTCTTTAATTTTAGCTTTCTTTCCAACTCTTTCACGGATGTAGTAGATTTTAGATCTTCTAACTTTACCTCTTCTAGTTACTTCAATTTTTTCTATTTTTGGAGAGTGAACAGGTAATACCTTTTCAACACCTACACCAAAAGATATTTTTCTTACAGTGAAAGTTTCTCTAGCTCCTCCACCTTGTCTTTTGATAACTAATCCTTCGAAAACCTGAACTCTTTCTCTTTTACCTTCTTTGATCTTGATGTGTACTCTTACAGTATCACCAGTTCCAAATGCAGGTATTTCTTTCTTAAGTTGTTCTTGCTCAATAGCTCTTATTATATCCATGTTTCTTCCTCCTAATCATAGACGTTCTTAATACATTCATAACAGAGGAACGCCCGTTATTTTCAACCATTAAATTCTATCACTTTTTTTTATTATTTGCAAGAGTTTTTGATTTTTTTTGTATATATTTCTTGTCTTTATGGGTTAATACAGCTTTTTTCATCAAATCAGGTCTTTTTTGTATAGTTATATCTATAGATTGTTCTCTTCTCCACTGATCTATATTTTTATGATTTCCAGATAACAATACATCAGGAACTCTTTGCTTCATAAATTCTCTAGGTCTTGTATAATGAGGATATTCAAGTAAATTATCTTTAAATGACTCTTCCTCAAATGATTCATCCTGACCTAAAACACCAGATATTAGTCTAGATATAGAATCTATTAGTATAAGTGCCGGAAGCTCCCCTCCTGTTAAAACATAATCTCCTATTGATATCTCATGAGTTACTATACTATCTATTATTCTTTGATCTACTCCCTCATAATGACCACATAAAAGTATTATGTCATTATCAAGTGAGAATTTCTCAGCCATTTCCTGTTTATATACCTTTCCTTTTGGTGTTAAGTATATAACCTTTGGATCTTTTATATTAAATTTTTCTATTATATGCATATATGTATCGTATATCGGCTGTGGAGTCATAACCATACCTGCTCCTCCACCAAATGGATAGTCATCTACTTTTTTATGCTTATTATTTGAAAAATCTCTTATATTATAAAGCTTTATGTCTATTAAACCCTTTTCATTAGCTCTTTTCATTATACTCTCATTTATATATGACTCAAATATTTGAGGAAATAATGTCATTACATGAATTCTCATTCTATCATTCCTTCTATTGGGTCTATTATCATCTTTTTATCTTCAATACTAAGCTTTGGAACAAATTTTTTAATAGCTGGAATTAATATTTCTTTATTTTCATCATTCTTTATTAAGTAAACATCATTAGCTCCAGTTTGTAATACTTCATCTAAAACTCCGATATATTCTCCATCTACTGTATATGCTTTTATTCCTATTAAATCCGATACAAAGTATTCATCATCTTCAAGTTTTCTAGCATTTTCTCTTGGTATTTTAAGATATTTTTTTATAAGCTTTTGAGCATCATCTATACTATCTATTCCCTTTATTTTTAATATAGCTAAATCTCCTTTGTATCTTACTTTCTCGATCTCATATTTTGTCTCTTTATCATTTTCTATATATACCCAATCTATTTCTTCAAATCTCTCTTTGTAATCCGTTAGTGGGTATACTCTCATTTCACCCTTTAAGCCTTGAACCTTTACTATTTGACCAACTTTAAAGTATTGTACCATTATTTTCACCTACCTTTAATTATGCACAAAAAGGATTAGGGTTAACCCTAATCCTTTTATTGAACAATCTCAACACTAACTTGTTTATTCTGCCTAATAGCAGCAGATTTAACTAAGGTTCTAATAGCCTTTGCTATTCTACCTTGTTTCCCTATAACCTTACCCATGTCTTCTTGGGCAACTTTAAGTTCTATGATTATAGAGTGTGTTCCTTCGGTCTCTTTAACAACAACTTCATCAGGGTTATCAACTAGAGATTTAGCTATCTTTTCGACCAATTCTCTCATGATACCACCTCCTACTTAGAAGGATATCTATTCCATAATTCCGTTTTTCTTAAATAAAGACTTAACAGTATCAGTTGGTTGAGCACCATCTTTTAACCATTTAGAAGCTCTTTCATCATCTATCTTGATTTGCTTTGGTTGAGAAACTGGATTGTAGTATCCGATTTCTTCGATGAACTTACCATCTCTTGGCGAACGAGAATCAGCAACAACTATTCTATAAAAAGGTTTTTTGTTAGCACCCATTCTTTTTAATCTTATCTTAACTGCCATGTGTTTCACCTCCCTTAAAATTTATAATTTATTTCCAAAGAAAGGAAATTTCATTTTTCCTCCCTTTTTCATACTTTTCTCTAAGTCTCCAAATTGCTTCATCATTTTTTTAGTTTGTTCAAACTGCTTTACAAGCCTGTTAACTTCTTGTACTTTAGTTCCACTACCATTTGCAATCCTTCTTCTTCTACTTGCATTAAGAATTGATGGGTCTCTTCTTTCTTTTTTTGTCATAGACCTTATGATAGCTTCTATTCTTTTAATTTCTTTATCATCAAAGCTTATATTCTTTAGCTCTTTTGATCCACTCATACCAGGAATCATTTCCATAATCTTATTCAAAGGACCTAAGTTCTTTACTTGTTCCATTTGAGTTAAGAAATCTTCAAAATCAAATTCCTGATTTTTAATCTTAGCTTCTAATTCCTTAGCTTTCTTAACGTCTATAGCTTGTTCAGCTTTTTCTATTAAAGACAATACATCTCCCATTCCAAGAATTCTCGATGCCATTCTATCTGGGTGAAATGCCTCTAAATCATCAAGCTTTTCTCCCATACCTATAAATTTTATAGGCTTTCTTGTAACAGATCTTACTGAAAGTGCAGCTCCACCTCTAGTATCTCCATCTAGCTTAGTAAGAACTACTCCATCTATTCCTAATGCTTCATTGAAATTCTCAGCAACATTTACAGCATCTTGACCTGTCATAGAATCTATAACTAATAGTATTTCATGAGGCTTAACCTCAGCTTTTACATTTTTCAATTCATCCATTAAAAGTTCATCTATATGAAGTCTACCAGCTGTATCTATAATAACAACGTCATTATTATGACTTAGTGCATGGTTAATTCCTTCTTTTGCTATATTAACAGGATTTTCTTTGTCTCCCATTGAAAAAACCGGTATTTCAAGTTGACTTCCTACAACTTGTAGCTGTTTAATAGCCGCTGGTCTATATACATCACAGGCTACTAATAAAGGCTTTTTACCTTGTTTTTTTAGTAATCCTCCTAATTTTCCTCCAGTAGTAGTTTTACCTGCTCCTTGAAGTCCAACTAACATTATTACAGTAGGAGGCTTTGATGCAAAGCTTATTTTACTTTGAACATTTCCCATTAAATCTGTAAGTTCTTCATTAACTATCTTTATTACATGCTGTCCCGGAGTTAGACTCTCCATTACTTCTTGACCTACTGCTCTTTCTTTAACTTTATTTACAAATTCTTTTACAACCTTAAAGTTAACATCGGCCTCAAGAAGTGCAAGCTTTACTTCTCTCATAGCATCTTTAACATCTTTTTCATTTAACTTACCCTTGCCTTTTAACTTTCCAAGAGTACCTTGAAGTTTTTCTGCTAATCCTTCAAAAATCATCTCAACAACTCCCTACAAATTTCTTCTAGATTTTCAATCTTAGGGACTAAACTATTAAAATTATTATCAACTTTAATTTCTTCTTTTATATCAACAACTTTTTTAAACAAGCTCTCTATTAGCTTATTTCTTTTATTTGATTTTTCTACTAGATTTAGTTTTTTTTCGTAATCTTGTAAAATCTTCTCAGCTCTTTTTAAAGTGTCATAGACCCCTTGTCTTGAAATTTTAAGATTTTCGCTAATCTCACCTAATGAATAATCCTCATTATAGTATAGATTAACTGCTTCTCTTTGTTTTTCAGTTAAAAGTTCTTTATAAAAATCGAATAAAATACCAATCTCTATGACTTTGTTTAATTCCATATTAACACTTCCCAAAGAATTATAAGTGTAAAGCTTGTCGCCTTTACAGATGTATTTTATATCAGATAATCCATCTTGTCAATAATTTTTATTAATTTTCGTCACCAAATAATGCTTTTACAAAATCTTTAGCATCAAAATCTTGAAGATCCTCCATTTTTTCTCCAACACCTATAAGTTTAACAGGTACATCAAGCTCTGATTTTACAGCCAGTACAACTCCACCTTTTGCCGTTCCGTCAAGTTTTGTAAGTACTATACCAGTTATATTAGCTGCTTCTTTAAATGTTTTTGCCTGAGATACTGCATTTTGACCAGTTGTAGAATCAACTACAAGTAACACTTCTTTTGTAGCTTGTGGATATTCTCTATCTACAATTTTAAATACCTTACCTAGTTCATTCATAAGATTCTTTTTATTATGAAGTCTACCAGCTGTATCACATATTAATACATCTGCCTTTCTAGATTTTGCTGCAGCTATTGCATCAAATATTACAGCTCCAGGATCTGACCCTTCTGAATGATTTATCATATCCACTCCAACTCTATTAGCCCAAACTTGTAATTGGTCAATAGCTGCTGCTCTAAATGTATCTCCCGCAGCTAGTAATACACTTTTTCCTTCCTTTTTAAACCTATTAGCCATTTTTCCTATTGTAGTAGTTTTTCCTACTCCATTAACACCGACAACTAATATAATAGCTGGAGATGGTTCTATGTTTAGATTTGATTGTTCATCACTTAATATATCAGAAAGTATTTCCTTAAGTTCGTCTCTAACATCTATTGCCTCTGTTATTTTTTTACTCTTCACTCTATCTCTAAGCTGCTCTACAATATCCATTGTAGTATTAACACCAACATCTGATGTTATAAGTATTTCTTCTAAATCTTCAAATAGCTCTTCATCTACTTTTACATATGCTTTTAAAAGTTGATCTACTCTATCTGTTATACCCTTCTTTGTTTTAGATAATCCATCTTTAAGTCTTGAAAATAGACCTACCTTTTCTTCTTCTTGCTTTTCTTTAATTTCTTCTAATTTTTCCTCTATTACTTCTTCTAAATCTTGCTCAACATATTCATCAATACTTATTTCATCTACGTTAAGTCCCTCTTGCTCTACTTCATCTTTAATCTCTTCTTTAATTTCATTTTCAGGTTCTTCATTCTTTTGAACTTCGTCATCTTTATCTTCTTCTATTTTTTCTTCAACTTCCTGAATTTCTTGTTCTACTTCTTGGTCTTCTTTTTTCTTAAACTTATCAAATATTTTTTTTAACATAATTTACCTCCTAGCTAGCATTTTCATTAGTTAATTCTTGTGCTTGTTCCAGTTTTAGACTGAGTACTTTAGATATTGCTTTTTGCTCCATAGTTACACCATATATATAATCTGACACCTGCATAGTTCCTCTTCTATGCGTTATAGCTATAAATTGAGTATCTTTAGATAATTCTCTTAAGAATTCTCCATATCTATAAATATTAGCATCATCAAGAGGTGCCTCAATCTCATCTAATACGCAAAACGGTGTAGGTCTTGTGCTTATTATACTGAATAATATAGCTATTGCTGTTAATGCTTTTTCTCCTCCAGATAAAAGATTTATATTTTTAAGCTTTTTACCAGGAGGTTGTGCTATTATTTCTATATCACTTTGTAAAATATTAGAAGGATCTACTATCTTAAGTTCTCCATATCCTCCACCAAATAGTTTTTTATAAATAACCATATAATACTCATTTATTCTCTTAAAGTTAATGCTAAATTCATTTCTCATATTAGACTCAAGATCTATTATTAATTTTTCTATTGATTCTATAGACTTTTCAAGATCCTTCTTTTGCTCTTCATAAAAATCATATCTTTCTTTTACCTCTTTATATTCTTGTATAGAATCAAGATTTACATTCCCAATTCTTTTTATTTGATTTTTTAGATTTTCTATTTTTTTCTTATCTATTTCTATTTCATCATTTTTTAGTGATGTAGCATCTTTAAATGTAAGCTCATAATCTTCCCATAATTTATTGAAATAATTTTCTTGACTAACTTCAAGCTTATCTATCTTTGATTCTACCTTATACATACTTTCTTTTAATTGAGTATAATTTTCTTCTTTTGTTTTAAAATCTTCTTTTTTATCTTTTATCTCTTTTAGTATATTTAACTTATCATTTTTATAATCTTCATATTTCTTATTAAGATTTATAATTTGTTCTTTTAATTCTTCTTTTTCAACCTTTATTAAGATTTTCTTTTCACTTACATTTTGCCTTTCTAAATCTGAGCTTTTCATCTCTTTTTCTTTTGTATCTATATTATTTTCTAAATCCTTTATATAATCTTTTAACATTTGAATTTGATTTTTATTATTTTCATACACTTGAGTATATTTAGCTATTTCAAGCTTTACTTCATTTAAAACTTTTATATCAGACTCATACTTGTTTTTATATTCTTGCTTTTTAATATCTATATCCTTTATAGTTTGCTCTATTTCAGATGTTTTAGCATCAATCTTTTTTATTTCTTCGTTTAATTTATTTATTAATTCATTAGTATATGAAAGATTGTCGTTAAAGCCTAATTCTTCTTTTTCTAATTTAGATTTTGTCTGCTGCACTATATTTATATCTTCTTTAATGTTATTAATATCTGAATGAATTTTAAAAATTATTTTTTCCTTTTCTTGTATAGATTCTTCTAAACTTGATATTTTACCCTTTTTTACTTCTAATTCCTGTTCTGTACTCAACTTGTCTTCTAATAGATTTTGTATTTCTAATTTTTCTTTTTCTATATTTTCTTTAAATTCTTCTATCATTCTTTTTCTTGATAATAAGTTGTTAACTGATTTCACACTACCACCAGTTAATGAACCTCCTGAATTAAATACATCTCCTTTTAAGGTTACTATTTTATACTTATAATTAGTCATTTTACCAAGCTTTATAGCACAGTCTATATCATCTACAAATATAGTTCTTCCAAGTATATTTTCTATTATATTTTTAAACTCATATTCAAATTTAACTATATCACTTGCTACTCCTATTAAACCATCTATATTAGGTATTTCATTTACGTTTACTTTTCTAGGTTTTATTATATTAATAGGTAAAAAAGTTACTCTTCCAAGATTCCCCTGCTTTAAGTAAGAAATAGCTTGTTTTGCACTATATTCGTCTTTTGTAATAACATTTTGAAGAGAAGATCCCATTGCTACTTCAACAGCAAGCTCATATTCTTTATCTACTTTTATAACCTCTGCAACAGCACCTTTAATTCCAGGAAGTTTTTTATTTTTAAGTACCTCTTTTACTCCTCTATAAAAACCTTCATACCTATTTTCCATCTCAACATATACATTTAACTTAGACTTATATTCATTTATTTTAAATTTTTTATTGTTGATATTAGATTCAATATTCTTAAGATTTGAAATAGATGAGTTTAAATTATTTATTTCTTCATTTTTATTTAATTTCAACTCTTTAATAATATCGTTATTCTCTTTTTCAATTTCTACATTAGTTTGTAGTTCAGATTTCTTATTTTCAATCTGTAAAATTATCTCATTTATATCTTCTCTAACTTCTACTTTTCTATTTTGTATATTTTCAACACTGGTATTCAAACTTGAAAGCCTTATATTTTTATTATTTTTTTCATCTAATAAATTTATTGCATCATTTTTTAAATCTTCAATTCTTTGCTCTATACAGTTCAGTTCAAGCATACCTTTATCTGTACTTCCTTGAATCTCTTTTTTATTTTTATTTAGATTTTCAAGTTTTAAATAAAGCTTATCATTATCATCAGTTAAAACTTTTAATTCTTCTTCTTTTTTAAGCTTTTTTGATTTTAATTCAGATAATTCTTTTTCATTTCTTTGTTTATTAATCTGTATATTCTTTATTTTTTCATCTATTAAATTTAATTCTGCTATTTTTTTATCTATACCTACTTGAATTTGATGTATGCTTTCATTAGAGTCTGTTATTTTAATTTCTAATTCAGATAATTTTTTTTCTATATCTATAATCTGTTCTTCTTGACTTTTCTTTGTTTTTTCTAAGTCTTCAAGCTGCTGGCAAAGTATCTTGCTGTGATTGTTTATCTCTTTTAGTTCAACATCAAGGGATTCTATTTCTCTTATATAAGAGTTTACTTGAAGTAATTTAAGTTCTTCATTAAGCTTTATATATTTTAGAGACTTTTCCTTTTGTATCTCTAGAGGTTTTAATTGATTCTCTATCTCATAAAAAATATCGTTTATTCTCTCTAGGTTTTCTTTTGTATTATTAAGGTTTTTTTCTCCTTCTTGCTTTTTATATCTATATTTAGATATACCACAAGCCTCATCAAACACTTTTCTCCTATTGTTTACATTATTCCCTAGTATTTCATCAATCTTTCCTTGTTCTATTATCGAATACCCTTCTCTTCCTATTCCCGTATCAAGAAGTAATTCTTTAACATCTTTTAATCTACAAGCTTTATTATTTATATAAAACTGACTTTCTCCAGATCTGTAAGCCCTTCTTTTTATACTAACTTCACTATAATCAATATTTATTATACCTTCGCTATTATCTATAACAAGAGATACCTCACAGTAGTTCATAGGCTTTTTATTGTCAGCCCCTATGAATATCACATCTTCAAGTTTATCTCCTCTTAAGCTCTTTATGCTTTGCTCTCCAAGGACCCATCTTATAGCATCTAATACATTACTCTTCCCACTTCCATTAGGTCCTACTATAGATGTTATTCCTTTTTCAAATATTATCTCCGTTTTATTAGGAAAGGATTTAAAGCCCTTTAATTCTAACCTCTTTAAATACAAAAAAATCCCCCCAATTAAATTTTGTATATGTCATATAAATTCTTATATATTTCACCCAAACTTGTCTTTCTTAAAACTTCATTGTATTTAAACAAGAACTCATCTATAGGCAAATCTTCTTCTTTAACAGACATATTTACATTGTATCTTTCATATAAGTATATAATATTATTTTTTTTATTTCCAACTATTTTTGATATATTTTTTTTATTTACATAAACAGTAATAGAGTCTTCTATATTGCTAGATTTTATTATGTTTTCTATATAATCCCTGTATATTCTAGCTTCAATAAGTTCTCTAAGAGATGGATGATGTGGTCCGCATACAACATCTCTTCCGAGCGATATATCCTCTGTAGTCTGAAGTCCAACCCTTATTACCTTTATGTTTTCTAATTGAAACTTTATTAAAAGTTTTTTTGATATTTCTATAGTAGTATCTAAGTCAAATGGTGTGTACTTACTTTCATTGTATAAACTTTCAAGACCAGTATCCTTTACAACAAGTGTTGGATATATCCTTACAAAGCTTGGTCTTAAATTTATGAATTTATCAGCAGTCTGAATGCATTTTTGCTCAGTATCACTAGGAAGCCCTAGCATCATTTGAAGTCCAAGCTCAAAGTCATACTCTTTTATAAGCTTTACAGCATTTAATACATCTTCTTGAGAATGACCTCTTATACTTTGTTCTAGAACATCATCATCCATAGATTGAACTCCAAGCTCTATAATGCTGACTTTATGTTTTTTTAAATTATCAAGTATAACTTCATCTATGCAATCCGGTCTTGTTGAAAGCCTTATATCCTTTATTCTACCTTTATCTACATATTGTTTGGCTACTGATAATAGTTTCTTTTGAATATTTATATCTATTGCCGTAAAACTTCCTCCAAAAAATGCAACCTCTATATGTAAATCATCCGTCATAGTCTTTAAGTATTGTTCTATTATGTTCTCTACATCACTTGCACTAACATCAGTTGATACCCCAGTTATCTTCTTTTGATTGCAAAATATACAATCGTGGGGACATCCTTTATGAGGTACAAATACTGGTATTATCCTTCTTTTCATTAACAACCAACTCTCTTTAATGCTTGTTTTGCAGCCATTTGTTCGGCTTCCTTCTTACTCTTTCCTCCACCTTTTCCTAAAACTTCTTTTCCAAGTCTTACTTGAATAATGAATTTTTTATTATGATCTGGTCCAATTTCTTCCATAACATCATAGGTTATTCTCTCATTAGTTTGGCTTTGAAGTACCTCTTGAAGATGAGTTTTGTAATCTCTAAATATTTTTCCTTTTATAGAATCTTGTATTATATCCTGCATATGATTTATTACAAAATCACGAGCCTTTTCAAGTCCACCATCTAAGTAAATTGCTCCTATTATTGCCTCAGTGGCATCTGCAAGTATAGATATACGCTCTCTACCTCCTGTTACCTCTTCGCCCTTACCTAATAATAAATATTTTCCAAGATTAATTTTTTTTGCAAGCTCACTTAAAGATTCCTCACAAACTATATTTGCTCTAATCTTTGTAAGCTCTCCCTCAGGTAAATTTTTGTTGTTTTCAAACAAATAATGACTAACCACTATTCCAAGAGCTGAATCTCCTAAAAATTCTATTCTCTCATTATATTGTATATCTCCATTTTTATGTTCATTTGCATATGAACTATGAGTCAAAGCCTCTAATAAATAGCTTTTATTTTTAAATATATATTTAATTTTTTCCTCTAATTCTTTTTCATACTTTTTTATTTGTCTATTCATTATAATACCTCCTAGTTTTGAAGGAACCCTTATCAAATTATAGTTTACTATTTATAAAGCAATCTTGTAAAGAAATTTAAATAAAAAACGACTGCTAAAAGCAGTCATTTTTTATGCAAACTTCTGTATTATTCACCACAGTTACAATCGTGGTTTTCTTCTGAATGACAATGACCATCACAACAATCATCTTCAGCAAATAATATTACTTCTTTGCAGTTAGGGCAAAGAATATCTACATCTTCATCGTATAATAATTCTTCGTCTATTTCTACATCTTCTTTACAAGTTGGACACTGGAATTGAACATAGCTAAATTCTTCATCTTCATCCAATTCATCTTCATAAATTTCATCCTCTAAATCTTCTAAGTCTTCATCTATAGTCTCTATGTACTCAGATATCTCATCTTGTTCTTCCTCAAGCTCGACTATAGCATCTGCAAAATCATCTAAAATATCAACGATATTTATTAGTAATTTTCCTTCTTTAGTACTTTCATCAACACCTAATCCATCTGCTAATCCTTTTAAGTAAGCTACTTTTTCATATAAATGTTGCATAATAATATACCTCCTTAGAAATTTGTATTTTGTTCTATATATGAATTATATCCAACAAGCAAGTATATTAAACTCTTGATAAATATTCTCCAGTTCTAGTATCTATTTTTATTTTATCTCCTAAGTTTATGAACATAGGAACCTGAACTATTGCTCCAGTTTCAACTGTTGCATTCTTAGTTACATTAGTAGCTGTATCTCCTTTTACTCCTGGCTCTGTTTCAGTTATTTCTAACTCAACAAAGTTTGGTGCTTCAACTTGGAAAGCTTGTCCTTCATGGAATCTTATAGTTGCTGAATCGTTCTCTTTTAAGAACTTTATAGCATCTTCTACTTGAACGTAGTTAAGTGGAACTTGGTCAAAAGTTTCGTTATCCATGAAATAGTATAATTCTCCATCGTTGTATAAATATTGCATTTGCTTAGTCTCTATATTAGCTTTAGGGAACTTATCATTTGGATTAAAAGTTTCCTCTCTTATAGATCCTGTTTTTAAGTTTCTATACTTAGTTCTAACGAAAGCTGCTCCTTTACCTGGCTTAACGTGTTGAAAATCAATTACTAAACACAACTCTCCATCCTTTATAAAAGTAACTCCTTTTCTAAAATCACCTGCTGAAACCATTGTTATCCCTCCATAATTTAAATTTCTAGTAAGATAGTTCTATTAATTTTTTAGTCGAGCTAGATAATACTTCATATCCATTGATTGTAATTACAATCAAATCTTCTATTCTAACTCCTCCAAAATCCGGAATATATATACCAGGTTCATCTGTTATTATCATACCAGGTAAAAGAGTATTTTGTGCATTTGGGTTCACATTGGGCATTTCATGTACTTCAAGTCCTACTCCATGACCTAAACCATGACCAAAATATTCTCCATAACCTGCATCTATTATGACATCCCTAGCAATCTTATCTAGTTCAAAACCAGTCATACCTGGTTTTATATTTTCTAAAGCTCTCATTTGAGCATTTAAGACTATATTGTATATTTCTTTTTGTCTTTCACTTGCCTTTCCTACAACTATTGTTCTAGTCATATCTGAGCAATATCCATTATATACGCAACCAAAATCTAATGTCAAGAAGTCGCCATCCTCTATTATTTTATCACTTGCAACTCCATGAGGAAGAGAAGATCTCTTTCCTGATGCAACTATAGAATCAAACGATAATCCAGTAGCTCCTTTTTTCTTCATAAAGTACTCAAGTTCAAGCGCTACATCCATTTCAGATACACCTGGATTTATAAAAGTTAATATATGAGAAAAAGCTTCATCTGCTATACTTGCAGCTTTTCTTATAGTATCTATCTCTTTTTGATCCTTTATAGCTCTTATTGCAAGCATATGTCCTTTTAAAGGAACAAAATTTATACTTTCAAGTTCTTTACTGAATCTAGAATAAGTTGCAAAATCCATATAGTCATCTTCAAACCCTAAATTCTTTATATTCATATTCTTTAAAAACTCTGTCACAGGCTTTTCTCTTGATATTTCTACTATTTCAAAATTTTTACATTGGTTTGTAGCTTGTTGTATATATCTAAAATCTGTGAAGAATAAATTCTTATCCTCTGTTATAAGAACATATCCTGTAGTTCCTGTAAAATCTGATAAATATCTTCTATTTTCACCTTTATAAATTAAAACAGCATCTAAGCTTGTATTTTTCATATGTTCTCTTAATTTATTCATTCTATTCATTATTTTACACCCCTTATGTAGTTTACTATACTATATAAACCTAGTATATAACTATAAAATCCAAACCCTGTTATCTGACCTATACACGCCTTTGCTGTAACGCTTTTTTGTCTAAATTCTTCTCTTTTATGAACATTTGAGATATGAACTTCAACAACTGGCTTATCTATAGATTGTATAGCATCATATATAGCATAACTATAGTGTGTATAAGCTCCTGGATTTATTACTATCCCATCATATGTATTTATACTACTTTGAATTTTATCTATTATTTCCCCTTCATGGTTACTTTGAAAAAATTCTACTCTTATGTTCATTTTTTTTGATTCTTCTATTATTAATTTATGTAAATCTTGCATAGTTTTCTTACCATATATATCGGTTTCTCTTTGTCCTATTAAATTTAAATTAGGACCGTTTAATATGAGTATATTTTCCATCAAAACACCTCTATACAAATTCTACTATATATCATATCATATTTTGGCTAAATTTAGTAGTATATTAGATACTACCTCATCTATATTTTCCATTTATTCATCTCCATTGTGAGGATTTTTAGATACCTTTTCTATAGCCTTTATTATTTCACTCATCATTTTTACATTTGACCCAGTTTTACTCTCATCTATCCTTATATATACATCACCAATTCGAGTCACTCCATATCTAGGCTTTAAGTTATTAAGAGCTATAGCCTTTATATCTAAAATACATTTATCACACTTGCATATATCTTCATATTCCTCTAATAATATATTTAGATTTATATCTACTAAATCCTCCATATAATTCTTTAATTTATACAAGATAATTTCCTCCTATTCATTCAAATAATTTCTAAAATAAATTAAAAAACTAGTGTTTATAGTCTTTCTATCCTTTTGTAGCTTTAATGAAATTTCTACACCACTCCCATTATCTATATTCTTTATATTTATATTTTCCAGATAATCTCCAAATTCATATCCATTATAATTTAAATTTTTTTTAATAAAAACCTTCTTTTTATTATACATATGATATATACTACACATTTGTCCATCTATTTTAAATCTTATTTCTTTTACATCTTCTTTTTCAAATTCATCCTTATAAAACTTTTCCCCATTTTTAGTTATAATACTTTCTATTCCTGATGATAAGTATAAATTGTTTTCTATAAAGTTTTGTATCGTTTGAGCTTGCTCTTGCATTTCAATATTCGAATGAGACAAGCTATATACCTCGGTGCTAAACATAAATATATTAAATAAAACCATGAGTAAAACACTTACAAGACCTATTGATATTATAAGTTCTATAAGCGTTATTCCTTTATTATTCATATATACCCTCTTTTATCAAAACCCTCCCACTCATTGGAACTATGGTTATGATTTTAATTTTTTTATTGATTTTATCCTTTATTTTTATAGTCTCTCCAGTATCTCTAACACCTCCACTTAGTCCAAAGGTTATTTTTTGAAGACCATAAATTATCTCTGTATATTTTGGAAGCTCTACTCTTTTTTTGATTTCTCCACATTCCTTTAATATATACGCCGTAGTGCCCTCATCTGATTTTTCATAGTATATCTTAGCATGATTATCATAGTTCATATTCTGTATGCGTACATATCGTATATCAGAGCATAATTGTCTTACAAACGAATCTATTTTATAAGGTCTTATATTTATTTTGTATATAGGTATTGATGCAATAATCATAATTAGACTTATAGTTATCAACAATTCTATCAAAGTCACATTCCTTTATTATCCATATTATCTCCTCCTATACCAATCTCTAAGATTAATTAACTCTCCTATATTGTCTTTATTATATACATCATCTTTATTTGGTATATCTATGTAATATCCTTGTACTATTTCATTAATCATTCCGTTATGTTTATAAAAAGACGATATTTCAAAGTTAATTTTATTATCTTCAATATCGAAGTCTTGATTCAAAACCCTTAACTTGACATCCTCTGAATTAAGCTTCTTTAAGTTATTGACTAAAATACTGTAATATTTTAATCTTAAAAAACAATTTTCATATTCTCCTTTAAATATAGAATTCAATTTTTCATTTATTTTTTCTTTGTTTAATACAAAGTGTATTCCAGCTTCATCCTCTATCAAATCTACATACTCACTATCTAATCCTTGCATTTCTTTACTTTTTTCTTCCTGTAAAAAATTATGATATTCACTTTTCATAAATTCTTTAAGCTTTTCATTTGCTCTGTTAATACTAAATTCAACATGATTTTCAACTTCTATATATGCCCTATCAAGAGCTCCTTCACTTTGATAAAAACCATCTTTTGATTTAGCATATATATTCTGAATCTCATAATTTGTTATACAAATACTTATTAATGTTGTGCTAATTATCATAACTAGCATAAAAATCAAAAGAGAACTTATCAATATATAACCCTTTTCATCTTTCATCTATCTATTCCTTATAACCTTTAAGGTTTTTAAGTTTGCAATTTCCTTCTCGTCTTTTGTAACCTTAACTACTACCTCAAATAAATTGTTTCCATCCTTCTTATTTATATCTGTATCAACCTCGTATTTTCCATTCATTTCTTTTAAATCATCATATTTTATAAAATTTTCGTAATCTTGTTTTCTTATTGTTTCTATATATTCTTGAGCAATATTTAAGGCGTCTAATTTTTCTTTTGATTTTACGTTGATCATTACACAGGTTGTAATTATACTTAGAAATACAACTACTGTTATTTGAATAAGAGCTAATGATATTATAATTTCCATCAAAGTCAAACCTTTATTGTTCATGTGTCACCTGCCTTTAAATGGATTATTGACTTTTAATTGGTAAGTAATACATAAAAAATAAAATCCCACATTTCAGAGCTTACCTAAGCCTTTAAATGCAGGATTTTTACAAAACAAATACAACCATAGTAATATCAACACTTTGAAAGCGTTAAACACTTACCTAAACTAATATTTAGTTATTGTTTAATAGACTTTTATGAATGTAATTTTATTTACATAATATTATTTTCCATTAAACTATATAATTCTACTGTATTAAAAAACTTCAATACCATCAATTTTCATAGGTTGTAAAATTGCTTCTTCAATCATACTAATATGGGTAATCGATATTAGATTTTTTAAATTCTTATACCCATCAACGCTCTTAATTTCAAAATAATCATTCTCCCCATCCCAATCAGGACAGATATAAAAATAGATTTCATTACCTCCGTCGAAGCAGATTTCTGTAATTTTATCTAAATCGTTTCTTTCAAGTTTTAATTCTGCAAAGTATTGAGCCATTTCTTCAATAGGGCTAATATCTTTGTATAATTCAAATTTATCGCAATGCTTTTTTTTCATCGATTCCAGTTCATCCATAAAAGAAGGCTGTTTCTCTAGCAATGCATCTATAATAGCCAACTTAAAATTATAATCCTCAAACATTTCGGTCTCATCTTTATATGTTTTTTTCACGATATAATACCTCCGATATATAGTATAAATACTCTGCTATATTTAAATTTCATTATAACATGGAATATTTTTCAAATCAAAGTATTTTGCATAATCTATTATTACACATCTAATTACACAATACATTTATTAAAAAACTTAACTTGCTACCTCTAAAAAGATTCCATGGCTAGTTCTACGAGGTAAGATTGAATTTTATAATATAGTAGATTTCCTTAAAACTTCCTATAAAAATGTTAGTGAATGCTTTTAGGTATTTTGACTAATATAACTTAGGTTTTAGCGTTTAATAATCTGTTAAGAAATTTGCGTGTCTGACCGTAAGGGAGTTCGTAAATTTTAAGATTATTAATAAGGCAAAAGCTTAGTTATATTCAAAATATCGCTGGATTCACGGTATTTGCATAGGAAGTTTTTTGATTACCCACACAAAAAACTATAGGTGCGCTTATACACCTATAGTTTTTATAATTTTTCTTTAGATATATATATAATAATATCATCCTTATCTATTATATAATCTTTATCAGGGTTTAATAAAACATCTTTGTTAGCAATACCAAGAATAACAGCATTATATCTTTCTATATACTTTGATACTAAATTTTTAAAAGTAATACCTATATCTTCATTATTAACCTTACCTTCATATATTTCATTTCCATATGAACTAGTCAGAAGCTCTTTTAAAGCTTGGCTTACGTTTTTATAAAGTGCACTTCTTACCATTACTCTACTACTCATTTCATTACTTATTATAATATCATTAACATTGGCTCTTTGAAAATGGGTTACATTTTCTTTATTTAATACCTCTGCAATAAGATGTATATTAGTATTTAATTTATCTACTGCCAAGCATATTAGAACTGATTTAGCATCAGCCATACCTTCATTATTTAATTTTTCATCAGCAACTACAATTACAGTATGTGCATTTTCAATATTGGCTTTTGCGAGAGTTTCATCTTTGGTAGGATCGCCATGTACAAAGAAAGTATTTTTATATTCAAGTACAAGTTTTTCTCTTTCATCTATAATAACAATTTTTTTATCTGGATTATCTTGTATCAATTCTTGTAATATAATCTCACTTTTATTATTCCAACCAATAATAGCAATATGATTTTTAAATTTTATATCCATAAGTCCAAGTCCTTCCTTTAATTTATTTTCAATAAAAACTGATGCAACTGCAGCAGTTATAAATCCAAATGCACTTATACCAACTAACATAAGAATTATCCCTATTATACGTCCACCTGATGTTACAGGATAATAATCTCCATAACCAACAGTAGTACAAGTTACAAAACCCCACCATAGAGAATCCCCAAAATTCAAACCTGGATTTATAGGACTTTCATAAAAATAAAACGCTACAGAACAAGTAAATAAACTAAATAATCCTACAGTTAATAGTTTATATATATTACTTTTTTCTAATGATATATATAATGTTTTAATTGCATGAATGAAAACATTTATCATTAATCCCACCTCCTATATAGTTGAATTTAATGTCAGGAATCGCATATATAAATTTTAATATATTATGGAATATTTTTCAAGACAATAACTACCCATGCATATTTAAGTATATATGTTAATAAATTTACTTGTCTGACCATAAGGGGGTTCGTAAATCTTAGGATTATTAATAAGGCAAAAGCTTAGTTATATTCAAAATATCGCCACATTCACGGTATTTGCATAGGAAGTTTTTGATAACCCACAACACAAAAAGAACCTAGTTTTCATTCATACGAAATATAGTTTCTATACTTCATAAATTTTTAGTTTTTATGTCTAATACTTTCATTTTGGTAACTTATGGCTAAAAAGGTTAGTAATTGAATTTATATCTCAAATAAAATATAATTAGCTTTGCAATATATCAACTTTTTTAATTATAAGGAGATGCTTTAAATGAAAAGAAATGTTTTAATAATTACTGGAAGTCCTAGAGATAATGGAAACAGTACAGAATTAGCAAAGTATTTTGCTAAAGGTGCTCAGAGTAGAGGTCACCACGTTACAATGTTCAATGCTGCTAAAAATAAAATTAATCCTTGTGTTAACTGCGATAACTGCTGGAAAAAAGGAAAAGCATGTTCATTTGATAACGATCACTTTAACGATCTTTCTGAATACATAGAATCAGCAGATGTAGTTGTATTTTCAACTCCTCTTTACTGGTTTACATTCAGTGCACAAATTAAATCAGTAATTGATAAATTATACTCTTATTGTGTTCCTAGCTGTAACAAGTCAATTAAAAATAAAGAAAGTATTTTACTGTGTTCTGCGGGAGACCCTAATAACGAAGTTTTCAATAGCCTACTATCTACTTTCAAAGATATTAATAGTTATCTAGGATGGACTGTTAAAGATACATTACTGGTAGGTGGAGTTTTTAATGTCGGAGATATAAATAAAAATATAGCCTTAGATAAGGCTGAATCTTTAGGCTACTCCTTATAAATAAAGAAAATCGCTTAGCAATTCTCTTTATTTCATTAGCAGGTAAATCTATTTGTGCTAGTTAAAATCAATTTACTTAATATAATCTAACATACATCCCTAAAACTTTCTATGCTAATGTTAGTGAATGCTTTTAGGTATTTTGACTAATATAACTTAGTTTTTGGCGTTTAATAATCTGTTAAGAAATTTGCGTGTCTGACCGTAGGGAGTTCGTAAATTTTAAGATTATTAATAAGGCAAAAGCTTAGTTATATTCAAAATATCGGTGTATTCACGGTATTTGCATAGGAAGTTTTTGATTACCCTCAAAATAAAGTCAAAAAAGTAGCTATCTACATTTAATCTAGATAGCTACTGAACAAAATTATTTTATGCTTAATTATTAAAATCTAAGTTCTTCAACTTCAGATAAATCCCCTCTATCAACTCTTACTCCAGTCCATATATAAAAAGCCTCAAGAGCCTGATTTATAAGCATATCTATCCCACCCAAAGTCTCTAAATTATTCTCTTTTGCCCATTTCAAAAATCTAGTTTCCTTTGGATTATAAACTATATCACAAACTAAAAGTTTTTTATCAAGCTTTATTGTTTCATCTATTGGTATTTTATCTACATTAGGCGACATTCCTAATGAGGTTGTATTTATCAATATATCTATATTCTCTAAGTCTTCTTTACTTACATTTAAATCCCCTGTTTTTACAATACACTTAAAATTTTGCTTTATAATATCAGCTATATTCTGAGCCTTATCTATACTTCTATTTCTAATTTCAATAGATTTTACATTGTTATTTGCTATTTCTACAGCTATACTTCTAGCTGCACCACCTGATCCTAGTATCATTACATTTTTATCTTTTATTTCATGCCCTTTATCAATTACTGAATTTACAAACCCAACCCCATCTGTATTGTATCCAACTAATCTTCCATTGTCATTTTTAATAGTATTAACCGCACCTATTATTCTCGCATTAATATCTATATCATCTAAATAATTCATAATATCTAACTTATGAGGTATAGTCACATTAGCACCTTTTATCTTTAGTGCTTTTATGGCAGCTACTGCCTCTTTTAAATGTTCTTTATTTACATCAAAACACATATATTTTGAGTTTATACTGTATTTTTCAAACAGAGGATTATGAATACTAGGTGAAAAGCTGTGTTCAACTGGTTGACCTATAAGACCTATTAGTTTTGTACTACCATTTATCATATTATCATCTCCTATAGGTACATTATACATTATCTACTTACAAATTTTGCACCTGATATTCTAATAGCAGTATTTACACAGTTGTATATAAGTGTAGTTACGAATATATTTGCAAAAGATGTTGGTAAAACTATAGTTAAGAATAAAACCTTAAATGGAGCAGGAAGACCTACTATAAAAAGTGCTGATATTAAGAATACACTTCCACTTACTATCGTTGCTAAAAATGCTACCCCAGCTATACTTATTTGTTTTTCTTTATACTTACCTATTAGCTTAATTATAAAATAAACTGCTATACAAGTTACCATCTTATCTATAACATTAGGTATTTGTCCACCTGGGAATGTAGTAGTCATTGCAGTTATAAATCCACCTATAACACCTGTTAAAAGAGCATTTTTAAATTCACTATTTATTAAAATAGCTACAACCATAATAGAAAGCATCAAATCAAATTTCATACCAGCTACAACACCAGGTATTATTTGGTGTAGTATAAATCCTATCGCAAGTAATAAAGCTGTTAATATATTTTTTCTTAAATTCATATAAATCTCTCCTTTTTTATAACGAATAGGAAATTATAATCATCTTCAAATTGTGGATAAGTATAATTTCCGTTATGAGTTTCAAAAAAGTCTACATCGAAAATTTTCAGAAGAAAGACTTTTTTATAATATTATTCAATCAATCAAAGTACCAGTCTCCTTCAGTTCATAACATATATATCAACCCCTTATAATTTTGTATAAAAAAAAGCCCATCATCCCTATAAAAGGGACGAAAGACTTATAGTTTCCGCGGTACCACCCAGATTAAATAACTCAAAGCTATTTCTCTTTAACAGATACGAAGATTTCTCTTGATATCCTGTTTCTATAACGGGAAACCCCCGGCCTTGGCTAATTTCGTTTGATTTCGCCTAGCTTCTCACAGGTCCATTCATTAAAGAGTTAACAATGGGACTTTCACCAATCTCCCACTCGCTGAGTATTAAACAGTTTAACTACTTACTCCTGATCTTAGAATTTGTTCTTGCTTTTTTATAATTATATTAAACTGGTGAATAAATTGCAACTATTTTTAGTAATTTTTTATATATTAAAAAATTTATATTCTATTTACTCCTGATTTTATAGCTGCCCCTTTTACTGCATTTGCAACATTTGTAGCTACATTTTTGTCAAATGCCTTAGGAAGTATATTATCTACCGAGATTTCTTCATCAGATATAGTATTTGCTATTGCTAGAGCTGCTGCTATTTTCATTTCTTCATTTATTTCACTAGCTCTAATATCTAAAGCACCTCTAAATATTCCTGGAAAAGCTAATACATTGTTTACTTGATTATTAAAGTCAGATCTTCCTGTTCCTATTATAAATGCTCCTGCTTCTTTTGCTTTATCTGGCATTATCTCTGGTATTGGGTTTGCCATAGCAAACACTATAGCTTTATCATTCATACTTTCAACCATATCTTTTGTTAAAATATCAGGTGCAGATACCCCAATAAATACATCTTTTTTATTAATAATATCCTTTAAACTTCCTCTTTCATCATTCTTATTTGTTATTTTTGCCATATCCTGTTGAGCCCAATTCATATTCTCTTTTCCTTCATATATAGCTCCATCCTTATCACATAAGACAATGTTTTTAACTCCCATGCTCATAAGAAGCTTAGATATTGCTATTCCAGCAGATCCTGGACCATTAACTACAACCTCTATATCCTCTATATTTTTATTTGCAAGCTTCAAACTGTTGATAATACCAGCTGCAACTACTATTGCAGTTCCATGCTGGTCATCATGAAATACAGGTATATCTAAAGCTTTCTTTAACTTATTCTCTATTTCAAAACATCTAGGAGCAGATATATCCTCTAAATTTACTCCTCCAAATACAGGTTCCATAAGCTTTATAGTTTTTACTATTTCTCCTACATCATTCGTATCAAGGCAAATCGGAAATGCATCTACATCTGCAAACTCTTTAAAAAGTATAGCCTTACCCTCCATAACTGGTATAGATGCCTTTGCTCCTATATTACCAAGGCCTAAAACTGCACTACCATCACTTACCACAGCAACTAAATTAGATTTTGACGTATATTCATATACCTTTTCTTCATCATTATGTATTTCTCTACACGGCATTGCTACTCCTGGAGTATATGCTGTTGATAAATCATCTTTATCTTTAATATTTATCTTGCTATTAACAGATATCTTACCCTTATTCTCTTTATGTAGTTTTAAAGCTAATTCATTATAATTCTTCATCTAAAATTCCTACTTTCTTTCGTATTTTTTTCTTTCTATATCGTATAAATTATTACCTTCACCATCTATAACTACAACTACAGGAAAGTTTTCAACAGTAAGTTTTCTAACCGCCTCAGCTCCTAAATCCTCATACAGTATAACTTCACTTTTCTTAATACAACTAGATATTATAGCACCTGCTCCACCAGTTGCTGCAAAATATACACAATTGTTATCCTTTATACCTTGAATTACTTCTTTTTTTCTATACCCTTTTCCTATCATCCCCTTAAGCCCTCTTTCAAGCAAAGGAATTGTCATATCATCCATTCTATAGCTTGTAGTAGGTCCAGCTGATCCTATAACTTCACCTGGTTTATTAGGAGATGGTCCTACATAATATATTATATTTCCCCTTAAATTAAAAGGAATTTTTTTGTTGTTTTCAATACATTCTATAAGTCTCGTATGGGCCATATCTCTTGCTGTATATATTGTTCCACTAATATGTACTATATCTCCTGCTTTTAAAGTATTCACTACTTCATTATCAAGCGGTGTGTTTATCAATTTAATATTTTTTTTCATAAAATCCCCCTATAATATAATTTCTTCATGTCTTGATGCATGACAATTTATATTAACTGCAACAGGAAGACCCGCTATGTGAGTTGCAAATGTCTCTATATTAACACTAAGAGCTGTAGTTCTTCCTCCAAGACCTTGAGGTCCTATTCCTAAATCATTTATCTTTTTCAAAAGTCTTTTTTCCATATCCTTTATATGATCTAAATCACTATGATCTCCTATTTTTCTAAGCAAAGCCTTTTTAGACATGTATGCTGCCTTATCCATAGTTCCTCCAATTCCTACTCCAACAACTATAGGCGGGCAAGGATTTGCACCTGCATTTGATACAGTCTCTATTACAAAATCTTCTACACCCTTAACTCCATCAGAAGGCTTTAACATTTTTATTCTACTCATATTCTCACTCCCAAATCCCTTTGGTGCAAAAGTTATTTTGACTCTATCACCTTTTACTATATCGTAATATATTATAGCAGGTGTATTATCTTTAGTATTATTTCTAATCAAAGGATCTTCAACTACTGATTTTCTCAAATATCCCTCTTTGTACCCCTGTCTTACACCTTCATTTATAGCCTCTGTTATATTTTGACCTTCAAATAAAACTTCTTGCCCAACCTCTAAAAAAACTACTGCCATTCCAGTATCTTGACATATAGGCATTCTATTTTCTTTAGCTATATCTGCATTTTCAATTAGCGTATCTAATATATGTCTTCCAATATCAGATTCCTCTTTTTCTCTACTTATTTTAAAAGAATTTTTTACATCCTCACATAAATTTATATTAGAGCTTATACTCATTTTCTTTACAGCCTCTAGTATATTAATAGTATTTATTTTTCTCAATAATATCACTCCTAAATTAATGCTCTCTTACTATACCATTTTATTTTCATTCTTAACATTATTCAAGTTTTTTATTTTAATGTTCGCATAAAAAAAATCGTCTACTCGCTAACTCGGTGACTTATGTCGCCAACGATCGGACTCCGTTGCTCAAAAATAGTCGCAAATATACTTATTTAATCAATGTTATTTACAAAGCCAAAATTATATAATGTCCTATAGAATAAAAATAATGTTTATTGAAATGCCGATACTTTTTACTCAACATTACAATAAACATTATTTTTATTTAATCCTTAAGTTTTAGTTATTGCTCTTTATTTTTCTCCTACAACCATTAATACAACCTTTTCTATATATTTAGCAGGGCTTGGTATCTCAACTCCAAATCCCAAGAGTATACTCATTATTAATGATATGGAAAATATTGAACAATAAAGAATTAACTCCTTATTCTTATGTTTTTTCACTAGTGGAACTATTTCTAAAAAGCCTATTATCAAGTAAGCTAGTATTATCAGAAATATTATCATATTAATCACCCGCCTTAATGGGCTTAGATGTTAAAGCACTTCCCTTTATGTTTACTTCAACGTTCATATCAACTCTAACATTCGGAAATATATTATCCCAATCATCCTTTATTATTTTCCATTCATTGGGTTTCTTTCTGTAAATAGTATTTCCAAAACCAAATATGTCACTACCATACTCTTTTTGAACTTTTTTTATAGTTTTTAATACTTCTTTTTTTACAACTTCTTCAGCTTGAGTTTTTAATTTATTTCGTCCTGGCTCACTTATTAAATCCTCTTCCCCTAATATTTCTCCTATTCCTACATCTAATTTTGAATCTATCTTCATAGTTATATCTCCATCCTTTATAACAGGATTAATTTTTGTTTTAGTTTTAAATATTTCAAGTGCACAACTTGTATCAGAATTATCAACCTTCTCCACTACAAATACACCTGCTTTTAATTGATCCTTTACAAGCATCATGCTCATAGTCTCATTTCCATCTATATATCCTACTAACTTATCTTTCTTAAAGACACCCATTCCAAATATTTCTGGAACCTTTTCGTTCTCTTTGACAGTTATACGAGCAATTGGAATTGTACATGATATTCCCTCTGCTGCTAAATCCTTCAAGAATTGATGTAATTCTATAGCTTCAAATTTAGAAACAGAATCTTTATTTTTAAGCTTATCTTCTAAATGAGCAGATATAGTAGAATGTAGTTTTGTTTCACTTTCTAATATTTCTTTTGCTGTTTTCCCTTCAGATATTAAAAGCCATATATCCGATCTTACCTCTGCATCTCTATTTATAAAATCTATAACTTCAATAACACCTTTTTTAGCTATCTCTTTACTTATTATAAATACCTTAGCATGTGGCCAATATCCCTTTTTACCAGAATGAACTACCATATTTCTTACAGCATCAAATATAGATTTTCCTTTTTCTGATACAATATCTGCCTCTAATTTAAAATCCTGTCCTGCAAGAGGCTTTATAACCTCTACGCTCAAAACATATTCGTCTTTTTCTTCAAAAAAATCTACCGCTGCTCCATTTATTATGTTCACATCATTAATTTCTCTATAATTCCAACATCCAGAAAGTATAAACATAGAAATTGGTATCATGAAAAATATAATTTTATTCTTCAATTTAATCATAATTTTATACCCTCTTTCTTATTTAATGGAATTTTTCTTTCTTATTCTATTTTTACTGCTTACGAATTTAGGTCGATATTCCATATACCACCACGGAGATCTTATAGCTGTATCTTTTATATCTTGATATTGCGTGCTTACTAAATCCATCATATAAGGTACTCCAAATGATCTCATAGACATTAAATGTATGAACAATCCTATAACTCCAAATATATACCCATACAATCCTAGAAACGAAGCTAAGAACAAAAATATTATTCTAATAATTAAAACTGGTCCCAGCATTTTGGGAACTAAAAAGCTTGAAATACCAGTTAAAGCTATAATGATTACTATAGGAGCACTAACAAATCTTGCATTAACCGCTGCATCTCCTAGAACTAAAGCTCCAACTATACTTATTGTAGCTCCGATTGGTTTTGGAAGTCTTACCCCAGCTTCTCTTAATACCTCAAATACAAATATCATAGCAATCGCTTCAAATATAGTAGGAAACGGTATTCCTTCTCTTGCAGCAGATATACTTATAAGAAGTGGAGTTGGTATCATCTCTTGATGATATGTGACAAGAGCTAGGTAAATAGCAGGTGTACTGGTTGTCAAGAAAAATCCTATATATCTTAAAATTCTATTTATAGATGCGTATATAAAGTTATTATAATAATCTTCATTAGCCTGAAAATACTCTATAAATAAGAATGGAAGTGTTAGTGCAACTGGAGTACCATCGCATATCAAAGCTATTTTCCCCTCTAATAAATTAGCAGCAACAACATCTGGTCTTTCTGTATATCCCATTGTGATAAATGGTGATAACGGCTCATCTCTTATTAATTCTTCTATATATCCAGACTCTAATATCCCATCTATATCTATATAATCTAGCCTTTTTTCTAGTTCTTTGAGTATTGCCTGTGAAGCTATATTTTCCATATAACATATACATATTTTCGTTTTTGTTTGTTTTCCTAAAACCTTGTATTTATACTTTAAATCTTTACTCAATATTTTTCTTCTTATTAAAGATAAGTTTACGTTTATAGATTCTGTAAAACCTTCTCTGGGCCCTCTTACTACAACTTCTGATTCTGGCTCACTTACACTTCTTAGTTTCCAGTCTTTAGTATCAAACACAGCTGTTTGATCGTTATAATCACATAAAAGCACAGTATTTCCGTATAATATAGCCTCCACTATTTCTTCTACATTATCTATTTTCTTAATATCAGAATAGCATATTGTATCGTTTAATAAATCATCCATATCATTTTTTGAATCTTCATTTTTCATTATTGGATCTATTATGTACTCATTTATAGAAGCTTTATCAGCCATTCCATCACAAAATATTATACAGTACTTTCTTTTATTTGAAGTTTGGTCTGTAAATGATCTATATATTATAGAATCATTATCTTTGAATAATTCTTGAAATATATTTATGTTTTTGTCAATTGATTTTGTGATTTTAGTAATTTTATTTCTATCTCTATTTAAAGTCTTATTTTTTCTTTTTTTTAGCACAAAAACACCTCTTTTAAGTTTTACTCTATTGTATAATTGTTTCCATATTGAAGTTATGTATTCAAATTTATTGTATATTACAAAAATACCCTATAGAGTAGTTTTTTCATCATCTACTCTATAGGGTACATTTAATTTATTCTATAATTGTCATAACTTCTTCTACATCTTTTCTAGGAGGACTCTTTACTTCTCCATCAGGTATTCCTATAGGAGTCATAGCTGCAAAAGTATATCCTTCTTTTTCAAAACCTATAAACTCAGCTATTTCGTCTTTAGCATAATTCGGTCCTGTCATCCAGCAACCACCATATCCCATATTAGCAGCGGCTAATAATAGATTTTCCATAGCCGCACCTATATTCTGTATTCCAGGAGATGGTTTTAAAAGAGAATGTATTTCTTCTTTTGATGCTCCACCTTCTTTTAATAAATCAAGTGCTGTAACAGGATATTCTCCTGCATATACTATAACAACAGATGGTGCATTTTTAAATACAGTAAAATATCTTAAAAATTTCATGAATTTTTCACGTTTCTTTTCATCTTTAGTATAAGCAGCTACTTCTTCATGTTTTTTCTCTATTATTCTAGCCATCTCTTGTATCTTTTCTTTATCTCTGACTACTACGAAATGCCAATTTTGAACATTCTTTCCCGATGGTGCATACGTTGCAGCTTTTATCATTTCTTTTATATCGCCAATAGGCACTTGCTCTTCTTTGAATTTTCTAACACTATGTCTTTTGTAAATGAAATCTAAATTACTCATAAAATCCTCCTTATAAATCAATCATATTGTATACAATACAATTATAGTTTGATGTCAAACTATTGTCAACCCAATTTTCTATAAAGAATAGACATTTATATTTATTCTATATCAAAATTCTTACTTATCTTATTCAGCAAATAAATAAATGTTTCTTCTTCTTCTTGTGTAAATCCTTTATATGCAGTATCTATTAATTTTTTAGATATTTCTTCAAATTCAGGTTTTATATCAATACCTTTTTGAGTTAAAGTTATATAAGTTACTCTTCTATCTTGTTCACATTTTTCTTTTTTAATGTAACCAAAAGAAACTAGTTTATTACATAAAGATGTAACAGTAGACTTATCTCTTCTTATAAGACTAGCAATTTCTTTCATAGTAAGTCTTCCATTGTTTTTATATAAAACCGAAAGTATAGAACCATGTGACGGTACTATATTATCTATATTATGTTCTTTTAGTTCATTTTCCAAAAACTTCTGATATTTTTTTCTTGTAGTGCTTATATTGCCTATAATATAGTTTCTATATTTATTCATGAATTTTCCCTCTTTTATAATTTATTCTCTAAACCACTCTAAAGTTATTTTTAAAGATATAAATATTATAAACAATTCCGAATTTATTTACAAATACAAATTCGTCTACTCGCTACTCAGTGATCCATATTTCTTGTGCATTATTTTCAATAAAGTTTCTATTGAAACAATCCTATACCCTGTATGGATTTGTTCTCTTGTCTTAAAAAATACAATACAATTAAAAATGTACTCATCTCTGTTACAGGTGCTATTAACCATATACCTGTATTTCCAAATATTGCAGGCAATAAATATATATTTAATATAAGAAAGCCTAAACCTTTTAAACCTGATATAATTGCAGATTGTTTTGCATAACCAATAGAAGTAAAATAAAATGATATTATATCATTGTAGCCAGAAATAATAAAAGAAAAACTAAATAATTTTAAACCATAAGCTACTAATTCAATTAATTTTGCATCGTTAGTAAATATACTCCCATAATACGTACTTGTAACATTTAAGACTAAATAAAATGCTAACGGTGTTTGTCAATAGAGTTGTCGCATAAAATCTAATCCTTTTGTTATGTTCGATTTTTAAAAATACATATTTTGAATATTTTACCATGTATTTTTCAAAAAGAGTATCTTTCAAGATATCTATTTTTCAAAATTATATTACATCGTTTTCAAATAAATCTTTGACCTCATCTGTTGGATTTAAAGCAACGGTTTTAGGAG
>NZ_JAOASI010000081.1 GCF_025210165.1 Tepidibacter sp.
ATTAAACAATACATGACTTATTATAATAACTATAGATATCAGTGGGGATTAAAGAAGATGACTCCTGTCCAATACAGAAATCATCTTCTTAATGTAGCATAGTCTTTTTTAAATTGTCCTTTACAAAGGGTACAGATTACTATTTAGGTGGTTTTATATTTATGATAAAATGATAAAGAAATTAAATTTTTTTAAAAATATAAAAAGGCTTTATGAATGTATGTTAGCTTTAATTATAAGTTTTGTAATATTTAATTCATTTGGAGATGATGAAATAGGTTTTAATATATTTTAGTAATATAACTATACAGAGGAGAAATTAAATGAGAATAAATAAAAAAGAATTTTTACAAAAACACCATTTAACAGATAAAATAAAAGATATAGATATAGACTGGAATGTAATAAATGATATACATGATGATTTCAATGAATATAAAAAAAACTATGAAAGTCAAGCCGAGTTTATAGCTACTATTTTGAGAACTCATGAAAATATACATTCTGTTAAGTCAAGAGTAAAAAATCCAGATAGGCTTATAGAAAAAATAATAAGAAAAATTCCTAGTAGAAAAAATAAGTACGGAAAAAACTTTTCTTTTTCTGTAGATAATTATAAAGAAGAAATAACTGATTTAATAGGAATTAGAGCTATACACATATTTAAAGAAGATTGGGAAGAAATACACAAATTTATAATGAAAACATGGAAAGTAATAGAAATAACAGCAAATGTTAGAGATGGAGATGATACTGAAAAATTTAAAGAATTAGGAATTGAAATCAATTCAAGAAAATCAGGATATCGTTCAGTACATTATTTAATTGAGTTTTTTCCAACGAATCAAAGAGTTATTGCAGAGATTCAAGTGAGAACAATATTTGAGGAAGGGTATGGAGAAATAGATCATAAACTAAGATATAGTCATAAGGAAATCCCAGAAGTTTTAGCACTAAACTTACTTTTGTTTAATAGAATTGCTGGAAGCTCTGATGAAATGGCATCTTTAATCAATCTATTGAATAAAAACTGGTCTCAAATGGAAGGTAAGTATGATGAAGTTATAAAATCTAAAAATAATCAAATATTAAAAATTAAAGATAAAATTTTATATAATATAAATATAGATGAAAAAGAAAAAAATGATCTGATATCTAGTATAGATAAAATAGTAAAGGATGATATACCTGTAGATTTTGGAAAAAATATGATACAGACATAATGGGAGCAATATAATGTTAAAAGTAGATTATAACGGAGAAAAAATAAATATATTGATAGAATATAAAAAAAGAAAAACCGTTAGCATAAGAATAGATTATGACCTTAAGGTAAGAGTGTTGGCTCCAAAAGAATGCAATAAAGACCAAGTAATGAATATCATTGAGTCAAAACTTGATTTGATTTCAAAAAAATTAAATGATATAAGGAGTTTATCTCAAAGGCAAGAGATAGAAATATCAAATGATGAACAACTTCTATATATGGGAAAAAAATACTATATAAAAGTTATTTTAGATAAAAATATAGAAAAAAATAATATAAGTATACAAAATAATAATATTATAATAAATACTCAAAATGATGAACAAGAACAAGTAAAAAATATCATAAAAAAACATTTCAAAAAAGAAGGTTCAAAGCAAATAAAAAAAAGAGTATCATATTATCAGTCTAATTTTAAACTAAAACCTAAATCAATAAATATTGTAGAATCTGAAAAATTTTGGGGTATATGTAGTTCAAATAGAGATATAAAGTTTAATTGGAAATTAATAATGGCTCCTATTGAAGTTATAGACTATGTAGTGGTTCATGAAATGAGCCATATGTCTCATATGAATCATTCTAAATCATTTTGGAAAATGGTCGCAAAAATAATACCAGAATATAAAAAGCAGGTTGAGTGGTTACAGTTCAATGGAAGATATATGAAAATATAATTATAATAAAATATATGGGGCTAACAACTTGGAGTTGCTTGGCTCCATATATCTTATACTTTTTATAAATAATATTTACCCTGGTATGAATCTCTAATTGAAAGTTCTTTATCTATACTATTTAAAACACTTCTTTTATCAAGACTCCACCACGGACCTACTAATGTATCTTTAGATCCATCTCCTGTTAATCTGTGAATTGTTATATTAGGATTTAGTTTTTCTAAAATATCACAAATTAAATGAATATATTCTTCTTTTTCTAACAAAGCAAATTTAGTTGAATTATAATATTTCTCAAGATCAGTTCCCTTAATTACATGAAGAAGGTGTAGTTTTACCCCTTGAATATCCATACTAGAAATTTTTGAAATTGATTCAAAAATCATTTCTCTAGTTTCATTTGGAATACCTAATATTAAATGGGTTACAACATTTATATTATAAGATCTTAATTTTATTACTTTTTCTTCGAATAAAGAAAAAGGATATCCTCTCCTTAGAAACTCAGCACTTTCATCATGTATAGTTTGAAGTCCAAGTTCAATCCATAGATATGTTTTTTTACTTAATTCACTTAATAATTGAATAACAGTATCATCTAAACAATCTGGTCTTGTTGCTATTGCAATGCCAACTACGTTGTCACAATTAATAGCGGCTTCATACTTTTTGCTTAAAACATCAACATCAGCATAAGTGTTTGTGAAATTCTGAAAGTAGGCAATATATTTTCCGTTAGGCCATTTGCTATTTAGTAAATTAATCTGATTTTCAATCTGTTTATCTATAGACAGAAATCTATCTGAGGCATATTCTCCAGAACCACTATCGCTACAAAATATACATCCATTAAAACCTATTTTTCCATCTCTATTAGGGCAGGTGAATCCTCCGTCTAGAGATAACTTGAAAATTTTTTCATTAAAAATTTTTCTAAGCTCAAAATTTAGTGAGTGATACCTTTTATCAAACCAACGCAAATTATTACACATCCTTTATACTTATAGTGTAGAGTATATTTTACTATGTAAAATAAAATCCCTCAAGGAATAATAAGATAAATTTATTAAAAAATTCATCTATTATTTTATATAGATGAATTTTTTTTATATATTAGGGAAAAACTTGTATTGTAAGAAAAGGTAGGTGAATATAGTTGAATGAAATAAATATAAAAGATAATAATGCTTATATACATTTTCCTAATATACTCAAAAATTATATTAAAGAGAATTATAAAGAAGAGCATAAAGAGATAGTTATATTATGCATAGGCACAGATAGATGTACTGGCGACTCATTAGGTCCATTAGTGGGATACAAACTTCAAAATAAAATAAATAAATATGAAGAAATATATATACATGGAACATTAGAAGAACCTGTACATGCAAAAAATTTAAGTGATACAATTGAGCATATAAATAAATATTATGATAATCCTTTTATAATAGCTATAGATGCATGCCTAGGAGCATCAGATAGAATAGGATGTGTTAAAGTATCTGATGAAGCATTAAAACCTGGAGCTGGTGTAAATAAAAAACTACCTTCTGTAGGTGATATAAGTATATTGGGAATAGTGAATGTATCAGGATTTATGGAATTTATGGTTTTGCAAAATACAAGGCTACAATTAATAATGAAGATGTCTGAATTCATATCAAGAGGGATAGACCATGCATTATGGACATGTACCCAGAAAAAGCAAATACAGAATAATATATATTAAAAAATGCCGTTTGAATTAATTCAGGCGGTATTTTTTAATATATATTATTCCGAGTAGAAAATAATGAAATTTTATTGTAACAATAAAAAAAATAAAACATAAAATAATATGTACTTAATAATAAGGAGGTATAATATGAGTTTATTTAAAATGTTCAAAAAGAATAGAAAAAAAAGTAAGACAAATAACAATAATAAAAAAGAACTAAAAGTAAGTAAAAAAGTAAAAAAATCAAAATCTAAAACCCTTGATAAAAAAAAACATGACGAAGTAAGAGAAAATAACGATAATATAGAATATCTTACTAAAGAAATCAATAATGAGCCAAAGACAACTACAATTAAAAAGAAAAAAAATAGAAATAATAAAAATAACAGAAATACAAAAAACAATAATACTGAAATTATAGAATTAATAGATGATAGCGAAATAGAAAAATAGAAAAACAACACATTAATGTGTTGTTTTTCTATTTTTTTGAAAATAATACAAAATTTAAGGAAAATTTAAGAAAATTTTAAGGAAAATAAAATACTAGAATGTTATAATCTTAGTATAAAATAATAACAATTTATTCTATGTAATTAAATTAAGGTGGGGGGTAAATTAAATGACAAGAAAAAAGAAAATAATAGGTATATCAATAAGTGCAGTTATTTTATTATTTGCAGTATTTAATTTTAGAACATCAGGGTCAAGTGATGACATAATAGTAACAACAACAGATATAACAAAAAGTGATATAAGTTCTAGTATATATGTAAAGGGAGAATTAAAGAGTAAAGTTAAATCAGAAATATCTTCAGACCTTACATATATAGTAGATAATATATTTGTAAAAGAAGGAGATAAAGTAAAAAAAGGAGATAAATTAGCAACATTTGATATGAAACAATTAAATCAAGATATTGAATCTGCAAAACTTGAATATGAAATTCAAGAAGCTCAATATAATGAAAAAAATAATGAAGAACATATACTATCCTTAGAAAGAGATGTAGAAAATCAAACTATGGATTTTGAAATTGCTAAAAACAAATATGAAAGTTCTAAATCATTATATGAATTAGGAAGTATAAGTAAGGACGAATTTGATTCTGATTATAACACATATAAAAAATCTGAAAATAATTTAGAAAAAATAAAATCAGATTTAAATAAGGCTATAAGAGAAAAAAATAATAATGTTGATGCAAAATCATTAGAACTCAAAAAACTAAATTTAAAACAAAAAATAGATGATTTAAGTAAATCAACAGTAAAAAGTCCGATTGACGGAACTGTTACAGCTGTTAATGCAAAAATTGGATCTATTCCTAAAGGAGCTGGAGGAATATTTGTTATAGAAGATTTAAATAATTTAAAAGCAACATTTGATATAAATGAATTTGATATAAGCAAATTACATAAGGGACAAGAAATAAATTTAACTACTGAATCTCTTTCTGATGCTAACTTTAAAGGAAAAATAACTAATATTTATCCAACAGCAAGAATAAAACAGGGATCTTCTTCTGGGAAACAGATAATAATTCCTGTGGAAGTAGATTTGACTGGGAATATAGAAGGTTTAAGACCAGGGCTTATAATTGAATCTAGAATAGAAACACAAAAACAAAAAGATGCGTTAATTCTTCCTTATGAAGCAATATATGAAAAACCAGATAAAACTAATTGTGTATTTGTGGTAAAAAATGAAACATTAAAGGAAATACCTGTTGAATTAGGCATTCAAAGTGATTTATCTGTACAAGTAATATCAAAAGATATAAAGCTTGGTGATAAAGTAGCAGTTAATCCTAATGAATCTTTTATAGATGGTATGAAAGTTTCTACTATGAAATAGTTGGAAAGAAGGTATAAAAATGATAGAAGTTAAAAATCTAGAAAAAGTATATCAAAATGGAGATATAAAGGTTCCAGCATTAAAGAAAATTTCTCTTACTATAAAAGAAGGAGAATTTGTAGCTATAATGGGTTCTTCTGGATCTGGTAAATCTACTTTTATGAACATTTTAGGATGTCTTGACAAGCCAACTTCTGGAGAATATCTGCTTGATGGAATACCTATACAAGATAGAAATGAAGAAGAGTTATCAGATATAAGGAATTTAAAAATAGGGTTTGTTTTTCAGTCATTTAATCTTATCCCAAGAACATCTTCACTAAAAAATGTAGAATTACCACTTTTATATGCTAGAAAAAGCCAAAGTGATAGAAGAGAAAAAGCCATTTCTATTTTAGAAAAGGTTGGATTAAAAGAAAGAATACATCATATGCCTAATGAATTATCTGGAGGTCAAAGACAAAGAGTTGCAATAGCCAGAGCATTAGCCAATGAGCCACCTTTGATTTTAGCGGATGAACCAACTGGAAATCTTGATACAAAATCAGGAGATGAAGTGATGGGAATTTTTAAGAAGCTAAATGATGAAGGGGTAACAATAGTACTTGTAACACATGAACCTGAGATTGCACAGCACTGCAAACGAGTAGTTGCTTTTAAAGATGGTATTTTAATAAAAGATGAACTTGTTGAAAATAGATTATAAATTTTAGATTGGAGGTTATTATCTTGTTTTTTTTGGAAAATTTTAAGCTAGCTATATCCAGTCTAAGAGCAAATAAGATGAGATCTTTTCTAACAATGCTTGGTATAATAATAGGAATTAGCTCCGTTATTACAATAATGACTCTGGGAGAGATTGGAAAAGCGAGTATAGGTAAAGATGTTGAGGGAACAATTGGAACTAGAAGAGTGGCTATTTATTTGGACTGGAATGATGATATAAGAAGAACTGATTTTTTGAATCATAGTGATTTAAGAAAAATAAGAAATGTATTTTCAAAGGAAGTTGAATACTTATCGCCTGTAAGCTGGGGAGGATCAGGTAAGGCTAAAAAAAATAAAGAATTTGGGAATGTACATATACAAGGTGTCAATGAGGAGTACAAGCATATAGGGAAAGTAAATATTATAAAAGGAAGGTTTTTAAATAAATCTGATGTTACAGGTAGACGATATGTAGCTACCATAAATAAAAAACTTGCTCTTAAATTGTTTAAAAGAACTAGTGTTGTAGGTGAAACTTTGAAAATTGAAAGAGGAGATTTAGAACAAAACTATACTATAGTTGGTGTGTATGAAGAACCCCCGTCTTTATTTGATAAACTCAACAATAGTAACAGAACTACTTTATATGCACCTTTAAGTATTATAGAATATGACGATGAATATGATTCTATAGATATACAATTATCAAAAAATTGCGATATAGAAGAAACATCCAGTAAAATATTAAGGTTTATATCTAGAATAAAAGGTAAGGAGAATCTATATAGATCAGAATCTGCTAAAGGACAGATGAATATGATTGATGGAATATTAAATAAAATATCTTTAGGAATAGGAGCAGTAGCAGCTATATCTTTATTAGTAGGTGGAATAGGTGTTATGAATATAATGTTAGTATCTGTAACTGAAAGAACTAGAGAAATAGGAATAAGAAAGGCTCTAGGAGCTAAAAGAAAGGATATATTACTTCAGTTTTTGGTAGAATCAATGATAATATCAGGTGTAGGAGGATTAATAGGAGTAACACTTGGACTTGGAGTATCTAATATAGCAGCTATTATACTGAAAGTAACTCCTAGTGTACCAATCAGATATATACTAATAAGTGTTTCTTTTTCAGCTATTGTTGGAATTTTCTTTGGTATATATCCTGCTAATAAAGCAGCTAAACTTGATCCTATAGAAGCACTTAGATATGAATAAATAATTGATTGGAGGTTAATATGAAAAAAAATAGATATATATTTTTATTTGTTATGATTGCATTGTTTACGCTTTTTAATTCTATATTAACATTTAAATCATTTGCAAGTGATTTAAATGTTAATACATTGACTTTAGAAAAAGCTCAAAGTGAAGCTGTATTAAATTCTAATATATTAAAAGAAGATAAAAGAAGCTTAGATGCATTGTATGACGATCGTTCAAAAACAAGAAGGCAAGAAAAGAGAATAAAAAATTCAAAATCAGGTGGAGGTCTATCACTAGAAGAGTACAAATATGAATCTGGAGATAAAATGAAAGAAGTAGATATAAAGATAAAAGGTAATGAACTAAAGTTAAAAGAAGATACAAAAGAAATAAAAAGAAAAGTATTAAAATCATTTCAAGATATTTTGATTAAACAAAAAGAATTAGAAATATCAAAAATGAATATGGAGCATGAATCAAAAAAGCTAGAGATATCAAAGTTAAAAAATAAACTTGGTAAAATCTCTGATATTGATTTAGAGAATAGTCACAATAAATATGATGAGATTTTTACAACATTAAGTACTAAAAAAATTGAATTAGAAAACCTATATAATAGTTTAAATCAATTAATGGGGCATAACATGGATGAAAGATATACTGTTGTATTAGATGATATAAATAAAGATATAGATATTAAGAATATAAAAAAACCTGTAGATATTATGGATATGGTTTTAAAAAATAGATATGATTATGTAAGTCTAAAAAATAGTTATGAAATACAAAATTTAAATTTAAACAATATTAAAATCAAATATCCTTCAAATACATATATGTATAAAGAGGAAGAAAGAACTTTAAATAATTACGAAGAATCATATAAAGAAAAAGAAATTTCAATAAAAAATGAATTAGAAAATGAATATTCTCAACTTATTTTAGCAAAAGAAAAATTAAACGATAATGAACAAATTTTAAAAAATTCTAAAACCATTCTTCAGAATAAATATAATTTTTTCAAATATGGTAGACTAAGTAAAATGGATATTGAAGATGCTAAAGTAGATATGATGAATAAAGAACTGGATTATATGAGTAATAAATTTGAATTTCAAAGAAATTTAGATGAATATACATCCAATTATGATTATATACAATAAATTTCCTATTCATTATAAAAAATCTTCTTTTTAAAGATTTCTAATGTAGAGTTTTTTGAAATTCATAACGTAAATTACACCTATACAAAATTTAAATAAGAATATAATTTCCTATTCATTATAAGAAAGCTTAGAATTTATTCTAAGCTTTCTTTTATATTAAACAAGAAGTTAATAACCAAACTACAATACATGAGTGCTTAAAATCATATAGATTTATACATCTCTGTAATTTATGTAGTTGTTTATTAATTCCTTGTTGTACTATTATAATAACCGATTCTAATGAATATATTCTGGAATATTAAGTTAAAAATTATACAAATCAAATAAAACAAGCTTTATAGTAAAAGTAAAATATGGAATTTGGAGTATGGTTTTGGCAATTTCATATGTAAATAAATCTATTGTGCTAGTTGAAATTAATTTACTTAATATGGTAAATTGATTTCAACAAAAAAATATCCTCTTAACTTCAAACGTATGGTTATATTATCCAAATGCTAAAGACTTAATTCTTGATATATCTTCATCTTTTCCAA
>NZ_JAOASI010000082.1 GCF_025210165.1 Tepidibacter sp.
GATAAATGGTATCCTTCATCAAAAACTTGTTCTTATTGTGGTCAAATAAAATCAGATCTAAAGCTAAAAGATAGAATATTCATTTGTGAATGTGGCTTTAAGATTGATAGAGATTTGAACGCAAGTATTAATTTAGCAAATTACCAAATTCAGAGTGCTTAACCTAAACTAAGTTTCTGAATGTGTACGCAACGATACTGCGGAATTTAAGCCTGTTAAGAGTCATATCAAATGAGAGTAGCCTAGGCAAAATCAGATTCATTGAAGCAGGAAGGCACAAGACGAAAATCTAATAGATATAAGTAGTGCCATAGTAGAAATATCTATATTTAGATAGAAATGTATATATTTTTCGTATCGGAATTAGATAATAAAGATTATCCCAATGACACCAAAGGTAAACCAATGAGATTATTAGCACAGATTAATTTTTTGCAAATGCCACATATGGAGTTGTTTCCAACTGATGGAATATTACAGTTTTTTATTTCGGCAGATGATGATATTTACGGTCTCAATAATGATGATTTCACTTGTCAGAAGAATTTTAGAATTATATATCATCAACATATAAATGAAGATATAGATAAGCTTATTACGGATTTTTCTTTTATAGATATAGATGAATATTTTCCTGTACCTATTGAAGCAAAAATGCTATTTCAATTAGATGAAGAAGCAGTATCCATAGAAGACTTTCAATTTGAAAAATATTTCCGTGAGTCAGGACGCTATATTATTGATGATGAAGAGATAGAGTTGTATAGGTAAATAAGTCCTGGATGGAATCATAAAGTTGGAGGATATGCATATTTTACACAGGACGACCCAAGAAAGAAAGCTGACCAAGAGTATAATATTGTGCTGTTACAACTAGATACGGATGATTCAATTGATATGATGTGGGGGGATGCAGGTGTGGCAAACTTTTTTATTAGAAAAGAGGATTTATTAAAATTAGATTTTACTAAAGTATATTATACATTTGACTGTTGTTAAGGAAGGTAGGGTTATAAATGGAAAAATTAAGCCATTCATTTAGTGGATCATTACGCTCATTTTCATATTGGCTTGCCAATGGGACTGTAGGATATCCTTTGTTAGATGATATTGAATATTCGTGTATATTTGAAGAACCAAGTGCTTTAGAGCAAGTCTATGCAATATTCGCTAATGTTATAGAAATGGATGAAAATGGAATAGTTCTAAATTCTAGACATGCTGAAAAAAGAGCGACACAATATATCAGAAGGTATATTGACAAAACGTATGTAGTAGAGCCACCATTTGAAGATTGGGAAGTTGAGTTATATTAAATAGAATAAGTAAAAAAGATATCAAGGTGTTAATGCTAAAATATAAGGGTGGTGGAATTATGGCAATAGATTTTTACATAGCAGATCGTATGAAAAGTATAAATCATGGTGATGAAATGGTTTCATTGGAGGAAAAGACACATAATAAAATATATAAAATTTATAAAAACAATGAACTTAGAGAAGGTATTCAGATTCTTGCAGAACTTGACCCATATGGAGATAGAGTTATAGAAATTAAAGAATTAGAATTGATTATAGAAAATATAAGAAAAGAAATTTCACTAGATGAAGTTCATGGGTCTGTATCAAACTTTTTTAAGGAGTTTATAAAGCTTAGTGAAAGAGCTATTGATAGAAAGATTAAAGTTATTGCAATTGGAGACTAGAGAGGTGAGTTAATGTATTTTAAAGAAAATATAACTAAAAAGGAATATGATACATTGAGATATATTTATGAATATGGTGGTTATGTTAGAGTTAATCATTTAAAAGAAAACTATGAGAATGTAGCTTATAACACTATTTATAGAAGGTTACCCTGATGATGAAACGGATATGCTTTTATTTCAGTGGGGAAAATCTGATGGGAGAAATAGTCAACAATTTGAAGTAAACTTGACAAGACAATTTATAGCAGAAATAGATGAAGATGATGCAAATACTTATCAGTTATCATTGACCTACTATTATGATGTATCGAGTGAATTAAAAAACATAAATAGCGGTAATAAATGGAGTGATGACTTTGATTTAGTAGATGATTTTATTAACTATATAAGAGATCATGAAGTTACTCTAATTACTCAAAATACTCAAATACTTAATGTGAATTTGGAGTTTGAACAAGTATGAGTTAATATCTTCAATTGAAGGAGAATAAATTATGAAGAAATTATTTACAGCTATAAGAAAAAGGGATTATGAATTAGTAAAGGATATAATAAATAAGAAACCAGAATTAGTTAATTGTACAGCTAAACAGCCACCTAAAAAGGATGATGGTCAATCACTGCTACAGGTAGCATTAAAAACAGGAAATTTTCATATTGCAGATTTTCTTATAGATAATGGAGCGAATCTAAACTTTATGGAAGTTGAAGGTTGTAATGAGTGGAAAATGCCTGTGCTACATGATGCTATTAGAGCTGCAATAATGAATTCCAGATATCTTGAAGATAATTTTGATGGGACATGGAAAATAGCACATTCTAAACAAGAATCTAAATATGCATATAAAATTCTTGAGAAAATCATTGATTTAGGTGCCGAAGTTAAATGCTACGATTCATATGATAATTCTACGATAGGTAGAGCAATTTTAGATGCAAGACAGATATTACCAACTGTTAATCATTCAGATTCATCATGGGTAGATTTTAGACCTTTAAATGATGAATTAATTGAAGATTTAAAAGCAATATTTGATTTATTAATAAAAAACGGTGGAGATGTAGACGAAATTGATCCTAAATTAGAAATGACATATCGAGAATATTGTCAAATGGAACCAGTATACCAATTTATAAAATGAAATTACCATTAAATTATGAATGGGTAGAAATTCACTCAAAAACAATAAAATCTCCTACTTCTGTGAAGAGATTTTATTATTTTCTACAAAAAACTCCCGTAGGGTCTTTATATTTTCATTCAGGTCTAGAGGGTCTATTGCTTCTACCTCGCTTTTTACTAACTTAATATCTTTATTTGTATTCTCATTTACAGACCAATTCTGATAAATATCTAGTATATCTTCTTTTCGTTCCCTTAAAGGATGAATATTCAAATAGAGTAGGATTTCATCTTTTAAGGATTCAATGATACCTTCTGATTGTAGAGAGGGTATGGTAAAAATAATTCTTACGTCAAAGGTAAGGAACTTTCTACCTCCTACACGCTTAATCTTAGAAGTTTTTATATAACGTGCTATGAGCTTTTGAATGTCTTTTGATAACTTATGAATATTTTTTATTATCAAAATACCGCCTTCTGTCTTTTCGATTAATCCCAATTGGTGATTTTTTTCCGTTCCAAAGAGATATTCTTTTAGCTGGGATTGAGTACCTGTAACTTGGTTTCCATCCAATTGGAAGCAGGGGGCATACTTTCGTGTACTTTTTGAGTGAATGTATCTAGCTAAGGTACTTTTTCCTACACCCTCTTCACCTACAATAGCTATATGATGGGGCATTATAGAAAAATAATCTGCTATATTTAATAATTTTTGCCAATGCAGGGACTTACCATAAATCTTAGGAACATATGAATTAGTTTTTTCTATGATTTCGTCATAGAGATGTTTTTCTTCTTTTTTTTCTAGAGTATGTTGGTTAAGAACAAGGGCTTCATATAGGCGTGCAAAGCTATTTACAATATGAACAACACTTGGATTTACATTGGTATGTATAAAAACAATATTGAGTGCACCATAAAGTTCACCATCCTTATAAATTGGTGAGGCAATTGAAGTAATGCCATGTAAGGATTTATTATAATTCTCGGCACCCCTTGTAATAATAGTTCTATTTTCCATTAAGGCTAAGGCGATAGGATTTGTTCCAATGTGGCTTTCATCTACGTTAATATAGTATCCAAGCTGAGGATACAATCGCTCATAATTAGTAACAGGGTTAATTATATATTCAAGATTTGCATTTTTATCATAAGTCATAGCATACCAGCCTAGGTGTTTAAAAATATTCAAGAATATTGTTGGTTTTACCATATCTTCTGAAAGTACGTTTTCAATTAAGTAATCCTTCAAACAATCAGGAGAGAGGAAATTGCCAGGGTCCACCTCATAAATAGGTACATTCATACGTTGACATCGAATCCAAGAATGAAAAATAGTAGGGTCTAATGTATGATCGTCGTTTAGCCTATGTTGTGTGAATTTTTCCCATAAGGATAGGATATGCTTCGTACTTTGCTCGTGACTGACATATTTTATATAGATGTCCTCCTTAGCTGGACGTTTAGTGGATTCAACAGGTTGCTTAAATGATTTAGGAAAATTGAAACCCTCTAATAATGTAATTGTACCTTTATGGTCTTGTCCGTAAATTATAGGTATTCCAGATAATATAATTGTATTTAAATCAGAATATATAGTTTTACGTGAGACATTAAACTTATCAGCAAGATATTTAACAGTTACCTTATTATCATTAGCAAGTGCTATTAAAATTTTTATAATTCGATTTAACTTCATAGTCCTGAATCCCTCTTTCGATAAAATAGTTTGTTTAATCATTAAGGTTTAGTATTTTCATAACATTATTATAGCATTCTCACAGTAAAATGTTTATTACATTTCATGGAGCAATGCCTATTCATATGGAATAGCAGTAATATTAGTTTAAAAAATCATACCTATGGACAGACTTCTCTATAAGAGGAGGCGATCAAATTATGATTGATGATAAAAAATTAAACATATTTATTAAAGGAATGGATTGTGCTATAGAAAGTATACAGAGCTGTTTAGAGGAGCATGATGAAGACTTATCTATAGAAAAGAAAAAATCCTATGAGAGGATGATAGCAGGATATCAAGATACAAAGGCGAATGTTGAATCTAAAATAATTAATAAAAAAATAGAGTGAAAAAGATAGACTTGGAGACGAGTCTATCTTTTAATGTACTAAGGTATTATAAATTTCTTGTTTTATGGATAACTTGTCAAGAAAGATACGCTTACAATTATTTTGAGCAACGGAGCCCATAGGGATCGTTGGTGAGATGAGTAATCGTGTTAGCGAGTAGACTAATTTTTAATTTGAGTTGTTTTCAGAAAATAAAAAAATTGTCGTAAAGTATAGAAATTTCTTGGATTGTATTATATAATGTATTAAATTAAAATTTTATATATAATTTTAAAATGAGATTGAGGTTTGAAATGAGGTGTAAATTATGATGGAAAAAAAATATGGTCTTTGGACTACAGTTGCTATGGTTATTGGTATAGTAATAGGGTCAGGTGTATTCTTTAAGGCTGATAATATTCTTATGGCTTCAGGTGGAAATGTAAAAACAGCTTTAATTGCTTGGCTAGTTGGAGCTGTTTCTATGATTTTTGGAGCTTTAGTTTTTGCAGAGTGCTCAAATAGGTTTGAAAGGTCTAATGGTATAGTTGATTATGCTGAGGGTATAGTTTCTGAAAAGTTTGCTTATTTAATAGGTTGGTTTAATGCAATCATTTATTATCCAGCACTAGCTGCGGTATTATCGTGGGTAGCTGCTAATTATACTGCTATTTTATTTAATCAAGAAGGAAATTTTGTATGGATTATGTCTGCTATATATATGCTTGGAATATATACTATGAACTATTTGTCACCTATATTATCAGGAAAGTTCCAAGTGGCTTCAACAGTGATTAAAATTGTTCCTTTAATTATTATATCTGTAGTTGGTATATTCCAAGGTGTGAACAATGGGATCTTAGTTGAAAATTTTTCTAATGTAACGAGTGTAGTTGATGGAGGACATGGATTTGCAGCTGCTGTACTAGGAACGGCATTTGCATATGAAGGATGGATTATTGCAACAACAATTAATGGAGAAATAAAGGATTCTAAAAAAACTCTTCCTAAGGCTCTTATATTTGGAAGTTTAACTATAGTAGTTATATATATTTCATATTTCCTTGGTATAGTTGGAATTATTCCATCTCAGACTATTATAGAACAAGGAGATAATGCTGTTAATCTTGTTGCTGGAGCTGTATTTGGAAGTTTAGGAGCATCTGTACTTACTTCGTTCATAATAGTATCGTGTCTAGCTACTCTTAATGGACTTATACTAGGAAGCTCTCGTTCTTTCTATTCATTAGCTATTCGTGGGCAAGGTATAAAGCCAGAGTTTTTTTCTAAGGTAGATAGTAAGACTGATATGCCTAATAATTCTGCTATGGCAAGTTTTGGTTTGATTTGTATGTATCTAGTAATTTGGTATATGAATTTTTCAGGATTATTCCCTGGTGGAATGTTCATAGATATTTCGGAATTGCCAATAGCTTTAATTTATGCATTTTATATGGTTATTTATGTTGCATTTATGATTAAAATGAATGATCTATCAACTGTTAAAAGAATTGTTATTCCTATACTTGCTCTTATAGGGGCATCGGTAGTTGTATATGGTGGACTTTCTAAGCCTTCTGTAAAAATTGATTTAGGGATTTCTGCTGTTGTATTTCTTTCGGGTCTGTTGTTTTACAAAAAAGAAACAAATTAAAAATTGTATGAAACTAGAAATATTAAAAAGATGATTTTTGTATAAAAGCAGAAATCATCTTTTTTGATTGCATTAATATATAATTATTAAAGTAGAAATTAAAGATAATTGTAAAAAAATGAAAAATAGTATACAATATTTAATAATATTTAGCTTAGAAGAAGGTGAAATAATGGAGAATAGTGAATTTCTAGGATATATAGGAAGCTATAAAATGCATGATGGAAGAATTAAGAAAATAATTCAAGAAAGAGATAAGCTAAAGGTTATAGTTGAAAGTTATGATAAAGAAATGATATTTATGGAATTTTATGGTGTAAAGGAAATAAATTCGTTTAATCCAGAAGATATGATTCTTTATGGAGTTTGTGAGATGAAAACTCAAGAGCCGTTTAGGGAATTTCGTTTTTTAAATTGGTATGAAGAAAGAGAAGAATATTTAGAGGTTATTGTTATGGGATATAAAAAATAAATTTCAAAAAAGATAATTAGGAGAGAATGTTATGATAGAGTGTATTTTAGGAGTAATTATGATTCTAGTATATATATGTATTCGTATTAGTTATAAAAATAAATATAATTTTATTGTTAATAACAATAAAATTATATTTAATCTTAATGAATCTAGTATAATAAATAATATTTTTGAAATTATATTATTTATTATGATTATAATAGATATGTTATTTTTTAATTCTGATGATGTATTTATGATAGGATTGCTATTGATAATGATGCCTGTAAGTTTTTATAGAAGTAAATTTATAGTTCATTCAAAGGGTATCTTAATTCAAGCAGAAGAATATTCATCTAAAGATATATTATCGTATCAAGTGATGAAATTATCAAAAACACATGTTAGATTTAGAATTTATATAAATGAAAATAATAAAAAAAGATATAAGAGTATTCCCATCAAAAATGAATATAAAGAAGATGTAATAGAAGCTTTGGATGAATTGATAAGCATGAAAACTATATAAGGGAGAGGTTTTATGGATTTAAGCAAAAGGGAACTAGATTTGATATCGCTTAGTCTGTTTAGATTAACAATAGAGAAAAAAGCATTTCTAGGAGATAGAGAAGATAAAGAATTAATAAAAATGATAGAAGAATTAGAGAAACTAAGTTCTAAAATTGATACAGGGAGACTTTTAAAATAGAAATATACATTAAAAATCCAAATTAAAGAAGGGATTAAATTCAAATCATCGATAATGTACAAAATATATATAGCAAAGATTTTGATTTAGAATAAAATAAAATTAATTGAAAATAATATATATAATAAAAAATGAGAGTTTGAATTTAAACTCTCATTTTTTGTTAAACAGTAATTAAAATTTTTGGTTGGAGGGAAATTTATGAATATTATAACAGTGTGGAGCAAAGTAATTCAAAATAGTGATAGATTAAAGCAAAGTATAAAAGATATAGATTTTCAACAAGATAATTTAAATAATCTAATAAAATATACTAAAGAGTATTTTGAGAATGTTAAAAAATTTAAAAATTTAATATCCAATAAAGATGATAATAATCAATATAAAATATACAATGAATATTTAGAAGTTAATCTTGGTATAATAGGGAATGAATTTATGAATATTAAAGAAAAAAATATAGATTTATATAATACTTTGATAAACAGTATAGAGGAACTTCATATAAAAGAGTTAGAATATTATAATAAGAAACTTATAGAAGATTATACACCTTATGATATTCATAGATTAAAAGGCAAAAAAGATGAAGAATATAATGGATGGTACTAAATTTCATATCATTTCAAATGTAGCATTTACTTGAGCCAAAACGTCTATAAGTCCACCTTGAATAGGTGGAGCACCATTTGTAGCTGCATAAGTTTTGGAATATACTGGAGATTGACCAAATGATGTTTCTTTTATAGTTAAAGGTATATTGTTAACTTTTGTATTTAATGAAGTAGCTATATTATTAGCTTTTTTTACAGAATCTTTAACTGCCAAATCCAAAGCTTTATCATAATAATACTTTTGATTAGATAAACCAAATGTTACTCCACCCTCTATATTTGCTCCATTCTTAAGAGCTACATCGTAGACTTCTCCCACTTGGTCTATATTTTTTACAGTCACTTCAAGTATGTGTCTTACTTCGTAGTTTCTGAATTTTTGTTTTCCATTTATATAGTCGTAGTTGGTTTTTACTGAATAATTTACAGTCTGTATATCCTCATCTTCTATTCCTATGTTATTTAAACCTTTAATTACGTTGTTTGATAGCTTAGTATTCTCAGTCTGTGCTTTTTCTAAATCCTTATCTTGGGTTATTACTCCTACTGTTACTGTTGCCATATCTGGTGGCACTTGTATAGTTCCGATTCCTACAACTGATATTGACCCATCGTTATTTGATTTCTTGTCTTCACTTCTATTCATTGTAGGTCTTTTAGTATATGAAGGGGTATATGGAATCATTATAAACCTCCTTTTAAAAAATTTTCGATGAATACTATCATAGTATGAATGATAATTAATATTGTGAATGGGATTTATTATGATAATTGGAATTTATATCCGTACCATATTTTCTGGTTTTATTATAGAATATATGTATTATATAATAAAATGAAACTTTTTTGATTAAAAGTCGTCTAATAAATACAAGGGGCTTTTAAATTTAAGGAGGGTAGAACTTGGATTTAAATGAAAATCAATTAATTAAAAAATGCATAGATGGGGACATTGATGCATTTGAAAAGCTTATAGACAAGTATAAGCAGACTGCGTACAATATAGCATTAGGAATTGTAAAAAATCCTGATGATGCTATGGATGTATCTCAAGAAGCCTTGATTAAGGTCTATAGGTATATTAAAAACTTTAACCAGAAATCTTCTTTTTCAACTTGGCTCTATAGAATAGTTATGAATACTTGTCTTGATTATATGAAGAAGAATGAAAAAAACAAGGTGATACCGATAAATGATGAGATTATAAATAGGGAGGATACTTATATAGATAGCAATCCTCAAAAAATATTAGATAAAAAAATAGAGACTAAACAAATACGAGATGCAATAGATAAATTACCATCTATTCAAAAAACAGCAATTATACTACGAGATATACAAGGTTTTAGTTATGAAGAAATAGCTAATATAACAGAATGTTCAATCGGAACTGTTAAATCGAGGATTAAGCGAGGTCGGGAAAAACTAAAGGAGATATTAAAACAAAGTATGAAGGAAGAATGCTTTGGTTAAAAGAAAGGAGAATTCATATGAACTGTGATAAATTCAGAGAAAATATTTCATATTATATAGATGATATTTTAGATGATAACGATAAGAGTGCGTTTGAAAATCATATGAACAATTGCGAAAAATGCAAATGTGAGTATGAACAGATGATTATTTTGATAGACAGTTTAAATAGTGTTGAACAGGTTCCGCTACCTGATAATTATGATGAAACATTAAGAAATAAATTAAAAAATGAGAAAGTTAAAGATAAAAGAAAATGGAGTAAATACATGTATATTGCTGCATCTTTAGCTATAGTATTTTTTAGTGTACAAAATATTGATAAGTTTGAAAGGATAGATATTCAAGAAAATTCTAATATAGAAATTAGTGAGAATGCTAATAAAGATGTACAGCAAAGTCCTTCGGCAATTAGTGATTCAGAAAATGCTAAGGATGAAAATAATAATGTAGAGAAACGTGATATAGTAGATAGAGTTTCAGATAATGAAAAAACTAATACAGATGTACAGCAAAGTCTTTCGGCAATTAGTGGTTCAGAAAATACTGAGGGTGAAAATGATAATGTAGAGAAACATGATTCAGTAGATAGGGTTTCTGATAATGAAAAAACTAATACAAGTGTACCGACTTCTGTAGAGGATCAAAAGCCTATTGAAAATATAGAAGTTGTGCAAAATGAAAAAGATGAGAATAATATGATGAGTATTCAAATGACCTCGGATGAACCTTTACAAAAAAATAGTAAAAGTATAGCTCAATTTAGTATGAATAATGAATATCAAAAGAATATTAAGGTAGGAGATGCTTTTGACATTATGCTTGAGAATTCAAAAGGAACTAAGTATTCTATGATATATGAGGATGAGAATGGTTTAATAGAGTTGATATCGAAAAGTATTTCTGAAGGTGAAGAAATTTATTCAAGTACATGGGGATTTAGAGCTAGTAAAGAGGGAACTATTAATATAATCTATATACTTCATAATGAAAATGATGAAAATGATGTATACGATGAGATTGTATATGAGATAAATATACAAGAATAGGTCTTGATAAAATATCAAGACCTATTTTTAATCTTTTTATCTATTAATCCAGTAGCATGGCCCATAGGACATACTTGACACCAACTTCTTGGCTTAAAAACTACACCCATTATAATACCAACTACAAGAGATGCCATCATAAATCTAAAAATTGAAAAACCTATTTTTTTTATATCAGGGCCTGCATGTATTAAAGATATAGTGAGCATTATAAACATTAAGCTCAGTAATATATTTTTTACAGTGTTACTTCTAAATGATTTAGGTAAATTGTTTTTAAAACTTATATTATTTAAAAATTTACCTAATAAGGATCCTCTAGGGCAGTAGTGAGAACAATGAACCTTGCCTCTTCCTTTAATAGCATGATACATTGGTACTGTCATGCAAATAAATCCTAAGATTCCAAATCTAATATCCAAAATTGATAATGTAATAAATAAAATCATGAAAATCCATGACCAATTCATATGTGATTTTCTATTTTTTTTCATTATGATAACCTCCATAAAATTAAAATATCTTTATATCTATATATTATGATATAAAGATGAAAATATCAAGAGTTATTTTGAAATATATAAAATGCCAGATCACATATTATAAATCTAAACTATATAATATATGAGCAACTTAATTTAAGCAATTAAGTATAAGAGGTGAATGGTATGGAGTATATACAAGCTAAAAAGTACGATTTTGAAGAGGTAAATGGAATGAGCTTAAATCAACTAAATCAACATTACAAGTTATATGAAGGATATGTAAATAAGACAAATGAAATATGGACTATATTAAATGAAAATAAGTTATATGAAAATCCTAATCCTACTTTTAGTGATACAAGAAGTTTAATGTTAGGTCAAAGCTATTCTGTTGATGGAGTTAAGCTTCATGAATTGTATTTTTCTAACCTGATAGGAGGAAATAACAAACCTTATGGTGATATACTAAACGAAATACAAAAAAAATACGGATCATATGAGTTTTTTAAAGATAGATTTAAAGATGTAGGATTGTCAATGAGAGGATGGGTAGTACTTTCTATTGACCCTTTAGATAATAATCTTCATATATATGGGCTTGATGCACATGATGTAGGTACAGTATTAACGGCGTATCCTCTTCTTGTTATGGATGTTTATGAACATGCTTATATGATTGATTTTGGAATAGATAGAAAAAAATATATAGATGTATTTATGAAAAATATAAATTGGGATGTAGTGAATGAACGATTTATGAATTATAAAAAAATAAATAAAGATTTTCCTAGGAAATATAGATCTACTTCTGATAAAATTAATATAGAAAAAATGTATGGATGGGCGAATTATTGCAAAGACTAAGAAAAACTATGATTATAATCATAGTTTTTTGTGTTAATGAAGAAATAATGAATAGGGAATAAGGTGTAAATACTACAAATAAGAAAAAGAAGGGAATTTAATATGGATGAAAGACAGCAAATGATGGCAAATTACCCTATTAATAAACTTATATTAAAATTTTCTATACCAGCTATAATAGGAATGCTTGTAAATGCTTTATATAATGTAGCAGATGGGATATTTATAGGTAAAGGAGTTGGAGCATTAGCTTTAGGAGGAGTTACTATTGCTATGCCAGTTATGATGGTTATGATGGCTATAGCCTTGATGGTTGGAGTTGGAGCATCATCCGTTATTTCAAGGAGAATAGGAGAAGGAAATATAGAAGGAGCACAAAAGCTACTTGCAGAGGCTATATTTTTTAATTTAATAATAAACTTAATAATTAGCATTATTATACTTATTTTTATGGATGAGATTCTTATATTGTGTGGTGCTACACCAAATATATTACCTTATGCTAAAGATTATATGAAGATAATAGCATTTGGTATAGTCATCAATAGCTTTGCTATGTCGTCAAATCATACTATAAGAGCTCAAGGGAATGCTAAAACTGCTATGATAAGTATGGTGATTGGGGCTGTTGTGAATATAATACTTGATTATATTCTTATATTTGTATTTAAAATGGGAGTTACTGGAGCTGCTCTTGCTACTATAATAGCTCAAACCTTTAGTGCTATTTGGATTCTTATGTACTATTTAAAAGGTAATAGTATGCTTAAAATAAAGATTTCAAACATGAATTTTACAATAAAAAATATAAAAGAAATTGTAAGTGTAGGTATGGCCACATTTTTTAGACAAATATCAGGAAGCTTATTGATGATTATAGTAAATAATACACTAGTGGCTTATGGAAATGATTATTATATTGTTGCTCTTGGAATAATAAATAGAGTTATGATGTTTATGTTTATGCCTTTATATGGTATAGTTCAGGGATTTCAGCCTATAGCAGGGTTTAATTATGGAGCTAAAAAGTTTAAAAGGGTTCAAGAAAGCTTAAAATATGCAAATATATATGCAACTATATTAAGTGTAGGTGGTTTTTTAGTAGCACTTATATTTCCAACTCAGGTTATGAAGATATTTACAAGTGATAAAACTACTATAGATATAGGTGTAGATGCACTTTCTATGATGATTTGGGGTCTTCCTGTTGTTGGGATTCAAGCTATAGGTGCTAGCTGGTTTCAGGCTACAGGAAAGGCAACTGAGTCGGTTGTTCTTACTATATCAAGACAAATAATTATGCTAATACCTTTAGTTATTATACTTCCTAAGTTTATTGGAGTTAACGGTGTTTTCTATTCATATCCTATATCTGATATTGGTTCGTTTTTGATCACTTTGGTTCTACTTGCTAAAGAAAATATAGTTTTAAAAAAGCATAGAATAAAAGAGGAATTTTAAAAAATATATAATAGTAACTTATGTTACTGAAAAAAGTATTTAAAAAAATTATAATATGGGTATAATAAGAATTATAGCTTATTTGATTAAATAGAGGTGAGAATTGTGGGAGTACATTCTGGGAATTTACAAAAGATAAAAGATGGAAAGCGGAGATTTGCTATAACTCCTCATATACCAGGTGGTTTTGTAACGGCGGATACAATGATAAAGATAGCCGATACGGCTAAAAAATATAATGGAATAATTAAGATAACATCTGGACAGAGAATAATGATAACTAATCTAAAAGAAGAAGATTTAAGTGAAATATGGAAAGACTTAGGTATGGAGCCAGCAGTTAAAAATCAATATTCAATAAAGAATGTAGAGATGTGCCCAGCGGGTTTTTGTAAAAGATCAAAGGAGAATACTATAAGAATAGGCATGAAGATAAGCAGAAACTTTCATGGAAAGGAAATGCCAAATAGAACTAAAATAGCTGTTGCAGGGTGTAGGAATGCATGTGCTAGTGCCTATGCAAAAGATATAGCTCTAATAGCTACTAAAGAAGGTTTTATTATAGCAGCAGGTGGAAGCGCAGGGTTTCACCAGAGAATGGCAGATATAATAGCTGAAAAAATAAGTGAAGAAGATGCATATAGATTAGTAGAAATAATACTTGAATATTATAATGAAAATGCGTTACTTGGTGAAAAGTTAGGATTTTTTATAGATAGAATAGGTGTAGAAAAATTTAGAAATGATGTAGTTGAAAAATTATAAATATATGATAATATTATAGTTATAGAAAATAAGGAGGTAATTTATTATGAAAATAACTAAGGATATGTTAATATCAGAGGTTTTAAGACACAACCCTAATGCAGGACCAATACTTATGGGATTTGGAATGGGATGCATAGGATGCCCATCTGCTCAAATGGAAAGCTTAGAAGAAGCTGCTGCTGTTCACGGTATAAACTTAGATGCTTTAATTGAAAAGTTAAATGAAGGAATAGAGTAAATATTAATTTTAGCTAAAAATTGTATAAATTAATATCTAATGGATAAAATAACCTCTAAAAGGAGGTTATTTTTATGTTTGAGAAAAAAAGATCTTCTAAAATTCCTATTTTGCTTATAGCTATATTAACCCTTGTGGGAGGGTTTTATATGGGAAAAGTGCTTGAAAAAGAAGATAGAGGTGAACCTGTAACAAAAACTGTAGTGGCTGAAGAGCGTAAAAAAGAAAAAAATGTTAAGATTGAAGTCATTAACAAGAAAGACGATGTATTAGTAGATAAGAATACTGTTCTTAAAATAACTACTAAATACGATAAGTGTGGGCATGTACAAACAAAGGAAAAAACTGCTTCAAAAGAAATTATCGGATTGAGTGAGACCGAATTTAAAGAGTATATGAAAAAGAATTATTCTAAATTTAAATTGCTAAGCTTTAAGTCTGAAGAAATTAATTTATTAAAGGAAATAAATAGTTATTGTGATAAACACTATGAAATAGGTGAGGACAATGGATACATAGTCATATATAAATACGATGAAAATGGAAATAAAAATCTAGTTGAAAAAACACAATCTTCGATATCTTCACTTCCTTCAGTAGATCAAGAACAGATAAAATCTGGTCTTATATTAAATTCTTTAGATGAACTAAATGAAAGGCTTGAAGATTTCCTAAGCTAAAATAAAACCTATGATATTTGGTAATAAATATCATAGGTTTTATTATTTTTAAAAGTATTATATAATTATATAGAATATATGTTTGGGAGATGAAGAAATGATTGTATTGGGAATTGACCCGGGGATTGCTATACTTGGGTATGGTATTATAGAGTATAAAGGAAATAATTTTAAGGTTATAGATTATGGAGCTATACAAACATCCTCTAAGTTAGACGTGTTTAAAAGACTTGAAAAGATATATGAAGGATTAGATTTTCTTATTAAAAAATATAAAGTAGATGAGATTGGAATAGAGGAATTATTTTTTAATAAGAATGTAAAAACTGCTATAACAGTAGCACAGGCGAGAGGGGTTGCTATGCTTGCTTGTGCTCATAATAATATAAAAACATATGAATATACTCCTTTACAGGTAAAACAAGGAGTAGTGGGCTATGGAAGGGCACAAAAGGCTCAAGTACAAACTATGGTTAAATCACTTCTTAATTTAAGAGAAGTTCCAAAGCCAGATGATGTTGCTGATGCTTTAGCTGTTGCTATATGCCATTGTCATTCTAACAGACTTGAAAAAATAATAGGAAGATAGGGAGGAAATTATGTATCAGTATATAAAAGGTATAGTAGAAGAAATTAATATTGACTTTATAGTTGTGGAGTGTAATGGAATTGGTTATAGGATAAATACATCTCAAAATACTATATGTGATGTTAAAAGAAATGAGGAAGCAAAGATATACACAAAGCTTATAGTTAGAGAAGATGATATGAGTATATGTGGCTTTAAAACTAAGGAAGAGCTTAAAATGTTCGAACTTTTAAATTCAGTTTCAAAAATAGGGCCTAAAGTGGCGCTTGGTATATTGTCATTTTCAGAACCTAAGAGATTAGGAGCTTTTATATTAAGTGAAGATATAGGGGCTTTGTCTAAAGCTCCTGGTGTTGGCAAGAAAACTGCTGAGAGGATGATACTTGAGCTTAAGGACAAGATAGACAAGCATAATGTTGAATTTGAGCAAACATTACTTACTGGGTCTAATAAAAAGATAATTGGAACGGACGAAGCATTACAAGCTTTAGTTGCATTAGGGTATTCTCTAGCTGAGGCAAAAGAGGCGACTAATAAGTTGAAGAAGGAATGTAGTGATACTGAAGAGCTTATAAAGAAGTGTCTTATGTATTTGATGAAATAAATAAGGAGGATATGAATGTTTACTGAAGAGGATAGAATTATAACTTCTGGCATGAAAAATGAGGATGTTGATATAGAGAGTAGTTTAAGACCTAAAAATCTTAATGATTATCTAGGGCAAGAAAAAGCTAAGGAAAAGCTTAATATATTTATAGAAGCGGCAAAGAATAGAGGTGAGCAGTTAGACCATGTTTTATTATATGGACCACCAGGACTAGGTAAGACAACTCTTTCTACCATAATATCTAATGAGATGGGTGTTAATATAAGAATAACATCTGGACCTGCAATTGAGAGAGCTGGTGATTTGGCTGCTATACTTACTAATTTGAATGAAAATGATGTTTTGTTTATAGATGAGATACATAGGATAAATAGGAATGTTGAGGAAGTTTTATATCCTGCTATGGAGGATTTTTGTCTTGATATAATAATTGGAAAGGGTCCTTCTGCAAGGTCTATAAGATTAGATCTTCCAAAATTTACATTGATAGGGGCAACTACAAGAGCAGGTATGCTTACATCTCCTTTAAGGGATAGATTTGGAGTTATATGTAAGCTTGATTTATATAACGTAGATGAGCTTTCTAGTATAGTCAAAAGATCAGCTGGAATACTTGGTTGTGATATAGATGAGAGAGCCGCTATTGAAATAGGTAAAAGGTCAAGAGGAACACCAAGGATTGCAAATAGGTTATTAAAGAGGGTTAGAGATTATGCCGAAGTTAAAGGAGACGGTATTATAACTGAAAAAATAGCAGATCTTGCTCTTGAAATGTTAGAAATTGATCCATTAGGTCTTGATTATATAGACAAAAAGCTTATGATGGATATAATTGAAAAATTCTCAGGAGGACCTGTAGGTCTTGACACTCTTGCTGCGGCTATAGGGGAGGATAGAAATACTATAGAAGATGTGTATGAGCCTTACTTAATACAATTAGGATTTATAGATAGAAAGCCTAGAGGTAGGGTAGCTACTTTAAATGCTTATAAGCATTTTAATATTTCATATGAGAAATAATCAAAAATAATAGTTATGGAGGACTATAATGTGGAAATATAGGACTAAATTTGTTAATATAGTTATTGTGTGTTTTTTATTTAATTTATTTACTATTAATTCTTTTGCTAGTATTAGTGTACCAGATTACTTGAAAATAGGACTTGAATATGGTAGCTCTGCATTACCAAAGGTTGATTTGAGCTCTAGTAGTGGATTTGAAATTGGAATTTTAAAAGAAGATAATATAGAAAAAATTATTGAAATTGATAAATCGAGCTTAACAGCAAAAAATGAGGAGTCTATATACTATATAAAAGTAGATCAGGATTATGATGATATACAACAAGCTTTAAATGCTGTACAGAGTTTAGAAGATAAGGATATAGATTCTTTTATATTTTATGATGGTAACTTTAAAATATATATAGGCAATTATTTAGATCAAGACCTAGCTCAAAATCATAAAGATGAAATATCAGATGATTTATCTGATTTTAGTCTTGAAGTCGTCAGCTCTGATTACAATTTTGTTCAGATTATGGATGATGATGATATAGTTTTTATGTATGATTCTAATGAAGAAGTATGTATATATTCTAAAGACGGTATAACAGGAATTAATAATAAAAAGTATAGAGGAAGTGTTTTATTTAAGAGAAGTGACAATAATAATATGACTGTTATAAATAGAGTTGGACTTGATGAATACTTATATGGAGTAGTACCTAGAGAAATGTCTGGAAGCTGGCCAATAGAGGCTCTTAAGGCTCAAGCGATAGCTGCAAGAAATTATGCTATAATGAATATGGGAAAATATAAAAAGTATGGCTTTGATTTGACTGATGATACATTTTCACAGGTATATGGTGGATATACTTCTGAACATTCAAATAGTAATAGAGCGGTAGATGAAACTAGGGGTCAAATTATGGTATATAATGGACGTGTTGTAAGCGCTCTTTACCATTCTAATAGTGGAGGTAAAACAGACGATTCTGAAAATGTATGGTCTAACAAGGTTTCTTATTTAAGAGGTGTTGAAGATAAATATTCTTTAGGTTATCCTAATGATAATTGGTCTGTTGTTATGACTAAGGAAGATATCAAAACCAAGCTATTAGAGGATAATGTAGATATAGGAACAGTAACTGGTATTAAGATAGAGGAACTATCTAGAAATGATAGAGTTATAAAACTTAAGTTTATAGGAAGCAGTGGTGAAAAGGAGTATACTAAAAATTCCACAAGAACTATTCTTGGTCTTAAAAGCAACTATTATAATATAGTGAAGGGGCAAGATTCTGGTGGCAATGATATATTCTATATTTATTCGACCGATAAAAATGAAGAAAAAAGAAGCTTATCAAATATGTATGCTATAACAAGTGATGGAATTAAAGATATAAGTAATAATACTAATATTTATTTAATGGGCAATAATGATACCAGACAATTAAATTTAGGTAGTGTTGTTTCAGATGAATACACAATTAATGGACATGGATGGGGACATGGACTTGGAATGAGTCAATGGGGAGCAAAATCTATGGCAGAACAAGGATTCTCATATGAAGATATATTAAAGCATTATTATACAGGAATAGAAATACAAAGGTAGAAAGGACGTTTAAATTTGAAAACTAGCGATTTTAATTTTGATTTACCAGAAGAATTAATAGCTCAGGTTCCTCTTCAAAAAAGAGATGAATCAAGACTCATGCTATTAAATAAAGAAACAGGAGAAATAGAACATAAAATTTTTAAAAATATAATAGATTATTTAAAGGAAGGAGATTGTCTAGTTCTTAATAATACAAGAGTTCTTCCAGCAAGACTTATAGGAGAAAAACTAGAAACTAAAGGGAAAATTGAATTTTTGCTTTTAAAGAGAATAGAATTAGATACATGGCAGGTTCTTGTAAAGCCAGGAAAAAGAGCAAAGATAGGTACTAAATTCTCTTTTGGAGATAAGCTTATAGCTACAGTTGTAGATATGGCAGAAGAGGGCTCTAGAATAGTTAAATTTGAATATGATGGAGTATTTGAAGAAATTTTAGACGAGCTTGGAAGTATGCCACTTCCTCCTTATATAACAGAAAAACTAGAGGATAGAGAAAGATATCAAACTGTTTATTCAAAGCATGATGGATCAGCAGCAGCGCCTACAGCAGGACTTCATTTTACTGAGGAATTATTACAAAAGATAAAAGATAAAGGTGTTGAGATTGCATTTGTAATACTACATGTAGGTCTTGGAACCTTTAGACCTGTAAAGGTTGACAATGTACTTGATCATAAAATGCATAGTGAGTTTTATATGGTAGATAAAGAACAAGCTGATAAAATCAACAAATGCAAAAAAAATGGAGGAAGAGTAATACCTGTTGGAACTACTAGCTGTAGAACTCTTGAGTCAGTTATAAGTGAAGATGGATTATTAAAAGAGCAAAGTGGGTGGACAGAAATATTTATATATCCTGGATATGAATTTAAGGTAGTAGATGCTCTTATAACTAATTTCCATTTACCTGAATCAACTCTTATAATGCTTGTTGGAGCATTAACTGGAAAAGAAAATATATTAAATGCATATAAAGTAGCTGTAGATGAAAAATATAGATTCTTTAGCTTTGGAGATGCAATGTTTATAAAATAATAATTTGAGGTGATACAATGGATAAAAAGTCAGCAAAGAGAATTATCTTAAAAGTTAGTCATGTTTTTGAGATTGTATTAGCCTTAATAATATTAGTGAAGGTATTGTTGGGTGCTATAGATTTAACTAAGGTTATATGGTCTTCTTATTTAGGTGATGCGCTAGATCCTATTGCTTACCATTCAGTTGAAGCGATACTTGGACATGCTCTTGCATTAGTTATAGGGGTAGAACTTGTTATAATGCTTACTCTGCATACTCCAGAGAGTGTAATAGATGTTTTATTATATGCTATAGCTAGAAAGCTTTTATTAATACCAAAAGAAAAGGGAATGATAGAAGCCTTTATAGGAATATGCACTATAGCTGGTTTATTTGCTATTAAAAAATATTTATTTACTGATAAGGATATGAATAAACATGATGAAAAATTAAATTCTTAAATTAATTATATGAAGGGAAGAAATTAAATGTCAGCAATAAGATATGAACACATAAAAACTTGCAAACAAAGTGGAGCAAGACTTGGAAGAATACACACTCCACATGGTATAATTGAAACTCCTATATTCATGCCTGTTGGAACTCAAGCAACAGTAAAGTCTATGACTCCGGAGGAATTAAAAGAAATTAATTCACAAATTATATTAAGTAATACATATCATCTTTATATGAGACCAGGACATGAGCTTGTAAAAGAAGCTGGAGGTCTTCATGAATTTATGAACTGGGATAGACCTATACTTACAGATAGTGGTGGATTTCAGGTGTTCAGCTTAGGACCACTTAGAAAAATAACAGAAGAAGGTGTAGAATTTAGATCTCACATAGATGGGTCTAAACATTTTTTAAGTCCAGAAAAGGTTATGGAAATAGAAAATGCTCTAGGTGCAGATATAATGATGGCATTTGATGAATGTGCTCCGTACCCTGCAAGTAGAGATTATGTTAAGAATTCCTTAGAAAGAACAACAAGATGGGCTAAAAGATGTAAAGAAGCTCATAAGAATACAGAAAACCAAGCTTTATTTGGGATAGTTCAAGGTGGTATGTACAAAGATTTAAGAGAACAATCAGCAAAAGAAATAATGGAACTTGATTTTCCGGGATATGCAGTAGGGGGATTAAGCGTTGGAGAGCCTAAAGAGTTAATGTATGAAGTATTAGAATATACAACACCTCTTTTACCAGAGGATAAGCCTAGATATTTAATGGGAGTTGGAAGCCCAGATGCATTAATAGAAGGAGCTATAAGAGGTATAGATATGTTTGACTGTGTACTTCCTACTAGAATAGCTAGAAATGGTACAGCTATGACTAGTCAAGGAAAAGTTGTAGTTAGAAATGCAAAATATGCTAAAGATTTTACTCCAATTGATCCTGAATGTGATTGTTATGCTTGCAAAAACTATACAAGAGCTTATATAAGACACCTTGTCAAAGCAAATGAGATACTAGCTTCAAGACTTATAACTACTCATAACTTACATTTCTTACTTAAATTAATGGAAAATGTAAGACAAGCAATAAGAGAAGATAGACTGTTAGACTTTAGAGAAGAATTTTTCACTAAATATGGATATGAACTATAAAAAAATATAATATATTATAAAAAGGAGGAGTTAGAATGTCTGCAAATGTAGTAAATATAGTTATGACTGTTGGTTTTATAGTTGTATTTTATTTTTTACTTATAAGACCTCAACAGAAAAAAGATAAGCAACTAAAAGAAATGAGATCAAGTCTTAAGGTTGGAGATGAAGTGGTTACAATAGGAGGACTTGTTGGGAAAATATTTAGTATATCAGAAGAAATGATTACAGTTGAAGTTGGAGGAGATAGAACTAAGCTTCACGTTGAAAAATGGGCTATAGGAAAAGTTAAAAATAAGTAATTTAAATACCTTCTTGCGAATATAATTTTATAAAAAGCAAGGAGGTGTTTTTTTTGAAAAGAGCCACATATTTTTTAAAAGCTTTAGGTTATTCATATTTAATTACTATCGTACTTGTTCTTATTTATAATTTAGTTTTAACGTATACTTCTGTATCCGTTTCTACAATGCCACTTATGACATCTATTATAGTAACTTTAGGTATTGCATGTGCAGGTTTTTATATTGGGTACAAAAATGGATCGGATGGATTTTTATACGGTATATTAGCTGGGGCTTTATATGTATTATTCATGATAATCATGTATTTTCTAGCAAATGAAAATTTTAAATTTGAAATGAATATGTTATATAAAATGCTTCTTAATACATTAACAGGTGGAATCGGTGGGATTATAGGTGTTAATATGAAAAAAGATTGATTTATGGCAGAATTATGATATAATCAATAAGGAATCTTTATTATTAGGAGGGAGTACTTATGAAGCACGTGAAAACACTGTCAAAAGCAACTTTAAAGAAAAGTGCTGAAAAAGGTGGATGTGGAGAATGCCAAACTTCATGCCAATCAGCTTGTAAAACTTCTTGTACAGTAGCAAATCAAGAATGTGAAAGATAATTATACATATTTTAGCAGCATAACTTCTTTATGAAGGTATGCTGCTTTTTCCTTTTCTTAATTAACATTTTAGCTGATATTGATTAATTATTAAAAGTTTGGTAATATGAAAGATGGGCATTTTACTTAGGAGGTTCATATAGATGGGTATGATACATAAATTTTCGTTAAATGGAATTAATATAGCTCTAGATGTAAACAGTGGAGCTGTTCATGTTTTAGACAATGAAGCATATGATATTTTGGATTATTATAAGGACAAGAATATAGATGAAATATCGGATATTCTAAAGGACAAGTATTCAAATGAAAAGATAGTTGAAGCATATAATGAGATGAAAACTTTAGAAAAAGAGGGACTTTTATATTCAATTGATGAATATGAATATCATCCAAGTTTTGTAAATAGAAAGCCTGTTGTTAAAGCCTTATGCTTGCATATGGCTCATGATTGTAATCTAAAGTGTAAATACTGCTTTGCATCTCAAGGAGATTTCGGCGGAGAGAGAAAGCTTATGAGTTATGAAGTAGGTAAAAAATCATTAGATTATTTACTTGAAAACTCAGGAAATAGAAAAAATTTAGAAGTAGACTTCTTTGGTGGAGAGCCTTTAATGAACTGGGAAGTAGTGAAAAAACTTGTCGAGTATGGAAATGAAAAAGCCAAAGAAAAAGGTAAGTTATTTAGATTTACTATTACTACTAATGGTCTTTTGTTAGATGATGAAAAAATTGAATATATTAATGAACATATGCATAATGTAGTGCTAAGCCTTGATGGAAGAAAAGAGATAAACGATGAAATGAGACCTACTTTAAACAATAAGGGCAGCTATGATATTATAGTTCCTAAGTTTAAAAAATTAATAGATAGTAGAGATAAGAATAAATACTACTATGTAAGGGGAACATTTACTAGAGATAACTTAGATTTCTCAAAAGATGTACTTCATTTTGCAGATTTAGGGTTTGACTTAACTTCTGTTGAGCCTGTTGTAGACAGTGATGATAATCCATATGCATTAAAAGAAGAAGATATACCTAAAATATTTAAAGAGTATGAAAAATTAGCAGTAGAATATGCCAATAGAAAAATAAAAGGTGATAATTTCACATTCTTCCATTATATGATAGACTTAAATCAAGGACCTTGTGTTATTAAAAGGCTTACTGGATGTGGTGCAGGATGTGAATATATGGCTGTAACACCAGAAGGTGATTTGTATCCTTGTCATCAGTTTGTTGGAAACGAAGACTTTAAGCTAGGAAGTATACTAGATGAAAAATTAATTATACCTAGAGATATACAACTTAAATTTCAAAATGCTCATGTATATGCAAAAGAAGAGTGTAGAAACTGTTGGGCTAAGTTCTATTGTTCAGGAGGATGTCATGCTAATGCACATAATTTTAATAATGATATATTAAAGCCTTATGAGTTAGGATGTCAGATGCAAAGAAAGCGTACAGAATGTGCAATTATGATTAAAGCTAAAATTATGTTGGAGGGCAGCAAAGATGATTAAGGAGTATGATGGGGAAAAACCTGAAATTCCTCATAGTTGTTTCATAGCAGAAAGTGCAGATGTTATAGGAAATGTAAAAATGGGAAAGAATACAAATGTGTGGTATAACTGTGTATTAAGAGGCGATGAAAATAAGATAATAATAGGTGAAAATACTAATATACAAGATGGTACTGTAGTTCATATAAGCAAAGAAAACAAAACAGAGATAGGAAACTATGTTACAATTGGACATAAAGCAACTATACATGCTTGTAAAATAGGAAATTATAGCTTAATGGGCATGGGGGCTATAATCTTAGATGGAGCTGAAATAGGGGACTATACATTAATTGGAGCAGGAAGTTTAGTTCCTCCTAATAAAAAAATTCCATCAGGTGTACTTGCTTATGGGAACCCTATTAAGGTTATAAGGGAGCTGACTCAAGAAGAAAGAAATTCCCTAGAAAAATCTGCAATAGATTATGTAAAATATGCTAAAAAGCACAAATAGGTTTGGGGGTACATTTATGAAACTTAAAAATTTATCGAAATTCATTAGTTTGTTTATTATTATTGTATTTTTTGCTTATGCAGCAATAAGTGGAGTTAACATAGGTGAATTTAATATTGATCCTATGCAAAATTCAATAAAACAAGGATTGGATTTACAAGGTGGGGTGTTCGTAGTTTACGAAGCTCAAACAGATGAAACAGGAGAAGAACTTAACAAAATTTTAGATCAAACTATAGAGGTATTTAGAAAACGTATAGATGGTATGGGTGTTTCTGAGCCGGTTATAGTTAAAGAAGGCGAGAAAAGAATAAGAATAGAGCTTCCAGGTGTTAAAAATGCAAAAGATGCAATGGATGCTATAGGAAAAACAGCACAACTTAAATTTTTGAAAGAAGATGGAACTGTAGTTGTAACTGGTAAAGAAGTTAAAACTTCAGAGGTTAGGTTTGATTCAAAAAATAATCAACCTATAGTTTCTCTAGAATTTAATAGCGAAGGAGCTAAAAAGTTTGCAGATGCAACTGAAGAACTAGCACCTACAGGTTCTTCAATAGTTATAGTTCTTGATGATGAGGTTATCTCAGCTCCAAGAGTTAATCAAAGAATTCCAGATGGACAAGCTACGATAAGTGGTAACTTTACAGTTGAGAGTGCAGCAGAACTTTCTAACCTGATAAGAGCTGGAGCGCTTCCAGTAGAATTTAAAGAAGTTCAAACATCTACAGTTACGGCAAGTCTTGGAGAAGATGCTCTTAAAAAGAGTGTAAAGGGAGCAGCAATAGGAATACTATTAGTAATGCTTTATATGTTGTTTTACTATAGACTTCCAGGACTTATTGCGGATATAGCTCTTACAGCTTATATTCTAATAATCATGTATATATACGCACAAATGGAGGTAACACTTACTCTTCCAGGAATAGCTGCACTTATATTATCAGTAGGTATGGCAGTTGATGCGAATGTAATAATATTTGAAAGAATAAAAGAAGAAATTAGAAATGGAAAATCTCTTAGAGCATCTATTGATTCTGGATTTTCAAAGGCACTTGGAACTATAATGGATTCGAATGTAACGACATTTATAGCAGGTACTGTACTATTTAACTTTGGAACTGGACCTATAAGAGGATTTGCTCTTACCTTAATGATAGGTATAATAGCATCTTTCTTTACAGCTATAATTATTACGAAGACGTTAATGAAATCATTAGTCCATGCCAATATAATAAAAAACAAAAAGTTTTTTGGAGCTTAGGGGGGAATAATATGAAGATAATAGAAAAAACGAAGTTATGGTTTGGATTATCCCTTGCTATTATGGCTATAGGACTTGTAATAATACTTACAACTGGACTTAACTTTGGAATAGATTTTACAGGTGGAACATTAATGGAAATAAAACTTCACAAAGCTGTTTTAACTGAAGATATAAGAACTGTAACAAATGAATACGATAAAGATATGTCTATAAACTTTATAGGAGAAAAGAAAGAGATTGTTCAAATAAAGACAAAGAAAGATTTCAATTCAAAGAAAAGACAAGAAGTATTTAATAAATTTAAAGAAAAATACAATTTAGAGGAAACTCAACCTGAAAAGGCAGAACAATTTGGAGCTACAGTTGGTAATGAAATAAGAAACAATGCTATCATATCAACATTAATAGCTGCTGTGGGTATGCTTATATATGTAAGTGTTAGATTTGAGTTTTCATATGGTATAGCGTCTATAATAGCACTTGTACACGATGTTCTTATACTAATATGCGCTTATGCTGCATTTAGAGTACCTGTTAATGGACCATTTGTTGCAGCAGTTCTTACTGTTGTTGGGTACTCTATAAATGATACAATAGTTGTATTTGATAGAATAAGAGAAAATATGAAGCTTGCTAAGAAAGGTGAGTATGCAAATATTGCAAATCAAAGCATATCTCAAACTATATCAAGATCTATTAATACATCTCTTACTACATTAATAGCTATAATATCGCTTTATGTAATAGGAGTTGAATCCATTAAAGATTTTACACTTCCTTTAATAGTTGGAATGGCAGCTGGAACATATTCATCTATATTCATAGCCAGCCCAGCATGGGTTTTGATTAAGGAAAAGACTAAATTTTAGCATAAGAAGATACTGATTTTAAGCCTCATATTATTTCAACATAATATGGGGCTTTTTACTAAGTACAAAATTATACCCATTGAAATACCGATACTTAGTTAATATTTTAATACAACTACAGATTCTGATTTATAAAACATCCTAAAAGTTCTAAACTCCCTACGGTCAGACAACGAACTTTCTTAACGGATATTTTAACATCATAATCTAAGTTGTATAGTAAAATATTAACTAAAAGTATCTAACATTTAAATGGGTATAATTTTTAAGTGTAGGATATTTTCGACTATTTTTAAGCAACGGAGCCCGTAGGGATCGTTGGCGACATGAGTCACCGCGTTAGCGAGTAGACGAATTTTGGTGAGAGGTGTTCTTATGATAAAAACAGGCTATAGAAATTTAAAAAGATCTAGAAGCATAGTACAAGTATTATTAAAGTATGGTTTTAGTTTTGTTGTGGAGAAATTGAAGATAGATGGAATAGCTTATAAAATGCCATTAACACCTAATAAAGAAATACAGAATATGAGTACCGGAGAAAGAGTAAGAAGAGCTATTGAGGAGCTTGGACCAACGTTTGTAAAACTGGGTCAAATAATGAGTACTAGAACTGACTTATTAGACCCAGATATAATAGAAGAATTATCAAAACTTCAAAATAATGTTAAAAGTTTTGATATAAAAGAAGCTAGAGACACTTTTGTGAGTGAGATTGGGGTTGAAATTGAAGAAGCATTTGATGATTTTAATGAAATTCCTGTAGGTTCAGCTTCTATAGGGCAGGCATATGTAGCCAAGCTAAAAAATGGTAAAGATGTAATAGTTAAAATACAAAGGCCTAATATAGAAAGTATTATAAAATCTGATTTAGAGATGCTTCATCTTATTGGAAAAGTAATAGAAGAATATTATAAGGAAACAGTAGTTGATTTTAGTGAGGTTATAGAAGAATTTTCTATTACTATAATGAGAGAGCTTGACTATACATTTGAATCTAGAAACTGTGAAAAATTTAGAGAAATATTTAAGAATGACACTCATGTGTATATTCCCAAAATATATTGGGATATGTCATCTAAGAAAGTTCTTGTAATGGAAAAAATAAATGGAATAAGTGTAAGTGATATGAATTCTATAAAAAGCATGGGATGGGATACCAAAGAAATTGCTAATGTAGGAGCTATGTCATTTATGAAGCAGGTTTTTTTTCATGGATTCTTTCATGCAGATCCTCATCCTGGTAATATATTCGCAATAGGTAAGGGGAAAATAGCTTTTATAGATTTTGGAATAGTTGGATTAATAGATAACATAACATTGAATTTTATAACAGATATATTCTTTGCAAGTATAAATAAAGATATAGATAAAATAATAGATTCTTTAGTAGAACTTGATGCTATAAGTGAGGATACAAATGTACGAAAATTAAGAGAAGAAATAAGCTTTTTTATACATTATTATTACGATATGCCTATTAAATTGATAAATATAACAGAAATACTGAATGAGTTTATGCGATTTAGCAGAAAGAACAAAGTAAAGCTACCTTCTCAATTTTCGCTTTTAGCAAGAGCTATAGTAACTCTTGAAGGCACAGCTAAAAAATTAAATCCTGATTTTGCTTTATCTACAATAGTAAAAAACTTTATAAAAGAGTTTTATTTAAATAAGTTTAAGCCTGACAAGGTTTTATTGAAGTCAAAATCTTATATAGAACAAGCTCTTATTGACTTTAAAGTTATACCAAGACAGATAAAACTTCTTTTAAGGCATTTAGAAAAGAATGAAGTTAAATTTACTATAGATGAAATTAAATTTACGAATCTAGAAAAAGAAATAAATAATATGACCAATAAATTAGCTGTAAGTCTTATATTATCGTCTACAATAGTAGGATCATCTATGATTATAACTACAAAGACAGGACCAAGCATAAAGGGATATCCTATTTTAGGGATAGTTGGTTTTTTAATAGCAACTATAATGGGCATGTACTTGACAGTATCAATATTAATGACAGGTAGAAGTAAACGATAGATATACAGTGGTATGAAGGTAATTGGATATTGATAAATTTTATTTTACAATATATAATATAATTGTTATTTGTGACTTTTTATATCAAGATTTGAAGTAAATTTCATTATTATACGTATATAAGTCGCAAAATCAAACTCGATTGTATGGAATATTATAGTTTACTTATAGATTAGATATCATTAAATTGAGTATTAAGATATAGTTTTAGGGAGGAATAAATAATGAACTTGCAGGAAACAATAAGAAATATAAAGGATTTTCCAAAAGAAGGAATAGACTTCAAAGACATAACGACATTATTAAAAGATGGAAAAGCTTTTAAATATGCTGTAGATCAGATAATAGAGGATTTAAAGGATAAAAAAGTAGATGTAATAGTAGGACCTGAGGCTAGAGGATTTTTAATGGGAACTCCTGTTGCTTATGGAATGGGTATAGGTTTTGTACCAGTTAGAAAACCAGGGAAGTTACCATCAGAAACTGAACAGTTTGAATATGATTTAGAGTATGGAACTGATGTCCTTGAGATACATAAAGATGCTATAAAGCCTGGACAAAGGGTGGCTATAGTGGATGATCTTCTTGCAACTGGTGGAACTATGGGAGCTGCTGCAAAGCTTATTGAAAAATTAGGCGGAGAAGTAGTTGCTATGGAATTCTTAATAGAACTAGAGTTTTTAAATGGAAGAAGTAAATTAGACAAGTATAATATTAATTCTTTAATAACATATTAATAAATCAAATAGTTGGTAGTACTACCAACTATTTTAATATATAGAGTGAAACTAAATACATAAAGTGAAAATAGGGTGATTTTATGGTAGAAAATTTATTACTAAAAATACAGCAGTATAGCCCAAATAGCGATTTAGATTTAATAATAAAGGCTTATAATTTTGCAGAAAATGCTCATGAGGGTCAATATAGAAAATCAGGTGAAAAATACTTTATACATCCTGTAGAAGTTGCTTATATATTGGCTGATTTAGAAATGGATATATATACAATAGCAGCAGGTCTTATGCATGATGTAGTTGAAGATACACATTATACTTATGAGGATATTGCAAAAAAATTTGGAAGAGAAATAGCTGATCTTGTAGAGGGCGTAACTAAGCTTGGGCAAATAGAATACAAATCAAAAGAAGAAACTCAAGCCGAAAATCTTAGAAAAATGTTCATGGCTATGGCAAAGGATATAAGAGTTATACTTATAAAGCTTGCTGATAGACTACACAATATGAGAACTCTTAAATTTATGACTCCTGAAAAAGCAAAAGAAAAAGCAAAAGAAACTATGGAAATATACTCACCTATTGCACATAGATTAGGAATATCAAAAATAAAATGGGAACTTGAAGATATAGGACTTAGATATCTAGATATGCCTGGGTATTATGAGCTTGTTGAAAAGGTTGCAAAAAAGAGAAAAGAAAGAGAAGCTTATATAACTAAAGTTATAGATATATTACAAGAAAGATTCGAAAAATCAAATATTAAATGTGATATATATGGAAGACCAAAGCATTTTTATAGTATATATAGAAAGATGCACTATCAAAACAAGAGCTTTGAAGAAATATATGATTTGATGGCTATAAGAGCACTTGTTGAAAATGTAAAAGATTGCTATGCAGTACTTGGTATAGTTCATACTATATGGAAACCTATGCCTGGTAGATTTAAAGACTATATAGCTATGCCAAAACCTAATATGTATCAATCTCTTCATACTACTGTTGTAGGTCCTGATGGAGAACCTCTTGAAATCCAAATAAGAACTCGTGAAATGCATAAAATAGCAGAATACGGTATTGCAGCTCATTGGAAATACAAGCAAGGAGATACAGATAACAAAGAAGAGGATATGGATATAAAGCTTTCATGGCTTAGACAAATGATGGAATGGCAAAAAGACCTAAATGATCCTAAAGAGTTTATGGAAGCACTTAAGATAGATTTATTTACAAATCAGGTATTCGTATTTACACCAAGGGGAGATGTTATAGAACTTCCAGCAGGGTCTACTCCTATAGACTTTGCATATAGAGTTCATACTGGCGTTGGAAATAAGTGTATTGGAGCTAAGATAGATGGAAGGATAGTTCCTCTTGATTATAAACTTAAAAATGGAAATATAGTAGAAATTATAAGATCAAGTCACAGTAATGGCCCTAGCCGAGATTGGATTAATATAGTTAAGACTTCTCATGCTAAAAATAGGATAAGACAGTGGTTCAAAAAAGAAAGAAGAGAAGAAAATATTCAAAGAGGAAGGGATTTACTTGAAAAAGAAGTTAAAAAACAAGGATACGTTTTAAGTGAATTCTTAAAAAATAAGAACATAAATGCTATATCTAAAAAATTTAATCAACCTACTGATGAGGATTTATATGCAACTATTGGATATGGAGGTCTTATAGTATCTCAAGTTATGTCAAAGTTGAGAGAATTATATGAAAAAGATAATAAAAAACAAACTATAGAGACTAAAATCGAAGAAAGTATAAATGAAAAAGAATATAAAAGCAGAAGAAGAACAAGTAGCCAAGGTGTTGTTGTAAAAGATGTTGACAATATATTAGTTAGAATAGCAAGGTGCTGTAACCCACTGCCAGGAGATGATATAATTGGTTATATAACTAAAGGTAGAGGGGTTTCTGTTCATAGGAAGGATTGTCCTAATATAGATATAAATGATACTGATAAAGCTAATAGGTCTATTGAAGTTGAATGGGATTTAGATAAAAAAGTAAGGTTTGAAGCTGAAATACAGGTCAAATCACATGATAGAAGTGGAATTATTAGTGAAATAACTCATGTGTTTACAGTGGACAAGATATCTTTAAATGGAATAAATGCTAGAACCAATAAAGATAAACTTGTCAATATGAGTTTGTTGCTTGAAATTGATAGTATACAAGAACTTAATAATTTAATGAAAAAAGTTAAAAATATACCAGGTGTTATAGACGTATATAGAGTTATAAATTAAAGGGGATGTTTAAAGTGAGAGCTGTTGTTCAAAGAGTTTCAAGTTCGAGTGTAACTGTTGATAAAGAGGTAATTGGAAAGATAGATAAAGGAATTATGGTTTTATTAGGAATAAATGATGATGATAATTCAAAGGATATAGATTATTTGGTTGATAAGATTGTTAATCTTAGAATATTTGAAGATGAAAATGAAAAGATGAATTTATCTTTATTGGATATAAAAGGTGAACTTTTAGTTGTATCTCAGTTTACTCTTTATGGAGATTGTAGAAAAGGTAGAAGACCTAATTTTACAGATGCAGCAAAGCCTGATAAGGCTATACCTTTGTATGAAGAATTTATAGATAAGGCTAAAAATTATAAATTAAAAGTTCAAACAGGTAAGTTTGGGGCTCATATGAACGTTGATATTATGAATGATGGTCCTGTAACTCTTTTAATAGATTCAAAGAAGAATTTCTAAGGGGGAATTTTTGTGTTTTTAGAAAAGATAGTAGCTGGAGTATATGGTGTGAATTGTTATATATTAGGAGATGATGAAACTAAAAAGTGTGCAGTAATAGATCCAGGTGGAGATTGTGATGGAATATTAAATATTATAAAAAAGAACGAATTAAACTTAGAATATATAATACTTACGCATGGTCATGCAGATCATATAGGTGCAGTTAAAGAATTAAAAGAAAAAACTAATTCTACTGTATTAGCACATAAAGAAGAAGAAATAGTATTAACTAATAGTCAAAATAATTTAACTTATATGATGGGTGGAAGTATAGAAATTGAAGCTGATAGATATTTAAATGATGAACAAAGTATAGAACTTGGCAATCTTAACCTTCAAACAATTCATACTCCAGGACACACTCTAGGAGGCATGTGTATAAAAGTAGAAGACTGCTTATTTACAGGAGATACATTATTTAGATCATCTATAGGAAGAACAGATTTATTTGGTGGAGATTATGACAAAATAATAGAGTCTGTAAATAGATTATCTAAGTTAGATGATAAATTAAAAGTATTTCCAGGTCATGGACCTGCAAGTACTGTAGAGACAGAAAAAGCAAAAAATCCATATATTAAGAGATAAGAGAAAGGTTAAGGCGAGAATTTAATGCTTAGTGTATTTTTAAAGAATCACGACTATAAGTATGAAGTTAGCGAATTATTAAAACTATTTACATCTCAATTTAAATTTGTAGAAAATGATGATTTAAAAGACAATATATTAATTAATGAGGTAGATGTAAAAGACAATTTAATAATATCTAAAACTTATTTTTATCAAAACAATAAGCTTGCCCTACATTATGAAGAAGAAGGCTTGATAGATAAATCAGACTATGATGATAAAACAATAAGAAAAGAAAGTAAAATTGTAATAAAAAGAAGTATATTTAAGGTTTTAAGTAAGGTATATAAGTCATTCGTTCCGTGGGGAATTTTAACAGGAATTAGACCTACAAAAATAGTACATGAACTTATGGATGAGGAAAAATCTAAAAAGGATATAGAGGATATATTGAAGAATAAATATCAGATGGATTATAGCAAAATAAATCTTGCATACAATATAGCATGTGTTGAAAGAAAATTTGTATATCCTATAGATGAAAATAAAATAGCTTTGTATATAAGTATACCATTTTGCCCAACAAGATGTGTATACTGCTCTTTTCCTTCAAATACACTAAAACAATGGGGACATCTTAAGAAAGAATATTTAAAGTGTCTTATAAAAGAGATACAAGGAGTATCTGAGTTAGTTAAAAAGACTAATAAAGAAATTGAAACTGTATATATAGGAGGAGGAACTCCAACTACTCTTGACGCAAAGGAACTTTCTTTACTTATAGATAGCTTATATGAAAATTTTGATTTAAGCAAAATGAAGGAATTCACAGTTGAAGCTGGAAGAGTAGATACTATAACAAAAGAAAAATTAGAAGTTCTTAAAGAAAAGTCGGTTTCAAGAATAAGCATTAATCCTCAAACTATGAATGAGAACACTTTAAAAGAAATAGGAAGAACTCATAGTGTAGAAGATATAAAAAATTGTTTTTATATGGCTAGAGAAATTGGATTTGACAATATAAATATGGATATTATTTTGGGACTTCCAAAAGAAACTCCTGAAATGGTTGAAAATACTTTAAAGGAAATCTTAAAGCTAGACCCTGAAAGCTTGACTGTTCATACTATGGCAATAAAAAGAGCATCAACTCTTAATGAAAACATAGAAGATTATGAATTTAGTCATTATATGGACATGGTTAAGATGATAGATATCTCTATGGAATATGCTTATAAAATGAATCTAATACCGTATTATATGTATAGACAAAAGCATATGCTTGGAAATCTTGAGAATATAGGATATGCTAAGAAGGGGTTTGAATGTATATATAATATCCAAATAATGGAAGAAAAGCAGACTATATATGCTTTGGGAGCAGGAGCTAATTCGAAAGTAGTATATATAGATGAAAATAGAATTGAGCGAGTTGCTAATGTCAAAAACATAGAACATTATATAAATAGAGTTGATGAAATGATTAAGAGAAAAGAAGAGGAGGTTTTAAAAGATGCCGATTAAAGCGCCAAGAGGAACTAAGGATGTATTACCTAAAGACTCTTATAAATGGACTTATGTAGAAAATCTATTTAGAGAGGTATGCTCTTTATTTGGATATAATGAAATAAGAACTCCTGTATTTGAAAGTACAGATCTTTTCAAAAGAGGAGTTGGAGAGACTACTGATATAGTTCAAAAGGAAATGTATTCATTTAAGGATAATGGAGGAAGAGATATAACTTTAAAACCAGAAGGAACAGCTGGTGCTGTTAGAGCTTTTATTGAAAATAAGCTTTATGCAGATGCTCAACCTTCAAAGTTATTTTATATAACTCCATGCTTTAGATATGAAAGACCACAAGCTGGAAGAATGAGACAGTTCCATCAGTTTGGAATTGAAGCATTTGGGAGTGAATCAGCTTCTATAGATGCTGAGGTTATGGCACTTGCTATGGAGTTTTTCAAAAGAGTAGGACTTGAAAAATTAGAACTTAGAATAAACTCTGTAGGTTGTCCTAAATGTAGAAATGAATATAATACAAAATTAAGAGGATATTTAAAAGAAAAGCTAGACACATTATGTAATACTTGTCAAACTAGATACGAAAAAAACCCTCTTAGAATACTTGATTGCAAGAATGAAGATTGTCAAAGTCAAATAAAGGATGCTCCTTTAATGATAGATAATATATGTGGGGACTGTAAAGATCACTTTGAAAAAGTAAAGGTGTACTTAGAAAGTATGGGTATAAACTATGTTGTAGATCCTAAGATAGTTAGAGGGCTTGACTATTATACTAAGACTGCTTTTGAAATAATATCACAAGATATAGGAGCTCAAAGTACTGTATGTGGTGGAGGAAGATATGATGGACTTGTAGAGCAATTAGAGGGTCCAAAAACTCCAGGTATAGGATTTGGTATGGGTATAGAGAGACTTTTATTAACTCTTGAAAACAATAATATAGAAATACCTAAAGAAGATGGAATAGATATATTCGTAGTTACAATTGGAGAAAAAGCCGAGGTAGAGAGCTTTAAAATTATAAAGTCTTTAAGAGAAAATAACATATCTTGCGATAAAGACCATGTAGGTAAGAGTGTAAAGGCACAATTTAAATATTCTGATAAAATCAATGCTAAGTATACTATAGTACTTGGTGATGATGAAATAGAAAAAGATTTAGCAACACTTAAAAATATGAAAACATCAGAACAAACAGAGATAAAATTAAGCGAAATAGCAGATGTACTAAAAAACATGATTTAAGGGAGGACTTACATATGGAAAGCTTAGCTGGATTAAAAAGAACACACTATTGTGGAGACTTAAGAGAGTCTAACATAGATGAAGAAGTAGTATTAATGGGATGGGTACAAAAGAAAAGAAATCTAGGTGGATTAGTATTTGTAGACTTAAGAGATATAAGAGGTATATGTCAGATAGTATTTGATACTGATGTATCTAAAGAAGCTTTTGAAAAAGCTGAAAAATTAGGATCTGAATACGTTATAGCTATAAAGGGAAAGGTTCTTGAGAGACAATCTAAGAATCCTAATATGCCAACAGGAGATATAGAAATATTTGCAGATCAAATAAAGATTTTAAATAAATCAGAAACTCCTCCTATTTATATAAAGGATGATGATGAGGTTTCTGAAAACTTAAGACTTAAGTATAGATACTTAGATTTAAGAAAATCATCTATGCAAAAGAACTTAATTTTAAGACATAAGGTGGCTAACATAGTTAGAAATTATTTATCTGATAATAACTTCTTAGAAATAGAGACACCATTTTTAAACAAACCAACACCAGAAGGAGCAAGGGATTATTTAGTTCCAAGTAGAGTAAATGAAGGAAAGTTTTACGCATTACCTCAATCTCCTCAATTATTTAAGCAGCTTTTAATGGTATCTGGTATGGACAGATACTTCCAAATAGTAAAGTGCTTTAGAGATGAAGATTTAAGAGCTGATAGACAGCCAGAATTTACTCAAATAGACTGTGAAATGTCATTCGTTGAGATAGATGATGTAATAGATATAATGGAAAAAATGCTTCAAAAAATATTCAAGGAAATATCAAATGTTGATATTACTCTTCCATTCCCTAGAATGTCTTATAAGGAAGCTATGGAAAGATACGGATGTGATAAGCCAGATGTAAGATTTGGATTTGAGCTTAAAAATATATCTGATATAGTTAAGGATAGCGGATTTAAAGTATTTAGTTCTACTGTAGAAAATGGTGGAAGTGTTAGAGGTATAAATGTTAAGGGGTCTGCTGATAAGTTCACTAGAAAGAATATAACTTCTCTTGAAGATTATGTTAAGAACTATGGAGCTAAGGGACTTGCTTGGATGAAGGTGACAAATGAAGGAGTTACATCTCCAATAGCTAAGTTCTTTGACGAGGAAAAAATGAACTCTATATTAGAAACTATGGAAGCTTCTGAAGGAGACTTACTATTATTCGTAGCAGATAAGGATAAGGTTGTATTTGATTCTCTTGGAAACTTAAGAAATGAAGTAGCTAAGAGACTTGAAATACTTGATAAGAATGAATTTAAGCTTTTATGGGTAACTGAATTCCCATTATTTGAGCATGATGAAGAAGAAGATAGATATGTTGCTATGCACCATCCATTTACATCTCCAATGGATGAAGATTTAGCTAATTTAGATAATGATAAGTTAAATGTAAGAGCTAAGGCTTATGATATAGTATTAAATGGATTTGAAATAGGTGGAGGAAGTATAAGAATATCTAATGAAGATATACAGAAGAAGATGTTTGGAGCATTAGGATTTAGTGATGAAGAAGCTTATGATAAGTTTGGATTCTTACTTGATGCATTCAAATATGGAACGCCACCACATGGAGGAATAGCATTTGGTCTTGATAGACTTGTAATGCTACTTGCTGGAGAAGATAATATAAGACAGGTTATAGCATTCCCTAAAACTCAGAATGCATCTTGTCCTATGACTAATGCACCAGCTGTTGCAGAGGATAAGCAATTAGAAGAGCTTAATATAAAAGTTGAGTTAGAAGAAAAATAGATTAAATAAAAAAGTATGTCAATAAATCAAAAATGATGCTCATTAAAATAACGCTGATTACTCAAGCTTTTCATAAAACTAAAGATTGCATCTTATTAAATATCCTAAAAGTTCTAAACTCCCTACGGTCAGACAACGAACTTTCTTAACGGATATTTAAACGATACAATCTAAGTTTTATAGGAAAAGCTTAAGCAAAATCAGCTAACATTTAAATGAGCATCATTTTTAGGTATGGGTATTCATAGATTAATGGAGGCAGATTTGTATGAGTGTAAAAAAAGCATTAAATAAGTATTTTAAAGAATTATTGGATTATTGGAATAGAAAATATGGAACTTTACCTAAAACATCCTGGGATGAAGATGTTAATCCGTTGTTATTTCAAGCTGAACCAGACGAAGAAGAGTATATTTATTGGAAACCTAAACTAAAGGATAGACATGAAGATTTTGATAAAATTGAAAAAATGATAGGGATAACAATCAACAGTACAGTTAAAGAATATTTTGACTTATATTGGTTTTTAGAAATTGAAGGTTTTTATAATTCAAAACGAATTAATTTAGAACCAAATGAACCAGATAAGGATATTGTGAGATATTTTCAGAGTATGAAACAATATGAAGAAAATATAGGCAATTTGTTTAGATATATTCAAATTGGTGTTATATCTCCAGAAGATATGAGTATTGCTGTTGATAATGAAACTGGAAAAATAGTTATACAGGATTATGAAACAGGGAATGTTGAAGTAATGGCAGAGTCATTAGAAGAATTAATTGAGGGGCTAAGATTGATAAAATGAGAAGGGCAAGATGAACGCTATAGGAGACATTTATACAATTACAGCGATAGTTATTCGTTGTTTCAGGATAGAAAAATAAATATTGCATAAAATACTCGAATAATCTATATTTCACTACCAAAGATATCCAAAATACTCATTGGTAGCTTTTTTATTTATATGTAAAATTAACCATGAATTACTTGCAGCTCACTCTACTTTTATTAATCTAGTAGACTCAAACAACACAGTACTAAATACTTACCAATATGATGTATTTGGTAATGCTAATATCAGTGAAGAAACTATAAATAATAGATTCATGTACAGAGGAGAGCAATTTGATAAAATTGATAATACAATTATACAGTTAATACCGACAAAGTTGCATAAGAGTGTTCCACATATTGGTTCAGCATCAGATTTAAGAGGAGGTTTTTAATATATGAAAAATAATAAAATTAATCAAATTCATAAGGCCTTAGATAATCTTAATGTGAAAAAAACTAAAGAATCATTAAGTGAAAAACGTAGAGTAGAAATTAATAATATTGAGAGTAAATATAATGTTTATATCCATGATGAATATAAAGAAATTCTTTTAAATTATGAGGAATTATTTTTTGACAATGAAGTTAGATATACTCCGATAGAAAATTCACCTTGTACATTTGAAGATGGAACACAATCATTTGATGGATTCTTTGGGTTGAACGGTAAGGAAAATTTAGATGAACAAATAAAATGTTATTGGGAGCGTATGCCAAAAAGTTTAGTGCCTATAGGTGAATGCCCTGGTGGAAATCTAATATGCATAGGAATTGATAGAGGTCATTTAGATAAAATATATTTTTGGAATCATGAAAATGAATTAGAAGCTAAAATAATGGCTGGTTATGTTACCTGCAAAAATGAAATAGATAGTTACTGGGACAATTTATATCTTGTAGCTGAAACATTATTAGATTTTATTAATAGTTTACAAGTTTTTGAAGGTAATGAGAGAGTAAGTGTTGATGATATAGAAATGTGGTTAGATGATGATTTGCTAAATGACTAAATTATAGTTAAGAAAGTTCGTTGTTTGACCGGTAGGGAGTTTAGAACTTTTAGTATATTGAATAAGATGCAATACTTAGTTTTATTAAAAATATTTAATGAATAAGTGGTATTTTAATACCCTTAATTTTGGATTAAGCACAGTTTTATGCAAAAAGATAACAGAAAAATTCTTTTGGATTTTTTAAAAAATCTATCAAAAAAATCGTTAGAAGGCTTTTGGTATTTTCAAAAACAAATATTATGAAAATAATTGCTTTATAAACTTATATATATTATAATTTTAAGAAATAATAAAAATAATCTGGAATGTTAGGAGATGATAAAATATGAAACCGTTCATACCTTTAGAATTACCTTTTAAAGAAGAAATTAATCCATTACTTTTTATAAATGAATTAGTAGATGCAAATACTAATGTAGGCAAATATCAAATATTAATTAAAAATTCTAAAATAAACTCTGATTTTTTAATTAATCCATTACTACTTCAAGAAGCAGTACAGTCTACAAAAATTGAAGGAACACAAGCAACACTTGATCAAGTTTTGGAATCAGAAATGGAGGATAAAAAGCCAAATGATGATATCCAGGAAGTTTTAAATTACTATGATGCACTAAAATATGGAGAAAATGCTTTGAATAGAATTCCTATATCAACTAGATTTTTTAAAGAAATGCATACTATTTTATTAAGTAAAGGAGTAAGAGGAGAGAATAGATCACCGGGAGAATATAGAAGTATTCAAAACTTTATAGGTCCAAAAGGTTGTACTATGCAAACTGCATCATTTGTACCTCCAGAACCTCACTTGGTTGATAAATACATGTCTAATCTAGAAAAATATATAAATGAACCCACAGATGATTTACATCCTTTGATTAGGATAGCTATTATTCATGCTCAATTTGAAACGATACATCCTTTTTTAGATGGTAACGGAAGAATAGGTCGTATATTAATTCCTTTATATTTGTATGAACAAAATATAATTGATGCACCGAACTTCTTTATAAGTGAAGCTTTAGAGAAGGATAAACATAAATATTATAGATTGTTGAATGATACTAGACTTAAGAGTAATTGGAATGAATGGATTAAGTTTTTCTTAGAGAGTGTTAACAACCAGGCAAAGAAAAATTTGAAATTAATACAAGATATAAATGATTTATATGAAACAGATCTTGAAACGGTTATAGAATTAGTATCTAGTAACAATATTGTCAAGCTTATAAATGTTATGTATAAGCATCCGATTTTTAATGTGAAATTAATAAGTTCGCTTACAGGAATTCCAGATGTTACATGTAGAAGATATCTTTCTATATTAGAAGAAAATAATATGATTTATTCTGATGATAAAAAGAGAGACAAAAAATATTATTATTATAATTTATTAGATTTATTACGTTAAAAAACAGGTGTTACAAGCATCTGTTTTTATTCTATGGAGAATTATATTCTTAGGGAATGAGTTGGAAATATATATGGTAATGAATCAAAAATGACACTCATTAAAATAACGCTGATTACTCAAGCTTTTTATAAAACTAAAGATTGCATCTTATTAAATATCCTAAAAGTTCTAAACTCCCTACGGTCAGACAACGAACTTTCTTAACGGATATTTAAACGATACAATCTAAGTTTTATAGGAAAAGCTTAAGTAAAATCAGCTAACATTTAAATGAGCATCATTTTTAGCTGTACTTATCCAATGATTTGCCATAGAAAGAAATAAAAATTAAATATAATTAATAGGGATGAGATAAGTAAAATGAATAAGAAGGAAAAAATACTTAGAGACTATAAGAATGCATACATATATGTTATATATGAACTTTTAAAAGGAAGAAAATTAACGACAAAAGAAATTGCTGAAATGACAGAAAGAACTGTAAGAACAGCTCAAAGATTAATTAAAGATTTAAAAGAGAGTGATTTACCGATACTAAAGAAAAAGAAAAAATACTATCTAAATACAGATGATGGATATTTACCAATATATTTTACAAGAGATAAAATAAATATGCTTTATATATCGCTTATATCTTTTAATAACTTTGGAAAAAACAAAGAAATAATAAACGAGTTAATAAATCAAATAGAAGAATTGGTATCTCCATATGATAAAGAAATGTTAGAATGCTTAAAACAAAATATGATTATAAAAAAAAGATATGAAATTATAAGCGAAGATATTTCAGCACCATATGAAATTTTTATTTTGCTAGTACAAGCACTATGCAAAAAAAGAAGAGTTACTATTAAGTTTATAAGTGAATATAGAACTATAGATGTGTACGGTTTTTGTTTAGCTAAGGAAGCTTACTATATAAATGGATACTGTCATAAAAGTAAAGATATACGTCAGTTTAGGTTGGATAGAATATTAGGGTGTTCTTTAGAAAGTGAAACATATATTATTCCGGAAAAATATAATTTAAAAGGATATTATAAAAATACTTGGGAAGTAGAAAATTCAAAAGAATTATATAGTTTTAAAATAGAGTTTTCTAAAGACGCTATCAAAAGTGTTAGGGAAAGAAAATGGTGCGAAAATCAAGAAGTACTCTATACAAATCAGAATACGATAATATTTAGTGGAAGCACTACCTCGGAAATAGAACTTATTAAATGGATATTAAGTTATGGAGGAAATGCAAAAGTTATAGAACCGCACTGCTTAAAGGAAAAAATAATAAAAGAGCATACAAAAGCAATAGAACAATATGGTTTATATGAATAGAAAACGACACTATATGTGTCGTTTTTTGCGTATATGACAATTTATTGTTGAATTGTAAAAAATTTATAGATATAATTGAATCACAATAAGAAGTTAGAAAGTAGGTGGTATTATTAGTGTGAAAAATTTTCTGCGATTAAAATTAGAAACATTAAAAGAAACCAGTATTACAAATGAATACTATGAAAAAATAGCTAAAGATAAGTTACAGCATTACAAAAATATAGTTCAGTATGGTATGAAAGAAGGGCAGACATTATATAGTCATGTTATTAATATGATAGGTGTTTTAGATGCAGTAAAAGATATTTTAGATTTAAATGAAAATGAATTAAAAACACTAATGGTTGCTGTAACAATACATGACATTAATAAACTACCAGAATACAAGGACAAGTCATATTTAAGTATAACCTCACAAAAAAACAAAAGAGGGGAGTATGTAAATCTATTAAATGAATGTAAAAAATTAAGTGTAAAAGAATTTTTTAAAGATTACAAAGAATATATAGAAGATATTAGACAGATTATTAATCGACATTCAGCTCATCTGTGTTCCTCGTCAGAAGGATTATTCTGCAAGGATTATAATCTAGAAGAAGATAGAATTGAACTTTTAGTAGAAATTATACGTGCTTTAGACATAATAGATTTATCAAAAAGTATTGATGAAAAAGAAAAGAAGAGACAGTTTTTAGGATACATAAATTCTGCTACAAGTAGGAAAGGAAAGCAATATAAAATAGTAACTCATAATATTAATGAGGACAGAGGCGTACTTACAAATATTTGTCATAATGCAGTTGTTCAGTATTTAAAAGAACTTAAATATATTCCAATTGTTTATTATAAAGAAGGTACAATGTATTTAGTAGAAGAACACTGTAAAGCTTTTTCAGAGGAACAAATGGGTGAGTTAATCAATAAATGTGCGGAGTCTGTAAAAGGTATGATATATAATGACTTTAAAAAGTATATAAAAAGAGTTCAATCTGGAATTGTTGTAGATTCAAAGTGTTTAGAAATAACAACAATTCATAAAATAGTATATGAACTTAAAATTAGAAGTGATAAAGGGAAGTTAGTAGATGCAGAGAAAATTAATTTAAAAATAGAAAATCATATTGAAGAATCTAGGAAAAGTTTTGATAAACAAGTTACTGAAAGATTAAAATTAGAAATAAAAGAAATAAAAAAGAATATGGAAGAAACAAACGATAAGAAGTTAACAAGAGTTCTTAAAAAATCCTTGAAGGAAAAAGAAGAGGAACTTAAAGATAACATTGTAACTAAATTTATAATAGAAAATGAAAATAACTATTATGTAAAACATAATGAAGATATTTTAAGATTTTCAGAATTTATAAGATCTATTTATAATTTTATTAAAGTGCATATAATCAATAATCCAGCTAAAGCTTGGGAAGCAGTTTATGATTTTTTCGCTATAGATGAAGATTTAAGATTGTATCTAAATATTTTTGGAGGATTATATATAAGACCTTTTGTATTTGGACAAATGATATATGATAAATATAAAGATAGTGAAGAAGAACTTATAGAAGATATTATAGAATATTTAGAAGAAAATATCGGTGATAAAGTTAATAAAGAAGATAAAATGTGGTTAGACTTAAAAGATTATTTAAAGAAAAATATAATTTTATCGAATAATAAGTTTATAGAAAGAACAAATAAAGACTTATTGAAAATATATGCTCAAAAAAGAGGAAATCAGTGTTGCTTATGTAGTAGTGGATATGAAGCAAATAGTTGGATGGCTGTTGATGTGCCTTATAAGTTAAAGGTTCAGAATTTTTCGAATAAAATAAATGCAGGAATTAGAGAACCGAAGAGAAATATATGCTCTATTTGTAATATAGAATATTTATTACATAAGATTAATTATACTTCAAGTGTAGAGGTTAGTAGGAAATATTTAAGTTTACTTCCAAGGGGTTTTAACACAAGAGCTTATATAAAAACATTTAGAGAAAAGTTCCAAGAATTTAGTCATAAAGATATAACTGCATTATATTTTAATGAGTACGAAACGTTTGCAGATGCTAGTACAGAAAATATAAATTCCATTGAACCTTTATTTAAGAGTGTAAAAGTAAATGGTATGGCAGTTCCTAAATATGCAGAGAGCTTAACTAACTATTTTATATTACCAATTCATTTACATAGAGATAATAATGATATAGAAAATTGGGTTTCTTCATTATTGTATGCATTGGTATTTAACAGATATTTTGACTCTAAAGTAGTTATAAGCCAATTTCCTATTCCTATATTAAATGGCGATGAAATTAAAGAGATTTATATAGAAGAAATGCCAATAGTGTATAAAAGTCTTTTTGATAAGGAATGGAATCAAGAACAATGTGAGAATACAATAAAGCTTTTTATAAACTTATTTTCTTTAGCAAGAGCATTAGGTGAAAAAAGTGATATTGTTTATGAATTATTAAAAGGATTGGCTAGAGGAAAAATGAATTTTATTTATGCATTATATAAAAAGTTAAAAGTTGAAGATAAGAAGGTAAATTTAAGAATAAGAAGTTCTTCACAATTTACAGAGGAAATTTTATCTTATATTACAGAAGGGAAGGATGAAATGTCGTATATTAAAGAGTTAGCAGTTTTTGCAAATGAAAATTATATAAAAGGTGGCTCGACATCTGGATTCTTAAAGGATAATGCTATAAATAAACCACTTAATATAATTGCTGATATATTATGCAGATGGGATAAATCTATATATTGTAAAGAGGATATTATAGAGTTATGCAAAAGAGAAGTGGAAAAATATTTTGAAAGAACTGATGAATATTTTGGAAAAAAGAGAATAGATGCTATAGACAAATACGTAGATATGTTCATGGAGAATATCTTCAAGAACATTTTAAAAGAAGATATTTACAATTTAGAAAATGAAAAAAAGAATTTATTATCAACATACAGCTACTATTTCAGAGCAGAAATAAATAAAGAAAATAACAAGGGGAGTGAAAAATAATTATGAAAAGAGAAGCGATATTAAAAGAATATAAAGACAAATTTATGGAAAAGTACACGCATTTTCCAAAAGGGAAATATATAACAGTAGCAATTTTAAGACAAGCAGAATCTGAATGTATTTTTAGAACAGAGGGGTCAGGAGAAGGATTAAATAAAGAAAGAGTAAATTTAGGAATTGAAAATAAAAACAAGGAGTTTAGAGCTACTATAAGCAAAAGAAAACAAACAGCTGTAGAAAGAAGAACAGGAAGAGAATATTTAAGGTCTAAAAACTTATTATTTGAAACAAGTAAAAGCGAAATATGTGCATTAAATAAAAACACACCTTGTGGAAAATGCTTAGACTGTATGGTAAATGGATATGCAGTAGGGGAAGGAGGAGCACAAAGATCAAGAATAGTTTATGATAATGCTTATTCAATATTACCATTTAATATAGTAACAGGAAGAAAAACCTTTAATGCATTGTATGATAATGGAACTATGAGAGATGAAAATGGAAAACCATCTTCATCACTTGGAGAAGATGAGTATGTTAAGCCAGGTACGGTATTTGTTGATATGGTTACTTTTAAGGATGTTACCTTTACAGAATTTGTATATGGATTATCGAATATATTAAGAAGTAAAAGATATGGAGCTATAAGTAGTAGAATAGGAAAAATAAAAAATACTATTTTAACTGTATGTTTTTCAGATTGTGAACTATTCTCTAATTTAGAATTGACTCAAAGTATTTATGATAAATTACAGTCAGAAGAAAATATAGAGTTTCCTCTAGATATAGATAATGTAGTAGATAGCGCTAAATTAGCTTTTGAAAATTTAAAAAAAGAAGTATATGGGGATGTTGCAGAAGTAACATCAGATGAGTTAAAAGGTCTATTACAATATATTAAAAATATTTTTATGGAAGATAAAGCAAGTGAATTATTTAAAGAACAGTCTACACAATATGGAGAATAATTATGGAGATTTATAAGTACACATTAGAATTTAAAGAGGAAGTATATTTCTCTAGTCAGGAGATAGATATATTTTTTTCAACGAAGCCTATAATAGGAAATTATGCACTTGCTTATGCTATGAATTGGTGTAATTCTAAATATAATCAAAATTATGTAAGTTATGAAGATGATTTCAAAATGGTAAATCATAAAGGATTATATATAATTCCTGCTATTATTAAGAATCCTAAATATAATATATTCACATTTAATGGATTATCGCATAGTTATTATCACAAGATGCAAAGAGCTCAATCAAATTATCCTCAGATGGGTAAAATAAAAGCTTTGTCTACTGGTAATATAGCTGAAGGATTTATTTTTGCTAAAGGTGAATTCAGAAAACTTTCATATATTAGATTAGGCAAATTCATGGGAAAAGTAAAAGTTATCTATGAAAAGTGTGATTATAAAGTTATTGAAGAAGAAAAGGAATGTTATGGATTAGTAAATTCTTTAGATTTACATGATGATTTTGAAATTAAAAATTTTGATTTAATAAACGTTCATCCTGTATCATTATTTAAAAACTTAAAAGGAAGAGGAAAAATGTATGAGATAAAGACCAAAGAAGGAACGGTATTTTACCCATGTAATATTGTTTTTGGAGGAAGTTTATGAAGCATTTTAAAATAAAAGGGGAGCATTTGAAAAAAGCTCCCCAGAGTTTTCTTTTATATCATCAATACAGAACATTAGAGGAACTAAAAAATAATTCGGTTATATTTAACACATATCCAACAGGTGCAGGCAAAACTAGAGCATCATTACAATATATTAAGGAAAATAAAAGATCAGATGTATTATTTATTGCACCAACAAATGAACTTTTAAATCAGCATTCACAGGATATAGAAGAATTTATAAATGATAATGATTTAAATCATATAGTAGTAAAAATAGATGCAGCAGTTATAGAAAAATTAAGAAATCACAGAAGAAAAGGATCTACACTATACGAACTTTTAAGAAACCCATTAGATTTCAAAGAAATACTTAATATAAAAGAAAAATATATAGAAGAAAAAAGACCATGTGTTGTCGTAGTTAATCCTGATATATTTTATTATTGCTTATATTCTTTGTATGGGAATTTGGATAAATGGAATTTGATGGAGAAAATCATAAAGAAATTTAATTATATTGTAATAGATGAATTTCATTATTATGATTCAAAACAGCTAATGAACTTTCTATTTTTTATAATTTTATCAAAGAAGTTAGGATATTTTGAAGGAAGAAGAAAAATATGTATTCTTACAGCAACACCAGATAAGCTTATTGAACAATATCTAAAAAGAGGGAAAATAGATTATAAAATTGTTTCACCAGAAAATGAGATTATTGAAAGTGAAAATTATGAAGAAATTAAAACTTTATCAGAGTTAGACTTGTATATAACCAACAAATCTATTGATGAAATTGTTATTGAGGAGTATAAGCATAATTCTTTTGAAAAAGATAGTGTAGTAATTAGTCAATCAATATACAGAGTTAATAAAATTAAAGAGCAACTAATAAAAAATGGTATAAAGAAGGAATATATAGGAGTTATTACAGGGGCTATAAGGTCAAAGGAAAGAAAAAGATCTGTTGAAAAAGCACTAATTTTAGCAACACCTACTGTTGATATTGGATATAATTTCAAAAAGGAGGGAAAGGAAAAGCAAAATATAGAAATCGTAATAACAGAGGCAAACACAAGTGACCAAGCATTACAAAGAATAGGTAGAGCAGGAAGAATACTAGGGAAGAAGATTCAAAGTGAAAAAAGTAAGGTAATACTTTGTGTAAATGATACTATATATGAAAATTTTAAAGAAAGTGATATAGAGCTTACTAGAAATGAATTAAAGGAATTAATAAAAAATACTATGCCTGAAAGAAATATAATGAAAAAATATATAGAAAACAATGGAATATTAGAAATGTGTTTTCCCTTAAGTGAAATTTACACAAAAATGCACTATAAGGAAAGAATTATAATAGAAAATATGTTTAATGAAATGGTAGAAGTTTTTGCACCAAAGAAAAATCATAACTTTAAAAGTAAATTAAAAATTATAAATGATTATAAAAAGAAATGCTTATTTTTATCAGAGTACAATAAATCCTTAAACAAGGATAAGAAAATAACAGAGCTAGATGATAAAACTTTTGTAGAATTTATAAAAGAGTGTTATGTAGAGAAGGGAATAGAAGAAATATTAGAAGAAGATGACTTACAAGAGTTTACAGAAAAAGAAAAGAATATGCTAAAAGTAGATTTACAAAATGAAAGTATAAATTATTTAAACAGCGAAGTGAGCAAAATTAAAGCTCTAATAAACTTTAGAGGGATGGATATAAGTAAAGGAGCATTAGTTTTTGACAAATATTATAAATTCTCTCAAGAAACTCAAATATTTGTATACGATATATTTCATTTAATGAGATATTATAAATTAGAATGGTATAACAGTAAAAAAAGTTGGGAAAAAGCTTGTAATATAAGACTAAGTGAAGATGAGATTCAAATACATTCTTTAAAAAATATAGATACTTATGTGATTGTTCAAGAAATAAGGGAAACACCGATACAAATCACTTGGGAATATTTCTATGATGGAATAGTGGAAGGCTTTGAACAAAAATTTGTTAATAAGGTTGAGGGAATAAATAATCTAATTTTAGTTGCATATGAGAAAACGAAAATAGGAATGGAGAGAGTGATGCTTCCAGAGGATATAACAAATGCTTTTAAAAAAGAATATACACCGATTTTTATAATCTCTCAAAATCCTAGAGAAGAATATAGAATTAGAAAAATAATAAAAAATCAACCGATATTTCTTCAAAAGTTAAAGGTGAATTTTGAAGAAAGTATAAAAGAATATTATATGATAACTGGAACGAATAGTATTATGGTTGACAGTGAAATGATTAAAGTTAAGAATAAAGCATTTAAAGAAGAATTTTTTATCTGCTAGAAGGAGGATTAAATGTTAAGTTATTGGACAATACATTTTAGAAACAGTGGAAGAATACAAAACTCTATGGATACAGGGCGAATATGGCATGGTATATTCTTTGATATATTGAAAAAATACAATGAAGAAATGTCCAATGAACATCATAATAAACCTAGCAAACAATCTTTTTCTATATCACCTATATTAAATGAAAATGGAAAAATGGGAAGATTCTTTCAAAAAGGTTCTTATTTAAAGGTGAATATATCTTTGTATGATAAGGATATACATAAAGGATTAATGGACTTTATAAGAAAAAATAAAATAATGAAGTTTGGAAATATAGACTTATTAATTGAAGAAGTAAGCTGTAAATTAATAGATGAAAAACTATTACAAGAACAGAGTATTAAAAGAGGTCGCATTAAATTTATAACTCCTACAGCTTTTAGAATAAATCCTGTAAATTATATATTACCTGATCCAAGAAGAGTTTTCAAAAACCTTAGTAGAAGTTATAGCCAAATATTTGATATTGAAATAAATCATGATAAAATTCTAGAAGAAATAGAGAGGAATATTATAGTTGAGGGGTTAAGGATTAATACAGAGATTGCAGAATATAAAAAATTTCAAATAACAGGCTTTGTAGGTGAAGTAACATATAGGATTAATCATAGAAAAGAAGAAACTCAAAAATATTTAGAAAAGTTACTTGCATTAGCAGGATATATAGGAATTGGATATAAAACAGGTATGGGGATGGGACAATGTATAGTATTGAGGAAGTAGATAAAGATTCTTTCTTTGTAGAGGCTAGTGCGGTTAATACTTATTTGTATTGTCCAAGAAGGTGTTATTACGAATATGTACAAAATGAGTTTGAAAGTAATATTCATACTATATTAGGAGATCAGGTACATGAGAATGTTGATGAGCTAGGAGTGGAAGACCGTAGAGGAAAAACCATTTATAAAGCTGTTAAATTATTCTCACAAAAATATGGAGTAGTTGTTAAGGTTGATACTGTAGAAGAATATGATGGAGAAATATATCCAGTAGAATATAAAAAAGGAAAAAGTAAAGTATGGAAAAATGATAAATATCAAATGGCACTTCAAGTTATGTTATTAGAGGAAAAAATTAATAAACCTATTAATAAAGGATATATTTATTATGTAGGGTCTAAAGAAAGAGTTGAGATTAAAATAACATCTAAGATAAGAGAAGAAATATTACATACAATAGAAAATATAAAAAAATTATATTCCACAATGAAAATTCCTCAAGGAGTAGATAATCAAAAGTGTAAACAATGTAGTATCATAAATATTTGTTTACCAGATGAAAGGAAAATTTTAAGTAATAAGTTTATTATTAAGTAAGGAGGTGGAACATTGAGTACACTTTATGTAACAGAGCAGTATACTACCTTAAGAAAGGAAGAGGAGCGTATTAAATTATATAGAGGTAAAGAATTGATAGCTGATATACCGATATTTAAAGTTAAGCAGGTTGTCATTTTTGGAGAGGTTACAGTTACAGCATCAACTATAAGACTACTTGCAGAAAATAAGATAAGCTTATGCTATTTAAGCCAATGGGGTAAATTCATATCTCGAATGGAAGGCGATGTAGAAAAAAATATAATAGTACGATTGAAACAATATGAAAATCATGTAGATATAGATGGTGTGAGTGCAAAGTTTTCCAAGGCTTTTATATCAGGGAAAATAAAAAATAGTAGAACTGTGCTGATGAAAAGTAATAGAAGTAAAAATAAAAGTGAAAAATTTCAAGAAGCTATAAAAGAGTTAGATAGATTGGAGCGAAAATTAGCCCAAGAAAGAAATGTAGACTCTATAAGAGGAATAGAAGGAAAAGCGGCAGCGGTATATTTTTCTGTTTTTTCAGAAATGATAAAGGGTGAGTTTACATTTGAAAATAGAAATAAGCGACCACCTAAAGATCCTATTAATGCTATGCTAAGCTTTGGCTATGTACTTTTAGGAAATGAAATGGCATCAGCTTTATCTTCTATAGGTTTAGATCCGTATATAGGGTTTCTTCATAGAATGAGGTATGGAAGACGTTCTTTAGCTTTAGATTTAATGGAAGAGTTTAGAGCATTATTTGTAGATAGATTGGTTTTAAGTATTGTAAATAACAAGATACTTAAAGAATCGGATTTTGAAAATGTTTTAGGTGAGGTTAAGATGAGTAAAAAAGCTATTAAAAAGTTTCTTAAGGCTTACGAAGCAAAGAAATATGATGAGATTTATCATCCTATATTTAAATACAAAACAAACTATCAGCAATGTTTTCATTTACAAGCTAGGATTTTAAGTAAATCCTTAATGGAGGAAGTTGATTATATTCCATTTTTAATTAGATAAATAGGGAGAAGATGTGGTATGATATATTTAATAAGCTATGATATTGTAAATGATAAGAAAAGAACTAAATTATTTAAGTTGTTAAAGAATTATGGTGTTAGACATCAATATAGTGTTTTTGAATGTGAACTAGATGAGAAAAAATATGTTGAACTCATATATAAGATTAGAAAGATAAAAGTTGAAACAGGGGATAGTATAATGGTATATCCTATATGTGCTACTTGTGAAAGTAAGATAGTAAGATGTGGTTCTTATGAACCTATTGAGGTTAGAAATATGATTTTTTAAATATCGCAAGGTTTTGTGTTTGGAAAATCTAAGTAAGATTGCGATGCTTTGATTTTCAAGAATATTAAGGGATATAAGGAATGCAATATCAAAAAAATATGGTTAAAACATAGCTTGGCGAAATATATAGTTTGAGGCTAGTAATTTAAAAGGATAAAGCGCATGCGGCATTAAAGATATATAAGCTCCATTGGAGATTGAAACACAAGTTTTATATATCGAAATCTTCTTTAGAATCGGGCATTAAAGATATATAAGCTCCATTGGAGATTGAAACAACTGTAGATATGAGGGGTCATTATATACCTCACTTGCATTAAAGATATATAAGCTCCATTGGAGATTGAAACTTTACCTGCTAAAGATTTTATATCTGAAATGGTACAGCATTAAAGATATATAAGCTCCATTGGAGATTGAAACTCAGCATCTTTTATCATATTGACTTCATCATATTTACGCATTAAAGATATATAAGCTCCATTGGAGATTGAAACCGGTTAATAAGAATTCTAAAAATGTACCTTACCTGGCATTAAAGATATATAAGCTCCATTGGAGATTGAAACGGAAAATTTAAAATCATATTTAGAATGGCTCATAAGCATTAAAGATATATAAGCTCCATTGGAGATTGAAACAATGAAAATGGATTTAGAAAAAAAGCATGGGTAGGCATTAAAGATATATAAGCTCCATTGGAGATTGAAACTTGCTCAATGGTATTACAAACTTTGGAGCAACCCCGCATTAAAGATATATAAGCTCCATTGGAGATTGAAACTTGATTTGTCCTAAAGCATTTGTAAGTGGACTAAAGCATTAAAGATATATAAGCTCCATTGGAGATTGAAACATGAGTATATAATAATTAGTCATATACTGTTCATCGCATTAAAGATATATAAGCTCCATTGGAGATTGAAACAATTTTATTTTAAGTGTTACAAATCCATTAGACGGCATTAAAGATATATAAGCTCCATTGGAGATTGAAACAGGAATGCACCACCAACACCAAGTGCAATAGGTGCGCATTAAAGATATATAAGCTCCATTGGAGATTGAAACTTAGCATTGATAGGTTTTATTCTTTTAATTTTATTCGCATTAAAGATATATAAGCTCCATTGGAGATTGAAACATGCTTTTATCAGGTATTATATACAACAAAGCTACTGAGGCATTAAAGATATATAAGCTCCATTGGAGATTGAAACACAGAAAGCGAAGC
>NZ_JAOASI010000083.1 GCF_025210165.1 Tepidibacter sp.
AGTATTCTTATTTCTTTTTCTGTAAATATTTTATTACTCATTTTATCTTCCACCATTCGTCTTTTTTTCTATTATACATAAAAATACCCTATAGAATAGACTTTTTTTAGTGTCCACTCTATAGGGTACAGTATAATATTTTAATATCCTTTATTTTGTAAGAATAGTGTTTTAATATAGTATGAAACTATAATGTTTTTGTCTTGTATTGAATAGTCAAATTGTAGATATTTCAGAGAACTTTTGACTATTTAAGTATTTGAAATTTTAAAAAATATATCTTTAGTAAGTTAAATTTCTTTATAGAGAGATGTTAAACAAACAAATCATTATAAATGTTAACCAATAGAGGAATTAAATTTTTTATAAGAGTGTCTTCTCCATTAAATATTTTTTTTATATCTGTTTTTCCATTTTCTTCATCGTAATTAAAGCTGAGGTGAACTGATGAATTTCGTATATCATAAATCCAGTTTGATATAGACTTATCTTCTTTACATAAATAGTTTTTAAATTTTTTAATATTATTTATATAATTTCTGTTTATTGGATTTTTTTCTAAATGTTTAAAAATTTCATTTATTGAACATCGTTCTTTATGTTTCCATATCAAGTCTTTCATCATAAACTCTTGTATTTTAAATAAATCTTTATCTTTAATATTTAATTTCTTTTTTACAATGTGGCAATATATAATTGGATATAATTTTTCTATAATTCTATATATTTCTAGAAATATATATGTAATTCCCTATACAAACTAATAAATAAAGATATACAAACTGATAAATAAAATGAGATACAGCAAGATAGAACGGAATAGATAATGATAGGACGAGAATAGATAGAGATAGTTTAAGAACATATAAAGATATAGTGAGACCAATTATAAATTAGTTAGAATTAAAAATTATTTATGCCCCTCCAAACATTATACAACAAAATATATATTACTAAAATTGCTAGCTTATTAAGCTAGTAATTTTTTCATAGAAGTAAATTTATCAAGTACTACAAGGTGATTGTGATGAAAAACTTTGATACAGTATATACAAGAAATGAATATTTTGTTGAACGCTTCAAAAGAAAGTTTAAAAGAAATTCAATAAAATATTCATTAGATAGGAAAAGGGGGGTGCTTACATTTGGAAGAAGAAGGCATTGTATCAATTATAGAAAAATTAAACATTGAGGAACTTCCATCTCCTTACTCTGAAATAGCCAGCAACTTTGATTTAGATACAGCTATTAAAATGGCTTTTATTTTCCAAGGTTCACAAGTATATTTCCAAAATATAAAAAATCTTTTGAGGGATAAAGTACTTGAATGTATAAAAGAAGAATTTACAGGCTTTAATTATGCAGAGTTAGCTAAAAAATACGGTTATTCAGAAAGATGGATAAGAATTTTAACTTCACAATACAATAAAAAGGGGGAACAAAAATGTTAATAAACAGACACAATCTTCAAGATTTATTTAATAATTTCAATACTATATTTAATAAGACTTTTGAAAAAACAGAAATTATGTATCCTAAAATAGCAATGGAAATACCTTCAAGCACATCAGATGAAACTTATTCATGGTTAGGAAGTCTTCCGAGCATGAGAGAATGGGTCGGAGATAGAGTTATACAAAATCTATCAGCATATACATATTCGATTAAAAATAAAGATTTTGAACTTACAGTAGGGGTTGATAGAAACGATATTGAAGATGATAAAATTGGTATTTACAAACCTATGATACAGGACTTGGCTGAAAGTGCTAGAAAGCATCCAGACAAACTTGTTTTTGGACTTCTTTCAAAATCATTCCAAGAAAAATGCTACGATGGACAGCCTTTAATATCAGAAAATCATCCTACTTCAATTGGAGCAAGAAACATAAAACAAAGCAATAAAGGAAAAAAGAAATTGACTACTAAAAGTTATGGAGAAGCAAGAGTTCAAATGATGTCTATTAAAGGTTCTGATGGGGAATCTTTGAAGCTTGTTCCTGACCTTCTTGTGGTATCACCACAAAATGAGTCAATAGCAAGACAAATAGTAATGTCAGAAATGATTAATTCAACTACTAATATTTATAAAGGAACTGCTGAGGTTCTTGTTGTTCCTGAATTAATAGATACACCAGATGCATGGTTCTTATTTTGCACTAAAAAAGCAATAAAACCTTTTATCTTCCAAAATAGAAAACCTCCAAAACTTGTAGCCAGAGATGGTGAAAGAGATGATAATGTTTTCTTTGAAAAAAGATATATCTATGGAGTTGATTCTAGATGTAATGCTGGATATGGTCTTTGGCAACTTGTCTTTGGATCTACAGGTGAAATAGATGAATAAATATGAAAAGGATGTGAAATAATAAATGAATAACTATATATTAATTTCAAATAGTGTCTCAATAGATGGTGTTCCTGATAAAATAAAAATTCTTCCTTTAGGACTTGTGAAATCTCAAAAAGGAGATTTTGTAGTTGATGTAGAATCGTATGATTTAATTGAAAATGCTTTTAAAGATAGAAAACTTGATATTGTTGTAGACTATGAGCATCAAACTCTTGAAAATGTAGAAGCTCCTGCTGCTGGATGGGTGAAAGAGTTAGACGTATCAACAGATGGAATCTATGGTAAAGTAGAATGGTCTGAAAAGGCTGCTATGTATCTTAAAAACAAAGAATATAGATATCTTTCACCTGTAATTTATGTAAGAAAGTCAGATAAAAAAGCAGCACAACTTCATTCTGTGGCTCTTACTAATACACCTGCAATAGATGGAATGACACCCATAATAAATAGTTCTGATGCACAATTAGATGAACCAAAATCAACTAAGTCAAATGAAGTAGACCAGTTTATTAAAGAGCTTAAAAAAATGCTCTCTCTTTCAAATGAATCTACTGTTGAGGATATTAGAAAAACTATAATGCAATTAGTAAATCAGAAACAAAATCTTGAAATGGAAGTGAATTCAATTAAAATAGAATCTCATAAAAAAGAAGTAGATAGTCTTGTTCTTATGGGAATAAAAGCAGGAAAAATTACACCTGGGCAGAAGCCGTGGGCTAAAAAAATGGCACTTAAAGATATAGATGATTTTAGAGAATATCTTGGGAATGCTCCTCAAATAGTTCCTTTAGGTGAAATAAAATATGCTTCTGATGATGTAGTAGCTTTAAAATATTTGTTTGAAGAATCAAATGCCAGTAAGCTTTTAGGAGTATCTGATGAAGACTTAAAGCAATATAATAGATAAGTCTTTAAATGCTTTTAAATTGATTTTTATGTGACTATAGTATATTTTATCTACAAAAGAGAAAGACCCCCATTATAACGCGTTATAACGGGGGTCTAACTATATCTCTATAAATGGGTTAGGTTGTCCATTATGAAATTTGAATCCTATTTTTAAAAATTTATATATTATGTTAGCATTTTGAACTGATAAGTTGCAAACTATTTTATTAAACATTTCAATCTCTCCTTTTGCAATTTATTTTGAGAATTTCTGATATTTAATCTTCAAAATGTCTAAATATATCTAAAAGAGCTTCTTTATAAAGTTCTCTTAAAACTTGTCTATATCCTAATGAATAAACACCAAGATTTAAGATAGGATATTTTAAATCAGGATAATTACTTATAATCTCATTCTCTATTTTTCTTCTTTCATTATAGTAAGAAGTCTTTGCGTTTTTAACTTTAAGCCATTGCAATTTATCTATATAGTAATTGAATTTTCTATATGCGTCATACGTATCTTCTTCATTTTTCCAATTATCTATATAGTCCTTTGCTTCTTTAAAGTATTCTGTATCAAAAGTATTTCCTTTGCTTATGTTTTCTTCCATATCATCTATGAATTTAAATACATCTTCTGTATCTAAACCTTCTTTATTTAAAAAAACAGCGATAGGATTTATATAATTATCATCACATGTTATATAATTTGTTTTTTTAACTTCATAATGCATATAATCTACCCCCTTGAAATATCTGATTTTTCTTCATTTGTTCTCTTTTCTATATTTTTTAATCCTTCTATAATATTTGATGCTCCATTTAAAGTAAGCCAGTTAATATGTTCAACATGAGCATACTTCTTTATGAATTTATTTAAATGGTCTATATCCCATCCAAGCTTTGCTCTTAACAAATCTATTTTCCATTCCTGACTATTAGTTATCATTCCTTCTCTTTTATCATTTTGTTCTTCTTCATTCAATTCAATAAAACAATCTATAATTTCAATACCTTCTTGCTTTGTAAGGTTTGACATATGTTCTTTTTCGTAATTATCTAGTATTAATTTATATAAACCATCTTTGCTTATTCCAAGTTTTTTAGCTTCTACCCAAATCTTTTTTTTCTGTGCTTGGGTTATGAGTTCGATTTTTCTGCCCATTTGTTCCATCTCCTTTAATTTATTGAATAAAACTTTGAAATATGGCATAATATTTAAATAAACAGTGGTGCAACACTGTTTATTTAATCTTTTTATTCTTCGCCATTTTTGAACTGATAAGCAGTTTCAAAATGAGCTAATGAAAGGGTTTCACTTGATGCAGAGGAAAGGTCATAAGCCATTTTAAAAATCTTTATGGAGTTTCTAAGACCTCCCCATGAAAGAGACATAGCATGTAAAAAATCTATACAACTATTATCTAGGTTAAATTTAGTAAAGATTTTTTCAATATCTTTTCTTGTGGGTTCTGATATTCTCCTTTTGATGCCAAGTCGGCTAAAGAGCTGTGCAAAGTGTGCTTGTCCTTTTCCATGCATTCTATCATATACAGTAGGGTTACCACATAAGACTATGCCTATTTTAGCTTCATCATTTATAGCTCTCATATTTTCGATTGCTCTAAGTCCTAGATGTTGAGCTTCATCTACTATTAATAGCTTTTCAGAACCCTTCAAAGTTTCAATTATAGTATCTATAAGAACTCTATCAGTTCCTGTTTTACTTTTTCCCATTGACTTTAGAATTCTTTCTGCAATACCTTTTGTTGACCTATCGCATTCTCTTGCTTCTACATAAATAACTTTATCATGTGTATTTGCATAGTGATTAAGGGAAAATGACTTTCCTAACCCTGCCTCACCATAGATAAGAGATATATCTCTATTAGCATGAGCAAATCTTGTAGCAAGCATTATAGCTTCAGCAGCATTTGTAGATGCAAATTTAGGTGTTTTTGTTTGATTATCAAGTTTAGAATAATTATTCATAGTATTAACTCCTTTACCATTTATTTTATTGATGTTTTAAGTCCTTCTTCATAAAATTTATTTAATGCTTGAGCATATGATTTTAGTTTTTGAGTATTTTGTTCCTCTTGCTCTTCCTGTTTTATAAGTGCATCCTCTTTCATTTTCTCAATAGTATCCATATCAAACCTTTTACTAGCAGCTTCAAGCTTACTATTACGAACAGGTACAATGACTGTAGGATTTATATTTTGTGATATATTCTTTTGCTCGTTTTCTTCTTTTTTCATTTCTAAAATATCTTTAATATTTTCAATACTTCCAATATAATCATCTTTATTTGGTAGAGCTTCTTTAACTAGTCGTCTTGCTGTTTTCTTTTCACTTGCCAACTGTTTGTATTCCTCTTTGGTAGGATTAAAAGACATTTTTTTTCTCTTTAATGCAGTACAAAGAGGATTATCATTGAGGTCATATATATATACAACTTCTTTATCATCTGGGTTATATCTTATATAAACTTCTTTTCCAATAAGCATTACCATATCAGTAGAGTAATAATTTACCTTATCAATAGTAACACCATTTCTATGTACCTTACGAGGTCTTGTAGTACGCATAAGCCAAAGTCTTAATACATCCTCTGGTGCAGTTCTTTTTTCCTTTAAATTTATAACAAATACTTCCTCTGGTGTTTTACCATTCATCTCAAGTCCATTGTGAGGACTTCTATTATAGAACTCTTCTATCCATTGGTCGTGTATTTCCTTAAACTCTTCAAGTGTAGGATATTCTTCTAATCCAAGATATTTAAGGTCAACAGGTCTCTTAACAGCATTCATACCTAGATATGATTTAAAGAGTTTAGAAAACTGACTTTCAAGGGTTTTAAAAGTCCTCTCAAGAGGTTTTGCCTTTGCATTATATGGTATTGCATAATGAACATCTAAATCCATTTGTACAGCTAAAGATGCTGCTTTTGTTCTGTCTTTGTCTGAATTAAACAGGTCAAGAGCTTTATAATCTTTACCATTATCAAGGTATACAGCCTTTGGGATTCCATAATTTTTTACCCCTTGTGCAAAGCTACATAAAACAGCATCTGAATTAGGTGTCTGGTCTCTTAAAAGTCCTGATACCATAATATTAGAACGCATATCCATCCAATAACTTCCCCAAGGTCTTACCTTTTTATATTCTCCATTAACTTTAACTAGAACATGAACATCCCAAAGGTGATGGTCTGATACCCATAATTCATTAGATTCAAGTGTTGTATAATCTCTTTCTGCATAAGGGACACAAGTATCTTCAAAGGCTTTCATTCCCTCTCTACCAATCGTTAAAATTGATTCTGGAATCTTTTTAACTGCATATTCAAAAGCCTTGCATGAGGGAATTGTAATTCCTTTTGAGTTTGCTTCAAGTCTTACAGCTTCATAACAGGATTTAATAGTCGGTTGTGTTTGTCTTAGATAGTATTTACAAAATAAATCCCACATTTCTTCTGGAATAGAGCTTTTTCCTCTATTATGTCCACCTCTTTTATCTACTAACTTATCAGGATTTGCAGTTTTAGACTTCTTTAACCATTTGTATAAAGAGGCGATGGATAAAGTAAATTCAGGATGTTCACTATTCCATAACTCGATAAACATTTCTTTTATCTTTGTTTTTGACTTTTCTCCTAATTTAATTTTATTTTTTTCAAATTTCTTGTACCTCTCAATTACATTAGCTCTTCTTTGTCCTTTTTCTTTTTGGCTAACTGTATATTTTTCAATTCCATTAAGTTGTTTTTGAGGTATAATCTTTATTTTTTCTTCATCCTCAACAAATTTTTTATAGTATTTTGCTTGAGCATATTCTGGTAATGCAGTAAGTAAGATTTGTAGAATTTTTCCTCCTCTCCCTCTTCCGTTACCATCAATATACCGATAATTATCATTAAAGTTTCCCTTTTTCACATGTTGTCTTACAGCTCTTTCTGTAATTAACATTAACTCAGATACTTCTTTGGGTGTAACCCAAACCATATTACCACCTACTTTGATTTTGATTCTTATACTATAATAATTCCAGCATAATTTTAATATCAATATCTAATGTCTTTGATATTTTGAGTAGTAGTTTTGTTGATGGCTTACATCTGCCAGCTATGATATGACAAATATGACTTTTTGTTACTCCTGTGATTTCTGCTAGCCACGTTTGACTTTTATCTTGTTTTTGTAAATTGTGGGCTATAATTTCTCCTAAATCTTTAAATTTCAACAAAATCAACTCCTTGCAACATGTTTACGGTTGATTTATAATCAACTTAGTTAATATTATATTAATTCAACTGAGTTGATTTGTCAATAACCAAGTTGAATTAGTTTATTTTTGGAGGTGCTTATGTATACTATAAATACGAGAATTAATATAATTAGAAAAGACTATAATCTTACTCAAGTTGAATTTGCTAAAAGGATAGGTGTTACAAATGCTCATATATCTAAAATTGAAAAAGGAAAAACAGTCCCTTCTGATGCTCTTGTTAAGCTTATTTGTAAAGAATTTGAAATTAATGAATTTTGGTTAAAAAATGGAGAAGAACCTAAATACATATATGAATTAGAAGAATTAACTGAGTTAAATTTACTTGGTGCAACAAGTAAATTTAATAATCTTTTGCAAAGTAATAATCCACTAATTCGCTCAAGAGCTTCCCAATTAGATATTATTTTTTCGGAGATTATTGATATAGGTTTTGTAGAGCATGAAAAAAAGTTAGAATATCTAAAACTAGTAGAAATTATATTGAATAATATAAATAATATGGTAAAATCTTTTCATAAAATCTCAAATGGGAATCAAATTAGTTTTGAAGAAAACCAATTAGAAGAAATATATAATTTAAAAGTTAATGATATAGATGAATCTTTGAGAAATATTCTAATATTTTTTAAAAATAGTAATTAAATATGTTTCAAAATAAAAAAAGTAGTTCCTTAGTAAAAAGATTAACTACTTTTTTTATTTCTATATACATATTTTTGAAATATCCCTTATTTACCTATAATACAATATGTCTAGCATTTAAAAAACTTATAAACTCCTATAATTATTCTATTTTGAATCAAAGGAAAAATAGTCTTCTTTATCAGTTTGCTTCCTTTGTATAAAATCTTTTCAAACCTTTTAAAATCAATACTTATATCATTTTATATAAATTATCATTTTGCGTATCGTCTTACAATATATTTTGGAGAATTATGATTTAAGCTAAGATATAAATTTTCATATGGAAATTTATTAACATCATTTATAAATACTTTTTTATATTCTTCTATAGATTCCATTGATAAATAAGAACCTTTTAAAATATTATTCTGTTTTTGATTTGCTTTTAAAATACCTAAAGTTCTAAATTTAAAATTTTCTAAGTCTATTAAATCAGAGTTATTGTCTAAAAATTCTTCTTTTATCTTGAAAACAGAAATAGACCCAAATAAACCTAAAATATCTCCAAATTCATGATTTACTGTATTAGAATCATACTTTAAATCAAGAATATCAATTAGAGCATCATTAGAAATATCATTTATTGTTAAAGGATACCAATCTACTTTTTCTTTTTCAAATAAACTTAAAAACATACCTAAATTTAATTCTACATTTTCCATAAAACTATTTAATTCTGGAGGAAAATCTATTTTTTCTAGTGATGAGTATAGCATATAAGTTCCTTGTTTATGTGAATTTTGTTTTTGATTAATATATTTGAAAAAAATAACTTTTTCATTAAAAAAAGTATAATCAAAATCATATAATTTAATGTTTTGAAACCAGTCTTTTGCATCTTCATCTAGTTCTTTTTCGTATTCTGTTTTCTTATAACTTTTAGTATAGGTTTTATAATCTATATTTAAATTTTTCTCCGATATCACTACATTAAAAGTTGATTCTATATAATTTTTTAAGTTTTTCATTATACTTCTATAACTTTTTGACATTATTATTATACCTTTCTAGATTATGCTCTCCAACAGATTTCCATATTATCTATTTTTTCCAAATCAAAATCTTCTTCAATTAATGATTTAAATGCTCTTTCATAAAATTCAGGTAGTTGCTTTTTGTTTAAATGATTTGTTGAATCTTTTAACCAATCAGCCTGATAGAATTTATTTAAATCATCTGGATTTTTTTCTTTTAGTTTAGTTATAAAAAGTTCTAGCCTTTCATCTAATTTTGTATAGTTTTTAGCTATTATATTGCTATCGTAGTGTTTTCCGGGTCTTCCAAAAATCTCCTTAGACAGTGATACTATAAATCCTATTCTTGCATATTGGTCCCCAAATAGCCTTTTATCCACTCCGTTATCTTTGAAGAATATTTCATCTAGATTTACTAAATGTTTTATTAATCCAATGAAATATTTCAAGTGGTCGTCGTCATAACTTCTTTCTATTATATCTTGTTTAGCAAATTCTTCAGTTACCTTTTCATTTAGGTTGACGTCATGTTTTCTAGTAGAATAACTGAGGTACAATTCAACCAAGTGACTCAATTGATATTTTTTTGGTTTTGTTGCTCTAGACCTATCAGTACTTTCTATTAAATCAATCCCGTCTATTTTGCTTTGAAGTTCTTTTTTTACATGAGAAAATACAACTTCTAGCTGTTTTTTTAATCCCCAAGATATTTGACCTGTATTTAATACTAGCATTCTATATATTAAACTATTAGCAGAATTAGTAATCCATAATTCTATTCTCAAAGAAAATGAAAAGTCCTCAGTATGATCACATATTTCCTTTAAAGCAGTTGTTCTTTGCATTCCATCTATTATACTCAATGTATTTTGTGATAATAGTTCATATATTGTTTTTTTACATAATTCATTATTTATATCTTCAAGACAATGACCAACATCATCTAAATTATCTATAACACAACCTATTACTAATGGTGGAAGTACAGTACCTTTTTCTATATCATTTTTCATAGTTTCTCTAATTCTTTTTGCAGACTTTGTTTTTAAAGGTTGTCTTTGACCTTCTATTCCGCCGTTTTCTTTGTATGCTTTTTCTATTAGTTCTAAATAATCATGTACTTCCATTGACATCATAATTGAATAACAGTTAATTCTTTTATCTTTCATATTATGTAATATATTAAAATTTCTTTTCTCCATGTTTTCCTCCTTAATAGCCTATATTTTTACATTTTTATTATATATCAGTATTTTATAAATGAAAAGTAAAATCTTATAATAGAGTCATTATATAAGCAATTAAATATATTCAAAAAATAATTTTAATGTGTATAAATAGGGCAAATTTAAAAGATAAATCAATATAGAAATTAGAATTTCAAGATAAAGTATAATATGTAGCAACTAGAGAAAAAAATATAAAAGTGATTAAAGAATATACAAAAAATCAAATATAAGAAGATATGATATATGAGCAAATAAGTGTTAAGGAATATCTGAACTTATTTAAAGGTGGTTCTGATTTTTGTATAAGGAATATTATAGATTATACTTGTTATTTAAAAAGTTTGTGGATATGATTAGAAAAAGTAAGTATATGTTTATTTTATAATTATAGAATAAGTTGTTCCAAAAAAACATATGAAAGATACATTGTGTTATAATAGTTAATAGGAATTATAGTCTATAGAGGGTGGTTCCATACTAAAAAAACCTACTTCTGAATGGAAGGAGGTGATGAAGTATGGATTCTATTTTTACTATTATATTTGGTTTAATTACCAATTATATATACGATAAAGTAAAAAGCCACCCGAATGCCAGTAAGGGTGGCTTTGAGCTTGATATAAAAATCAAGTTCAAGAAAAATGATTAATTATTGAATTAATTGGAACTACACTCTACTGTGAAATAGACTATAATTCTTTTTGTTAAGTATATTTCTAACTTTTATTATACTTATAGTATACTATTCATAATAGTTTTATTCAACTACTGTCAAATATTTTTTGTAATTATTAAAATAAAATTAGTTGTAAATAAATTAGATATATGTGATTAATTAAAAATAATTAGAAATTTATAAGGAGCGAGGATTATTATGACATTAGGTAAAAAGATGAAATATGCCATAATTTATAGTGAAAAAGTAGATGAAGAGCATATATTAAATTTCTTTAAAAAGGAATGGAATATATTAAAAGATATAGATCAAAATAATTGGAGCAAAGAAATTATAGACTTACATCTAACTATAAGAAATTTAAAAGATAGTGTTAATTTAAGTGATTTACAAGGATTTTATGTTAACTATGAAAATTTAATTGAATTTATGAAAGATATTAATAATTCAAAAATTAATTTTGATTTGTATAAAGGACACGGCCATCCAGAATGCATTATTAATGGCACTGTATTTGTAGGTTATGGCTATTCTCTAAAAGATAATAGTGAAATAGTATTTTATGATTGTTGTGATAATTGTATTTTAGATGAGAAAATTATAAAATATTTAGAAAATTCTACAGAAGATAATAAATATCTAAGAATAGATGAAGAATGTAATAATTTTGAAGAATTGTGTGATGAATTTGAAAAATGGATTTTAGAAATTGTTAATGTAGTAGAATAATATATATTAAATAATATTGTTTTAGAAATTTCTTCATCTTTCAAGATATATCAAATTTAATATGAGAACACTTCTATTTCCTAGGAAATTACAAAATATGATTTTTATATTCTAAACTTATACTTTTCTGATAAATTCAGGTCAAATACATCTAATAAAAACATCTTCCAAACATATAAGTCGAAAAATATATTGATTATATAATCAAATGAAGTATATAATCAATATATTTTTTGGTATACTACTAGTAATAAAAATTAATATATGAAATATTTAACATGAGTAAATAAAATTTAAAATCTGAAAGGGGGATTCATGTGAGTAAATCTAAAAGAATACTTACAGCATTGCTTGTATTAATGGCAATTACAGTGGTTGGATTTTTTTCTCAAATAATTACTTTTCTATCCGACTACAACTGGTTTAAAGAAGTGGGATATACATCTACTTTTATAAAACAAATATTTTCAAAATTATATATAGCAGTTCCTATATTCTTTATATTAGGAATACTAATATATATATATTTAACTGGAATAAAGAAAAGTTATTATCTACATATGAATGTAGTAACTTCTAAAGAAGAGGAAAAACCTATAAGGATTATAACTTTATTAGGAACAATTATTATATCTTTGCTTTTTAGCTTGAGGATATCATCAAGCTTATGGATGGAGATACTTCAATTTACAAATGCAACATTATTCAATATAAAGGACCCTATATTTAATAATGATATTTCGTTTTATGTATTTAAGTTACCTTTAATAAATCAAATATTAAACATAATAGTAGGGTTATTAGTATTTTTATTTATAATAACTATTGTATATTATCTAATGTTAGCGTCGTTCAAGAAAGGAAATCAGTTTGATGATAATGTTAGAAACTTACATGATATATCCAATATAGGAGATATATTAAAGAATGTTTTAAATCTTGCATTAAATCAAATAGCGGTTATAGGAGTCGCGTTCTTTATAATAATAGCTATTAAGAGTTATTTGACATCATTTGAACTTCTTTATTCTCCAAGAGGAGTAGCTTATGGTGCAAGCTATACTGATGTTAATATAAATCTATGGGTATATAGATTATCTGCTATAGTAGCATTAGCATCAGCTTTATTCGTTGTAATAGCTTATAAGAAGAGAAGGCTAAGAACACTGCTTATAGGACCGATAATACTAATAATTATAAGTATAAGCTCTTCGGCAATACAAGCTGGAGTTCAAAACTTTATAGTATCTCCAAACGAGATAGCAAAAGAAAAGAAATTCTTAGAGTACAATATAAATTATACTAAGAATGCATATAATCTTAATGAAGTAAAAGAAGAAAACTTCTTAGCTGAACAAAATATAACTATAGAAGATATATTAAAAAATGAGCAGACTCTAAGTAATATAAGTATAAATGATTATAAACCGACTAAAGAAACTTATAATCAGCTTCAGACATTAAGACCATACTATCATTTTAATGATGTTGATATTGATAGATATATGATCGATGGTAAGCTGAATCAAGTATTTTTATCGGCTAGAGAGATAGATCAAGATAGATTAGATGAGCAGGCAAAAACTTGGCTTAATAAGCACATAAAATATACTCATGGATATGGACTTACTATGTCACCAGTAAATGAAATAACTCCTGGTGGAGAGCCTAAAATGGTTATAAAGGATATACCACCTGTATCTTTAGTTGAAGGATTAGATATTAATAGACCCGAAATATACTTTGGAGAGCTTACTGATGATTATATAGTTACAAATACATCAGAAAAAGAATTTGACTATCCTAAAGGAGAAACTAATGCTTTTTCTGAATACAAGGGAAAAGCGGGTATAAATCTTACTCTATTTAATAGAATATTATACAGTATAGACCAAGGAAGCTTGAAATTCCTAGTAGCTTCAAGTATAGACTCTAATAGTAAGATAATTCTAAATAGAAATATAAAAAAAAGAGTTAGAAAGATAGCTCCATTTTTAGCATTTGATGAAGATCCATATCTAGTAATATCTAATGGGAAGATGTACTGGATGATAGATGGATATACTCATACATCTAAATATCCATATTCTCAACCATACTCAAATAATGGCATAAACTATATAAGAAATTCATTTAAAGTCGTTATAGATGCTTATGATGGAACTACAGATTTTTATATAGCTGATAAAAATGATCCTATGATAAATACGTATAACAAGATATTCCCTAATTTATTTAAATCTATGAATGATATGCCTAAAGATATAAAGAAACATATGAGATATCCTCAAATTATATTTGATATACAAGCTAAAGTATATGAGACTTATCATATGAAAGATACAGAGGTATTTTATAACAAGGAAGACAAGTGGGAAGTGGCTAAGAAATCTAAAAACACTCAAAGTCAAGAAGAAGGTGAATCTTTAGATATAGAATCAAACTATATAACTTTCAAACTTCCTAATGAGGACGAGGCGGAGTTTTTACTTACTATACCATATACTCCACAGAGAAAACAAAATATGACAGCATTATTTGTAGCAAGAAATGATGAGGATAAATACGGTCAGCTTATAGTATATAAATTCCCTAAAGATAAGAATATACTAGGTCCTGAGCAAATAGAGGCAAAAATTGATAAAGATCCTGAGATATCTAAGGATTTAACTCAATGGAATACAGGGGGATCTACTGTTATAAGAGGCACACTACTTACTATACCTATTGAAAACTCTATACTGTATGTTGAGCCTTTATACATTAAATCAGATGCACAAAATAGTATACCAGCAGTAGAAAAAATATTTGTAGCCTATAAAGATAAGGTAGTTATGAGGGATACACTACAAGAGGCATTAAATACCATGTTCAAATCAGATAATCAAAATGTTATAATAGATGAAACAACAGATGAGCCTAATGTTGACTTAGATAAAGATCAATTAATTAAGAAAGCTAACGATTTATATAACAAAGCTGGAAGTAGTTTAAAAGAAGGAAATTTTGAAGCGTATGGAAGATACCTAAAGGAACTTGGAGATATATTAAATAAGTTGGCAAATGAGTAACAATAGTTTAGTTAAAAGTATAATATAAGGAGACTAGATAATGAGTATAGAGACATTTGAGATATTAAAAGGCATTCAAGTAGATGTAGCTAAGTATGGAATGAATATTCTAGGATCAATATTTATAGTAGTATTTGGAATGTTTTTTTCAAAAAAAATAAAGAATATAACTAATAGGTTTCTAAAAAAATCCAACATAGATAAATCGTTGATTTCGTTTGTTTCACAGCTTGTATATGTACTTTGTATAGTATTTGTGAGTGTATCAGCACTTAATAACCTAGGGATGTCTACAACTTCATTTGTAGCTGTTTTAGGGGCTTCTGGGTTTGCTGTAGGGCTTGCGTTCCAAGGTACATTATCAAATTTTGCATCTGGAATATTGATTCTTATATTTAAGCCATTTAGAACCGGGGATTATATACAAGGTGCATCTACAGAGGGAAGCGTTGAGGAGATTCAAATATTCAATACGATACTCAAAACACCAGACAACAAAACAATAATAGTTCCAAATGCCAAATTAACATCAGACAATATAACAAATTTCACATTACAAGGTAAAAGAAGAATAGATTTTATATTTGGAATATCTTATGATAGTGACATAAGAACTGCAAAAAATATAATTAAAAAAGTATTTGATGAAGATAAGAAAATTTTAAAAGATATAGAGCCTATAATTGGAGTTCACGAACTTGCAGATAGCTCTATAAATATAGCTGCAAGACCTTGGGTTAAAACAGCTGATTATTGGGATGAGTATTATTATTTAATGGAAAAAATAAAGTATGAATTTGACAAAAATGGGATAGAGATACCATATCCTCAAAGTGTTGTATATCATAAACAATTAGAAATAGAAAAATAAACCATAAAATGGAATAAAAAATGTAAAAAATGCCTACACTTAATTTGTATGAAAGTTTGAATTAAGAGGAGGCATTTTTTATGAAATTAAAAGGAACTAAGACACTAGAAAATCTAATGAAGGCTTTTGCTGGAGAATCTCAAGCTAGAAATAGATATACGTTTTATGCTGAAATAGCAAGTGAAGAAGGATATGATCAAATAACTGAATTATTTTTAGAAACTGCAGATAATGAAAAGATACATGCAGAAATATTTTTTGACCATATAAAAGAAGGTTTAGAGGGAGAAGAATTTCCTGTACCTGTAGATGTTGCTGCTACATATCCTATTGGAAAAAATACTACTTTGGAAAATCTTAAATATGCTGCAATGGGTGAAAATGAAGAGTGGGATAAGTTATATCCTCACTTTGCTCAAACAGCAAAGGAAGAAGGATTTAGCGCTATTGCAGCTTCGTTTAATATGATAGCAAAGGTTGAGAAAGAGCATGAAGAAAGATATTTAAAGCTTGCTGAAAATGTTAAAAATAATGAAGTATTCGAAAAGAAAGAAAAAACATTATGGAAGTGTAGAGTATGTGGATATGTACACGAAGGAGAATTAGCACCTAATCTATGTCCAGTTTGTAAGGTGGGTCAGGGGTATTTTGAGGTGCATTGTGAGAATTATTAAACTAATTTTTTTCTAAAAAATATAAAATTACACTTGAAATAATTTGATAAAGTGCGTATAATAAACAACAAATAGTTTATAATAATTTTAAAAAGCTGTGAAAGAAACTAGTAAAGAGATAATTGTCATCAGAGAGTGAGTGGTTGGTGGAAACTCACGTCAGTTACTTTTGAATCCATTCTGGAGCTGTCAAGCTGAAATAAAGTAGGTTTGAACGGTGGTCGTCGTTAAAGACATTGAGAGGGTTTTTAATAACCAATCAGGGTGGCAACGCGGAAGATATAAGCTTTCGTCCCTTCATAGGGACGGGGGCTTTTTTTATGCTTAAGGAAATATAAAAAAAATACAAGGAGGAGTAATAATGTTAGATATAAAAAGAATAAGAAATGATTTAGACGCAATAAAAAAAGCTATGGGAAGACGTGGAGAAAAAGATTTTGATTTAGATTTAGTATTAGAATTAGACGATCAAAGAAAAGAAATTTTACAAGAAGTTGAGAAAATGAAGAATGAGCAAAATGTAGCATCAAAAGAAATTCCTAAGTTTAAGAAAGAAGGAAAAGATACTACTGAAATAATGGCTAAATTAAAAGAACTTTCTGATGAAATAAAAGTTCTAGATGAAAAGGTTAGAGAAGTAGAAGGCAAGATAGAATATAATTTAATGAGAATACCTAATGTACCTAATCCAAATGTTCCACAAGGGACAACGGATGATGACAACGTAGAAATTAGAAAATGGGGAGAACCAACGAAATTTGATTTTGAATCAAAAGCTCACTGGGATATAGGTACAGATCTTGAAATATTAGATTTTGAAACTGCATCAAAAATAACAGGGTCAAGGTTTACATTATATAAAAACTTAGGTGCTAGACTAGAAAGATCTTTAATAAACTTCTTCTTAGATACTCATACAACAGCAGGATACAGCGAAGTACTACCTCCATTTATGGCTAATAGAGATAGCTTTGTTGGAACAGGACAACTTCCAAAGTTTGAAGAAGATATGTTTAAGATAGAAGGAAAAGAATATTTCTTAATTCCAACAGCAGAAGTACCAGTTACAAATATTCATAGAAATCAAATAATAGATGGAGAAACTCTTCCTATACAATATTGCGCTTACACACCATGCTTTAGATCAGAAGCAGGATCTGCAGGTAGAGATACAAGAGGTCTTGTAAGACAACATCAATTTAATAAGGTTGAGTTAGTTCACTTTGTAAAGCCAGAGGATTCTTATGAAACACTTGAAAAGCTTACAAATGATGCAGAAAAAGTTCTTCAATTATTAAATCTTCCTTACAGAGTTGTTAAGATATGTACTGGAGATTTAGGTTTTACAGCTGCATTTAAATATGATTTAGAAGTTTGGATGCCAAGCTATAATAGATACGTAGAAATATCTTCTTGTTCAAACTTTGAAGATTTCCAAGCTAGAAGAGCTGGAATAAGATTTAAAAGAGATAAAAAGGCTAAAGCAGAGTATGTTCATACTCTTAATGGATCAGGAGTTGCAATAGGAAGAGCTCTTGCTGCAATACTTGAAAACTATCAACAAGCTGATGGTTCAGTAGTAGTACCAGAAGTTTTAAGAGGATATATGGGTGGAGTAGAAGAAATAACTAAATAATCAAGTGAAATTTGATTGGTATAGGGTTTGAATGTAAAACCCTATACCATGAATAAAATATATAAAAATACATAATATACATTAATAGTAAGATAATAAAAGTTGAAAAATTAAAATAGATATGGTATTATAGAAATTGTCAACTTCAATAATAAAGATATAGAAGTCAAATCATAATGGTACTATATAAGCTTAGGAGGAAATATGGAAGATTCTTTTTACATGAAAGAAGCTTTAAAAGAAGCTCATAAAGCTTATTTAAAAGAAGAGATTCCCATAGGAGCTATTATAGTAAAAGATAATGAAATAATAGCAAGAGCACATAATTTAAGAGAAACAATGAAGGATCCAACAGCACATGCAGAAATACTCGCTATAAGAGAAGCTGCAAAAGTATTAGGAGGATGGAGGCTTATAGGATGCAGATTATATGTTACTATGGAGCCGTGTATTATGTGTTTGGGAGCTATAAACGAATCTAGAATAAAAACTTTAGTGATTGGAACTAAAAATACTAAGACTTTAGATTCTGAGTATAAGCTCAAATTAAAACAAGATTTCTTACAAAATAAAGATGTAGATATAACATTTGGAGTATTAGAAGATGCAACATCTTCTATTATAAAGAATTTCTTTAGGAAACTAAGAAAGCGTTAAGGAGAGATGTCCGAGTCGGTTTAAGGAGCACGCCTGGAAAGCGTGTATACGGGAAACTGTATCGCGGGTTCGAATCCCGCTTTCTCCGCCAATAAAAATTAAAAATGATTTTAAAGTTTGCTGTGCTAGACGGGGAGGTAGCGGTGCCCTGTAACCTGCAATCCGCTATAGCAGGGTTGAATTCCATATGGAGGCCTAATTCCTGTAGAGCTGCCCTAGATAAGTGGTGATGATGTTTGGGTCCTACGCAATGAAAGCTCATGAACTCCGCCAGGTCCGGAAGGAAGCAACGGTAAGTGATCACTTTCATGTGCCGTAGGGTTGCCTAAATTGAGTTAACTGTCTAGGTAACGTTTATGGGGTTAGGACAATATATGGTGCACAGCATTTAATATAAAAAACAAAGTCTCTATTTTATAATAGAGACTTTATTTATGCGTAAGAGAACTATAATAGAAACCAAGTATAAGCAACAGAGTTGTTATACTTGTTGGCGACATGAGTCACCGCGTTAGCGAGTATATGAATTTTTAATGTATATAAATCTGAAAAATGATAATAATATAAAAGAAAATTAAATATATTTTCAATTTCTCCCCTATTTAGAAGGCTTCTTCCCCCATAGAAGTCTTTTTTTTTTTAGTATATAATATATAAGAATGAATATACATAGAGGTGATTTTATGCATAAGGCATTATATAGAGTATATAGGCCATTAAAATTTGAGGATGTTATAGGCCAAGAACATATAACAAAAACACTAAAAAATCAAATAGATAATAATAATATAGCTCATGCATACTTGTTTTCTGGAACAAGAGGTACTGGGAAGACATCTACTGCTAAGATATTTGCAAGAGCGGTTAATTGTATAAATCCAAGTAATCATGAGCCATGTAACGAATGTGAAATTTGTAAGGGAATATTAAATGACAGTATAATGGATGTTGTTGAAATAGATGCGGCATCTAATAATGGAGTAGATGATATAAGGGAATTAAGGGAAAATGTAAAGTATCCTCCGACAAAAGGAAAATATAAAGTTTATATAATAGATGAGGTTCATATGTTATCTCAAGGAGCATTTAATGCATTATTAAAGACATTAGAAGAGCCTCCTTACTATATAATATTTATACTTGCAACTACTGAGGCGCATAAAATACCTGCTACAATATTATCTAGATGTCAAAAATACGATTTCAAAAGAGTTAAAGTAGATGATATAGTTATACGTATGAAAAAAATATGTGACGACTTAAATATTCAAGTAGAAGAAAAAGCATTGAACTTGATAGCTAGAAATTCAGGAGGAGCATTAAGAGATGCTCTGAGTATATTAGATCAATGTGTGTCATATAGTGAAAATGAAATTAAGTATTCTGATGTAGTCAATCTTCTTGGAACTGTTAATATAGATTTTTTATTTGATATGAGTGAATATATAATAAAACAAGATACTAAGCATGCACTTGAATTATTGAATGAATTAATAATTTGTGGTAAAGATATAAAGAATTTTTTAACAGATTTAATAGATCACTTCAGAAATCTAATGGTTTGTAAAGTATCCCATGAATTATATGAAATAATAAATTTACCAGTAGAGACTATAGACTTACTAAAAAATCAATCTGAAAGTGTAGATTTAAACAATGTAATAAGAATAATTAATTTATTATCTGATACTCAAAATAATATAAAATATTCTTCTAATTCTAGAATATCACTTGAAATAGCTATAATGAAATTATCCCAACCTGTACTTAAATTAGAGGATGATTCTATTTTAACTAGAATACAAAATATAGAAAATATAATAAAAAATGGTGTAAGTATATCCAAAAATGATAATAATATAAATAACAGAGCTAGTATCCCTAGAAATGATATATCTAAAAATGAGAAATACATCAAAGAAACAAGAAAACCTAAAGATCCGAACGTTACAGAAATAGAAAATGTATGGCCGGAGATATTAGAGTATATGAAAAATGATAAACAGATGTCTATTCAAGCTATGTTAAAAGAAATCAATGATTTTGAAATGGATAACAATACACTTGTAATGCTTGTAGAGGATAAATTCAAATTTATAAAGGATAGATTAAATAGAGATGATGAAAAATCATATATAAAAAGCGTTATAAATAATATAACTGATCAAAATGTAAATATAAGAATAGAGTTAAAATCCCAAATGACAACTAATTCACCAAATAATCAAGAAGATGAAGGCATAAAAATACTAGAAAATGTATTTCCAAAAGAGATGATACAAGTAAAAAATTCTATAAAAGAAACTTAAAACATAATAATTATTATATGCTATAATATAAGTCAAAGTGATTTTTAAAGGAGGATGAATTATGGCTAAAAAAGGGTTCCCAGGAATGGGTGGAAATATGAACAATATGTTAAAACAAGTTCAAAAAATGCAAAAAGATATGGAAAAAATGCAATCGCAGCTTGAAGAAAAAGAAGTTGAAGCTTCTGTTGGTGGAGGAGCTGTTATAGTTAAGGCAAATGGTAAGAAAGAAATATTAGATATAGCTATAAAGCCAGAAGTTGTAGATCCTGATGATATAGAAATGCTTCAAGATCTAGTGTTATCTGCTGTTAATGAAGCTTTAAGAAGTGCAGATGAGATGGTAAATTCTCAAATGTCTAAATTAACAGGTGGACTTAACCTTCCTGGAATGTTTTAGTAGGTGCTAATATGCAAACTTATTCAGGACCTATATCAAGACTTATAGATGAGTTTTCAAAACTTCCTGGTGTGGGCAAGAAGACAGCCCAACGATTAGCTTTTCATGTTATAAATATGAATATGATAGATGTAGAAAAATTATCTGAAGCATTAATAAATGCTAAAAAACAGATAAAATATTGCTGTGTATGCTGCAACATAACAGATTCTAGTAAGTGCAATATATGCTCTAATCCGAATAGAAGAGAAGATATTATATGTGTTGTAGAAGATCCAAGGGATGTAGCTGCTATGGAAAAAACTAAAGAGTTTATGGGGAAATACCACGTTCTTCATGGAGTAATATCTCCAATGGAGGGAGTGGGTCCTGAAATGATAAAAATAAAGGAGTTACTTCAAAGACTTAATGAAGAAACTGTCAAGGAAATTATATTAGCTACTAATCCAACAATAGAAGGAGAAGCTACTGCTATGTATATATCTAGACTTATAAAACCTTTAGGTATAAAGGTTACTAGAATTGCACATGGACTTCCTGTAGGGGGAGATTTAGAGTATGCAGATGAAGTAACTATATCTAAGGCTTTAGAAGGAAGAAGAGAGATATAATTATTGGATTTGATACATAGGTGATATATAATTTTTATATAATTTATTGAATAAATTATATAAAAATTAAAGTAGAGGTGTAAGTATGAAAGGCTTTATGAATTCTGAAGAATATGAGGCTATAAAGAAGATAAGAGAAGAAAATTTTAAATTAAGAGAACAACAAAAATATGATTATGAATGTGAAGAAAAATTAGAAAACTTACTCAAGAAAAGTATTAAACCTAAAAAATCAAAAACTAAAACAAATGAAGGGTTTAAAAATAATTATAAGAATTTTCAATATGATTATGAAGAAGATTTTTATGACCCCGATTTTAATAGATACTAAATAAAGCAGGCTAAATGCCTGCTTTATTTAATTTTGACAATATTAAATTTGATATATTTTCTGATGAATTTAATTTTTTTAAACTTTTTATATTATTTTTCAGGCTATACAACCTATCTGGATTTTCAATTAAAAGAGTTATTAAAATTTTTAAATTGTATTTTTCGGTTGTTTTAAGAGCTACTCCGCTATTTAGTAAAAAGTCTAGATTTTCGCCTTCTTGACCGGGTATATAATAAGGTACTATCATAGGAATTTCTTTTAATAGAGCCTCTGTAGTAGTAAGGCCACCTGGCTTTGTAATTAAAACATCAGATACAGATAAAAGGTCATTCATTTTATTTGTAAATGGAAGTAGAACCACATTTTTATTTGTATCTATAGAGTCTAGAGTTTTTTGTATTTTATCTTTTAAAGAAGAATTTCTCCCTGTAACAACTATAATTTGAAAATCCTTGTCAATACTCAATAAATCTAAAAATGCTTCTTTGATATTACCAGCACCAAAGCTCCCTCCCATTAATAAAACAGTAAACTTGTTTTTTAAATTAAGCTCTTTTTTTATACCATCTATATCGCTTGATAAAAATGATTTTTCAATAGGAATTCCGTAAGGATATATTTTATAATCAGGGATTCCTTCTTCTTGTAACAGATATTTAACATATTCATCTCCTACTATGTAATTGTCAACTTCTTCTTGAATCCAGGTAGAGTGTATAGTGTAATCTGTAAGAATTGATATTATAGGTATGTCTATTATATTATTTTTTTTTAAATTACTGACAGCCATTAAAGGAAAGGGATGTGTTCCGATTATTGCATCTGGCTGCATTTGATTTATTAATTTTTTCAACTTTCTTATCATATAAGTAAGGATAAGGTTACTATTTATTTCATTTTTGCTTATTTTAAGATCTGATATTTTATAGATCGTGCCATAAGCTTTTGGTGTATACATAGCTGATTTTTCATATCCTTTAGATATTATGGTATCTATTGTAGGGCTTACAAATTTCAAACTATCTATTATCTCACAGTCTATATTTTTAGCAATTAGCTCTTCCTGTACTGCTTTTGCTGCTCTATTGTGACCTCCACCAGTAGAAGCAGAAAGTATTAATATTTTTTTCATATTGAATCCCCCTATATTAAATAATGGAATGATTTCAAAAAACTAAAATTAAAACTTTTATTTTAATTTTTCATATATGCATAACTATGTTTTTTATGAGCATATTATTATAGTGTAAGATTATTCTATAATATATTATAAGATTTTTAAATGAAAATAAAAAATAAATGTTTTAAAAATTTGCATAGGGAAATCTATATAATACAGGGTAAATATTAATCAAATCTATATTTACATCTATTTTTAAGAAACAAAGCCTATAAGCATTATTTGCAATATTAATAAGTGTTTAGTGACTAGATAAAGTGAAACTTAATTTAGATGGAGTTTTAAAACTCTTAGCTTTCGGATAAAATTTTTTAATATGAGTATTTAAGGGAGGTATACGATATGAATAAAAAAATAGAAATATATAGTAGTAATACATGTGGATATTGCGATATGGCAAAGGACTATTTTAAGAAAAATAATTTAAAATATATAGAATACGATATATCTAGAGATGTTACTCATAGAAAGAGACTGATGAATATGGGTTATACCTCAGTTCCGGTTATACTAATAGAAGGCGAAGAAATATTAGGGTTTGATGAAGATAAGATGAACAACATGCTTAAATCATAATAAAAAACTGCGATAAAGTTTAATTTATCGCAGTTTTTTATTCTATAGGAAACTATATTTTTATATCCTCTCCAGGATTCAAAATAGAGATGTTGCAAGATTTAACTTTACTTTTCAATAAATCAGGATCTGCATTTATAGGTTCGAATGTATTAAAGTGCATAGGAATAACATTTTTAGGTTTTATAAACTCTATAGCCTTTATACAATCGTCAATATCCATTGTAAACACTCCACCAATAGGAAGCATAGCGTAATCTATATTCTCATATTCTAAAAGAGTCATTTCTACAGATAGTCCTGTATCTCCAGCGTGATATAATATAGTATTTTCAATTTCTAATAAAAAGCCACATGGACTACCTGCATATATCAAGTGTGTTCCTTCATAAATACTAGAGCCGTGTAGAGCAGGAACCATTTTGGTCTTTCCAAAATCAGGTTTAACATATCCTCCTATGTGCATTGGCATACATTTTATATTGTACTTAGATAAATATAAGGATATTTCAAAGTTACATATTACAGTACTATTATATTTTTTAGATATCAAAATAGTATCACCTATATGATCGTTATGACCATGTGAAACTAATATATAGTGTATATGAGGCAATTCTTTTAAATTAATTGGGCAATTAGGATTATCTTTTATGAATGGATCTATTAAAATATTATGCTCTGAAGTTTGAATTAAAAAAGCAGAATGACCTAAATATTTTACTAACATACTAAAACCTCCCTTTCTTACATTATATACTATTAATAATTTAAAAAAACACTTAAGCAAATATATCTATATTATTATTTTTTCTAGATTTTAATATAAAAGTAATAGGTATTAGATAACATAAGAATGTATATGGGATAAAATTAATAGAAGATACTCCTAGAAGTGTAGAGGCTACAATAGAATTTATATTCCAAGGAATCAAAGCAACTGTTATTGTACCGCTATCACTCAAGCATTGGGCTAAATCTTCTTTTTCTAAATTATAATCAAGAAATGTATTTTTCATGAATTTACAAGGAATAATTATTCCAACAGTTTGATTACATGTTAATGTATTTAAAAGTATACTCAATAAAGAACATTTTTTAAGTAAGTCATACTTGCTTGTTATTGATGAAATTAATTTATTTATTAAGATATTTAGGCTATTGGTTGAATCTAATAGACCAGTGAAAGCTGTTGCGCTTATGATTGTAAATACAACTGGCAACATTGATAGAAAGCCACCTCCATTTATTATATTAGATGTGGAGTTAATTTTATTAAATCCGAGTAATGATATTTTTGTTAAGGTATATATATTGGAGTGTTGAATTAAAAAGCTTATTAAAAAACTAGAACACAATGATGCTAGCAATGATATAGTTATATCTATTCTTATTAATATTAGTATAAAAAGTATCACAATAGGTATTAAGCATAGTATGTTTAAGTTGAAACTATTTGATAAATTTATTAAAATGTTGTCTAGTTTACTATAATTACTTATGCTATTGTATTTTCCTAAAATAAAGTATAATATACCACTGGCTATAAAAGCTGGAAGTAGTGTTTTATTCATTTTATCCATAAGTTTATAAGGGTTAGAATTTGTCATTTCTATATTCAGATTTAACGCACTAGATATAGGTGAAGATCTATCTCCTAAGAAAGCACCGGATATTATTGACCCGGCTAAAACAGATGTATCCAAACCTACAGCTCTGCCTATTGTTATAATTACAACACCTATAGTCGATATACTCCCAACTGCAGTTCCTAATATGTAGGATATGCAAGACATTATTAGAAAAGAAAAAAATATGAAGTTGTATTTTTTTAATATACTAAGACCTAGATAAATAAGATAAGGTATAGTTCCACAAGCCATCCATAATGATGTAAGCATCCCGACTAATGAAAGAATTATTATTATACGTTTTGCAGACAATATACTTGATAGTATGCTTTTGTTTAAATCTTTATAGTTGCATTTATTTAATATCGCATTTATATACACAAATAAAGTGGAAATTGACATACCTATATATATGGGTTTATTCATTATAACTGATAATGATATTAATATCAGCGGTACTAATAGATTTTTCATGTTAAAAGACCTCTCAATAAGATTATAATAAGGAAATTAGATATATAATAAGGGCCCGATATGGGCCCTTCATTTATTCTGTGATATATTCTTCTTCAGGAAGTTTGTGCATTGTAAGTCCTGTAAATCCATAGAATATAGATATTATAGGATTTATTAAATTTAAAAATGCATAAGGTAAGAATGCAGCTGGATGAACGCCTAAAGTTGCCCACATATATGCTCCACATGTATTCCAAGGAATAAGAGGAGATGTTAATGTTCCTGAATCCTCAAGTGCTCTTGATAAGTTTTTCGGATGAAGACCTTTTTTGGCATAAGCATCTTTATACATTCTTCCTGGAATAACTATTGATAGATATTGTTCTCCTGTAACTAAGTTTACGAATATACAAGAGAATATAGTAGCTGTAACAAGCCCTCCAGTACCTCTTGCTAACTTTAATACGCTTTCTGCGATAACTTCAAGCATACCTGTTTTTTCAAGAATACCTCCAAGTGTTAAAGCACATAATATTAAAGAAACTGTCCACATCATAGATTGAAGGCCACCGCGAGTTAACAATGAATCTACAGCTTCAATTCCTGTTTCTGATACGAATCCATAATTAGCAGCTGTAATTATTTCTCCAAGAGATGATTTTTGGAATATAGCTGCAAATACACCTCCAAGTAAAGAACCTGTTATAAGACATGGAATAGCTGGAACTTTTAATATAACTATTGTTATTACTATTATAGGAGGAAGAAACAATAATGGGTTTATGTTGAAACTAGATGTTAGTGCATTAAGCATTTGATTTATTATAGTAGGATCTATGTTTTTACCAGCGTATTTGGCACCTAAGAAACCATAAAGAATAAGAGCTATTATTAAAGATGGTCCAGTTGTGAACAGCATGTGGCGTACGTGATCGAATAGATTAGCACCTGCCATAGCTGGAGCTAGATTTGTAGTATCTGATAATGGTGACATTTTATCTCCAAAGTAAGCACCAGATATAATTGCACCCGCAACTATATAGTTAGGGATACCAAGTCCTTGCCCTACACCTAAAAGTGCTATACCAACAGTACCTGCTGTAGTCCAAGATGATCCTGTAGCAAGGGCAACTATTGCACATATTATACAAGTTGCAACTAGGAATATACCAGGTGATAATATTTTAAGTCCGTAATATATCATAGTAGGAACTACACCACTTAATATCCATGTACCTATAATTGTACCTACTATCATAAGAATTAAAACAGCTTGCATTGCCATGTTGATGGTTTTCATCACACCTTCTTCAAGTTCATTCCACTTAAAGCCCAATCTCGTAGTAGCCATAAGAGCAGCTACAACAGCTCCGCAAATTAAAGGAATGTGAGGCGATGCCTCAAACTTAAAAACTGCAATCCCTATAAATATGATTAAGCATACAATAGGAATAAGAGCTTCTAGTAAGTTTGCCTTACGTTTTTGTTCAGACATTATAATTTTCCCCCTTTTTAAATAATAAAAATTAATTTTTTAAATTCAGCTAAATATAAGTATATTATTTAACCGAATTTAGCTTAAAATAATACAAAAAGATAAAAACAAAGTATATTCGCCCTCGGAAATATTTTAAATATTTATATTGTCAGTTAGTTGATATAAATATAAATGTATGGAAATTATAGCATAAATCTTCTGAAAATTCAATATATTTAAAAGCATATGAAATATCCATTACACAAATGCAATAACAATTAGATTTTTTATATATATAAAATGTTATTTAAAATATATTAGAATATAGCAATTACAAATAAAAAACAAAAAAATATAAAAAAGTGTTGACGAAATGTTTTAAAGGTGATATATTATTACTTGTCCTCGACAACGAGGCAAACACAAAACACAAAATGAACTTTGAAAATTAAACAGTAGGTTATAAATAAATCACAACAGTGATTTTCGGAAACAAC
>NZ_JAOASI010000084.1 GCF_025210165.1 Tepidibacter sp.
GCCAACTATAGGAGTAGCTAAATCGTATCTAAAGATAAAAGGAATAGATTTTAATATGCCTGAAAATGAAAAGGGTTCATATAGTGATATAGTAATAGAAGAAGAGGTATATGGAAGAGCATTAAAAACTAGAAAAGATGTTAAACCGATATTTATTTCCTGTGGAAATCATATAGATTTAGAAACTAGTCATAGAATAGTAATAAATTTAATAAATAACGAAAGTAGAATACCCATTCCTGTAAGATTAGCAGATCTAGAAACACATATACTTAGAAATGAATTGAAATAATTAATATGATGATTAAAGGGCAGATTGAAGAAATCCAATGTGTCCTTTTGAGGATGAATTTATAAATTGTATTATGGTAGAGGAAGATTATAATAAATAGATATTATGTACTTTAAAAATTGAAAAGGAACATCCCTTGAAGGTAAAGTAATAGATACAAAAGCTGAACTCGTGAAACTTCACCTTAATATATATATAATGGTTACTGCTGGAAGAGATTCATTCGTAGTTTCAGTATCAGGAGCTATATTTGGACTATTTGCTAAATAAATTCACAGAAATAGGAAATGAACTTGGAAAAAAGGTTTTAATAAAGTTCAAAAAGTAGCTAAAGAGTTAGAACTATAATTAGAAAGAAAATTGAAGATTTATTAAATGAAAAACTATAATTTATAAGAGGAGATTTGATTAATATGGAACAGAAACTTGATTTTTTAAGAAGATATAATAATGGTAATGTTAGTATATTAACAATTGATGAAATTGATAATATTGATTGTGACTTAATACCTAATATTTGGCGTAACCTTTTTAAAGAAAATGATATAAAAAGTAGAATTAATATTATTTTAGCGATTTGGAAAAATCATTCAGGAGTTGAATTGAGTAATACAATATCCTATTTATGTGATAAACTAGAAAATATAGAGATGATTAAGATTAACAATAGATATTCTATTTTATATACAATTAAAAATTCAATTGGTAATATATTATATTATGAAGGTAGGAATCCAAATGAAAAATTTAATAATGAAATACTAGAAGAATCATGGAAAGAGATACCTGATGGTATTAGAAATTTTTATCAAAATGTTCACAATGGATTTTACTATTATTCTAGTGTATCAATGGGACTAGTACCTTTAGAGTCTGTAACATATTTAGATGATTACGAATGGGGTATTATTGAAGAATTAAAAGAAGAAATTCAACTGGATTTAAAAACTACTTTTGGTTTTTTCAGTAATGGAATGGGTACTTATGTTGCTATTGATTATAAAAATTGTACTAATGATAATGCTACTTTATGGTCAGCAAAGAAAAAACCTACATATAATATTAATTTTTGGGATGTAGTAGATGAATGGATTGTTATTGGATTTGAAGTATAATTCTTATTAAAACAGTTACAGCAGGACAAGTTGAAATCGACTATATGTTAGGTGGTGTAGGAGAGATAAATGCAGGTGCGTTTAAGCCTGGAGGATTTGTAAATAAATAAAAAGGAGATGTTAAAATGATAATAAATGATGCAGTTTTTGGCGAACTTGAATATGATTATGGATGGACTAAAAATACTACTATTGAATTTTGTAGAAAAAGCTATGATATAGCATTAATAGTAGATGGTGAAGAAGATGGTATATTTGATAAGGAACAGTATGAAGCATACAATTCATTAGTGAAAAATTGGGAGCAACTACAACAAAATTTATTGCAGAGCATTTTAGAGTATTATAAAAAAGAGAGACATGAATTGGGATATGACATTGAATTTAATGTAAATTATCCTTTAATTGAAAAAATAGATAAACTACTTGAAATGATAAATTTAGTTGGAATAACTATTCCGTATGGAATTTGTTTTGAGGGTAGAGATATAGGAATAATCTTTGATTGTACATGGGATATAGAAAATGGACTAGGAATTCGCCTTATAGATGAAAATATAATTGAAGTAGGTTACCAGGATGTTGCAATTTAAATAGGGGCATTTTTTTATTTTAAAAAGTATTGACATATATATAAAAATATAGTATTATGTATGTGTCGGAAGACAGTGTAAAAAATATTAAAAAAATTTCATAATGATGGGGATTCGCCAAGTCGGTAAGGCTCAGGATTTTGATTCCTGCATGCGTTGGTTCGAGTCCAGCATCCCCAGCCAGTTAAAAAACCTCAAGAATTTTATTCTTGAGGTTTTTTGTTTTTTCAATAATTTCTAATATATCTTTTTAAGGATTGGTTAAATTAATAAAAAGATATAAATAAAACAAGGAGGAATTTTGATGAATAATAATAAAAACCTTATAAGAACACGTCCAAAATCAAATTCAGAGCTTAGAAAGATGTATTCTGAACAGGGAAGTGACATTGGAATTGTAGATAGCAAAAAAATTGATCCAAACAATAAAAGACTTACAAAAAGATCAAAGCTTTCACATAAAAAATCAGGATCTTCTAACGAAAAAGCATAAAAAATAAAAATAGATCTTAATTTTAATTAAGATCTATTTTTATAACGAATAGCAAGTGATATTCATTCTCGAATTGTGGATAGATATGATTTTCGCTTAGAAGTTATTAATAAAAGAAATACATAATTTTAAAATATATTATATAATTTTTTTGAAAATATGATATAATTTTCATGAACAAAATTATATGGATAATATTGGGAGGGTTGTTTATGAATGATATTATAAAGAACATAAAAGAGAGAAGAAGTATTAGAAAGTTTAAAGAAGAACAAATAAAGGAAGAAGAGATACAGACTATAATAGAAGCTGGAATATATGCTCCAAGTGCACATAATCAACAGCCGTGGCATTTCACCGTAATCCAAAACAAAAACATAATATCTGAAATGAATGAAGAATCTAAAAAAGCAATGAAGAATCATAGTGATGAATGGATAGCTAAATTAGGAAATAATGAAAAATTTGACATACATTACAATGCTCCAACTGTAATATTGGTATCTGGCAAAAAAGATTGTTATAGCCCGATTGTAGATGTATCGGCTGCAATTCAAAATATGTTATTAGCTGCAGACAGTATAGGGGTTGGATCTTGTTGGGTAGGTCTTAGTAAATTTGGTTTAATAGAAGAAGACAAGGTTAAACAGTTTAATATTCCTGACGGATATGAACCATACTATACAGTAGCCTTAGGGTATAAAGCTTTAGATAAAAAACAAAATGCACCAAAAAGAAATGAAGATGTAGTTAATTATATAAAATAAGAAAATTGATAGTATAATTTTAAATTTGTATTTTATCAAAATGAAAATAAATATTAGTATATTTTAACATTGAAAAGGCTATTGAGCTGTATATAACACAGTTTAATAGCTTTTTTGATGTGAAAATAAAAAACATGTTGCATTATCAAATTGACAATGCTAGAATATAATTATCAATTTGATAAAAACACAAATTTTAAGGAGGATTCAAAATGATATTTAACAAAAAAGGAATTATACTAGCATTAACAATATTTATTTTATTAGTAGGAGTTATAGGATGCTCTTCAAAGAATGTAGATGAAACAGATAAGAATGTAATAAAAATAGGAACATCTGGAGGATATCACCCTTACACATTTAAAAATGACAAAGGAGAATTAGATGGTTTTGAAATAGATGTATGGAATGAAATTGGCAGTAGAATAGGATACGAAGTGGAATATGTAACATCTGAATTTAGTGGATTATTTGGAATGATTGATATTAAAAAAATTGACACAATAGCAAATCAAATAACTATAACAGATCAAAGAAAAGAAAAATACATATTCCCAACACCGTATGTATACAGTGGAGCACAATTAATAGTTAAAAAAGGAAATGAAGATGTTAAATCGTTAGAGAATTTAAAAGGTAAAAAAGTAGGTGTAAGTCTTGGATCGAATTATGAACAAATTATAAGAGAGTTTGATGTAAATAATGAAATTGAAGTAATTACTTATGAAGACTTTTTAGGATCACTTCAAGATGTAGCGCTTGGAAGAATAGACGCTGTTTTAAATGATAAGTTAGCAGCTATGACTAATGTACAAAAATCAGGGCTGGATATTCAATTAGGTGGGAATCCTATAAGTAAAATAGAGAATGCATTCCCCTTTGTTGATAGTGAAGAAAATAGAGAATTAGTAGATAAAGTAAGTAAAGCGATTGAAGATATGAGAAATGATGAAACCTTAGAAAAAATATCTAAAAAGTGGTTTGAAATAAACATTACTAAAGAATAGAAGATGGTGGATTAAATGAGCATTAATTTTTCGGTAGAGTATTTTATAAGCAGATTTCCAGAATTTATTAAGTTTTTACCTATTACATTAAGTTTAGCATTAATATCAATAGTTATTGGATTAGTGCTAGGAACTAGCATAGCTTTAATTAGAACGTATAAAATAAAAATATTATATCCTTTATCTAATATATATGTTTCATTTTTTAGAGGAACACCACTGCTTGTACAGTTATTCATATTTTATTATGGACTTCCACAAGTTATTCCATCGTTAGGTGGAATAAATGCATACACAGCAGCTTTTATAACTTTGAGCGTTAATAGTGCAGCGTATATGTCTGAAATTATTAGAGCAGCTATTAATTCTGTAGATAAAGGACAGATGGAAGCTGCTTTATCAGTTGGGATGACACCGTTTCAAGGTATGACAAAGATAGTTTTCCCTCAAGCTTCAAGAATTGCTATACCATCTTTAGGAAATACTTTTATAAGCCTTATGAAAGAGACTTCATTAGCTTTTGTATTGGGAGTTTCCGAAATGCTTGCAGCGGCTAAGATGGGCTCAGCAGCAAGCTATAGATTCTTTGAAAATTATTTGGCAGTAGGAATAATGTATTGGCTAATTACAATTTTATTTACTTATATTATGGATAAATTAGAAAGAAATATCTCTAAGTCATATTAGGAGTGAAAAAATGATAAATATAAAAAAAATTCATAAAAAATTTGATAATGTACATGTTTTAAAAGGTATAGATTTAAATGTTAAAAAAGGGGAAGTTGTAGTTATTATAGGACCTTCAGGATCAGGTAAATCAACATTTTTAAGATGTATAAACTATTTAGAAAAACCAGATAGTGGAATAATAAATATTGATGATATATCTATAGATGCAGCTAATCCGTTTAAAAAAGACATAAATAGTTTAAGAAAATCAACTGCAATGGTTTTTCAAAATTATAATTTATTCAAAAACAAAACAGCACTTGAAAATGTTACTGAGTCTTTAATAGTAAATAAGAAAATGAGCAAAAAAGAAGCTAAATTTTTAGGAATAGATTTATTAACTAAAGTTGGACTTTCTGATAAAATAAATAATTATCCATCTACACTATCAGGAGGTCAAAAGCAAAGAGTAGGTATTGCTAGAGCTATGGCATTAAATCCTAAAGTTATATTATTTGATGAACCAACATCAGCGCTTGATCCTGAACTTGTGGGAGAAGTATTAAATGTTATTAGAACTTTAGCTCAAAAAGATATGACTATGATTATAGTTACTCATGAAATGGGATTTGCAAAAGAAGTTGCAAATAGAATTATCTTTATGGATGATGGAAGTGTAATAGAAGAAGGAAATCCTGATGAAATATTTAATAATCCAAAGAATCAAAGAACTAAAAGATTTTTAAAACAGATAATAAATAAGTAAGTACGATAAAAGGAGGATGTCTTATTCTAGAATAATAATAATTTGAAGGAGAAAATTGTATGATAAAAGTAGATTTTTATGAAATTGGAAACATAGAAGATAAAAAGTTAGAATTTGCAGTTATAGTGGCAGAATTTAAAAATGAATATATATTTGTTAAACATAAAGATAGAGATACTTGGGAGTTACCAGGAGGGCATAGAGAAGTAGATGAAAGCATAGATAAGGCGGGAGAAAGAGAACTATTTGAAGAAACAGGAGTGAGAACATATAGTATTGAAGGGGTGTATGATTATTCAGTAACAATAGATAGTAATACTAGGTTTGGAAGATTGTTTTATGCAAAAATAGAAAAGCTTGATGAATTACCAGAATTTGAAATAAAAGAAATAGGATTCTTTAAAGATATTCCAGATAATTTAACTTATGCTAAGATTCAACCAGAACTATATAAAAAAGTACTAAAATATTTTTAAACCCCCATGAAACTAGGTTTGAATTTTAAAACCTAGTTTCTGTTTATTCAAAATATTTGTTATAATGAATAGAAAATTATAATTAGACTAACTGTTAAGGGGTGAAAAGTTTGTATTTTGCATATTTAAATTCTCCAATGGGTTTATTAAAAATTGTAAGTGATGAGGATTCAATTTTAGAAGTTCTTCATGTTAATGAAGAGAAAAGTAATTCAGAGTATATTCCTCAAATTTTAAAAGATGCTATAAATCAGTTTAATGAATATTTTAAAGGGGATAGAAAAAAATTTGATTTAAAAATAGATTTAAAAGGAACAGAGTTTCAAAAGAAGGTTTGGAATGAGCTTACTAATATAGAATATGGTCAAACAAGAAGCTATAAGGATATAGCTATTAAAATTGAGAATGAAAAAGCAGTAAGAGCAGTAGGAAGTGCAAATTCTAAAAATCCTATAAGTATAGTAGTACCATGCCATAGAGTTATAGGTTCGAATAAAAAGTTAACAGGGTATGCAGGTGGACTTGACAGGAAAAAGTGGCTACTAGATCATGAAAATTTTCACAAATAAAACAGTTGGATAATCCAACTGTTTACTCATTTCTAAAAGTTAACTCTTCACTCAAATTCTTAGGTATATCTTCAATTAATATATTGTCATCTTTAGTAGAGGGATGTTCGTCTTTATTTATCATATAAACAGAGAATAATAGTAGGAAACCACCTATGATTTGATTAAAACTTATAACTTCATGAAGAATAGTAAAACTTGCCAAAACTCCCACTAATGGTATCAAGTTTAAATAAACAGCTGCATCTGATACTCCAAGGTGAGACATAGCAAAAATATACAAAGTATAAGCTAGAGCAGAACACAATACTCCTAGAAATAAAAGGTGCATTATTATTGATATATCAAAGCTTTTAAAATCAATTTTTTCAAATAAAGAAAATGGTATTAAAAATATTACTCCGAAAATACTTTGATAATAAAGTATAGTCATTTGTGAATATTTTTTAAACAAAGGTTTTATAACCATACAGTATAATATCCATGAAACTACGGTTGCAAACATCATAAAATATCCTAGAAAACTTGATGAAGATGAATTTTGATTTACTCCAGTTAATATAAATACTCCTATAAATGATAGTAAAACATAGAATATTTTTTTTCTTGTAAGTTTAATTTTATATACTAACGATTCTGCTAAAAGAGAAAATATAGGTATGGCTCCAAGTATAATAGAGGCTTGAGATGCTGGTATTAGTTTTATTCCTGTATTTTGAAAATAATAATAAAAGGATATTCCTAAAAGTCCTGCTAACATCATTTTAGGAATATCTTGTTTTTCAATTTTAGAAAAATCTTTTTTTATAATTCTAAATAAAAATAAGGTCGTAATAGCTATACTAAATCTAAGTATGGCAAGTGATATAGGTGGAATAGCAATTACGGTTACTTTTATACTCAAAAAAGAAATTCCCCAAAGCAAAGAACATGTTATAGCGCTGAGTATTGCCATTATCTTATTTTTTTCCAACTTACTCACTCCTTTAGATAAAAATTTATCAATTATATTATACTATTAATTTACAACAAATGGAACGTAAAAATAGTTATTTCAAAAGGATAGAACAAAATAAGATGATGGAAACTAAAGAAATAGTTAATATGATAAAAAGATAGTGCTTATTCAAGGATATAATATAATGTGATAAAATACATATAAGCATAAGTCGAGATTTGGAGTGATTATATGGAGCTTAGTAGAAAAATTTTAATTACTAATAAAAAGGGTATTCATGCGAGAACTGCTGCGATGATAGTTTCGTTTATAAGCAGGTTGGAAAAAAAATATAATATAAAGCTGTATATACAAAATGAATCAGACATAAAAGTGCCAATTTCGAGTATGTTATCTTTAACATCTCTTAAGATAAAACAAGGAGATACTATATATATAACTTGCGTTGGAGATAAGTGTAATGAGGTCTTGGAAAAGGTAGAAAAATATATATCAGGTCAGATAGACCAAAAAATCAATGATATAGAAGAGTTTGACAAGGTGTTAGAAGAAAATACTATAAATATAAATACAGAATTAGAGTCTATAAAAGAGATAAAAGATAAATTTGGAAGCATATTAAATCATATAAATGATGGAATATGTCTAATGGACAATAAAGGGACTATAACTTATGTAAATACAGCATACCAAAGTATATTTGATATTAAGAGTGAAGATATAATAGGAAAAAATGCTAAAAATATTTATCCAAATAGACCTAGTGTTAAAGCTCTTGATAAAAAGAGAAATATACTAAATTCCTTAATGATTGAAAAAAATGGTAAGAAGATAATATCTAATTCAAACTGTATATTTGTAAATAAGATATTTGAGGGAGTTTTGACAACTTATAATGACATTACTGATTTAAAGGATATTATGCATAGCTTAGATAAGGCAAATCAAAAAATTGAGTATTATAAAGAAGAGCTTAAAAAGAAAAATAAGGTCCATGAGGCTTTTGATTTTATAATAGGGAGGAGTTCTTCTCTTCAGGATGCAATTAATATGGCATCAAAAGCTGCTAAAACATCTGCAACAGTAGTAATAAGAGGAGAAAGTGGTACTGGAAAAGAACTTGTTGCAAAGGCAATACACCAGGCTAGTAAAAGAAATAAAGGTCCATTTATAAAGGTAAATTGTGCATCAATACCAGAAAATCTACTTGAAAGTGAACTATTTGGCTATGAAAAAGGAGCTTTTACAGGAGCTATTAAGAGAAAAATAGGAAAATTTGAGCTTGCAAATAATGGGACTTTATTTTTGGATGAAATAGCAGAGATAAACTATAATCTTCAAGCAAAATTATTAAGAGCTATACAAGAAAGAGAAATAGAGAGAATCGGAGGAAATGAGACAGTCAAAATAGATATAAGAATAATAACTGCAACACATAGAAATCTAGAACAGATGATAGTAGACAACGAATTTAGAGAAGACTTATACTATAGATTAAATGTAATACCTATAATGTTACCTCCTCTTAGAAATAGAAAAGGGGACATACCTTTATTAGTTGAGCATTTTATACAGAAAATATGTGATAGTGAAGAAATAGAGATAAAGACAATATCAAATGAAGCACTGAGATATTTACAAGAATATACATGGCCTGGAAATATACGAGAGATAGAAAATATAATAATGAGAGCTATTACTCTAAGTGATGAAGATCAAATAGAAATAGATGTTCTTCCAAACTTTATAAAATCTATATTTAAGCCAAAAAATACAAATTTAATAAACTTAAAAGATGGAGATGTGGCTAGTATGGAAGAATATGATAAAGAAATTATAAAGATGGCACTTCAAAAACATAAAACATTTAATAAATCTGCAAAAGCCTTAGGTATAACGCATAGAACCGTATCGTTAAAAGCTAAGAAATACAATCTATGAAAATTGATAAAATTTATCGGTGGTTGATAAATTTTATCAATTTTTCGAAAATATTAAAACAGAAATAACATATTATTGATTAATTTTTCATCTGTTTTATTCTGAAAATTCCTAAAATAGTAATTATATTAATAAATTATTTTTGTTATTTAAAAAAATATGATTTTTGGCATGAAAATTGCTTTGAAATACAATAATATTCTTAATAATGAAAAAACACAGAGGTATATATAAATAAATAAAGAATAAAATAATGGAGGAGGATTATAAAATGGTACAACAAAGTATAGTAGTTAAAGAGAGTAATGGATTACATGCAAGACCAGCAGGTGCAGTTGTAAAAACTGCAGGAAAATTTGAATGTTTAATAAATATTTTATATAAGCAAAAAAAAACTAATGCAAAAAGTATAATGGGAGTTATGTCTTTAGGTGTTAGAGAAGGTGAAGAAATAACTATTGAAGCTGATGGTGTGGATGAAAAAGAAGCATTAAAGCAGATAATTGAATTAGTAAAAGCAAACTTTGAAATTTAAAATAATACTAAATTAGGAGGAGTTAATATGAAAAAGATTATCAATTCTACTGAAGCAATAGTTAATGAAATGTTAGAGGGTATAGTAAAGGCACATCCAGAGCATATAAAAAGAGTAGAAGGATTCAATGTTTTAACAAGAGTTAATTCGCCTATACAAGGAAAAGTTGCATTAATAAGTGGTGGAGGAAGTGGACATGAACCATCACATGCAGGGTTTGTAGGAAAAGGTATGCTTGATGCAGCAGTAGCTGGAGAGGTATTTACATCACCAACTCCTGATCAAGTACTTGAGGGAATAAAAGCTATAGGTTCTGATAAAGGAGTTCTATTAGTTATAAAAAACTATTCAGGAGATGTAATGAACTTTGAAATGGCAGCTGAAATGGCTGAAATGGAAGGTATAAAAGTAGATAAGGTAGTAGTTAATGATGATGTTGCAGTTGAAAATAGTACTTACACAACTGGAAGAAGAGGTGTAGCTGGAACGATATTTGTTCATAAAATAGCAGGCGCAGCAGCAGAGGAAGGAAAATCTCTAGAAGAAGTACAAAAAATAGCTCAAAAAGTAGTAGACAATACAAGAACTATGGGAATGAGCTTGGGAGCTTGTACTGTTCCAGCTGTTGGGAAGCCAAGCTTTACATTAGGTGAAGATGAAATAGAAATGGGACTTGGTATTCATGGCGAGCCTGGAACTCATAGAGAAAAACTATCTAGTGCAGATGAACTAACAGAATACATGCTTGGAAAGATTCTTGAAGATATGTCAATTGAAAAAGCAGAAGAAGTAGGAGTAATAGTTAATGGATTAGGAGCAACTCCTTTAATGGAACTATATATAGTAAATAAAAAATTACATTCATTATTAGAAGAAAAAGAAATAAAAGTTAACAAAACTTTAATTGGAAACTATATGACTTCTCTTGAAATGCCAGGATTTTCAATAAGTGTAATTAAATTAGATGAGGAACTTAAAAGATTATTAAATGCAGAAGCTGATACACCAGCACTTAAGGAAATATAGATAAAAGGGAGAGTTTGAAATGATAGATAAAACAATGTTTTTAGAAATAATCAATAAAATTGCTGATAACATTATATTAAATAAAGATTTATTAAACGAGCTTGACATGGCAATAGGAGATTCTGATCATGGATCTAATATGGCTAGAGGGTTTAATGAGGTTAAGAAAAAATTAGAAACACTTAAAGATTCTGATTATCAAACTATATTAAAAAATATAGCTATGACATTGATATCAACAGTAGGTGGAGCATCAGGACCACTTTATGGAACAGCATTTTTAAAAGCATCTTCTGTGGTGGGTGGTAAAAAAGAAATTGATTCTAATGATTTAATAAAAATTTATGAAGTAGTTATAGATGGAATAAAGCAAAGAGGGAAGTCTGATAAGGGAGATAAAACTATGCTTGATTGTATAATTCCTGCTTATGAAACTTTTAAATCCTCAGTTGAATCAGGAAAAGATTTGAAAGAAGCTTCAAAACAAGCTGAACAAGCAGCTCTTGAAGGAGTTGAATATACAAAAACTATAAAGGCGTTAAAAGGAAGGGCTAGTTTTTTAGGTGAGAGAAGTATAGGACATCAGGACCCTGGAGCAACTTCAAGCCATATAATTATAAAAACAATATCAGATGTAGTTAATAGTTAGGGAGGACATATAAATGGTAGGGATTGTAGTAGTATCTCATAGCAAAAACTTAGCACAAGAAATAATTAATTTTAGTATGCAAATGGCACAAGCAGATATTAAAGTGATTAATGCTGGTGGAACAAGCGATGGACGATTTGGAACAGATGCAACCAAAATAATGGATGCAATACAACAATCAGATGATAAAGATGGAGTGTTAATACTAGTTGATCTTGGAAGTGCTATTATGAGTGCAGAAATGGCAATGGACTTTTTAGATGAAGATTTAAAGGAAAGAGTATTAATAGCTGATGCACCTATAGTTGAAGGATGCATAGCAGCTGTTAGTCAAGTTTCAATAGGAGCATCTCTTGAAGAAGTTAAAAATGCTGCTGAACAAGCACGAAATTATTCTAAAAGATAAAATCAAAGGGATTCTAATTAGAATCCCTTTTTAAATATTCTATACTATTTTCATATGGATGATTTATATATATACAAAAAGCTTTTACAACTTGCTCGGCATATATTTTCCAATCCTTAAGTATATTATCTCTATCGTTTTGATTATCTATAAAGCAGTATTCAAGTATATTAGTTATACAAGGTCCTGTATTTCTATGCATAAAATAATAATCCTTACCAGGATATTGATTACTTTCTTTTGAATACACTCTTCTAGGATGTAGACCAGCTTCTACTAATTTATTGAATATTTCAGACGCTAATTTCCCATCGGTGTATATAGAGTGAATAACTTCACAGCCTTTTCCACCACCTGCATTAATATGATTGCTTATGCAATAGATTGCTTTAGAATCTCTAACTAATTTAGTCCTATTATGGGGGTCAAGGTACATATCAGAGAATCTAGTTATAACAGCATTAATTCCAAGCTCTTCAAATCTTTTGAGTTGATATAAGCTAATATCAAGTACAATATCTTTTTCATAAATATCTTGATAAGAACAACCAGGGTCAATATCTCCGTGACCAGGGTCTATAATTATTAATGGATTACTTATTTTAATCACCTCTTTATATAAATTTACTTAATACATATATATGTTTAAATGTTTGAATATAGGTTACAAAAACATTGAAAAAAAAATAACGAAGTAAGCAAGAAATTAAAAAACCTTTAAGAAAATATAAAGTTGTTTCTAAAAACTAATCATGATTAGAAACATAAAAAATATTGAAATTTCAAATGTTCAAAACGTGTTTTTGGAGTGCAAAAATACAAAATATTTCTTTGTAGAAAAAATATCAAAAAAACATGATATTAAAAAAATAACAATGCTAGAAAAACCAAATAAATGGTGTTAATATTGAAGTAAGAAAAGTAAATTTTTTAAAAAAAAGAGGTGTAGGGAATGCAAAAAAGAGAATTAGTTTATGGTAAAAGAAGAAATCTTGTTAGTGAAGTAGTTGATAGTTTAGGTAAAGGAATTAAGGGGAAAATAAAATCATCAACTCCACAATTTAGCATAGTAGAAAGTATAGGTATTTTAGGATTATGCTCTATTGTATTTAGTTTAATGAATATGGTGTTTTTAGCCAACCTTTCTTCTAGTAATATCATAAATAGCATATATAGGTTGGCAGGAAATCTTGAATTATCAAAAGGTATCACTTTGTTTAACTTGTCCAACTGGACAAATGTATTTGTAATTGGATCAAAAGTTGTATTCATTGAAAGTTTAATGATAATGAGTTTTATAGCTTTAACAAATTTATTATGTGATAAAAAAGTAGATTTTAAGAATTTAATAGTTTCAATAAATATATCTTATATTGTACCTATTGTATATATATCTTTAGGAATAGTTGTATCAGCTGTATCTATTCAAATTAGTATGATATTATTTTTAGTAGCAAAGATTACTCAATATAAGCTACTTTATAGCTATATTAAAAATTTAACTGGATTATCTGCATTAAAAACTGCCTATGTACATCCTATGATAATAGTTGCAAGTGAGCTTATTTGTATAGTTTATCTTAAGGAAAGTATATTTTATTTAATTAGTTCAATATTATAGAAGAAAAGATGTGTATGAATAATCATACACATCTTTTTTTTGAAATAATACCTAAAAATTAAACAAAAGTTAAAAATTGACAAGAGGAATATTGTCGTATAAAATTGTTATTAAAAGAAGTTCATTTAATAGGAGGTATTCTTGTGAATAAAAGTAGAAAAATAGATATTGAAATAATTAATCAACTTTTCAAAAATCTAAATGAGGTTACAGGTATAGAAAATATAGCTTTTCATAAATTTGTTGATGAAGAACTTTCACCAGTACATATGATGGGGACAAAAACTTTAAAAACAGAAGATTGGAAAGAAGTACATAGCAAGAATCCTGTTAGAATTTTAGAAAATCCTGTTTTAAAAAAGGTAGTTAAAGGTGAGATAGTATTTATAAATGATACAATCAATGATAAAGAATCATCTCCTGAATTTAAATATTTTGGTATTAAAAGTATTGCAGTCTTTCCGCTTTTTAAAGATAGTGAGGTGTGTGGAATAATAGTTATTCCATCAATTGGTACTAAATTTGAATTTTGTAGTGAGATTATAGGCAAGTGTAAGGAATTAATAGAATCTTTTAATAAAAATAGTATGTAAAAATTGCTTAAACTATAGCGGGTTTTGTATACAAAAGTAAATATGATGATAGAGAGGAATTGTAATGAAAACAAGTGAAAAAATTTTAAGATATTTACATAAAAATGAAGTAAATGCAGTATTTGGATTACCATCTGGTACAATTAGTCCAATTGTAGATAGTTTTAATGATTTTAATGAAATAGAGTACATAATAACTAAAAATGAAGCCGCAGCTAGCTATTCTGCTTGTAAATATGCTAGAGTAACACAAAAACTAGGAGTTTGTTTAATTTCAGGTTCTGTAGGAGTTGGAAATGCAATAAATGGAATTGCAGAAGCAACTCAATCAAAATCTCCAGTTTTAATACTAAGTGGGTATGTTGATACCTCTAAGCAAGGATTAGGAGCGATTCAAGAATTAGAAGCAGAAAAACTTTTAGGTGGAATAGTAAAACATTCAAAAAAAATTGTAGATGAAAAAGATGTTATTTCAAGTATAAAAGAAGCTATAGAAATAGCATACGAGCATCCACGTGGAGCTGTTCATATAGGATTACCTTTAGATGTACAGAAAAAAGAGTATACAGGATTAGAATATAAAGCAGGAGAAATAAAAAAAGCATATACAGATTACGATAGCTTGAAAAAAGCAGTAGATATAATAAATGAATCTAAAAGTGGATTGTTGATAGTGGGTGGTGGATGTAGAAGGTTAGGGGGAAAAGTTAAGAAATTAGCTGAAAAGTTAAATTGGAGATTGGTAACTACTATATCAGCAAAAGGCGAAATAGAAGAAGATTTTAGATTACATATGGGATATTATGGGTTTTCAGGAACTGACTTATCAGATAAGTATATTAAAAATGAAAATTTAGAATGCGTAATTGCATTAGGAAGTAGACTGGGAGAGTGTTCTACTCAAAATTTTAATAAAAATTTAATTAAAAATAAGCTTATTCACATAGATATAGACAAAAACGTTTTTGATAGAGCATATAAATCAGATTTAAATGTTGAGGCAGATTTGAGTGAAGCATTAGATTATATTACTGATAGTATTGATTATAAAGATTTAAATAATGATATTACAGAGCCTTTAAATAAAGCGTATAAACCTAATCATACAGGATTATCTCTAAGAATACTTGCAGAAAAAATCACTAATACAATGCCTAGAAATACTTTTTATGTTAATGATATAGGAAGTTCTAAAATTTTCAATCTCAATTATATGAAAATACCAAGAGAAGGAGATTTTGAATGTAATGTTAACTATGCGTGTATGGGATCTAGTATAGGTGCCATAGGCATTAGTAGAATTGATACAAATAGAGTAATAGGAGTATTTATAGGGGATGGCTCATTTTATATGAACGGTATGTCAGAACTTATTACAGCTAAAAAATACAATATGAAAATTGTATTTTTTATAATCAACAATTCAGAATTGAGGTTTGTAAATGAAGGACATAGGAAAATTTTTGGTAGAAGTCTTAATGAATTCTGTGATGATTATATAGAAATAGCAAATATAGTAAGAGGGATGGGAATAAAAGCTATAACTATTAGAGAAAATGAAGACATTGATAATCTCAAAGGTTTTTTAAGCGAAGTTGATGGACCTATTGTTGTAGAGGTAGTAACTAATACATCTGAAACTATTCCAACGAATAGATATAAATCCTTAAAAGTATAATTTTATAAGGTTTGATATAAAAACAAGGACATATGAAAATTTTAATAATTTAATATGTCTTTTTATAATATAATTTTAAAATAATTGATGTGAAAAAATAAAGGAATATTATAAAAAAAATAGAATTCATCTAAGTTCGGTTAACTTTTAAAGGAGGATTTCTTTATTATGAAGGAAACTAGGATAAATAATAAATTTTCTTTAAAAATTATTCTATACATATCCACTATTGTGTTTATTATTTTCATGGTTGTATATGGTGTAATGATGGAACAGATACAAGATTATCAGAAAGCAGAAATGAATAATTTTGCAATAATTATAAGAAAATCCATGAACAATATTTACTTTACAGATAAAAAGATAGAAAATAGTACAGATGAAAAACTGTATGTTATATGTAAGAGTATATACAGTAAAATAAAAGAAAACTCAATTGAAAGTTTAGATGATGAAGATTTGCAGCAACTTAAAAATGACTATGGATTATATGGTATATCAATTTTAGCTAAGGATAACAAAAATATAAGAATTACTAAATCTACAGTAGTGGAAGAAGTGGGGAAATGGACTAAAGACTGGGGATATTGGAATGACGCATTACTAGAATTGTTTGAAGGAAAAGAGGTCAGTGTTAAAAAAGGTTATAAGAAAGATAGATTTTGGGTAGGGCCTAGAACTCTTTCTTATGTTACGGATGGATTTTTTAAATATGCTTACTATTATAATGAAAAAAATGATTATATTATAAATCCGTTTATATTAGAAAATAAAGTTAATGAATCATCATATAAAAAAGGATTAGATGAAATTTTATTAGAAATAAAAAATACTGTGAATTTTATAGATGAAATTGCAGTAATAGATGGAGATGCTTGGTTAAATTATAGAAGCAAAGATTTTAAGGCTGGGGCAGATCCTGTAATATTATACGGAGATATAGAAAACAAGGCATTTGATTATACGAATAAAAAAATTGAAGAAATTATGTATTCAAAGGATAAAATTTATGAAGAATTGATTTATAAGCAAAAAAAATATATTTTCACATATATACCTATAGGGGATAAAAAAATTGTAGTAATGCTGATGAATAATCGAGACAAGATAAAATTAAGGAATAAGACTTTATCTTTGTTCTTGTTAATGGGAATCATTAGTATTATCGGAATTCACACAGTTGCTAACTTTATGGTAAAGAATTATAATAATCTGTTAGAGGTTGAAAAAAATCGATTAAAGATTGCAGAACAATTTAAGAAAACCATTTCTATGCTTCCAGAATTAGTATATAGGTGCAAAATGGATGAAAGTAGAGATATATATTTAACCTATAATGAAGGCAAATTAGTAGAGAAAAATCAGTTTTTAAAATTAGATGGAAAACTAAAACGAATAGAGGAAGTATATACAGAGGAGGTATATACAAAAGAAACATTTAATGTTGTAAAAGAACAATTGAAATCTGCTTTTAAACAAAATAAGGTTAGATTTGAAGTGAGAATAGACAATAGAGTATTTGAAAATTTAGTTACACCAATATACGATAGTGGTATAGATGAAGAAACAGGTATGGTAAAAGAGGTCATGGGACTTGCTACTGATATTACAGAGAGGTTCGAAGCAGAAAAAAGTCAAAGTATATGGCTTACCATGATCTTTTAACGGGATTACCAAATAGATTCTTGTTACAAGAGTACCTAGAGGAAATTATATATTATGATGATAGCAAAAAAGTAGCAGTATTTTTTATGGATTTAGATGGATTTAAATTAGTAAATGATACAGCAGGCCATAAAGTGGGAGATTTTCTTTTGAAAAGTTTAGGTAAAAGAGTAGAAAAAACTTTAAAGGAAGGTTTGTTTGCAAGGATTGGTGGAGATGAATTTGCCTATGCTCATAGGATTAGTTCAAATAATGAAATTAAAGAAATAGCTAATAAATTTATTCAAATAATTAATGAACCTTTTATAATAGATACAAATTGCTATCAAATAGGAGTAAGTATAGGAATTAGTATTTATCCAGATCATGGAAAAGATAGGAAAACAATTCTTCATAATGCTGATATGGCTATGTATGAGGTGAAAAAGAAAGGAAAAAATGATTTTAAAATTTATAATGAAGTGTTTTGATGCAAAAATATATGATTATGGTATATAATATTAAAATAGCAAATAATTATTACCATTCATATCAATATATTTTATAATGAGTAGGAAATTATAATCTTATTCAATTGTTATATTATACACTTATAAAAGATAGATTTATTAGAAAGGATTTTGAAGTAGTGTAATTATTAAGCTGAATTATATTTTAAATATAAACATTATGAAAAGGAGGTTCAATATGATACCAACAGCACATATTGAAGTAAAAGAACAAGGAATTATTGCAAAAACAGTATTAATGCCAGGAGATCCATTGCGTGCAAAATTTATTGCTGATACATTTTTAGAAGATGTTGAAAAATTTAATAATGTACGTAATGTATTTGGATATACAGGAACATATAAAGGTCGTAAGATTTCTGTAATGGCTAGTGGGATGGGAATGCCAAGTATAGGTATTTATTCATATGAGCTATTTAAGTTTTATGGAGTAGAAAATATTATCCGTATTGGTTCATGTGGAGCTTATACTGCTGACTTGAACTTATATGATGTAATATTAGCTAATGATGCTTGGAGTGAATCAACATTTGCTAAAGTTCAAAGTGGGTATGATAAAGATGTAATTGCTGCATCTTCTGAGTTAAATAGTAAGTTAGAAAAAATCTCAGAGGATTTAGGAATAAAAATACATAAACAGAGAATTCACTCATCTGACGTATTTTATCGTGAAAACTTTGAAAAATACAAGGAGATTAATAAGAATCACGGGTGTACAGTGGTAGAAATGGAAGCATTTTCACTATTTCATAATGCAAATATATTGGGAAAAAATGCAGCCTGTTTATTAACAGTTTCAGATAATTTAGTTACTCAAGAATTAACTACATCTGAAGAAAGACAAGAATCATTTACAAATATGATGAAAATTGCTTTGGAACTGGCTGAATAGTTAATAAGGTAGCTACTTATAATTTGTAGTTACCTTCTTTATTTACAAATATTATATTAAGTGTGAGAAAGTTATATTGTTACCAATAAAATTTTTATAGAAAGACTTTTTTATTTATCATTAAAATAGTTAGCTTTAAGCTTAAGATATAAAAAGAGAGGATAGGGTAGAGTGTTTGGAAAGCTTGAAAATGTAGGTAAAGTTCAATTGATTTATTATTTAATTATTGCACTTACAGCGCTTGGTTTAGGTCTTAGTAATGATGTTATTTCTAATTATTTTAAAGATGCATATCAAATTACAGCGTATCAAAGGGGCCTTATAGAATTTCCCAGAGAATTACCAGGAGTACTCGTTATAGTTATTGTTGCATCATTATCATTATTTTCAGATATTCGTATTGCTATGGTAGCACAATTATTAAGTATAATAGGTATAGGAACATTAGGTTTTTTTACACCGTCTTTTGAAATTATGTTGATTTTTATTTTTATTAATTCTCTAGGTATGCACATGTTTATGCCTATACAAGATAGTATAGGGATGTCGCTAATTAAGGATGAGAATATTGGTAAGAAATTAGGACAATACAAAGGACTAGCAACTATTTTTACTGTGCTAGGGAGTATGATGGTTTTTGTTGGATTTAGAGTAGGCCTTTTTAGCTTTACAAGTAAGATGAAATGGATATTTATTATATCAGCATGTATTTTGGGGGTTGTACTTATTTTATTTTTTGTTTTGGAAAAGCTAGTTGATCAACCAATAAAAACCAATAAGAAGGTGAATTTTGTCTTTAGAAAAGAATATAAGTATTATTATGTTCTAGTAGTGATGTGGGGTGTACAGAAACAGATAATGATTGTTTATGGACCCTGGGTATTAATTGATATATTAAGTAAAAGGGCCGATACTCTAGCAATTTTAAGTATTATTGGTTCGTTTATAGGCGTATTTTTTATTCCGGCTGTTGGTAGATGGATTGATAAATTTGGAATTAAGAAGTTACTTTACGCTGATGCTTTATCATTTATTATTGTTTATTTGGTTTATGGATTATTGAGTGCAGGATTTTCAACAGGAAAATTAGCTACTATAGGTGTTCCTGTATTTTTAGCTTATATAGTGTTTATATTTGATAAAATGTCTACTCAAATGGGTATGATAAGAACAATTTATTTGAGGTCTATAGCAGTTAAAACTTCTGATATTACCCCTACATTATCTTTAGGGCTTAGTCTAGACCATATAGTTTCAATTATGTGTGCGTATTTAGGCGGAATTGTGTGGAGTTTGTGGGGACCGCAATATATATTTTTTCTAGCGGCTTCGCTTTCTTTAGTGAATTTGTATGTAGCAAGTAAAGTAAATGATGATAAACTTATTAAATTGAAAAATTGTTAGTAATTAAAAAATAAAAGTATAAAAAAGGGAGAAAAATATTATGGAATTGAACATAGTTTATGAGGATAGTTATATTTTAGTAGCAGAAAAGCCTCCAAAAGTACCTTCTCAAAAGGATAAAACAAATGATATGGATATGCTTTCTATGGTAAAAGAGCATATTAAGATTTGCTATCCTAAAGCCAAAAATCCTTATGTAGGATTAGTACATAGGCTAGATAGACCTGTAGGAGGATTGATGATATTTGCAAAAACAAAAGAAGCTAATGCAAATTTATCAGAACAAATAAGAAATAAAACCTTTAAGAAAGAATACTATGCTGTAGTTTGTGGAAAACCAGATGAGAAAGATGGAATATTTAAAGACTATCTTTTAAAGAATGGAAGAATTAATATGTCAAAGGTAGCTTCAAAAGAAAATAAAAATGCTAAGGAAGCAATTTTAAAATATGAAGTTATAGATAGTGTTAATACAGATAAAGATGGAATTTTAAGCCTTGTAAAAATAAATCTTAAAACAGGTAGACATCATCAAATACGTGTTCAATTTTCAAATGCAAACATGTCTTTGTGGGGAGATAATAAATATAATAAAAAATTTGTTAAGATGAAAGGTTATACTCAAATAGCGTTGTGGGCTAAGAACATAGAATTTATTCATCCAAAGGATAAAAGGGTATGTAAATTTGAATTAAAACCGCATAATGAATATCCTTTTTCTTTATTTGTAGATTAAAAATCTCCCTAGAATTATTGGGAGATTTGTTTGGTAAAATGTAATTTTATATAGGTTAACTCCATAGTTCTTGTTCATCTTGTATTAAACCTTTTTTTGCTGCCTTGTTTACTTTAAATGATATGTTCTCTAATTTAGCTCTTATTTTTTGACGTGCTTTTGATGTGTATAAATCACTATTAACTACATCATAATGTCCATCTGATGCTTCACCGTACCACTCGATTTCTATACCATTATTAGTATTTTTATCTTTTTCATCTATATATACTTTTTCTAGATTTAAACATCCAACATCTAAATTGTCTAAATCACTTTTTATTTCGTGTAAAAATGTTTCTGTATTATTCATCTTATAACCTCCAAGCTGATTTTCTTGATATTATTATGCTACTATATATAGAATTTATTCATATGTAGATTTTACTATTAATATAGTAAGTACTTTAAAGGAGAAGACAAATGAAAAAGACAATTATTGGAATCACATTAATATTATTAGCGCTAATACTTATCTTTATAGATATAAAAAATAATGATAATATGAAAAAAATAGAAGAAAATAAAGAAAATGTGTTAACTAAAGAAGAAGTTGAAGAAAATAAAATAAATGATATTATAAATAGTTTATCCTTAAAAGAAAAATTAGGACAAATGATAATAGTAGGTTTTAATGGATATGAAGTTGACTTGGATTTTAGAGATTTATTAGAAAATCATAAAGTAGGAGGAGTTATCCTATTTAAACGTAATATAAAAAATGCAGAACAGCTTTTAAATTTAAATAATAGTATAAAAAGTATAAATTCAAAGAATAAATTGGGTTTATTCATATCAGTTGATGAAGAAGGTGGAAGAATTACAAGATTACCTAAAGGAAGCACAAAATTTCCATCTAATAAATCAATAGGAAAACAAAATGATAAAGATTTATCTTATAAAATAGGCAAAGAAATAGGAAGGGAACTTAGTTCTTTTAAATTTAATATGGATTTTGCACCAGTACTTGATATATATAGTAATCCTAAAAACACAGTTATAAAAGATAGAGCCTTTGGAAAAGATTCTGAAATAGTTAAGACACTTGGGACGGCTACTATGAAAGGGTTGCAAGATTCAAATGTTATTTCTGTTATAAAGCATTTTCCGGGTCATGGAGATACAACATTAGATTCTCACTTTGATCTTCCAGTTTCAAATCATGACAAACAAAGGCTTGATGAATTTGAATTAATTCCATTTAAAGAAGCTATTAACAATGGAGCAGATGCAGTAATGACAGCTCATATAGTTTTACCGAATGTTGACAAAAGTGAGAAATCAGCCACTTTATCTAAAACAATATTGACTAATATTTTAAGAGATGAATTGAACTTTGATGGAGTTATAATTACAGATGATATGGAAATGGGTGCTATTGCAAATAATTATGGTGCTAGAAATGCATCAGTTGAAGCTATCAAAGCAGGAGCTGATATTATTCTAATGTGTCACACTAAAGAAAAGCAAATAAAGGCATTAGAGGCTTTAAAAGAAGCTGTTGATAGTGGAGAAATTAGCGTAGAAAGAATTGATGAGAGTGTAAAAAGAATTATTAGATTAAAGAGGAAATATAATTTGAATAATATGTGAACTACCACCACTTCTACAAGTGGTGGTAGTTCATGAAAATGGGCATAAAGGACTCTATTTATTAAAAATAGTACAATAATTTCCATTAGCAGTTCTACACTTTGAACATCTAACGCACTTTACTGGTTCTTTATTTCCATCTTTCCATCTTTTTATTAAATTAGGCTCTGTAAGTAGTGGTCTTGATATGGCAAAGAAATCTATATTTGTTTCATTTAAGATTTTTTCTATATTATTGATATTAGTAAGTCCTCCGACTGTAATTATTGGAATGTCAACTTCATTACTAATAATATTTCCATATTCAAAGAAGTAACCTTCTTTTTTTATTTCATAGCCATCAAAAGATTGTCCAACCATTGATTTTGCTTTTCCGTGTATATTACCTGAAATTTCTATACCGTCAACGCCTAGCTCTTCTAATTTTTTGCATATTATTTTAGTTTCTTCAAATGTTAATCCACCATCAAAAAACTCTGATGCAGTTAACTTGACTAATATAGGATAATCTCTACCTACCATTTCTCTCATTTTAGAATATATTTCTATTAAAAATCGCATTCTATTTTCTAAGCTACCACCATATTCATCTTCTCTTTTATTATAGTAGGGACTTAGAAATTGATTTATTAAATATGTGTGAGCTCCATGTATTTCGACACCATCAAATCCAGAATCTTTTGATCTTTTACCAGCTTTAGCAAACGCGTCTACTATATAATCAATTTCCTCCTTTGTCATTGACTTACCTAGAGTTTTTGTACCTCTCTCAGGGACTTCACTAGGAGCAAATATAATTCTTTGGCCAACATTATATTTGGTTTTTGTTCCACCATAAGCAATTTGCATTACTATTTTTGAATCATACTTATGTACTAGATCTGTTAATTTTTTATATTCATCTATAAATGAATCATTATATATTCCCATCATACCTGGATTAGGTTGTTCTTCTTGAACAACATTTGCATATCCGGTTATAATTAATCCAACTTCACCTTTTGCTAATTCTTTATAAATTTTATATAGTTCATCAGTCATATGACCATCTTCAGTAGTCATATTTTCCCAAGTAGCACTTCTAACAAAACGATTTTTAAGTGTAATATTTCCAAGTTGAGTTTTTTCAAATAAGTTTTTCATTTTCATTCTCCTTTATGTATTTGTATTTTTTCATTAATATTATTTTTCAAAAAAAGTTTTACAACAAACTAATTTTACAACTTAAATAGTTTTATGTCAAACTATTTTTAGTTATGAAAAAGACTATCCTAAATTTTATTTAGAGATAGTCCTTTTCATGATTTATTTTAAAAACTTCATTTGATCTTTACGATGTTCTTGTTTTTCATTAGCTCTTTCAAGACCTTGTTGATTCATATTCTCATGATTATGTTCTATATATCCCTGAGTATAATGATAATTTTGTTCTAAATTTTCAAGGTCGTTGTCACCCTCATGGTGTCCATATGCTATTATATTTTTCAAATTGTTTATTTGGTGTTCTCTTTCACATTGAACTTCTCTACAATGTTCAATTTGTTCAGGAGAAGAAATGTCAGAATGTTGCTCAAGATGACGCTCTGTTCTTGTATGCTTTTGAACTAAATCTACAAGCTCATCTATTCTACGAGAATTTTCTAAATCTAAATGCTCACTTTTATTTGTATTCACATCATGATCTTTTTCAAATTGTTTCATTATAAAACCTCCTTAAATTAAATGTACTATTATTTTCTCATGTTTGAAAATTAAAATACGTTATAAACATTTCCAACTAAAAAATTACATATAAAAAATATATTTTTTGAAATTTTTATAATTTATACAAAATTAAAAAAGTAGTTGAACTTTCAAAAAATATAAAGTATACTCCTACTAAAAAGGTTTTAAAAATATAATGCTATTATTGAAGAAGGAAATGGAAATATATAGATTTGATTTATAAGGAGTGATTATAATGATAAGAAAAGCAGTATTAGGTGATTTGGATAATATTATGGAAATTATAAAAAAAACTGTAGAAGAAATGAATTCTTATAATAATTATCAATGGGATGAAAACTATCCTCAATCTAAAGATTTTGCTAATGATATTGAAAAAGGGGATTTATACGTTAAAGATATAAATGGACAAGTTGCTGGATTTATATGTGTTAATTATGTAGAACCAGAGGAATATAACGGATTGAATTGGTCTTCTGACGAAGTATGTATGGTAATACATAGAATGGCAGTTAATTTTGATTGTAGAAATAAGGGAATTGGTACAAGTTTAATGAAATTTGCTGAAGAATTAGCAATAGATAATGGAGTGAGGTATCTAAAGACGGATACTTATTCATTAAATAAAAAAATGAATACATTATTTAAAAAGCTTGACTTTAAATTAATAGGAGAAATGATTTTTTTAGGAAAAGAAAAACCTTTTTATTCTTATGATAAAGTATTAAGCATATCTAAATAGTTAAATGAAGTTTTTGGTTATTCAACTATAAATTCACTATTTATATTCCTTTTGTCTTGGGTAAATTAAATACTATAGACAGAAGGGAGGGTTTTTTGTGACTAAAAAAGTTAAAAAGAAAAAAATAGGAAGAAATAGATATAAAGATTATAAAAATAATACATTCAAATACACACTTGACATTGACACTACGTTGATGGATATAAACACAGTTAAAAATGAAGGTAAAAATAAATCTTATTAAAATTAAAAGGACTGAAAAGTCCTTTTTTTTCGCATAATGGAAAAACTAATTAATTAAGCATCTATTTTATGTTATATTAGTATTTGCTAGGTAAAATACACAAGAAAAGAGTGATTATATAATGATATTAAAGTTTAAAAATTACAACTTAAGTAAGGAAGTATTAAAAGCTATAGATAGATTAAACTATACATCACCTACACCAGTTCAACAAAAAGTAATTCCACTAGCGCTTAAAGGACGAGATATTGTAGTTAAATCTCAAACAGGAAGTGGAAAAACAGCATCATTTGCAATACCTATATGTGATAAGGTTGATTGGGATGAGAATAAGGCACAGGCTTTAGTTATTACTCCAACAAGAGAGCTTGCAATTCAAGTACGAGAAGAATTTTTTAATATAGGAAGATTTAAAAGACTTAAAGTATCTGAAGTATATGGACAGTTCTCATTTAGAAGACAACAAAAGGAACTTAAGCAAAAGACACATATAGTAGTAGGGACTCCAGGAAGACTTATCGATCATATAGAAAGAAAAACTATAGATTTATCTATGATTAAATATTTAGTTATAGATGAAGCAGATGAAATGTTAAACATGGGATTTATAGAACAAATTGAAGCTATAATACAAAATCTTCCTAAAAATAGAATAACTATGTTACTTTCTGCAACTATACCTAAAGATATAAAGAATCTTTGTAAATCATATATGAAGAATTACGAGCAGATAGAAATTGAGGCTCAGAATTTAACTGTTGATAAAATAACTCAGGAAAGATACTCTGTAGAAGAAAATGATAAATTTGAATTTTTAAAGGATATTTTAGTTGTTGAAAATCCAGATAGATGTATGATATTTTGCAATACTAAAAAAATGGTTGATGAGCTTTGTGACAATCTATATCCTTGGATAAAATCTTGCAGTAAGATTCATGGTGGAATGGAGCAGCAAGATAGAAGCTTAGTTATGAATGATTTCAGAAAAGGTAAATTCAGACACTTAATATGTACAGATGTTGCAGCTAGAGGTATTGATATAGAAGGTATAACTCATGTTATAAATTATGATACACCTGAAGATAAGGAAGATTATGTTCATAGAATAGGAAGAACTGCTCGTGCAAGTAAATCTGGCAAATCTATTACTTTTGTAACAGAAAATGATATAAAATTTATAGATATTATACAAAAGTATATAGATAAGGAAATAGAAGCTAAACAACATCCAGATAAGCTTACTGTTGATGAACGTAGAGATGATTTTAATACAAAAATTAATACAAAATTGAATATAGGACCTTTAAAAAGTGAAAAGGTAAGTGAAGGAATAATGAAGCTTCATATAAATGCAGGTAAGAAAACGAAGATGCGTCCAGTTGATATAGTTGGAACTCTTTGTAATATAGATGGAATGACTGCTGCTGATATAGGGATTATAAATATAATAGATGTTTCTACTTTTGTTGAAATATTGAATGGAAAAGGTGAAATGATTTATAATGCTCTTCAGGGTAGACCTATTAAGGGTAGGATTAGAAAGGTTAGTAAGTGTGAACAATAAATATCTAATCAAAAATATGCTTAAGGAAATTATACCATTCGCAACTATTCTTGAGCAACGGAGCCTGTAGGGATAGTTAGCGAGTAGACGAATTATTTGTAATATAGATTAAAGTGACGATTTGTAAAGTGATAAAATTTTAGCGTTTTATACCAAAATATAGATATTTATGATAAAATATATAATAATATGTATATATATTTACAAAATATCCTATATCTTAGCTAGGACTATCCAAAAGGGGGAATTAGTTATGAAAAAAATAAGCAATAAAATAGTATTACTGACAATTTTTATATCTATACTTACAACATTATTTATAGGCGGAAGTAATATATATTCAATGAAAAAAGCAAATGATAATACAATGAAATTAATTGAAAGATCAGCTAAGGAAGATTATGATACTTTGATTAAAGGACAGGTTGATAGTGTTATCTCTATGTTAGATAGTATATATGGTAAATATGAAAGAGGAGAACTTACATTAGAAGAAGCTAAAAAGCAAGGTGCTGACATAGTTAGAGATCTCAGATATGGAGAAGAAGGATACTTTTGGATAGATACATATGAAGGTATAAATGTTGTTTTACTTGGAATTGAAAAAATAGAAGGAAGCAATAGAATGAATATTCAAGATACAACTGGAAAGTATATAGCAAAAGAAGTTATATCTAATGGATTAAAAGAAGGTGGAGGCTATACAGATTATTTCTTTCCAAAAAAAGGAGAAGAAAAAGCTTCTCCAAAACGTGCTTATAGTAGATCATTTAAACCATTTGAATGGGTAATTGGAACAGGAAACTATACGGATGATATAGATGAATTTATATTACAAAAAAATAATTTACTAAAAGATCAAATTGACAAAAGTATTAAATCCACTATAATACTATCAATAATGGTACTGCTATTAGGTATTGCTCTAGCTCTATACTTTGCTAAGAAAATAACTAATCCTATTTTAGTAGTAACAGAGCTTGTCAATAAAACATCCAATCTAGATTTAGTTTATGATAAAAGCTTTGAAAAAGTATTTAAATACAAGGATGAGACGGGTATTATAGCTAGAGCTGTAGTTGATTTAAGAAAAGAACTTAGGGTAATTGTAGGTATGTTAAAAGAAAATTCAAGTGAGGTTTTAGATCGCTCCTATGGAATATCAAATTCTACAAATGAAATAGTAGATGCAATAGAAGGTGTTAATACATCTATGGAAGAATTAGCTTCTGGATCACGCGATCAGGCTGAGGAAGCACAAATGAGTGTAGCAAACCTACAAAAACTTGCAAATGAAATTAATACTTCAGTAAATGATTCTAAAAAAGTTAAAGAAGATACAGATAAGTCAAAGAAGGCAAATGTTGAAGGACTAAAGAATATGAGAATATTAGTAGATAAGTTCAAAGAAATTACAAAGACGAATGAAGAGGTCGCTCAAAATGTAGATATTCTTGCAGCTAAATCTAATTCTATTGGACAGATAGTAAGTACTATTGAAGAAATAGCAGAGCAAACAAATCTTCTAGCTTTAAATGCAGCGATAGAATCTGCTAGAGCTGGGGAGGCTGGAAGAGGATTTGCAGTTGTAGCAGATCAGATAAGAAAATTAGCAGAGCAAACAGGATTATCTACAAAGAAAATAAGTGATATGATAGAAGAAATTCAAAACCAAGTAAATGAAGTTAAAGTAAATATTGATATTGAAGAAGACATAAATAAAGAAGCTATTATATCTATGGAAGAATCTGAAAAATCATTTAAAAGCATAGATGTAACTATTGAGAATATGGCGAAGAATATAGAAAGCTTGGTTGAAAATATAAATCTTGTAAATAAAGACAAAGATGAAGTTATAGTTTCAATAGAAGGAATATCGGCTATAACTGAACAATCAAGTGCATCTACTGAAATGGTACTATGTTCTATGGAAGAACAAAGTAGTATAATAAATAATATATCAAGTAGTGCTAATGACTTAAAAAATGTGGCTAATACATTAGATGAAGTAGTTAAGAAGTTTAATTTATAAATAAAAAAGTCTTCTTTTTGAAGATTTCCAATGTAGATTTTTTTGGGACTCGTAACGAAAATTATATTTATACACAATTTGAAGATGAATATAATTCCTATTCGTTATAAAAAATACCCTATAGATTAGAGAATAAAAAGTCTAATTTATAGGGTATTTTTATCTATCAAAAGCAAATGATTTCACAACTGCAAAATATTCTCGGATAAAATATTTAGGAGCTATGGTATTTATAGTTTTTGAGGGAAGACCATAAGGAGTAAATCCTAATCTTTTAGCTATAAACTTAGACCTAAATAAATGAAATTCATTTGTAACAATCATGATTATGTGATTGTTTTTTCCATCTAAATCTGAAAGAATTTTTTTTGCAAACTTTAAATTTTCTAGTGTACTTGTAGATTTATCTTCTTGTATAATTTTATTTTTATTTACTCCATTTAAAACTAAGTAGTCGCTCATAGCTTCAGCTTCAGGAAGATTTTCCCCTATACCTTGACCTCCACAAACAACTATTTTGGTATCAGGATTATTGTCAATAAACTCTAAAGCTTTATTCATACGACCTAAAAGTGTAGGAGATAAAGCATCTCCCCAAAGACCTGATCCTAAAACTACTAAATAATCAACATCATATTGTTTATCTTCTTGTCCGTTAATTATAATAAGTCCTTCAATCATAATAAAAGAAGACATTGAGATTAAAACTATTATTTTAATTATTTTTGCTATTAATGTTTTTTTCATAATTATTTCATCCTTTGTATATATTTTTTTATCTATTATATATTATAACTGTTATAACAGAAAAATGGGTACAAAAATATTAAATTTTTATATTTAAAAATGTTAAATCTAGTTGCTACTGTTAATAACATAAAATTGATAATAAATACAAAATATTATATAATTTAAGTTGAATAATGTAAGGGGATGAAAATATGGAAGAGTGTGTAGAATTAATAGTTCATGGTTTTGTAGTGAGTGTAAAAACAGTAGTAGAGTTTATAGACTTTGATATTGTATTTGATATTATAGAATCTGTGTTAGAAATTAAGAATAATTGTTAGGAAAATAAAGGGAGATACTAATGATCTGTAAATTAAAAGGTATATACAAACGGTTTGATGATTTAGATGTTTTAAATAATTTAAATTTAGATATAAATAAAGAGGAAATTATTTGTATAGTAGGTCCGTCAGGATGCGGTAAATCAACACTTTTAAATATTATTTCGGGGTTAATTAAGCCTGATAAAGGAAAAATTACAGGTGATTTGGACCTTGTAGGATATGTTTTTCAAGAGGATAGATTACTACCTTTTAAAACTGTTTATGAAAATATAGCTATTGTAGGTAAAGAAAAAAATCATAAGAAAATAATCGACTTAATATATGAAGTTGGTCTTAAAGGATTTGAAGATTCATATCCAAATAATCTGAGTGGAGGTATGAGGCAGAGATGCTCAATAGCTAGAGCATTTTATTTTAACAGTAAGATACTTTTAATGGATGAACCTTTTAAATCACTAGATTATAATCTTAAAGTTAACATGATAGATTATTTAATAAAATTATGGGACAAGTCCAAGAGTTCGATAGTATTTGTTACTCATAATATAGATGAAGCACTTTTATTGGGAAACAGGATAATAGTTTTATCAAATAGACCTATTAATGTTTCAAAAATTTTTAATATTGATATTCATCAGAGCAAAAGAAGCTTGACTGATAAACATTTTACATACTTAAGAAATCAAATAATAGATTTATTATCAAATGACAAGGAGGAATAGTAATGAAAAAAATTATAAGTTTGATGCTTAGTTTAATCATGGTATTAGTATTAACTGTAGGCTGTACAAATAGTAATGAAGAGGCAAAAAAAGAAGAGAGTACACCTTCGAATATTAAGGTTGTTACACCTGCTGGAACACCAACCCTTAGTATGATTAAAATGTTTAAAGAAAATCCACATATAGGTGATAATATAAGTGTATCTTATGAGAGTGTAAAGTCAACTGATCTTTTGACTTCTAAGATATTATCTAAGGAAGCAGATATATTCATAGTACCTACTAATCTAGCAGCAAATTTATATAATAAGAACTCTGGTTATAAGATAGCTACATCTACTGTATGGGGAACTTTTTATTTAGTAGGAAATGAAAAAGTATCTAACTGGGATGATCTTAAGGGAAAAGAAATAGATATGATAGGAAGAGGATTAACTCCAGATGCTATATTTAGGTATTTACTTATTCAAAATAATATAGATCCAGATAAAGATGTAAAATTAAATTATTTTGGAGGAGCTTCTGAGCTTGCTACAAATTTTATCTCAGGCAAAAGTGATTTATCATTAATGCCTGAACCAATGCTTACCAAGGCTTTAACAAAAAGAAGTGATAGTAGGGTTTTAATAGATTTACAAAAGGATTGGGAAAAAGCTACTAAATTAAATTCAAGTTATCCTCAAGCATCTTTAATAGTTAGTGAAGAATTAATAAATAATCATCCGGATGCTGTTAAAAGCTTTTTAGGTGAGTATAAAAAATCTGTGAATTGGGTTAACCAAAATCCTAGTGAAGCTGGAGAGTACTATGAAGAATTAAATATGGGACTGACTAAAATGATAGTAGAAAAGTCAATTAAAAGATGTAATATAGAGTATGTAAGTGCTAAGGATGCAAAAGAGTCTATAGATAAGTATTTAAATGTGCTGTTTGAATACAATTCTAAGCTTGTCGGAGGTAAACTTGTAGATGAAGATTTCTATTTCACAAAATAGATTGTATACCGTGATTTCCATAGTGTTCATTATAGTGCTATGGAAATTTCTTTCTATATGGGTAGATAATTCAATTATGATTCCCACGCCTAAAAGTACTGTTATGGAATTTATAAAAATAATTAGATCTCAAAATTTTATTATAATAGTACTTTCTACTTTAGTTAGGGTAATGATTGGATTTTTAATATCATTTATATCAGCATTGATTCTAGGTCTTTTATCTGGATTTTTTAAACCTGTATATTATTTACTAAAACCTTTAATAGTTATTCAAAAGTCAATTCCAACTATGGCAATAATACTTCTTGCTATAATATGGTTAAAGTCAGAGAAGGCACCTATATTGGTTGGAATTTTAATTATATTTCCGATTATATATGCTACAGTTATACAAGGAATTAAAAGTGTTGATATAAAGCTTATAGAAATGGCTAAAGTTTATAAACTAAGTAAAATGACAGTCATGAAAGATATATATATACCGTCTATTAGATCTTCTATAATATCCGTTGCATCAGCTACTATAGGATTAAATCTAAAGGTAATAATAGCTGCTGAGGTTTTAAGTCAACCAAGTGTTTCTATTGGAACGAGTTTTCAAATTGAAAAAGCGAACCTAAATACTGCTGGAGTATTTGCGTGGGCATTAGTTAGTATAATTATTGCTGGAGGTTTTGATTTAGCAATAAAGGTATTTGTAATGAAGACTATGAAAAATTAAATTTAAATGAATATCAATTTGGGGGGAGATATTATGAAAACTTTTTTTGTTTTCTTAATTTCAATATCTATGGCTTTTTCAAATCCTATAGAGCAACCAAGAGACAATAAGGTTGTTTTGGGAAATGAGAGGTTAATAAGTGAATACAACCAGTTAATAGATTCAAAGAATATAGGTGTTATAACTAATCAAACTGGAGTTGATAGTTTAGGACAAAATACTTTTGAAAAACTATATAACTACGAAAATACTAATTTGGTAGCAATTTATACTCCAGAGCATGGTCTAGATGGGTTGACTCCTGCAGGTAAATATGTAGAATCGTATACAGATTCTAATATGAATATACCTGTGTATAGTCTGTACGGAAAAACTAGAATGCCTAGTGAGGACATGCTTAAGAGCATAGACGTTTTGATATTTGATATACAAGATATAGGATCTAGAACATATACATACATTTCAACTTTAAATTACTGTATGATAGCAGCTCAAAAGTATAATAAACAGATAGTAGTTCTTGATAGACCTAATCCTATAGGAGCTAATAAGGTTGAAGGATTTGTTCTTGAGGACAGGTATAAGACGTTTGTTGGAGTTGACAATCTACCTATGTCTCATGGAATGACTGCAGGAGAGTTAGCTAAGTATTTTAATAGAAATATAGGTGCTAATTTAACTGTTATACCTATGTTAAATTATAATAGAGATATGATATATCAGGACACTAATTTGCCGTGGCGTATGACATCTCCTAATATACCGACTATAAAGTCAGCTTTTGGATATATGGCAACTGGTATTGGAGAAGGAACGGGGATAGGTCAAGGAGATAAGTTCACTTGGATAGGTGGAAAAGGGATAGACAGTAATAAGTTTGCTCAACTTCTAAATAATTCAAGTCTTGAAGGAGTAGAATTTATAGCAGAGAATAAAGGAGATAAGGGTGGAGTAAGACTTAATATAACTGATTATCATAAATTTAATCCTTGCAGAGTTGGGACATATGCTTTAACTTATGCACATGATTTAACCAATTTTAAGGTTCCAAAGAGTGGTAAGAACATAATTATGTTTGAAAAAATAATGGGAACTTCAAAATACGGGAAGATGCTTGAAATGGGATATACTCCTGAGCAGATAGTGGATTCTTACCAAGAGGATTTAAATAAATTTAAGGTGGAAAGAGAAAAGTATTTAATCTATTAAAATAAATTTATTATACAGGGGGACAAAAAATGTATAAATCATTTGTAAGTTTTGATTTTGACTTTATTTTTCAAATTATAAATACAATATTCTTATTTGGTATTTTATTATTAATTTTTAACTTTATCTTTAAATCACCTAGAAAAATCAAAAAAATTGAAACGAGAATAAGTGAAATTGAGAAAGAAATAAAAAGTATAAAGAAAAGGTGATTTTTATGAGAAAAATAGAGTTTAGAAGTAAAATAAGAGTAAAGATAACATTTGCCATGATTTCATGCTCTTTAATTACTGCATTATTGATAAGTAGTATAAGCATATGTATTAATTATAATTTTAGTAATGAACAAGTTTTTGAAAAATTGAAAATATTTTCAAAAAATTATACAAATATATTTGATAGTGATCTTAGATTGATTGAAAATTCTATAAATGTGATGAGTCCATTTATTAGTGAAAGTTTTGATAAAGATAAATTTAATAAGAATTATAATCACATTGAAGAATATAAACAAAATATGAATTCTATACTAAACAAAATTGCAAAAGATATAAATACAGATAAAGGCATAAATATATATAGTAGTATAGAATCGGTTTATTTTACTTTCAATCCAGAAATTACAGGAAATGTATACGAAATTTGGTATTCTGATAAGAAAAAAAATGGAGTATTAGAAAAATTAGATTCAGATTCAGATATAAATGATCCATATATAGAATGGTTTTATCCTGAAAATGAAAAAATGAATTGGTACTATGAACCTATAAAAAAGAAAAAAGGCATATGGATTGAACCTTCTGAAGAACCTGAGTTAGGTACTGATGTGATTTCGTATACAAAAGCAATTTTTAAAGATGATACGTTGATAGGAGTTTTAGGGATAGATATTAATGTAGAGGATATTAAGAATACTATAAAAAATATAAATGTATATAACAGTGGATATGCTTTTTTAATCAATAAAAACCGAGATTTTTTAATTCATCCTAAGATTAATATTAATGATGGTTCAAAATCTGAATATAATAAAAAAATCAAATTCTTATTACAAGAAATAGAAAAAAAAGAATCGGGGATTTTAGAATATAAATTGAATTCAGAAGGAAAGATACTAGCTTATTCGCATTTGAAAAATGATTGGATATTAACTTTTGTAGTACCAATGAGTGAAATTTACTCATCTATAAAAATACAAATGATTTTAAATAGTATAGTAATGTTATTATCAATTTGTATGGTTATGCTAATTGCCTTATATATAGGAAAAACAATATCAAGACCTATACTAGCAATAGCAGAGTTGATTAAAAATACATCTGAATTTAATTTTGATGATGATATTTCTTTAAGAAAATCGATTAAAAATAAAGGTGAAATAGGGGTAATGGCACAAGAAGTACTGAATATGAGAAGAATATTAAAAGAAACAGGTGTTGATAAAGCTGCAAGAATGCAAATGGGGCAATTGAAAAAAGAATTTCCTCTTTATGATAAAGCGCATATGGATACATTATATGCTCCAGCAAAAACTGTTAGTGGAGATTTTTATAATATAGAAGTTGTAGATGATGATTTTGTAATAGGGGTAATATGTGATGTTAGTGGAAAGGGTGTTAGTGCAGGACTTAGTACATATGCTTTTAATGTTTTATTTCAAGAAGCTATATTGCATAATCAAAAACCTATTGATATATTAAGTTATTTAAATAAAAAAGTAGATAAATTTCTTGGACAAACTTATATTGCGGCTTGTTGTTTTAGTTTGGATTTTAAAAATAATATAGCAAATATAGCTGGTGCAGGAATTAGTCAATTTATTTATTCCTCAGATAAACGTTACTATAAAGAAAAAATAGTTAAAGGGGCATTTCTAGGAATGTTTGAAGATAGCAAATTTGACCAAGAGGTAATTAATTTCAAATCAGGTGATAAATTTTACTTTTTCACAGATGGTTTAGATTTTATAGTAGAGGATGAAAAAATAAAGAAAGATTTAAGTGAAATAATTAACAACTATGATTTGATAAAATTTTTAAATAATAATTTGAAATTTATTCAATCTAAAAATAGACTTATAGTGGATGATTGTACTCTGATTGGAATTAAAATTAAATAAATATAGTTAATCTATATAGTTTATCTGATCGAAATATTAACAATATTGAGGAAATATGGTATTATATGAGTTATAGTATTTTGATAAAAATAGAACGATTAACCAAATTAGGAACATCGTTTATTACCTAGAATAAAAATAAAATAGATTGAGGTGAGATTTAGTGTGAGAACAAAAAAAAATGAAGTTATATTATATGGAATAAATGAATATAAACAGGTTATTGATGATATTATTGCTGATTTAAATATTACAAATGATTGTTTTGATATTAAATTAATACTCACAGAAGCACTAACGAATGCTTTTAAGCATGGAAATAATGGTAATAGTAAAAAACCTATTTATTTAAGGTATATTTACAATAACAATAGTATAGAATTTGAAATAGAGGATTGTGGTAAAGGATTTAACTGCTTAAGTATTCCAAATGAGTTATCAGATGAAAAACTATTAAATAATTGTGGAAGAGGTTTATTCATTATAAAATGCATTGCTGATAAAATTGAATTTAAAGGGAATAAATTAGTTATACAAAAATATTTAAATGTTGGATAGAAAATTCGTCAAACAAAAACATTATAATTTCTTATAGAGTTAAAAATTAATAAAATAATATAATTTGCTTAAAAAAATGATAATAATTAGTGAATGGAGGGTAATAATGAAAACAAGTCTAAAAACCAAATTAATTTCTATGTTTTTCATATTTATATTAATTCCGCTTCTTATTTTAGGGTTTACTTCTAGCTATATGACTTCACGTTCAATGCAAAATATAACTGAAGAAGAATTAAGAGAGATTACTAAACAAACAGGAGAAATTATAGAATTAAGTATAGATTCTGCAAGCAAGTACATCCAAGTTTTAAGTTATAACAAAGATATAATAAATCAAGCAGCTGGATATAATGAAAATAATCATGAAGTATATACATACTTATCAAAACTACAAGAGGAAAATAATAACATAGAAAGAATATCAGTAATAGATGCAACTGGTAAAGGTGTTGTAAGTAGTTCTAGTGAAATATATGATATTGATTTAAGTGATAGAGAATATATTCAAAATGCATTAAATGGATCTTTTTCTCAAAGTGATGTTATAATATCTAGGGTTAGTAATAAACCTGTAATCGCTATTGCTTATCCGTTAACAATGAATAATGAAATAGTAGGTGCTATAGTTGGAAGTATTAATTTTGAAAATATTTCAAATAGTATATCTGAAATAAGTATAGGTAAAAATGGATATGCATATATGGTTAACAAAAATGGAATGGTTATATATCATCCTAAAAAAGAAAAAATATTGACTGAGAATTTGAGTAATACAGACAATAAGGATTTAAAAGCTATAGTAGAAAAAATGAAATCAGGTGAACCTGGTGAAGGATATTATACATATGAAGGAGTATATAAGTTTATAAGATTTATTCCTGTTAATAATTGGACATTAGCTATAAGTGCTGAGTATAATGAATATATGGCTCCAGCTATAGCTATTAGAAAAATTACAATAATAACAATTATATTGTCTCTGGTTATTGTTATGATTTTAGCTTATTTTATTACAACTAAGAATATTATAAGCCCTATTAAAAATTTAGAAGAATTAATGATTAAGGCAGGAGAAGGAGATTTAACAGTTAAATCAAATATTAATACAAATGATGAAATACAGGTATTAGGTGAATATTTCAATGATATGATTGATCATCAATCAGATATAATAAAACATGTTAGACTTGGATCAGAGGAGCTAACAGCATCATCAGAAGAGTTAGCTGCATCAGCAGAGGAAATAAGTGCATCAACAGAAAATATAACAGAAAATATAAAAGGTGTTGCATGTAATTCAGAAGTACAAAATAAGTCAATAATTGAAACCTCTGAGGTTTTAGTTCAGCTCTCAAGTTTAATTCAAATAGCAAAAAATAAAGTCGTTACAGCTAAGAAAAATTCTGATAATACTATGAATACTGCCAAACAAGGAAGAATAAAAGTTGAAGAAACAGTTGAAGCTATTGAAAACATAAGTAAAGTATCAAATGAGACACAAGATATACTTAGAGTTCTAGATAATCTCTCTAAACAGGTTAGTGGAATTATTAATACTATTAACAACATCTCAAGTCAAACAAATTTATTAGCGTTAAATGCTTCTATAGAAGCAGCAAGAGCTGGAGAACATGGAAAAGGGTTTAGTGTAGTAGCAGATGAGGTTCGTAAGCTTGCAGAACAAACAAATGTTGAATCAAATGAAATATCATCATTAGTAAATGAAATGGTAGTACAAATAGAAAAAGCAGTTAGTTCAATGAATGCAGCTAAACAAGTAGTGGAAAATGGAGTTGTAGTAGCAAAGGAAACAGATAAGTCATTTATAAATATTATAGAAGCTGTAGAGCAAATAACTAATGATGTTGATCAAGTTGTAGATGTTACAAATGATGAAGTGGCAAGTTCAGATCAAATAATAAAGCTTATTGATTCTGTAGCAACTACCACCGAAACTACATCAGAAAATAGTCAACGAGTTGCATCCGCAACCCAAGAGCAATCATATATAATTCAAAATTTAGCTGCTAGTTCAGAAGAGACTAGCGCTATGGCGGTTAGCTTAAATAGTCTAGTAGAGAAATTTAAAATTTGAGGTGAATATAAATGAATGAGTTAAAAATATCAATACCTGAAAATTTCGCAGTAGATGAGGCAGCAGAATTTAGACAAAACATGAATAATTTAATAAATGAAGGCAATAAGAACTTTATACTTAACTTTAACAGTTGTACATTTATTGATAGTACAGGTCTGGGAGTATTGGTAGGAGTATATAAAAAGTGTACTGAGTTAAATGGAACTCTAACGCTTAATTCAATAAATCCAAAGGTTATGAAGATTTTTGAATTAACAAGATTAGATAAAGTGTTTGAAATTAAATAATTATAAAGTGAAAGGACTTAATGAGTTGAATATGACTCGTTAAGTCCTTTTAAAAAAGATAAAAATTCCAGTTGTGTAACTTGTGTTACCGAATCAAGCGTATCAATATGGTAAACTTTACTCATAGCAATACAAAATAAGAAAATTACTTATAAAGATAATATAAATGAGGAGGAGTTAACTATGGGTATGTTTTGTTATCAATGTCAAGAGGCAGCAGGATGTAAAGGATGTTCAGTAAGAGGTGTATGTGGTAAGAATGAATCAGTAGCAAAATCACAAGATGTGTTAGTTTATGTAAGTAAAGGACTTGCGGTAGTAAGTAACGAGGGAAGAAAGGTAGGAGTTATTGATCCTAAGGCAGATAAGTATATAACTGAAAACTTATTTACTACAATAACTAATGCTAACTTTGATAGAAATGCTATTTTAGATAGAGTTAAAGAAACTTTAAGATTAAGAGAAGAATTAAAGGTTAAGGTTGAACAAGTTGGTAAAAAAATAACTGGTGATGCAACTGATTGGTCTGCAGTTACAGAAGAAGAATTTGACAAAAAGGCAGAAACTGTTGGTGTGTTATCTACAGAAAATGAAGATATAAGAAGTTTGAGAGAACTTATTATTTATGGATTAAAAGGTTTGTCAGCTTATATGAAGCATGCTATGAACTTGGGATATAATAATGAAGAGGTTCATGGTTTTATGGCTAAAGCTTTAGCAGCAACACTTGATGATAGTTTAACTGCTGATGATTTAGTTGCACTTGCTATGGAAGCTGGAAAATACGGTGTTGATGCAATGGCTTTATTAGACAAAGCTAATACTAAAACATATGGACACCCAGAGATAACTAAGGTTGATATTGGAGTTAGAAATAAACCGGGTATATTAATATCAGGACATGATTTAAAAGACTTAGAGTTATTGTTAAAGCAGACAGAGGGTACTGGAGTAGAGGTATATACTCATAGTGAGATGCTTGCAGGACAGTATTATCCAGAATTTAAAAAGTATTCTCATTTTGCAGGAAACTATGGAAATGCATGGTGGAAACAAATAGATGAGTTTGAAAAATTTAACGGACCTATATTAATGACTACAAACTGTGTAGTTCCTCCAAAGGATTCATATAAGGATAGATTATTTACAACAGGAGCTTCAGGTGTACCTGGATGTAGTCATATAGATGCTGATGAAAATGGATATAAAGATTTTAGTGATATAATAGAAATGGCTAAAGATTGTAAATGTCCAACAGAAATAGAAACGGGAGAAATAGTAGGTGGGTTTGCTCATAATCAAGTATTAGCTCTTGCGGATAAGGTTGTAGATGCTGTTAAAACTGGTGCTATAAAGAGATTCTTTGTAATGGCTGGTTGTGATGGTAGAGCAAAATCAAGAAATTATTATACAGATTTTGCAAAAGCTATACCAAATGATACTGTTATATTAACTGCTGGATGTGCAAAGTATAAATATAACAAGCTTGATTTAGGTGATATAGGAGGAATACCAAGAGTTTTAGATGCAGGACAATGTAATGATTCATATTCGTTAGTAGTAATTGCTTTAAAACTTAAAGAAGTATTTGGGCTTGATGATGTAAATGAATTACCTATATCCTATAATATCGCTTGGTATGAGCAAAAGGCTGTAATAGTTTTATTATCACTGCTACACTTGGGTGTTAAAAATATCCACTTAGGACCAACATTACCTGCATTTTTATCTGAAAATGTTGCTAAGGTTTTAGTTGATAACTTTGGAATAGGTGGAATTACTAATGTAGAAGATGATATAAAGATGTTTATGCAAGGGTAACCAAAAGCGTGGCTATTCAAATAGCTACGCTTTTTTGGATGATAGATTAGTATTAATACAAAATTTAAATAAATAGGTTTGTAAATAATAAAAAAAATTGATATAATTGTTTAGAAAATGTAAAGTAGATAAAGGAGGACTAAAATGAGAAAAAAACTAATGACAATTATTATTTCCCTAATTTATTTAATTTTTATTTTATTAATTAATGCAACAATTTTAAATAAAGATAATTTTTTATTTGCAGTTACAGTAAATATTATAGTTACTCTATTATATTCATATTCGATATTCAAAATAACCTATAAATTTAAAATAGACAAAATTGAAAATATGATGGATATTATAAATGAAGGTCGGTATGATTATAAATTAGATGATTCTAATGAGAAAATCATATCGGCTCTTCAGAAAAATTTTTATAACACTAAAGAAACTTCTAAATTAGCACTCAACTCATCAGTAAAACTTGCACTTGAATCTGATAAAGTTGCAAATATGGTAGATAATATGGAAGAATCAACCGAACAGATAGCAAGAACAAGTGAAGAGATTGCATCAGGATCTTTAAAACAAATGGAATCTATAAATAGCATTTTTAGCAATATAGAGGGCGTTGGAAGCAATATAGATAGAATAAGATGTGAACTCAAAAATATAGGGCAGCAAACGGATGAATCTGTGAAACTTACAGAAAAAGGAAATGAAAATATTATGAAAACAAAACAGTCTATAGATAGTTTAAGAGATATTATGATTGAGTATAACAATAATTTAAATAATTTTATAGAAAGCTTTTGTGAGATAGAAAAGTTTTCTGATATAATAAAGGGAATTACTGAGCATACAAATTTACTTGCTCTAAATTCATCTATAGAAGCAGCAAGAGCTGGAGAACATGGAAAGGGTTTTGCAGTTGTAGCCACTGAAATTGGAAAACTATCAAATCAATCAAAGAATGCTTCTGACAAAATAAGTGAAGTTATCGAAGAAATAAAACATAAAATGTCTGAATTAACACAGGAAATGTCCTATGGAATAAATAAAGTAGATGAAGGTGTAATTGTAGCACAAAAAGCTGAGCAGTCGTTTAATCAAATATCTAATAGTACAATAAAAACAAAGGATCAAATAAGTACAATTAATAAAAATATGAGAGCAATAGGTTCGTATACTGGAAAAGTTATAGAGTCTGTTGAAACTATTCAGGGTATATCTGAGAGTGGTGCATCTGAATGTCAGCAGTTTAATGCTATTGTAGAAGAAATGAATAGTTCATTTGGAGAAATAGTTCAAAATATAAATTTCTTAAAAGATTATGCAAATAATCTTCAACAAAGCTTTGCTCAAAATACGATGGATATATATATGTATAATAAAGCCCTTGATATAAAGAGATATATTGATAAATCTGAGAAATTAGATTTAAGAAAGTTCGCCAACGAACTTAATATAGATGATATATATATAGTAGATTCTCTAGGAATAATAAAGCAGTGTTCTGATAAAGATGGAATAGGACTTAATTCTTTTGAAATAGATCCTATATCGTATAAGGCTTCAAAATTAAAGGAAGGATATAAAGCAACGCCTATTAGAAAAAGATGTCATGATAATGAAATGTACAAATTTTTACATATTCCATACAAAAATGGGGGAGTAATTAGTGTATCTTTATCATTACAATCTGTATTAAATATATAGTGTAGAATATTTAAGGCTATACTCGTATAATAATGAGTATAGTCTTTATATATAATACCTATTATGAAAAAATGTTAGTGTGACTAAATGGAGGTGGATTTATGGAAAAACAAAAAAGGCTTGGAACTCAAAACGTAGCCAAACTACTCATGGAATTTTCATTTCCAGCAATTATAGGTATGTTGATTAACATATTATACAATATTGTAGATAGGATTTTTATAGGAAAAGGAGTAGGGGCTATTGCTATATCAGCAGTTGGTTTAACTTTACCATTTAGTACGATAATGATGGCATTTGGAATGCTTGCTGGTATAGGAGGATCGGCTTTAATATCTATAAGACTTGGAGAAGGAAAACATGATGAAGCTGAGAAGATACTTGGAAATACATTTATACTTTTGAGCATTATTTCTATTTTAGTAACGGTTGCTGGTATTGTTTTTTTAGATCCTTTGTTAAGATTATTCGGAGCAAGTAATGTAACTTTTAATTATGCTAAAGACTATATATTTATAATACTTGCAGGAGCTATTTTTAATGCAGTTGGATTTGGACTTAATGGGTCTATTCGATCTGATGGAAGTCCAAAGACTGCTATGATGACGAATTTAATAGGAGCTATAACTAATATAATTCTCGATTATATATTTATAATGAAGATGAATATGGGTATAAAAGGAGCAGCTATAGCTACGATTATAGGACAGAGCTTTAATACTATATGGGTACTTAGATACTTTATAATTAGTAATAAATCTTCTATGAAGCTAAAAGTTAAAAATATGAAATTAGATATTAATACTGTTAAGGGAATATTTGCAATAGGAATGTCGCCTTTTGTAATACAACTTGCATCTAGTGTTGTGAATGTACTTTCAAATAACACTCTAAAATTAAATGGTGGAGATTATGCTATAGGTGCTATGAGTATACTTATAAGCATTACAATGATCTTCTTAATGCCAGTATTTGGAATAACTCAAGGTGCACAGCCTATACTAGGATATAATTATGGAGCTATGAAAATAGATAGGGTTAAGAAATGTTTGATTCTTGCAATAAGTGCAGCATCTGTACTTTGTATAACAGGATTTGTATTTGTAGAATTTTTACCAGGTTTTATGATATCTATATTTAGTGATGATGAAAATATACTTAGAATAGGCACTAAAGGACTTCAAATGTTTTTATTCATGATTCCTATTATAGGATTTCAAATAGTAACATCAAACTTTTTTCAAGCAATTGGTAAAGCTAAGATTTCTATTGCGCTTAGTCTCTCAAGACAAGTACTTATATTAATACCAATGCTTATATTATTACCTAAGTTATATGGACTTAATGGAGTTTGGATAGCATACCCTATATCTGATTTTTTATCTTCACTAATTACATTGATATTTTTAATAAAGGAATGGAAGAGTATGACTCTAAGAGAAAATACTGAAGAAAATATAAATATGAATGAATTAGTTGAAATATAGAAAAGGTACTGGCGAATTGCCAGTACCTTTTTATGCTTAAGGAATTATATCATTTTTGTTTTGTGGATAACTTATTGAAAAGCTATACTTACAACTATTTTTTAGCTTATTATATTCCCATCTGTTGATATTATAAACTCATTGTATAAAGCTTTTGTATTAGAATTTGAAATAGCTTCTTTAACGGCACGAACTAATCCTGAACAGCAAGGAACTGACATTCTTGTAACTGTTATACTTTTTATATTTTTTGTACTAAATATTTCTGTAAGCTTGTCTATATAATATTGATTGTCATCAAGCTTTGGACACCCTATAACAGTTATTTTATTTTTCATAAAATCAGTGTGAAAGTTTGAGTAAGAATATGCACAACAATCTGCCGCTATTAATATATCTGCATTATCCCAAAAGTCAGCTAATGGACTTACAAGCTTTAATTGTACAGGCCATTGATTTAATTGTGACTCAGTTGAATTTATTTCTTTAGGAGATGATCCACTACATCCACATCCTGAATTATTCTTTAATACTTTACTTATAGATCCAGGACATCCGCCAGATGTTTTTTTCTTATTAACTGCATATCCTTTTCTAGATTGGTCAAATTCTACAGTTTCTTTTTGAGTTAATTTTATTGCATCAACTGGACATGCAGGTAAACACATTCCAAGTCCATCGCAGTAAGAATCACTCACTAACTTTGCTTTACCATCTATAATTTGTATAGCCCCTTGGTGACATGCATTTGCACATAATCCACATCCTATACATTTTTCTTGATTTATCTCGATTATTTGTCTTTTCATATTTTAAATCCTCCTTTAAGGTATATGAAAAAAATAAATAGGTCAGGTTACGAAGTAATTTTGATTATTTTCTAGGCACTCAATCATGAGCATACTCACTGTATGTAAGTGATTGAGTAACGACGAAAAGAATCAAAAGGACGAGTAAGATGACTAGTTTATTTTTTGAATATGCCTAATATAATGTTGTTATATGTATATTATACACCATGCTTTGAGTCGATTAGAGAACATATGTTACGAAAAATATAAATTTTAAAATTGAATTCTTGGGTAATATAGATTAAAGTATTAAATTTTTTGTTATTATATAAATATAAGGAAGTGATTAAATGTTGAATGTTTGTTTATTAGCACCTGGAGGTGTTATGCCGTTTCATGATAGATTTCTTACATCTATGATATTAAGTTGCAATGGAAGTATGGTACTTGTAGATTGTGGAGAAGGAACTCAGATTCTTTTAAAAAAGTTAAAATGGGGTTTAAAAAATATAGATATAATTTGCTTTACTCATTATCATGCAGACCATATAGCGGGTCTTCCTGGTCTTTTAAGTACAATAGGAAATTCAGGTAGAGAGGAGGAACTTATATTAATTGGACCTAAGGGATTAAAAAAGGTAGTAGAGGGTCTTTTGGTTATAACTCCTGAACTTGGATATGATATAAAACTTATTGAGACTTGTGATAAATTAGAAGAATACACACATAAGGATTTTGTAATAAATTCAATACCTGTAAAACATAGTGTTGATTGTATGATGTATAGTGTTGAAGTTATGAGAAGAAGAAAATTTGATAAAGATAAGGCCAATAGTCAAAATGTACCTATGAAATATTGGAATAGACTTCAAAAAGAAGAGATAGTAGAGGTAAATGGAATTATATATACTCCTGATATGGTACTTTCGGATAGAAGAAAAGGGATTAAAGTTTGCTATTGTACTGATACAAGACCTCTTCCTGAAATCGTAGATTTTATAAAAGGTTCTGATTTATTTATTTGTGAAGGGATGTATGGAGATGATGCTTATGCTAAAAAAGTAGAAGATACAAAGCATATGCTGTTTTCAGAAGCAGCTAATCTTTCTAAAGAAGGGGAAGTTGAAGAATTGTGGCTTACTCATTTTAGTCCAGCACTTCAGAATCCATATGAGTTTTTAGATGTAGCTAAAAATATTTTTAAAAACTCTATCATAGGTCAAGAACTTATGGTTAAAGAATTAAAATTCAAAGATTAAGGAGGAACTATGAAGATAGATATACCAGTAGAAGTTGAGATGATATTAGATGTATTAAATAAAAATAATTATGAGGGTTTTATAGTAGGCGGATGTGTAAGGGATACTCTTTTAAAACATGTACCTAAGGACTGGGATATAACCACGAATTGCCTGCCTGAAAAAATTATTAAAATATTCCATGAAAATAATATAAAAACTATTCCAACAGGGCTTAAGCATGGTACTGTAACTGCAGTTATAGACAATAATAACTATGAAATTACAACCTATAGAATAGATGGAGAATATAAAAATAATAGACGTCCTGAAAATGTAGAATTCACTGATGAAATAGAAAAAGACTTATCAAGACGGGATTTTACTATTAATTCAATGGCATACAATAGGGAATATGGTTTGTGTGATCCATTTTTAGGAAAGCAAGACCTAAAGAGAAAAATTGTAAAGTGTGTTGGAAATCCTTTGAATAGATTTGAAGAAGATGCACTTAGGATATTAAGAGGAGTAAGGTTTGCAACTAAATTAGATTTCAAATTAGATGAAGCTACAAGGTATGCTATGTTTGATAAAGGGAATTTACTTTTAAATATTAGTTATGAGAGAATAAGAGAAGAATTATGTAAAATACTACTCACTGACAAACCTTCGTTGGGATTTAATATTTTAAAGGAATTAGATTTGTTAAAATATATTATCCCAGAGCTTGATAAATGTGTAGGTCTTGACCAAAAAAACCCTTACCATGATAAAGATGTATTTAATCATTGTATGTCTGCTCTGGACTATACACCTTGTAATATAAAAACTAGACTGGCAGCCCTGTTTCATGATATAGCAAAACCGGAATGCTTTAGTATAGATGAAAAAGGTATAGGTCATTTTTATGGACATAATATAAAAGGTGAAAAACTTACTAAAAATATATTAAGAAGACTTAAATTTGACAATAAAACTATAGATGAAGTTTCAATACTTGTTAAGGAACACATGAACATGCCGAATCTTGAAAATAAAAAATCTATAAAAAAATTTATAAATAGGTCAAAAATAGACAATGTATTTGATCTTATAGATTTAAAAATAGCTGATAGAAAATCTAGTGCAAATCCTAATAATATAGATACTATTTTAGAACTTAAAGATAGTATCAAAGAGATTATAAACAAAAAAGAACCGTTATCTGTAAATGATCTAACTATCAATGGCAATGATTTAATTGAACTTGGAATAAAACCTGGTAAAAAAATAGGTAAAATATTAAATGAGTTGAATGAATTAGTACTAGAATATCCAGAATTCAATACTAGAAGATATTTGCTAGATAGAGTGAAAAAATATATGTAGTAATTTTTCACTTGATAATCATAATCAAATATGAGATACTGTAATAGTAAAAAATACATGGAATAGAGGGTGAATTAATATGAGTAATGAGAAAAAACATAGTTGTGGATGCGGTGGACATGAACACGATCATGGAGAAAATCACGAGTGTGGGTGTGGTGGACATGGACACAATCATGGAGAAAATCATGAGTGTGGATGCGGTGGACATCACGAGCATGAAGAAGCTCAGATGATATACTTAACACTAGATGATGAAGAAGAAATTGCATGTAAGGTATTGACTATATTTGAAGTAGAAGGTAATGAGTACATATCTTTATTACCTGAAAACTCAGAAGATGTATATATATATAAATACAAAGAAACTGATGAAGGACCAGAATTATCACAAATAGAAAAAGACGATGAATTCAATAAAGTATCACAAGCATTTTATGATTTATGTGATTAAGAATAAAATTTTAAAGGGCAACTAATGGCTAGATTTTAGCTATTAGTTGCCCTTTTTGTTCTGTAGAAAATATAAAATAACTCTTGCGTTATCAAAATGATAATGATAAAATAGGAAATATCAAAATGGTAAAAAATGCAACTAGATATAATTAGATTTGTGTAACTTAAATTAAGTAAATATATATAATGTTATTAGATTTGGGGGGATTTATATGATGTTAAATAATATTATTGATTCAATAGGAAACACACCGCTCATAGATTTGAGTAAATTAACTGGAATTAATATATATGCTAAAGCTGAGTTTTTAAATCCTGGAGGAAGTATAAAGGATAGAATAGGAAAGTTTATGATAGAACAAGCTCAAAGAGATGGAATATTAAGAAAAGGGATGACCATAATGGAGCCTACATCTGGAAATACAGGTATAGGTATATCATTAGTTGGGGTTCAAATGGGATATAAAGTAAAGATTGTTATGCCTGAGAATATGAGTGAGGAGAGAAAAAGGATTATAAAATCATTTGGAGCAGAGCTTATACTAACGCCTAAAGAGGAAAGTGTAGAAGGTGCCTTGAATGAGGTCAAAAGACAAATACAGGCTAATGATAACATATTTGTTCCTAATCAATTTAGTAATATTAACAATCCCTTGATACATTACAATACAACTGCTGTTGAAATATTTGAGGATATGAGTGGAGATGTAGATGTATTTGTATCAGGGCTTGGGAGTGGAGGAACTTTGCAAGGAATAGGGAAATATTTAAAAGAAAAAAATCCTAATTGTATGATTATAGCAGTTGAGCCAAAAGGAGTATCCGCTCTTAAAGGGCATAGTGCTGGGATTCATAAAATACAGGGAATAGGTGATGGATTCATACCAGACGTATTAGATGTATCTTTAATAGATAAAGTCATAGAGGTTAGTAATGAAGATGCTATTTCAACTTCCAGACAATTAGCAAAGGTATGTGGATGCTTAGTTGGAGTATCGGCTGGAGCTAATGTATGGGCATCTATGAATATAGCAAAGCAATATCCAGATAAAAAAATAGTTACTATTCTTCCGGATAGAGCAGAGAGGTATTTTAGTGAAGGGCTTTTATAAAGCCACTAAGTTTTATTTTGAATGATTGATTTGGGATTACAAGTGAAATTAATTTAATTAAAAGATGTAAAAAGACTTTAAAAAGGTCTTGTTTACATCTTTTTTTTGCATAAAATGAAATTTATATATAATAAAATTGCAATTTTAGCTTGTAAGTATAGGAATACCATGTTAAAATATGAAATATGAGATAAAAGTTAAATCATAAACAAGCGAAAATTCAAATGAAATACATTATCTAGTACTTTGCAGATGAAAAAGGAAAATAACTTATATATGTTGAAAAAACAACGTTTATCGTTAGATTGAAATAAAAAGCACATGGTGAAAAGATAAATGTAGTAATAAACTAAATGAAATATCTCAACTTATAAATTTCAAAAATATAAAAATGCTTTTGAAAGGGGTTGTATTGTTATGAAAAGTTCTATTGTAAATTTGTCTAATCCAAATTATTTTAAAAATGTATTTCCATATTCTCAAATTCCTAAGGTAGAGTTTAATAATATTTTACTTCCAATGGAACTTCCGAATGATATATGGATTACTGATACAACTTTTAGAGATGGTCAGCAGTCTATGTCTTCTTTTAATGTGGATCAAATAGTTAGACTATATGATTATTTACATAAGATAGACAATAAATCAGGAATTATTAGACAATCTGAATTTTTTCTTTATTCAAAGAAGGATAGAAAAGCAGTTTTAAAGTGTATGGACAGAGGATATACTTTTCCTCAGATAACTTCTTGGATTAGAGCCAAGAAAGAAGATTTAAAATTAGTTAAAGAAATGGAGATTAAAGAAACAGGAATGCTTATGTCTTGTTCTGATTATCATATATTCAAAAAATTAAAAATAACAAGAGAAAAAGCTCTTAATATGTACCTAGATATTGCAAGAGAGGCTATTGAAAATAAAATAGTACCAAGATGCCACCTTGAGGATATAACTAGAGCAGATTTTTATGGGTTTGTAGTTCCTCTAGTTAGGTCTTTGATGGATTTATCAAAAGAATCCGGAGTTGATATAAAAATAAGAGCTTGTGACACATTAGGGCTTGGAATTTCTTATACAGGAACATCTCTTCCAAGAAGTGTACCTGCAATTATACATGGTCTTAGAAACGAATGCAATGTCCCATCTAAGTCTATAGAGTGGCACGGACATAATGATTTTTACTCTGTTGTAACAAACTCTGTATCAGCTTGGATGTATGGAGCATCTTCTGTAAATACTACTCTATTTGGGATAGGAGAAAGAACAGGCAACTGCCCGATTGAAGCTATGTTAATAAATTACGGACAGTTAAAGGGAAATATTAAGAGTATGAATCTTAAACTTTTATCTGAAGTTGGTAAATGTTTCCAAAGAGAGATGGATTATGTTATTCATCCACAAACTCCATTTGTAGGAAGTGAATTTAATGTAACTAAGGCTGGTATACATGCTGATGGAATATTAAAGGATGTAGAAATATACAACTCTTTTGATACTGAGAAAATACTAAGTAGACCTATAATAGTATCTGTTAATCAATATTCAGGAGTAGCTGGTATTGCAGCTTGGATTAATACTTATTTTAGATTGAGTGAAGGTCAAAAAATATCTAAGACTGATGAGAGGATATATCCTATTAAAAGATGGGTAGATGATCAGTACGCAGGTGGAAGAACTACAGTTATAAGAAATGAAGAGTTAAAGAAAATAACTTATATGTATTTACCACATATAGAAAAAATAGAAAAAATCCAAGCAGTTTAAGGAGGGGTAATATGAATCTTACAGTAGCTCAAAGAATTATTAATAGTCATATTGTCAGTGGGGAGTTTAAAAAAGGATGTGAGGTTGGAATAAGAATAGATCAAACTTTGACACAAGATTCTACAGGAACTATGGCCTATCTTCAACTTGAAAACATGGGCATAGATAAAGTGAAAACTAAAAAATCGGTAGCTTATATAGATCATAATACAATTCAAGCAGGGCCTGAGAATGCAGATGATCATTTGTATATTCAAACGGTTGCTAAAAAGTATGGAATATATTTCTCAAAGCCAGGGAATGGAATATGTCATCAGGTTCATCTTGAAAGATTTGGAGTTCCAGGTCAAACACTTTTAGGGTCTGATAGTCATACTCCTACTTGTGGAGGTCTTGGGATGTTGGCTATTGGAGCTGGAGGACTTGATGTGGCGGTTGCTATGGCAGGTGGACAGTATTATATAAACACTCCTGATATAGTAAAGGTAGAATTAACAGGTAAACTAAACAAAGGGGTATCTGCAAAAGATATAATATTAGAGGTTTTAAATAGATATACAGTAAAAGGTGGAGTCAATAAGATATTTGAATACTGCGGTGAAGCGTTAAAGTATTTAAGTGTTCCTCAAAGAGCAACTATAACTAATATGGGAGCAGAACTTGGTGCTACAACATCTATATTTCCATCTGATGATGTAACTTATGAATTTTTAAAGTCTCAAGGTAGAGAAAAAGATTACGTTGAAATATTAGCTGATGAAGGAGCAGTATATGATGAATCTATAATTATAGATTTAGGTAAGTTAAAACCTTTGGCAGCGTGTCCTCATAGTCCTGATAATGTAGTGCCTGTAGATGAACTTAAAAATATAAAGGTAAATCAAGTTGCAATAGGAAGTTGTACTAACTCATCTTTTGTAGATATGATGAAGGTAGCTAAAATTTTAGAGAATAAAACTATTGCAGAGCATGTATCGCTTGTTATATCTCCAGGGTCTAAGCAGGTATTGAATATGCTAGCTGCAAATGGAGCTTTGGCCAAAATGGTATCTGCTGGTGCTAGAATACTTGAATCTGCATGTGGGCCTTGTATAGGAATGGGTCAGGCACCAAGTACTAATGGGGTATCACTTAGAACATTTAATAGAAACTTTAAGGGAAGATCTGGAACGACATCTGCTGATATATATATAGTAAGTCCAGAGGTTGCTGCTGTATCTGCTATAGCAGGATATATAACAAGTCCTGATGAAATAGATAATGTGGAAATTTCTATGCCTGATAAGTTCTTGATAAATGATAACTTAATCATTTCCCCTGCTAGAGAAGGAGAAGAGGTTGAGATAATTAAAGGTCCTAATATTAAAGATTTTCCTAAAACAGAGCCTTTAAAAGATACATTAAAAGGAAAAATACTAATAAAGGTAGATGACAATATAACTACTGATCATATTATGCCCTCGAATGCAAAATTACTTCCATATAGATCAAATATCCCTTATTTGTCTGAATACTGCTTTAAACCATGTGATTCGGATTTTCCTAGTAGAGCAAAAGAGCTTAAAGGAGGATTTATAGTAGGAGGATTAAATTATGGTCAAGGATCTAGTCGTGAACATGCAGCCTTAGCTCCGCTGTATCTCGGAATAAAAGCAGTAATTGCAAAATCCTTTGCAAGAATACACAAGCAGAACCTTATAAATAACGGTATACTTCCTCTGACTTTTGAAAATGATACAGATTATGATGATATAGAATTAATGGATGAAATATTGATTGATGATAGTTTGAAAAATATAGATATAGGGATATTTATATTGAAGAATTTAACTAAGAATAAATCATACAAAGTAAATCTGGATATAACAAATAGACAAAAGAAAATGATACTATCAGGTGGACTTTTAAACTTGATAAAAGAAAATAAGGATATAGGGGGAAAATAATATGCCAAATAAAATAACGTTAATTCCAGGAGATGGAATAGGACCTGAGGTAGTATACGCTACAAAGGATATAATAGACAAAAGCGGAGCAGAAATTGAATGGGAGATATTAAATGCTGGTATTTGTGTAATGGATGAGTATAATACACCTTTGCCAGATAAGGTAATAGATAGTATAAAAAAGAACAAAGTAGCACTAAAGGGACCTATAACAACTCCTGTAGGAACAGGATTTAGAAGTGTGAATGTAGCTTTGAGGCAAAAACTTAATTTATATGCAAATATAAGACCTATTAAATCTTATGAAGGTATAAATACACTTCACAAAAATGTTGACTTCGTAATCGTAAGAGAAAACACTGAAGGGCTTTATGCTGGTATAGAGCATAGAGTTGGGGATGAGGCGTGCGAGAGTATAAAAATAATAACTAAAAAAGCATCTGATAGAATAGCAAAATTTGCATTTGAACTTGCAAAAAAAGAAAACAGAAAAAAAGTAACTGCAACTCATAAAGCAAATATAATGAAGCTTTCAGATGGACTATTTTTAAAATGTGCAAAGGATGTAGCAAAAGATTATGAGATAGACTTTGAAGATGTTATAGTAGATGCTATGAGTATGAAACTTGTTATGAATCCTCAAAATTATGATGTAGTAGTGGCACCTAATTTATATGGAGATGTTTTATCTGATATGAGTGCTGGGTTAATAGGAGGATTAGGAATGGCTCCTGGTGCAAATATTGGAGATAATATAGCCGTATTTGAACCCGTTCACGGTTCAGCTCCTGATATAGCAGGTAAAAATTTAGCAAATCCTATATCTTGCATACTAACAGGCGTTATGATGCTTAAATATATAGGTGAGAATGATGCTGCTTTAAAGATCGAATCAGCACTGGAAAAGGTGTTCAAACAAAAGGATAAGTTGACCAAGGATTTGGTGGGAGGATTACTTGGAACAAAAGAGTTCGCACAAACTGTTATAGAGCATATGTAGAAAAATTTATTTAATATAATAAAAAGTAGTTACCTGGGTTTAATTTATAAATCCAGATAACTACTTTTTTGGGGAGTAGACGATTTCTAATATATAGAAGTCTCGCTCAAAACTAATCCTTCATTTCTGCTTACTAATTGGTTAGGAGACCATTCGCTTTGGAATAAGAAAGCTGGATTTTTATCCTTATCCTCAACAAGTATAGTATCCATTGTCATAGACATATTATGAGTGTCAAAGCTTCCGATTTCTGCCCAACGTATAAAGCGGTAAGGAAGTCTTTGCATTGTTATATCAACATTATATTCGTTTTTTAATCTGTATTCTAATACTTCTAACTGAAGAACACCGACAACTCCTACTATAAGCTCCTCCATACCTATATTAGGACGCTTGTAAACTTGTATAGCCCCTTCTTCTGATATCTGAGTGATTCCTTTTAAGAATTGTTTTCTCTTTAAAGAATTTATAGTAGAGATTCTAGCAAAGTGTTCAGGAGCAAACTGTGGAATTCCTTTATACTGTAACTTTGATTGTTTTTGAGATAAAGTATCTCCAATATTAAATATTCCAGGATCATGTATACCTATTATATCACCTGGATAAGCAGAGTCTACAATAACACGATCTTGTGCTACGAATTGTTGAGGTTGAGCAAGTTTAACTTTTTTGCCTCTTTGAACATGATTTACTGACATACCTTTTTCGAATTTACCAGAGCATATTCTTAAGAATGCTATTCTATCTCTATGAGCTTTATCCATGTTAGCTTGAATCTTGAATATAAATCCTGAGAAATTATCAGATTCAGGATCTACAACTCCCATATTACTATCACGAGGTGTTGGTGGTGCAGTTATATCAAGGAATGATTCAAGGAATGGCTCAACACCGAAGTTTGTAAGAGCACTTCCAAAAAATACTGGTGTTAATTCTCCCTTTAATATTTGATCTAAATCAAATGGATCTCCAGCTACATCTAAAAGTTCGATATCATTTAATAATTGTTCATGAAGAGCATTACCTAACAGGTCAGCAAATTTTTCATCATCTACTTTTCCAACTATAGATTTAGCTATAGATTGTCCGTGATTTCCATCGTCAAATACCTCTATTTGATCTTTCAGGCGATTAAATACTCCTTTAAACTCTTTACCTGATCCTATTGGCCAGTTAACAGGACAAGAACGAATTCCTAATACATTCTCAAGATCCTCCATTAGTTCAAATGGATCTTTTCCTTGTCTATCCATTTTATTTATAAAAGTAAATATTGGGATTCCTCTCATCTTACAAACTTGGAATAATTTTTTTGTTTGTGCCTCTACACCTTTAGCAGAGTCTATAACCATTACGGCACTATCAGCTGCCATAAGAGTTCTATAAGTATCTTCACTGAAGTCCTGGTGTCCAGGGGTATCTAGTATGTTAATGCAAAAATTGTTGTACTCAAATTGAAGTACACTCGATGTAACAGATATACCTCTTTGTTTTTCTATCTCCATCCAGTCCGATACAGCATGTTTTTGAGATCTTCTAGATTTAACAGATCCTGCTTGGTGAATTGCTCCTCCGTATAATAAGAATTTTTCGGTTAATGTAGTTTTTCCGGCATCAGGATGGGAAATGATTGCAAATGTTCTTCTTCTTCTAACCTCATCAATAAAGTTTAAATTTTGTTGTGACATTTTAAAACTCCTCTATTTTATAAATTTTAATGTATATTTAAGTAAAAGCCTAACATTATGATGTTATAACTTTATTGTTAAACTGTCAATTAGTATTTAAAATATCTTTAATAAAGATTGTATAACTTGTAAGTAAACCAAGAATAGTATATGTGGGAAAATTCTGAAAAAACGGATATGAATATAAAGATAGATGCTTATCGTACGATATATATAGCGGAGGTGTTAGAATAATGAAAAATAAAATCGACTTTTCTGGAATTAAAGCAAAACTAACTAGCGCTATATTGATTTTCATGTTAATACCTATTATCGCAATTAGCTTTTATGTGAATATTGAATTTGAAAAACAATTAAATGAAGATTTTGTGAAATCAACAACAAAAGAAATTATACAGGTAGATAATGCTATAAATATGTATTTTGAAACGGTTGAAGAAAATACTAATTTATTAGCAAGTAATCCTTTGGTTAAGAAAGCTGATGAAACAATAACATCATATATTAATCTACAAGGAGATAGTGAAGGTAATATAAAAATGACTCCTTCTCAAAATGGAGGAATTGAACAAGCAATTTATAATCTATATTTAAATTTTAAAGAATCACATCCTAAGTCATCTTATGTTTATATGGCTACGAAAGATGGAGGCTATATACAATTACCGGAAGGTAATATATGGGAAGGATATAATCCTAAAGAAAGACCTTATTACAAATACGCTATAGAAAATAGCGGAAAAACAGTTAGAACTGCTCCTTATTATTTTGAAGCAGATAATAGTACAAATATAAGTACGGTGAGAACTATAGAAAATGATAAAGGAGAAGTAATTGGAGTTCAAGGGCTTGATGTAAGCTTAGATGGACTAACTGATATATTGAAAAATATAAAAATTGGAGAAACTGGATATATAATTTTGGTTGATAAAGATGGAACGATAATATCTCATCCTAAAAATAATGAGATGAATTTCAAAAATATTAAAGAGCTTGAAGTTGAAAGATTAAATAATATACAGGATATAAATTCGGAAAATTTCGAAATTATTCTTAATAATAAAGATTATTTCGTCAATATATATACATCGCCTAAAACAGAGTGGAAATTTATAGCTGTGGTAGAAAAAGAAGAATTAATGCAGAGTGCAAATAAAATAAAAAAATCTATTTCATTTATAGCAATAATGTTCATATTAATTGCATTTATAATATCTATTATTTTTTCAAATAAATTCTCAAAGCCTATATTAGTTATAGTAAACCAGTTAAACTATATAAAAGATGGGAATTTCACAAAAAAAATGCCTGATAATCTTTTAAAAAGAAAAGATGAATTTGGAAATCTTTCTATTACTATTGAGACTATGCAGGAGTATTTAAGTAATATGGTTAAACAAATAAAAGATTCTGCTAAAATGGTATCTGATTCTTCAAAATCATTAGTTGAAATGACTGATGAAACAAGTAAGGCTACAAATGAAATAGCTACATCTATTGAGCAGGTTGCAACAAGCAGTTATGAGGAAGCTAAAGATATAGAACAAGGAGCAGTTAAATTAAATGAACTGTCAAATAGTATACAGAGTGTTTCAGATAGAAATATTGAAATGAAAAGTATATCAAATGATACCTATGGATTTAGTAGCAAGGGCTTAAATGTTTTAAAAACACTTATAGAAAAGTCATCAAATGTAAATGAATCTGTAGAAGAAGTAAATGATATAATTAAGGAAATGGATGGAATGTCAGATCAAATAGGAACTATTACAGATGCTATTAAGCAAATAGCAGAGCAAACAAATCTACTTGCTTTAAATGCCGCTATAGAAGCTGCTAGAGCAGGAGAGAGTGGGAAAGGATTTGCAGTTGTTGCGGAAGAAGTTAGGAAATTAGCTGAACAATCTGAAAATTCTACTGGAAACATAAAACGATTAATTGAAAAAATACAATATCAATCTAAAGTTGCAGTTGAAAGAATGGCTGTAACTAAAAATATAACAAAAGAACAAAGAAGTTGTGTAAATGAAACTGAAAGTATTTTTAAAGAAATATTAGATTCTATAAAAATAGTAACTGAAAAAGCTGTGGAAATACAAGATTATAATGAAGATATGAATGGAAAAAGAAATGAATTGGTAGATATAATAAGTAATATATCCGCTGTAGCTGAGGAAACAGCAGCTAGCTCACATCAAATTTCAGCTGCAACAGAAGAGCAAACAGCTACTGTGCAGGAAATTGCAAATTATGTTCAAAATTTAAAAACGTTGTCTGAGGAGTTAAAGAATTATTCGGATAAGTTTGAGGTGTAATTTTTAGATACAAAATGAATAGATTTTAGGAGATACCCTATAGAGTAGAAAAAAGATTACTTTATAGGGTATATTTTATTTTTAATTATCGATTTTCTTGTTATTAGCTACAGTAAATTGATTAGTTTTTCCCATCATATAAGCAAGTTTTATAATCTTTTTTTCATGTCTAGACATTTTCCTGGAATACATTTTTTCGAATTGTCTAAATAAAGCACTCATATCAACTTTGTGCTTTGCATTATTAGATCTTGATGTTTTATTTGGATCATATGTTTGAGGAATTATATTTTCGTTGTATATAATTTTGAATATTTTACTTGTGTAATAAGCATCATTAAAAGCATTATGAAATTCTTTATCAAGTGGTATTTTAAAAGTATCTACCGCATTCTGAAGACCTACGCTAAAACCTTTAGTAAAATTAAGGCGTTTGGTAGTGTGATTTTGAACATCTATATATTGTGTATTAACAGGAAAGTTTAATTTATGATAACGAATATTTCTAAATAGTTCTTTAATGTCGACTTTTCCCCAAACACAAAAAATACTCGATTCATCTATAAATTTCAAAAAATCCTTATAAATCAAGGGAAAGTAATCTGCCTTACTCAATTGATCCATATTTATACTGGTAAGTTCCTGTATATAGGGATGTAGATCTGTATATATTGTAGGTTTTATAAGTCTATCAAAAGTCCCTATAATATTAAAATTTTCATCTAGTTTAATTGCACCTATCTGAATTATTTCAAATGGGCATTTTATAGTTTCTTCTCTTGATGAGGATTTACTAGATCTTGGTTGATTGAATTCTAAGTCGTATATTATGTAATTCATAGTAATTACTCCTAACTATATAGAGTTGATTTTAGTTTTTCACTATACAGAGTGAAAATACGTATAGATAATATTATACATTAAATATAGAAAGTATAGTATTATTTATAAGGTTAAATATAATACAATATAAACAATCTACAATACTCTCCTATAATTACTATTAATATATAGTATAATATATCTATATCAAATAACGAGAACTAATCAGTGAAAATGGAGGACAAATATGGAAACTAACATTATAATTAAACAAAAAGATAAAATTAAAACAAAAAAGCCGAAACATTATAAAGTAATTATGTATAATGATGATTACACGACTATGGAATTTGTAATATATGTACTTATGAATATATTTAATAAAAAAATTGAAAGTGCCAATAAAATAATGCTTAATGTACATAAAAAGGGAGTTGGAATTGCTGGAGTATATCCTTATGATATTGCAGCAACTAAGGTCTCTATAGCTATGAATATGGCAAAAGAAGAGGGATTTCCGTTTAAACTTACTATTGAAGAGGAGTAAAAATATGAATATAACAAATATAGTGAATGAAGTAATACTAAAGGCTTATGAAGAAGCAAAGACAGCTAACTGTGAATATGTTACAGTAGAACATTTGCTTTATGTTTCTTTATATTATAATAAAGTTATAGATGCCCTTAAAGAATGTGGTGCAGACGTAGAGGAGCTAAAAAATAATTTGAAGGCTTATATAGATGAATATATAAATAAGGTGGATGATTTTGAACCTTTAGAAAGTGTAGCATTTCAACAAGTAATTATAATGGCCAATGCTCAGGTTAAAAGTTGTGGTAAAGATGTTATTGATATAGATCATTTGTTGTCAGCTATATACAATTTGGATGATAGCTATGCTAAATACTACTTATTAGATCAAGGAGTTACAAAAAGAGACTTTGTGTATAACTTATGCAGCACAGTTGGGGAAGAATATGAAATATTTGAGCAAGAATATGAAGAAGAAGCTGAATTTGAAGAAGAGCAAAAAAATGAATTAATTATAGGAAAGTATAGTTCAAATCTAACTGAAATTGTAAAAAATGAAAAAACTGATTCTCTAATAGGGAGGGAAGATATATTAAATAGAACTATCCAGATACTTTGTAGAAGAAATAAGAACAATCCTATTCATATAGGAGAGCCTGGAGTTGGAAAAACATCTATAACATTTGGTCTTGCAAGGCTTATTCTTCAGGGACAAGTACCTAATAAACTTAAAGAAGCTGAAATATTTTCACTTGATATAGGATCTATGCTATCTGGGACTAAATATAGGGGAGATTTTGAACAGAGAATAAAAAAGGTTCTAGATAATATAAAAGAACATGAAAATCCTATTGTGTATATAGATGAAATTCACAATATAGTAGGAGCTGGAGCATTAAGTGGGTCTTCACTAGATGCATCTAATTTATTAAAGCCATACTTATTAGAAGGAAAAATTAAGTTTATAGGTGCAAGTACGTTTGATGAATATAAAAAGTATTTTGAAAAAGATAAGTCGTTAAATAGAAGGTTTCAAAAGATAGAAATTAAAGAGCCTTCTATAAAAGAAACTATAGAAATATTAAATGGCTTAAAAGAAAACTATGAAAACTATCATAATGTAATATATACAGATAAATCTATAGAAAGTGCTGTTGTACTAAGTGATAAATATATAAATGATAAATTTTTACCTGATAAGGCTATTGATATATTAGATGAAGCAGGAGCTTATGTTAGGATGAATAAATATAATGAAGAAAAAATAGTCGTAGATGAGGATATGATTGAGAAAATATTATCAAAAGTATGTAATATACCTAAAGAAACTGTAGAAAATAATGAAATAAATTCTCTTAAGAATTTAGAAAAATCTTTGAAGAGTAATATATTTGGACAAGGTGAAGCTATTGAAGAAGTTACAAGATGCATTAAGATGTCAAGGGCTGGACTTAATGATGATAATAAACCTATTGCATCTATGCTGTTTTTAGGTCCTACTGGTGTTGGAAAAACTGAAATTGCTAAAAATATAGCTAAAAATTTAGGAATAGAGCTTGTAAGATTTGATATGAGCGAATATATGGAAAAACACTCGGCTTCTAAGTTGATAGGTTCACCTCCTGGATATGTAGGTTATGAAGAGGGTGGATTACTTACGGATTCTATTAGAAAAAATCCTCACTGTGTTTTACTTTTAGATGAGATAGAAAAATCTCATACAGATATATTAAATGTATTGCTTCAAGTTATGGACAATGCAACTCTTACTGATAATCAAGGAAGAAAAGCTGACTTTAAAAATGTAATAATAATAATGACCTCAAATGCAGGTGCTAAAGATATTGGTAAAAATTTTGTGGGGTTTGGAGATAGATGTATGGATTTACAGTCTATAGATGATGAGGTTAAAAAAATATTTAGCCCTGAATTTAGGAATAGACTTAATAAAATAGTTAAATTCAATAATGTAGATGAAAATATGGCGCTTAATATAACAAAAAAAGAACTTGAAAGGTTTAAAGAAAAGTTAAATAAAAAAAATATATCAATTGAATTTAAAAAATCTTGTATTGAATATATATCTAAAAAAGGAGTATCAAAAGAATTTGGAGCTAGAGAAATTATAAGGATTATAGATTCGAGATTAAAGCCCTTGCTGGTAGATGAGATTTTATTTGGAAATTTAAGCAATGGTGGAAGTTGTATAATAGATGTAGTTAATGGAGAATTTAAAATTCATATATTGTAAAAAAAGATGAACACTTTGTTCATCTTTTTTTGCTACAGAAAATTATGCGACTTTCAACTATTTTCAGGTAAAATAAGTAAAAATTGGATAAATTTATTATGAAAAAGTCTTCCTTCTGAAAATTTTCAATGTAAACTTTTTTGAAACTCATAACGAAAATTATATTTGTCTATAAGTTAAAAATGAATATAATTTCCTATTCGTTATAAAAATAGAATAATATTCAATAATTAAGGCATATTATATAAGAAACATGTTTTGAATTTGACAAAGAAACAAAAAATATTATAAAATGATAGTGTTAGACAAAAAAATACAACAATAGTACATGACTTTTGGATTTGTAATTTTTAGAATTAAGATAAAATAAGAAAGTGGGTTGTTTAATGAAAAAAAAACTAAGGATAATACTTTGTACAATGATTATCATATCTTTTTATATAACTTCATGCTTTGCACTTGAAGTAGAAGTTACTGTTAAGATAAATGATAATTACGTTAAGAGTGATCAAAAACATGTACTTATTAATGATGAAGTGTTTGTGCTTGGAAGATTCGTAGTTGAAGCTTTAAATGGACAAGTTACATGGAATGAGAATACTAAAAGCATGATAATTGAATATGAGGGAAAGAAAATAAAATTAACAGCAGATAGTGACGTGGCATACATAGATTCAAAAGAATATAAGTTAAAGTCAAAGCCTTTTTTAAGAGGAGGAAGAATGTACATACCAGTTAGGTTCGTTTCTGAAAATTTGAACTGTGATGTTAGCTGGATACATGAGACTTTTACTGTAAGTATAAAAAAAGAAAATTTAGTAATTTCCGACGAAAAATTTGAAAAAAGACCATATACAGATGAAGAAATGAGATTACTTGCAAAAATAATACAGGTAGAATCTGGTAATACAAAGATTGATGGAAGATTAGGAGTTGCCAATGTAGTTCTTAATAGAGTTAAAAGTGATAGATTTCCAAATGATATAAAAAGCGTTATATATCAACCTGGACAGTTCCCTCCAGCTCATAAACAATCATTTAAAACATTAAAGCCTAATAATCTAAGTAATATAGCTGCTAAAAAAGCACTTGAAGGTGTAAATAACGTTGAAAATTGCTTGTTTTTTAATTCAAGACCTTTTAAAAGTAAGAAAAAAGATTTATACAAAATAATAAATGGTGAATATTTTTATAAATAAAAATTTATTCAATAATTTAAGTTGAAAGCATATTGCCTTATATAGCAATGTGCTTTTAATATTTTCATATAGATAAGTGTTTGTCACCGCGTGAGTGAGTAGACGAATTTTTTTTAACTTTTAATTAGCATAATTAGTAAAAATATGTTAAAGTTTCCTAAAGATTTGTCGATATATAAATATAAATGATTGGAAAATTAAGCTTCACTTTATTCAAAAAGGGGTGGATGATTAAAATATGGATAGATTTTTACAAAATATACATTCGTTAGATAAGGAAGTTGCAAACAAAGTTTTAGATATACTTCCAAATCCCATATTTATAAAAAGTGATGAATATAAATATGTATATGTAAATGAAGAATTTTGCAAATATATAGGTAAATCAAAAAAAGATATATTAGGAAAATCGAATTATGATTTGTTTTCTATAGAAGAAGCTGATACCTATAAAGTAATAGATGATGCCATGATTGGTAATGGGATTATAGAAAAAGAATCTACAATATATGTAGATGATGAGTACAAACATATTTTAACTAGAAAAAATAAAATTCTTTATGATCGAAAACCTTGCTTAATTGGAGTAATTACAGATATAACAGAAATACAAAAATTCCAACAAAATCTTATTTATAAAATAAAGATAGAGAGATTAATAAGAAATGTATCGTCTATACTTGTGAATACAGGAAGAGGAGATCAAGATAAACAATTAAATCAAGTACTTGAAGAAATATCAAGATCTTTAGATATAGATAGGGCTTCTATTTTTACTATTTCAGATGATAAAAAAAATATAATTCTAACTAATTATTGGTATAAAGAAAAATGTAAATTTGAAAAAGATTGTTTTGATGAAACAGTAGAGATAGAAAAAATCCATTGGGGAATGAAAAAAATTAATAATTATGAAATATTTAAAGTTGATAACATAGAGGATATGCCAAAAGAAGCGGAGTATGAAAAAAATAGATTTAGAAAAAAAGGAATTAAATCAGTTTTGTCTATACCTTTGATTTTTAATAATAAAGTTATGGGATTTATAGGCTTTAATTTAATAAAAGAACAAAGGAAATGGAAAGAAAATGAAATAATTCTTCTGATGACTTTAAGTGAAATTATAGCAAGATTTATAGAATATAGAAGAGTGAAGGAAAGATTAACTAAAATTGAGAAGGATTTAACTTTTTTGGTTGAAAGTACTGAAATTGGAGTTGTTACAACAGATGAAAATGGTATAATAACTACAACTAACAAAGCTTATATGAAATTAATTGGATGTGAAGGACAAGAGGAAGTAATAGGCAAAAATATAACGCAATGGGTTTATAATGAAGAAAATAAAAGTGAATTTATTGAACTCTTAAAACAAAATAAACATATAAATGACTATAGTATTACATATAAAAAACTAAATGGAGAGAAGGTAAATTTACTTGTAAACGCTGTGATTCAAAAAAATGGAGAAAAAATGAAAATTACAGCTTTGTGTAAAGATGATACAGAAAGAATAAATTTGGAAAAAGAAAGAATAAAGCTATTAGAAAAATCGAGACGTTTGAATAATGAATTAGAATATAAAGTTATACAAAGAACTAAAGAACTTCAAAATGCATTGGTTATTGCAAAAGAAGCTAATAAAGCTAAAAGTGAATTTTTAGCAAATATGTCTCATGAATTAAGGACTCCGATGAATTCTATAATAGGATTTTCTGAAATATTAAAAGAGCAGTATTTTGGGACATTAAATGAAAAACAAATAGAATATGTGACTGACATACACGAAAGTGGAAAACACTTACTTTCTCTTATAAACGATATTTTAGACTTATCAAAAATAGAATCAGGAAAATTAGAAGTTAGTATTAATAAAGAAAATATAAAAGAACTTATTGAAAATACATTGATAATGGTAAAGGAAAAAAGTATAAAACATAGAATAAAAATTACGTATAAATATGAAGAAGATATTGAAACGTTGCAAGTTAAGACAGATACAAGGAAAGTTAAACAAATAATGTACAATCTGCTTTCTAATGCGGTAAAATTCACTCCAGATGATGGAAATATAGAAGTTAGAGTTAAAAAAAATCTTGAAAATATAATGGTAACAGTAAAAGATAATGGAATTGGTATAGATAAAAAATATCAATCTAAAATATTTGAAGAATTTTTTCAAGTAGAAGGAGGTATGACAGGGAAGACACCAGGTACAGGACTAGGTCTATCTCTTACAAAAAAAATGGCAAATATATTAGGTGGGAGTATATCTGTAAAAAGTGAAGGAAAAAATATGGGTAGTGAATTTATTTTGCAAATACCTATGCTTTTTGAAGGAGAAAAAAATGAAAAAAACAATATTGATAGTAGAAGATGAACCTAAAAATTTGAAGTTAGTTAAAGATTTAATGGTTATTTTTGAGTATAATACCATGGAAGCTAGGACAGGAGCAGAAGCTATAAAAATTTTAGAAAATAATTATAAAACAATAGACTTGGTGCTAATGGATATACAAATGCCTGTTATGGACGGATTGACTGCAGTACAAATTTTAAAAGAAAATGAACAAATCAAACATATTCCTATAATAGCATTGACTGCCTTGGCTATGAAAGATGATAAAGAAAAATTCATAAATGCTGGATTTGATGACTATATAAAGAAACCAATAGATATACGTGAGTTTAAAAAAGTTGTAAGTGATTACTTAGAAAGGAGAATTTCAATTTGACAAATAAGGAGAAAATTATATTAGTAATAGATGATGAAGAAATGAACTTAAAATTAGTAGAAGCTATGCTTATTCCGCAAGGTTATAAAATAGTTTTGTATAAAAGTTCTACTTTAGCATTTCAAGATATTGAGTCTATAAATCCAGATGTAATACTTTTGGATATAATGATGCCTGTAATGAACGGATTTGATTTTTTGAAAAAAATAAAACGTATTCCAAAGATAAAGAATGTACCTGTCGTAATGGTAACTGCCTTAAATGATGTTAAAAGTAGAGTGATCTCATTAGAATTAGGCTGTGATGATTTTATTTCAAAACCAATAGATAAGATTGAATTAAGATCTAGAGTGAAATCTTTAATAAAAGTAAAAGAGTATTATGATCATATAAAAAATCATAATGCAGTTTTAGAAGAAGAAATTAGAAAAAGAACATCTGAACTAGCGGAATCTTATAGAAAAGTGGTTGCTATAAACAAAGAATTAGAAGCGAATTTCTATAATGTAGTATTTATGACGTTTGATTTGATTTCAAATTTTGATAAAAGTCTAGCGGGACATTGTAAAAGAGTTGCTGAATATTGTTCTAAGATTACAGATAATTTAAATATAGAACAAGAATTAAAAAAAAATATAAAAATCGCAGCTCTTTTACATGATATAGGATTAATACAAATACCTAAAAAGAATAGAATGCATATAAATGAAGATTCAAATATAGGAGAAGAACTATTAGAAGCATATAAAAACCATCCTTTGATTTCTTTAAAATATTTTGAAAATTCTCCGAAATATAGTGAGATAATTAGGTTTATAGAAGGGCATCACGAAAGGTTAGATGGAACTGGATTTCCAAATGGGAAAAAAGATAAAGACATATTATTGGGATCAAAAATAATAGCAATAGCAGATTATTATGATACATTGAGATATGCTAGTAAAAAAACTAAAGATGAAGAAGTTATAGCACAAATGGAAAAAAAGTAGGCAGTTGGTTTGATGAAGAAATTTTTGAAATTTTTAGAAATATTATTTTTAATAATGATCCATTTTATGATATTATAGAGGTGGATATAAAAGACTTAGAGAGTGGTATGATAATTGCAGAAGCTATTACATCTTTAGATGTTGATGTTGTACTTTTAGTGTCTGAATCTATTTTAGATAAGAAAAAATTAGATAAAATTAAAAAATATTCTTCAAAATATAATATAAAGAATCCTATTAAAGTTTATAAGAACAGCTAAGGTTAAATATTAAATGTATTATTAAAAATACCCTAAATTTCGTGCAAATGAAATCTAGGGTATTTTTTTAGGAATAGACCCTAGTATTAAAATTTCGGATTCAGAGTCTAATGTAGATAAAAATATGCAGAAGGATAAAAAAATCTTATGTAGAATTATAAAATTAAGTAAAAGGGGTGATTTAATGAGTAGGGTATATAGAAAAATAAAGAATAAAAAGAGGTTGAATAGGAAAAGAAAAAAGATGCTTTTAACGAGTTTATTTATTGTGTTAGGGTTTTATGTATGTTTAAAATTTGCAATGTAAATTATACTATCTAAAATTTAAACAAGAATATAATTTGCTATTAATATATAAAATATACACTTCCTAAAGAAAGTGTATATTTTTTAAATTCTGATAGGAAATTATTACATTTTTGATTATACTCCAATTATCTAATTTGTATTCGAATTTTTTAGTGTTAGCAGGACTCGTAGATTCTAGTCTTTGGAATTTGATATTTTCAAAATTGAACCCTACTTTTTTCTTAAATACATTGTATGCTTTTAATCCGTTGAAAAATACGTATTCTATATTAGGATAGTTATTAAATAGAGATTCAAAATCATTAGCTTCTTCATTTTTAATATTTGAATCAAGGCTTCCTTCTCTATGACATGACTGTATAACATCCCATAAGGCAATATTATTTTTTTTCAAGAATAATATTCTGCTTTCATAATTATCATCAATAGGAGTATCGAATAATGAGTAAATTATTTTCCAAAATTGATTTTGGCGATATGCATAATATTGATGTTGTCTTAATGATTCTTTCCCAGGAATAGAGCCTAGTATTAAAATTTTGGAATCAGAGTTTACTATAGGTAAAAATGACTGTATATTTAACATTTATATCACTCCACTAAATTTATATTATTTAAAGATTATACCAAATAATTATAGCATATAACTAGATTGTTATATTAATAGATATTATTGTGTACATTATGTAAAAATATGCAGAAGGATAAAAATTTCCTATTCGTTATAAAAAAATATACACTTCTTATCTTAAAGGAAGTGTATAAAATATTTGTCTAATTAATCTATTAATTATCGAATCTATCAACAAGTTCACCTTTAGTGTTATATAATTCTGCAGGGTCGCTTTTCCTATTGTGCCAAGTACCTTTGCCGTCCAGCCAATGGAATTTTACATCTGAGTTTTTAGCAGAGTCGCCAACTTTTACAGATGAATTTGAATTTAAAGTGAATTTCGGAAATGTAAAAGACTGATTACCTATTACCGATAAAATCTTCCAACCAGTAAGGTCTACTGACTTACTTCCTGAATTTGTAATTATAATATATTCAACTTTTTTATCCAAATCAGTAATCATTACTTTTTTATTCATTGTGTTTGTTTGATTATCATGTGATACATTTGTTTCTAATTTTGCATTGACTTTATCTGGATTAACATTGTCAAATTCATCATATACAACATTTCCGTTGATTGTATATTTGTAACTATAATGACTTGGTATCTGAGTATTTATATTTGGGTAAGTTATGACAGCAATAAAATCTGTGCAACCACCAGCATTTCTGATAACTTTCTCCATATAAGCCTGATCCCCGTGTCTGTTAAGTGTGCTTTCTTGCGGTGTTATATTATAGGAATTTGAAACACCACCAAGAGAATCAGCTATAACATGACCTTCATCCAAAGTTGGACTTTCTACTCCTGGTACTTTTGCTTCATCGGAATAATATCTTCCGGTTGATAGAACAGGTTCAGTAGATTCATTCTGCAAAGTAATTTTGTTAGCTGTTACTTTAACCAATTGACTATGCTCATTCGTATAAGCATAATACTCTCTATCACCATACCCTATATCTACAACAACGTTAGGCTCTCTATGGCCCGATTGATTTCCGCCATCAACTTCAATTAATTTATTTCTTTCAAGTGAATCTTCTGTTGTCAATACTTCTTCGCTTTTTGATTGTTCTTCATCTAAAACAATATTCTCATCAGTATTACTACATCCATTTAAAAGTAGCATTACTGTTATAAAGCACATAAGCACTTGTATGTTTAATTTTTTTTTCAAAATATTCAACTTCCTTTCGTTTTTATTTATATTTTTCGAATTGGTTGTCAGGATAATCTTTACAGAACGAATATTCGACTAATAACTACAAAAAACCTTTTAAAAAAACAATAAAAAATAAAAAAGAAAATATTAAAAAAAATATTAAAAAAATATAAAAAAGTGTTGACGAATTATTTTAAAGGTGATATATTATTACTTGTCCTCGACAACGAGGCAAACACGAAACACAAAATGAACTTTGAAAATTAAACAGTAGGTTATAAATAAATCACAACAGTGATTTTCGGAAACAACACATTAAGTCAGTTTACTGAGTAC
>NZ_JAOASI010000085.1 GCF_025210165.1 Tepidibacter sp.
AAATACTGCTTTCTTTGCAAAGTTTTACACTTACTACATCTACTCTCTTTCTTTGATTTTTACTCATTCTATCTATCCACTTTACCTTTTTTGATTCTACTGTCGCTACTTTAGTCTATTCCATGTTCTCTAGTAGTATTTTAGGAGTTAGTGTCATTGGAATTACTAGAGATATTCCAAAATCATCATTACACAGAATCAAAGAATTAGTGTAATCTTCTCCTCCTGCTACAGTTATTTTATCAACGTATTCTGGAATAATATCATCTACATCAATGTAAATTTCCTTTAGTTTTTCAAAATCCTCTTTAGCTTCAATTACTAAAATATAACCCCCATTACCTCCTTCTACATCCCTATCTTCTCCGTACTCACTATCTAGTATAGATGCTACCGATTCAATTACTTCTACTACTTCTTTTGGTAAATTTAAGTTTTCAGTTTCCTTTACATTGGATATTTTTATCATTGTTCATCTCTCCTTTTTATAAAATATAAAAGCCCAAGAAAGTAATTTGTTGTTTTCATTACTTTCTTGGACTAATCTTTAATATCAATCTTTTTAAGTTTCCAATTAAATCTTATATGCGGTGCTAATGGATGATATCCTCCTCTACCTAATTTATCTTGTATAATATATAATCTATCATTATATTCTTTTAATAATTCAAGGACTTTTTTCTGTCTTTCTTGAATTTTTTTATTCTTCTCTCCAGCCTTACCCCAAGCTATGATTATGTAATCTGCTTTAGCAGCAGCTTTTAATATATGCCTGTCATTTTCTTTGTCATTAAATTCCTCTATACTGTCTTTAACATTTATTTTTATATCTATCCTAGAGAATATATTTGCTATTTCTACTACTCCAAATCCTAGTTTTAAAAGATTATTTATTACATACATTGTAGTATAGTCCATTAGCAGTTCATCTGCATAACTTGGATTAATCATAACTATCATAGCTTTCTTTTTATTTTTATCCCACTCTTTTCTTAAAATGTATCTATGTAACCTATCTTTTGAAAAGCAAGCTTCTGTTCTTATAGTACTTTTTTCTATGCTTGTCATAACGTTCTCCTCTCTTCTAAATAAAAATAGCCTAAGAAAGTAATCATTTTATTACTTCCTTAGGCTTCAAATATCTATAACTAATAACCTAATCATTTTTCCATAACATGTTAATATTATACAAGTTCTTTATTCTTATTTTATTTTTTAATAGTAATTACTAAGTAACTCCTCAAAAGTAATATCTATGCCTATATTACTTAATATACTTTTTCTACTTGTAAAAATTTTATATAGAATATCTTTAACTATCTCATCCTCACCAAGATGTATAGCCTTGTGACAAAATGGACATAATGCCACTACATTTTCTGTTCTATCTATATTAATTTTAAAATTTTTTTGTGCTGCCATAGGTATTATATGATGTCCCTCTACATAATTTGTACCATTCTTTCTTTTAAATAAAGGATGGTCTTTATCATAGCAACACTTATATTCACACTCTGAAATAGCAGTTTTTACTACTCTATCATCAGTTTTATATCTTCTTCCTTGTTTAGTGGATATTTCTTCAGGCTTCCTATTATTAATAGTATCTTTTTTTACTTTATCAGAAGATAAATCCTCAGTTTTATCTAGACTTATGATGTAATTTTGCTCTAATCCTTCAATATCTTCTTGTACTAACCTATCTTTTATACTTGAATTAATTGAAGCTATTTTAGAGTTATATATATCTAAATTGACTAATCTATTATAAAACTTAGTTTTAATCGAACTAGATATTTTATATGCTTTTGAGTTATCCTTTTTCTCTACACTTTCTAGTATTCCCCATCTTTCTAGTATTAATATACTTTTAGGATCTGTGTAATCTGATTTAACTCCTGAAGGCATTTCTAAATTATGCATTTTTCGAGATGTTCTAATGTAATTTATACCTTGTACATAATTATATTCATGTTCTGACATTAAACATAATAAGCATGCGAATTCTTGTACAGTAATATAATCCAAGTCTAAAATAGCTCGTATTTTTAGATTTGGAGGCTCTATATCTGAGTCACTATCACACGATCCATAATTTTCTCTACCAAATTTAATATTTTCAAGAGAATCTATTATTATTTCTATCTGTCTATCATAATCATTACTTTGGTATGCCTCAAAAAATTCTATACCTTTCTCTGTTATCCTTCTAGGTGATCTTTTGTTTCCAAATTTCTCCCATTCGATAAAACCATAGTATGCAGGCACTTGTGCTTTTTTAGTATAAGCTGATTTATCATGATGGTCTCCAATCAACTCTTTTAATCTTTCTTTATACTTATCATTTTTAATCCATAAATCTTTGTTTTCATAATAAACTTGAAGTGCATACATACATTCTTCAACATCAGCACTATGTTTTGGTATAATTAGTTTTCCCATAATACCACCCCTCTTATATTTGATGCCTAAAGTATATCATCAAATATAAGGTTTGTGTATATATAGATATCAATATGAAAAAACAATATTCCAGTCTATAGTTTATTGTTACTCTATTATAACTAATCCCTTAATTTTTTCACTAATTCTAGTACAATTTCTTTTACTAATAAAGAAGGTATTCCCTCCCCTATAACCTTTCGAATGAAGCTTTCTTTTGCCCACTCAGGTATATTCCAATTCAGTGGTAACGAAGTTACTATCATTAACTCATAAATAGAAAATACTCTCGGGTCTGAGTATATTCTACCTTCTTCTGTACCATCATCTGAAATTAAATGACCTGGATGTACACATGCTAATGAAGATATCACACCATTATTTTGTGTTATTGTTCTGGATGGCTTATTCCAATCTAACCTCCTATAATGATTATAGTGTCCTTTAATCCTTACCCCCCCCGACTTTTGAGGATAATATATTTCATTATCAAATGCAGTACATCCACTCGGTGTATGCGTCATCCATTCAACCATTCTCCATGAATGTGTTGGAGGGAAGTGCCATTTAGATATTTTTTCCCCTTCTTCCTTCTTATTTAAATAACTAGGGAATTTTTTTAATGTTAATTCTTCCCCTTCTCTTAATCTAGGATCTAAAGACGGTACTTCTTTTAAGGCTTCCTTTAATGTAATAATTTTCTTTTTCTCAGGAAATTCCCAATGCATTTTGGTATCTTTCCTACATAACAAAAATATATTACGTTGTCTCATCTGTGGGACTCCATAATCCATAGCTTTCACAAGTGTTTCATTGTTAAAATTATATAATCCGCTAAGTTCTGATTTTATATACTCTGGTATGAGTAGTATTTTTTCACCAACTTTTATCTTTGTCCTTAATTGCATTGGAACATTCTCTAATAAAACAAATTTAGGTTTAACTCTCTTAATTACATCAATTGCATAATATATCAACTGATTTCTCTCATCAAAATCTTTCATTTTTCCTGCAATACTCATTCCTTGGCATGGCGGTGTCGCTATTATAAAATCAATTTCCTTTTCTTTAGCTTCATTTATAACTGTAGTTCTTATGGTTTCATTCGTAATATCCCCAACGATCATGTTAGTCTTAGGATATACATGTTGGTAAAATTTTGATCTATTCTCATCAATTTCATTAGCAACAAGTATATTTACTCCTATACTCTCTAAGTATGCTTCTGCTATACCTACATTTGCAAATAGTGATAATCCTTTTAACATTCCAATCTCCTCTTCTAAATTAATTGATTAAATAATTTTTTTACGAATAATGGAGGTATTCCTTCCCCAATGACTGACCTCATATAGCTTTCAGAACTATTTTTAGGAATATTCCATTTTTCAGGTAGACTCATAACTAACATTATTTCATATAAAGTTAACACTCTTGGATCTGAATACATCTCGTCTCCATTATCATCTATTCCTACAAATCTACCAGGATGTACATTATTTTGTGAACTAATAGTCCTGTTATACATCGTTATAGTGTATGCTGGTTCATTCCACTTTTGACGTTTATAAGTATTTTTATATCCTCGTACTGGCTCACCATTCTTTTTTAATGGTCTATATTCTAACTTACTATTATTGAATGCTGTTTCACCTGTAGGTGTATGCATCATTGCATTAACTTGTCTATAAATATGAGATGGTGGTGTATGCCATGGTGAGTATGTTAATGCTATCTTTTTGTTTTTTTCATAATCTGGGAATATATTTAAGTGTTCTTCATAATTAATATCCTTTATAAGTGGGTCTAAGCGAGGTAAGTGTCCAATAGCATCTTCTAATGTTCTTACTTTAGATTCTGGTGATGGTATTTCCCACATTTTTTCTTGGTCTTTCCTCGATAATAGAAAGATTGCTCTTTCTCTTGATTGTGGTACACTATAATTGCATATATTAATTACTTTAGAATCAATCCAATATTCTTCGCTTAATGATTTTTTTAGATATTCTGGTATCAATATCATATTGCCTTCATAATTAATCTTTGTAGTCATTTGTTTGGGAACATTCTCTAACATTACATATTTTGGCTTTATTTCCATTATAGCTTTAACTGCATATTTGATTAATTCATTTCTTGTATCATTTTCTCCCATCTTTCCTGCTGTACTCATTCCTTGGCATGGTGGAGTTGCTATTATAATATCAATGCCATGTTCTTTAGATTTTTTGCAAATATTATCCATTACTTTTTCATCAGTTATATCTCCACAAATCATTTCTGTATTAGGATATATATATGAGTAAATATCAGCTCTTTTTTTATCAATTTCATTTGCTAAAGCCACTTCAAAACCAATATCATCGAGATATGCTTCAGCTACACCTATATTTGCGAATAGCGATAATACTTTCATCATTTTTTTCTCCATTCTTTAGTGAAATAAATCATTTTACTTTTTCATTACAAAAATCAATTAACTTTTTTATTTGTTGAGTATTAAATTGATTATCTTTGACAGTTTTTATTAATTCAAATACTATATCATTATCAATTATATATTCTACCATTTCATTAGGTAGTGTTCCTCTGTCATATGCTGCTATTTGAAATAGAATCATCCTTTCTTCTTCATCTAGATTTAATTCAAAAGCTATTTTTTTTAAATCTTCTTCTTTTGGTGGATTGTTCTTTCCATGTTCTATACCACTAATTAACATTTTGTGTTTTCCAATATAATTAGCTATCTCTTCTTGTGTTTTATCCTTAGAAAGTCTAAGTTTCTTAAAATATTCGCCGAAACTAATTCTTGACAATACATGACCTCCATTCTAAGTAAATAAATAAACTTATTTATTTATTTTACCATATGAACGATTTTTGTAAAGTATTGCATTTAACCTTCATACTATTATTTTTTATTTTAGAATCATTCCTATGACTTTTTTTATATAAAGCTTGAGATGTTTTTACTCCCTTTTCAGAACATATGTTCTGTATATATTATATCACTTTCTTTAAAGATTATTCAATAAGATTTATATAATCTTTTTCACCACATTTGTGAAACACCATATTTTTACTTACCTATGATTTGATAAATATTAATTGTAACTAAACAAAAACCTTACCTTTCTTGAAAATACAAGAAAGATAAGGTTTTTGTTTAGTTTCCAACTAAAAAACCTCACTTATTTGTGATAAGGTTCACCGTACATATTTAAATAGCGGTTTTTTTATCAACCCTTTATGCAACATCTACATTTCTAATATTTTAATAGTAACGAATATTTGGCTATTTATTGATTATTTACATACTAATTTATTTAAAATCCCAATTTTCATCATATGGAATTGAAGTAACAAAACCAACTGATTCTTCTGATTCACCCACTAAAATATATGCCTTTCCATCCCTAAAGATTAGGGTTCCAAAGCCTTGATTTTTTTCTTCCTCTGTAAGTTCTATTTCCTCCTCAAAACTTTTTCTAATATCTTCATACCTATATAATTTTTTCCATTCATCAAAGTTGATATGATTTGTTTCTACTATTGATTCAAGCATTTGTTCAGCATCTTGCAAAACAATTTCATAGTTATAATCATATAGTAACTTTATTCTATCAAGTGATTTGCCAGAAGCCTCATTCACAAATGCCTTATTAAAAGCGATAGTGATTTGAAATGTTTTGTTTTGTATAATATGATAAATCCTTAGAGCTATAGTTGGTAATGATTTTTTTACCTCCTTATCAAAGTTCCAGCCTTTATATGTATTCTTTATCTTTTTTAAAATAAATAGATTAGAGATATTGCAGTTAAACCCATTATTGTCTAAATGCTCAATAATATATCCTAGTTCATAAGCTTTTTTTCTATAATCTTCCCCAAAATAGTAATCGTAAACAATCTGGTGTAGTGTTTTTTTATACGTATTTGAATAAGGATACTTATAATTTTTAATTTTTTCTGGCGTATTAGGAACACGAAATCTAGCTTTTTTAATTATTTCAAACAGTTCATCTGTATAGTTTACAAATGCCAATTTATTTGTACCTTCTATATTTATAGAAATCATTTCATTATAAACACTTAAAGATACTTTATCACTAATTTCTAATCTATCAATCTCAATTTTTGACATTAAATTTCCTCCTTATCTTCCTAATATTTTAAACGTGCTAAACTTGAATATACTTAGTTCCTATATTTTTATAAATTTGTAACTTTATAATCCTTATGTAATGTAGTTCTCATAAAATACTATTTTTAATTCACCATTTTTACAAACATATTGTTAGCCAATATCAATTAAATTTTTATATAACTTCCATTTTTTATAATAATTTATCGTCTTAAAAAGGATTATTCAAAATATTGTCGAATATAGCAATAAATAGGAGGTGTTCTAATGTGGTTAGTTAGTTTTATTACAGTTAATAAAGATTCAATAATAATTAGCACTATTTTTCTAATTCTTGGAATTATACTACCTCTTCTTATTACTAAAAAGAAAAATGATGTACCTATACATAACAATACCTCTGTGAAAAATGTGATTTATATAGTACAACAACAATTAGTTCAAGTCTCAGTCCTAAATAATAACACTTATACTCAAAATCCTAAACAAAAATCTATAAAAAGAAACCATAATCAAAACCACAAATATTCACAATCAAAATCAACAGATGATGATTTATTTCTATTTGCATTTGTAGGTCTTACTGCTGTTTCTATTTATTCTAAATTCCATTCTCAAATAATGTATTGGTTTGCAATATTAACATTGTTTGCATTTGTAAGTGTTACAACTCTAACAATTCTATTATATAGAAATGATAATTTAGATAGACTCAATCAACTTTGGATATCCATAATGGTATTTCTTATTATATCAGATGCTGCTACTATTTTTTTTATGTCCTATCAATCTACAATAATAAATGGAGATATAAATATCCTGTTAAAAGCTCTTTATTATTTAATTGGCTTCCTTACAATGATGATACCTAATATATATATGCTGATATTATTGATTCACATATTTGCACTTAATTCATTTTTGGTTAAACAAGGTAAAATATCGGAATTCATATTAAGAAAAACTCATTTTTTTGTTGATAACGTTAAATTTCAAGTAAAATTAATAATATTCATTACTATTTTTTCCTTATCTTTCACATCAGGTGCAGCTTATTATTTAGTGGGTAAATTGATTGAAATTAATAACAATAATGCTAATGATATTCTAGAAACAATTGGTATATAATTAAACGTATATATAATTTACTTTTTTAATTTGTTTTTAAAAGTTTAGATTTATAAAAAACTACCTGTAAAGATTGAAAACAAAACCACTTACTTAAATCTTAGCGGATAGTTTTTTATAAATTTCTATGGCTGTAACTCTTCTAGTATTTTATTGAAATTTTCAAGTATACTTTTTACAAATTAAGAAGGATCTTCTTCTGAGCTACTATTGTCTAATCCCTTTGTTATTTTATCATTTATGATTTGCTCTACTTCTATATCTTTGTCTATCTTAATTTTTTTATCTACAGCTACAATAGCAGTTACTGCTATTTATTCTAGTCTTATTTAAAAACAGCAGCTACTACTGGTATCTAATATCTAAGCTAAAATTGCACTATTTTTATAAATTTAATTATTTTATTAAAGTTAAACTAAATATCATTTATTTTAACTTAATCTAACCTATATTGCAATTTTAAAATCAATAAAAGAGGAGTCTTCCTTATTGTTGGAAGACCCCTCTTTACTTTGTAATAGGCTATCTAAATTCTTATTAAAATGTAATTCTATAGAATCTATTTTTTTATTATCAGTTAATGTTATTTTGCTAATAATCATTTGTATAAGCATTTTCTTATCTTCATTATCGACTTTTAATAATAATTCATTAAATTTATTCATAGTTTCAGCTATTCTATTATAAGTTATTTCTCCAGAAGTATTATAGGATAACTCTTTTTTCAGTTCTTCCAAATGCACTTTTATAGTTCCTTCTTCTGCTTCAATCGCTTTTAACCTATCCGATAAATTCTGTTTTGATATTATCTCTTCTTCAAATAGTGAAAATAGTTTATTCTTTTTAGTGTCTATTGATTTTAATTCTCTATTCAGTCTATTTTGTTCTTCTTCTAATGGTTTTATCTTTTCTTTTTTAATTTTATTTATGTTTTTAACAATATCTTTTAATATTTGCTCTTTATTTAAAACTTCTTTTAACCTATTTAATACATATTCCTCTGCTACACTAGCTCTTATCCCATTAGATCTACATACTGATGTCCCTTTATTTTTATAGTTACCACAGACATAATATCTTATTTCTTTTCTTGTTCCATCTTTTAATTTATTCACTGTTTTCGAACTGACCATTGGTGCTCCACAAGCTGGACATTTAAGTACTCCTGATAATATATAGCTTCCTGTAAAACCTCTTTTAGTTTTACTTTTTCTCTTCTTAAATATATGTTGCACCTGCTCCCACAGGTCTACATCAATTATTGGTTCATGAACTCCATCTGCTAAAATGAAATCTTCTTGTCTTCCTTTTTTTCTCTTTTTAGAATAATCAACATATCTATTAAACCTTATTTTCCCAATATAAATAGGATTAAGTAATACTGTTTTGATTGATGTTATTGAAAATTCTTTACCTCTCTTTGTTTTATATCCTAATTTATTTAATTTGCTTGCTATATGCTTATATCCTTTTCCTTGTGCATACATATTGAATATCATTTTTACAATTATAGCTTCTTCTTCTACAACTATAAGTTCTTTCTGTTTATCGTTATCATTTAATCTTATACTTTTATAACCTAAAACTACTCCTCCATTAAATTTCCCTTCTTTTGCTCTTTGAGTCATACCCATTTTAACATTTTCTACTAGCTGTTCTCTTTCGAACTCTCCTAAAATTCCTAAAAACCCCATCATCAATTTTCCTGTTGATGTTGATGTATCAAAACTTTCCGTAACTGACCTAAATCCTATATCGTATTTATTAAATTCTTCAATTATTTTTAGTAAATCTAGCTGCTTTCTTGATAGTCTGTTAAGCTTCCAAACCACTACTTCATCAAATTCACCACTAGGTAGGTCTTTTAATAGTCTTTTTAGTTCAGGTCTATTTTCAATATTTTTACCACTTATCCCTCTATCTATATATTCCCGTACAATAATATTACCTTTTAATTCTTCTATTTGCCTTATTTTATTTAATTGTGCTTGTATTGAATATCCTTCTATAGCTTGCTCTTCTGTTGATACTCTTACATACATTGCTAATCTCTTATTGTGCATATTTTCATACCTCCTAATCTTTTATGACAATTAGATTCAAATATATAATATATGATTGAAAATCTCTCTATTTCACTAAGTTACTACCTACTATAACTTTACTTTCTTCTGCTTGGGTTACAGCATCTTCATTTTCTTTTATAAGATCTTTCATTATTACACTGGATAATATTTTAATTATTATGCTATAATCACATTCTTCCATTTGTATACACCTCCCTTAATTATCACTCCCTAACTCCCTACTATTTTTGTAATTATTAATATAAATTATTGAAATATATTTACATTTTTATTAGATGAGGTCAGGTTGATGCTATGCTTTTTTTTTATTTGGAGAATAGTAAAAGGACTTAGTCATCCTTTTACTATTTTTATTTACTTTTTTATCTTTATTATAGCTATACAAATATTTTCTTCATCAATATACTCAACATCATGAAATGTAATGGATGTTCTATCACTAAAATCTAATTCAAACTCTTCTGTAATTTCTTCAACTAATTTACTTGCATATATAAGC
>NZ_JAOASI010000086.1 GCF_025210165.1 Tepidibacter sp.
ACCCACGCGTTACTCACCCGTCCGCCGCTAAGATAATAAAGCAAGCTTTATAATCTCCGCACGACTTGCATGTGTTAGGCACGCCGCCAGCGTTCATCCTGAGCCAGGATCAAACTCTTAAATAAAAGTTTGTCAGTACTCAGTAAACTGACTTAATGTGTTTGTTTCCGAAAATCACTGTTGTGATTTATTTATAACCTACTGTTTAATTTTCAAAGTTCATTTTGTTTTTCGTGTTTGCCTCGTTGTCGAGGACAAGTAATAATATATCAGCTATTAAATAATTCGTCAACACTTTTTTTAAACTTTTTTTAAAATATATTATTTATCTCTATTTAATTATAGGCTAAAATGTTTATATTTAAACATTTATAATGGATTTTTTTATATTTTATAATTTAAGCAAAAATTATTATAATTTTAGGCAGTTAATCAAAACTGTCTATTAAAACATCTGCTCCTACCTTCAAGTTCGCATTATATTAACATTTCGAAATAAACACTTAATAAATTTTCAAATTATTCAATGTGAATTAATACCCCAATTATTCTAAAAACTATTACTGTAATAAATCCAATTAAAATTAATCTCTTTGCTGCCTTAAGTTCGTCTAAAGTTTTTTTACTAACTATTTCTGTTCCATCTTGCTCTTTTAGTTTTTTAGATACCTTTATATGTCTTATACATCCCCAAAGTATTATACAATAAGTAATCAAAGAAAACAGTTCTATTAAAACAGGAAACCCTAATATATCTCTCAAATTTATCACCCTCATATAATAACGCGTAATATTCTACAATTGTAAACTTATTTTTATTGTAGCATTTACTCAATATATATTAATGGGTACTTTTTTATATATTTTATTATTGAATCTATTTAATATCTAAAAACTACATTTATGAAATAAATGGTATTAAAATATTAGAGAATGTTTTAAATGTTTTTGTATAAAACTTATATTACAGCGTTTGAATATCCGTTAAGAAAGTTCGTTGTTTGACCAACGGGAGTTTAGAACTTTTAGGATATTCAATAAGATGTAATGCTTAGTTTTATTAAAAAATTTAATGCATGAGCGGTATTTTAATACCATTTATTTTGGGGTTAATCACAAATTTAAGAATTATATAATTTCCCTATATAAATAAAAGCAAGGCCTAAGCCTCGCTTTTATTTCGCTATATCCATATCCTCATTATAATCCACATGAAGAACAGCTCTTTTTAATTGTAATGATTTTTTAATATCTAATATCCTTTGATTTGAAGATCCTCTATACTTTAAAAGCATACTCTTCTTCTCTTCTATAAATTTCCCATCTATTAATACATCTATCTCATTCAATAGATTTTTCCATTTGAAATATTTATCATTTTTAATATCTGTCAACTGCTCAAAAGTATATCCACTATAAGCCCAAACATCTAGTCCAAGTTTTCTTGCCTCTTTACATATCTTAACAAGAGCGTCTGGTTGTTCAAATGGTTCTCCACCACTAAGAGTTATACCTTTTTGTAGTCTTAGCTTTTTTAAAGTATCTATTATAGATTCTACTTCTACCTCAAATCCTCCATTAAAATCATGAGTCTGTTTATTGTGGCACCCCTTGCAGTTATGCTTACAACCCTGGGTCCATATTACAGTTCTAAGTCCAGGTCCATCAACTATGCTGTCTGATGTCACAGAAGATGCTAGTCTTAATTTCATAATATCACCCCTTTTAGTTATGTTTTACTCTATCCTTAACCTCAGCTCTTTTAGCATTGTTAAATCTATCTACAGTACCAACTAAGTATCCTGTTATTCTTCTTATTCTTTCAAAGTATATATCGTCTTCTCCATCTTTTCTTCCGCAGGCAGGACATGTATCATTTATAACCCCATTAAATCCACAAACTGGATCTCTATCAAGTGGGTGATTTATACTTCCATATCCAATTCCAGCTTCCTTCATAGCTCTTACTATACTTTCAAATGCTTCTATATTATCAGATGGGTTTCCATCAAGCTCTATATAGCTTATATGTCCTGCATTAGTAAGCGCATGATATTTAGATTCTTTTTCTATTTTGTCAAATGCAGATAATTTATGGTACACAGGCACATGGAAAGAATTTGTATAGTAATCTCTACTTGTAACTCCTTCTATTTCTCCAAACTCTTTCTTATCTATTCTAGTGAACCTTCCACTTAATCCTTCAGCTGGAGTTGCTATTAAAGAAAAGTTTAATCCATATTCTTCACTTGCTTTGTCCATTTTATCTCTCATATATTTAATTATTTCAACACCTAACTCTTGAGCAGAATCACTTTCCCCATGATGCTCTCCTATTAGTGCTTTCAAACACTCAGCAAGTCCTATAAATCCAACAGTTAATGTTCCTTGCTTTATAACTTCTCTTAAATCATCTTCCCAAGATAATTCTTTAGAATTAGACCATACACCTTGTCCCATTAAGAAAGGGAAGTTTTTAGCTTTTTTATTTGCTTGTATTTCAAATCTTTCAAGTAATTGTTCTATTACTAAATCTATTTTTTCTTGAAGCTCTTTGTAGAAGCCTTTTATATTAGTCTCTTTATTCTTTAATATTCCATGTTTAATTCCCAATCTTGGAAGATTAATAGTTGTAAATGAAAGATTACCTCTACCTGTAACTATTTCATCTCCACATACATTTCCAAGTACTCTTGTTCTACATCCCATATAAGTAGCTTCTGTTTCCGGATGCCCTTCTTTATAGTATTGAAGGTTAAATGGGGCATCTATAAAACTAAAGTTCGGAAATAACCTCTTTGATGAAACCTTACATGCTAATTTAAATAAGTCATAGTTTATATCTTCTTTGTTTAAATTTATTCCTTCTTTTACTTTAAATATTAGTATTGGGAAAATAGCTGTTTCTCCATTTCCAAGTCCTTTTTCTAAAGAAAGTAATAAATTTTTACTTACCATTCTTCCTTCTTCACTTGTATCTGTTCCGAAGTTAACACTTGAAAAAGGAACTTGAGCTCCTGCTCTTGAGTGCATTGTATTTAAATTGTGTATAAAAGCTTCCATAGCTTGGTAAGTCTTTCTATTAGTTTCTCTTACAGCTTCTTTACTTGCAAACTTTTGTATTTTTGAGTATTTTTCTTCATCTAAATCATATTTTCTAGTCAATTCCTGTTTAATTCTATTATCTATTTCTGTGTGTATAGTTAATGAAATCTCTTTATTTAAAGATTTTTCTATTTCATTTGCTATTCCAATCATAATTTTTAGTTGATCTTCTTCAATATCTTTTTCTATACTTATAGCTTTATATATATTTTCTACATATGCTCTCTTAAATGTTTTTTTAACTCCTTTTGCCATTCCATAATCGAAAAACGGTATACTTTGACCTCCATGTTGATCGTTTTGGTTAGATTGAATAGCAATTGCTGCGAGTGCAGAATAACTTAATATATCCTGAGGCTCTCTTAAATGTCCATGTCCTGTTGAAAAACCGTTTTTAAACAATTCAGCTATATCTATTTGACAACAAGTAAGTGTACCCATATTTAAAAAATCCATATCATGTATATGTATATCTCCAACATCATGAGCTTTTGAATGATTAGGATTTATAACAAATTCTTTACAAAACTCCTTAGATACAGCACTTCCGTATTGAAGCATAGTTCCCATAGCTGTATTTCCATCTATATTAGCATTTTCTCTTTTTATATCTGCATTATCTGCATCTGAAAAAGTTATTTCTTTTATAGACTGAATAAGTCTTGTCTTAGAATTTCTTATTCTACTTCTTTCAGCTCTATATAATATATAAGCTTCACTAGTTCTTGCATGTCCATTTTTTATCAAAGTCTTTACAACAGCATCTTGAACATTTTCGACAGTTGGAACTTGTCCTATATATTTTTTAGTTAAAAGACTTAGAGCCTTGTCTGATAATTTTTCAGCTATTCCATAATCTGCTGTTTTTCCTTCTTTCTGTGCAACTTCATTAGCAGCTAAGAATATAGCTCTAGCTATTTTATCTTTACTAAAAATAATTATTCTACCGTCCCTCTTCTTTACGTTTTCAATCATACTACTGCCCCCTTGTACATTATGTTGTGTATACTCATTTCATTCATACTATATATAGTGGCGTAAATCAAAAAAAGTACCCTTTAACCTCGTTAAAGGGTCTTCGTATTTTTCTATATTTAGGTTATCAAAATTAATTAATTTAGTCAAACAGGCTCAAAGTATTGAAATTACAAGTCCATTTTTTTGAAAGCAAGTATTTATAACGGTTCTATTTTTTATGAAAATTTTCCTAAAATTTTTACAAAAGAACTTATGTTTCTTTCTAATTTATGTATACAACCCTCTGAAGTAATTGATATCACACATGCAAAACCCCTGTAAAAATTCTATAATATATTTACTCTCCTTTTAATATAGAGTATATTCTTTCCATATCTATATTTGATCTTACTATATTAGCTAGCTTATCATATTCTCTTTCTTTAAATTCTTTAAATGATGTAACTTCACTTTGTATTTCATCTAGCCCCCTATTTTTTCTTATATTATTAAGTAGCCCTCTTGTAAAGCTTATATTATCAAATATTCCATGTATGTAACTTCCCGCTACATTACCTTGTAAGTTTATAGCTCCTTCTAATTCATTTATATTTTCGTTCATTCTTTTAATCATTTTATTTAAGCTTCTAGATTCTCTTCCAACTGTACTTCTTCCCATATGTATCTCATAACCTTCTACCTTCATTCCTTCAAGAGAAGATAATAATCCTCTAACATTATTTTGAACAACAGCCTCTACTTGCGTTGTTATTTTTTCTCCTTCAAATGTAGTTTCTATATCTAAAAGTCCTATTCCATCTATTTCTTTTATTCCACATTCCACTCCATCTGGATCATATAATTTCTTTCCTAAAATTTGATATCCTCCACAAATACCAAATATTAACTTGCCTCTCTTATGTAAATCTTTTATTTGTCTTTCAAGACCACTTTCTCTTAAATAAATAAGGTCTTCTATTGTATTCTTACTCCCAGGTATTATTAACATATCAGGATTTCCTATAGATTCTCCCCTCATAACATATCTCAAGTTAACATCTTCTTGAGTTTCAAAAACATTAAAATCCGTAAAGTTAGAAACATGTGGTAGATATAAAACCTCTACATCAATTTCTCCACTTTCCTTTGATTTCTTCTTTTTAAATCTATCTGTTAAACTATCTTCATCTTCTATTTTAAGATTGCTATAAGGTATAACTCCAAGAACTGGAACTTTGATTATATCTTCAATCATTTTTATTCCTGGCTTTAGTATTTCTACATCTCCCCTAAATTTGTTTATTATAACTCCCTTAACTCTTTTTCTTTCTTCTTCTGATAAAAGTAGCATAGTACCTGCAAGGGACGCAAATACTCCTCCTCTATCTATATCTCCAATTATTATAACAGGTGAGTCCGATAGTTCTGCCATTCCCATATTTACTATATCATTTTCTCTTAAATTTATTTCAGCAGGACTTCCCGCTCCCTCTAAGACAACTACATCATATTCATTTTCTAGTTTCTTATATATATCTTTTATCATATTTGAAAGCTGTGGCTTAAACTTATGATAAGTAACAGCATCCATATTGTCATACACTTTTCCATTTATTATAACCTGAGATTTTTTGTCTGTTGTAGGTTTTAAAAGTATAGGATTCATTTTAACATCAGGTTCAAGTCCTGCAGCTTCTGCTTGAAAAACTTGAGCTCTTCCCATTTCATGTCCATCTTTTGTTATAAATGAATTAAGTGCCATATTTTGTGATTTAAAAGGTGATACACTTAATCCATCTTGCTTAAATATCCTGCAAAATGCAGCTGTGAGTAAGCTCTTTCCTACATTAGAAGCTGTACCTTGAAGCATTATAGATTTCCCCATCATTTGTCCCCCTTGTATTTTAATTTAAGTATATTATAACTTATTATAACTTCATATGTTTATAGATTTATGTTTAATATAATAATATTATTATGCTATAATTTATTAAACTAAATTTCAACAAGGAGTGATTAAATGCTTTCTAATAAATTAAAAAATATAACACCATCTTATACTATAGGTATTAGTTCTAAGGTGGCTCAGCTTCAAGAAAAAGGTATTTCTATATGTAATTTAAGTATAGGTGAGCCTGATTTTAACGTACCTATAAAAGCAAAAGACGTAGCTATTGATGCTTTAAATAATAATAAAACTAAATATGATAGCGTTTCAGGAGTTAATGAATTAAAACAAGAAATTATAAGAAAATTAAAAGACGAAAATAATGCAAATTATGATTTAGATGAGATAGTTATTTCAAGCGGAGCAAAACACGCTATAACCAATACTTTGATTTCAATATTAAATCCAGGTGATGAAGTTTTGGTTCCTAAGCCATACTGGGTTAGCTATCCTGAAATGATAAAATTATGTTCAGGTGTTCCAGTTTTTGTAGATACAGATAGAAAAAATAATTTTAAAATAACTGTATCTGATATAAAAAAGAATATATCATCTAAAACAAAAATGTTATTTTTATCTAATCCATCAAATCCTACAGGTGCTATTTATACAAGAGAAGAGCTTGAGAATATAGTTGATATATGTATAAAAAATAACATATACATACTTGCAGATGAGATTTACGAAAAAATATCTTATGAAGATGATTTTGTTAGTATAGCCTCTCTATCTAGTAAGGCTAAAGATATAACTATAACTATAAATGGTTTTTCTAAATCCGTGGCTATGACTGGTATGAGAGTTGGTTATTCTGCTTCAAACAAAACTATTTCTAGGGGTATTTCTACAGTTCAAGGACATCTAGTATCTCATCCATCTACTATATCGCAATGGTGCGCATACGGAGCCTTAAAATATTGCTCAAATGATATAGATGATATGGTTAAGATATACAAGAAAAAAAGAGATTTAGCTATAGATATGCTATCTAAAATAAACTATATAGATTATATTTATCCAAAAGGTGCTTTTTATATGTTTATAGATATTTCTAATTTAAAGAACAAGCTTGATTATAAAGATAGTTTTTCAGTAGAGTTTTGTGATAAGCTTTTATCTAATAATAATGTAGCAGCAGTTCCTGGAATAGCATTTGGAATGGATGATTATATAAGAATTTCTTATGCTTGTAGTGAGGAAAATTTAGTTAATGGTATTAAGGGTATTGAAGAGTTTGTTAATTCTTTATTATAGACTGTTAAGCTAAAAATAATGGTTATTAAAATATCGCTCATGTATTATATATTTTTATAAAACTAAGTATCACATCTTATTGAATATCCTAAAAGTTCTAAACTCGCTTTGCTCAAACAACGAACTTTCTTAACGGATATTCAAACGCTGTTATACAAGTTTTATAGAAAAATATATAAAAATTCACTAACATTTTAATAACCGTTATTTTTTAGTATTTTAACTACTTATAGCATTTTATCTTGATAGTAATACCACTTTTGATATTTTAATAATACTAAACTAAATCTAGAGTTTATGAAATATGCTAAAACCTCTTGAAATCCATCTAGTCAAACAAAAAAGTTTCTTAACGCAAATTCCAATACCCCAATCTAAACGTATCATAGTAAAATAGTTAACATTATATTAAATTTAATCTAAATTCGTACTATTCATACTACTGTATTCTTAAAAATATTTTTTAGAAATAATTACTATATAAATCCTACTAAGTAAATTACAGTTTATATCTTCTCAGTTTAGAAACTAAATATATTGAAATTACAATTAAACTAGTCTCTCTCCTAGAAATGTAAAATATTTAGTGAGATTTATATATTATCTAATTTGATCTTTTCAGATTAAAAAATATGTAGTATAATATTTAAGTACAATACAGAACATATGTTTAACCAAAGATAAATGGAGGTCATCACCTTATGAATAAAACAGTATGTGAATTATTTGCAGGAGTTGGAGGATTTCGTTTAGGACTAAATAAATCTTCTAATAATTGGAATTTTGTTTGGGCGAATCAATGGGAGCCAAGTAGAAAAACTCAACATGCTTTTGATTGCTATATAAATCATTTTGGAGAAAGCGAAAATCATGTTAATCAAGACATTGCTACTATAGATAAAAGTACTATCCCTAATCACAGTTTATTAGTAGGAGGATTCCCTTGCCAAGATTATTCTGTAGCTAGAACACAAGCTAAAGGAATAGAAGGAATCAAAGGTGTATTATGGTGGCAAATTAGAGATATTTTAGAATCAAAAAAACCACCGTTTGTTTTACTAGAAAATGTAGATAGATTATTGAAATCTCCAGCAAAGCAAAGGGGAAGAGATTTTGGTGTAATTCTTGCTTGTTTTAATGATTTGGGTTATTCTGTTGAATGGAGAGTTATTAATGCAGCTGAATATGGATTTCCTCAAAGAAGAAGAAGAGTTTTTATTTTCGCTTTTAGAAATGATACAAACTTTTTTCAACATTTAGATGAAAATAATTTAAAAGATTGCATTCATAATAAAGGATTTTTTCAAAATGAATTTCCTATAGAAAGACATTTTGATACTAAGCATAAACCAAGTCAAATACAAATGAATTATATAGACCTTGCTGATATTTCTGATAACTTCAAATTAGACTTTAGAAATACGGGAACTATGATTAATGGCACAATCTATACAGAAGAAACAAAACCTACAAAACACACTGATGTAAGTTTAAGTTCTATTTTAGAAACAAATGTAGATGAACAGTACTATATTGATAATAATGTAGAAAAATTAAAAAAATGGAAATATTTAAAAGGCTCTAAAAAAATAGAAAGAACTAGTAAAGCAGGTCATACCTATACTTTTAGCGAAGGGCCTCTATCTTTTCCTGACCCAATAGAAAAACCCGCAAGAACTATGCTTACAAGTGAATCTAGTATAAATAGAAGTTCTCATGTTGTTAAAGACCCTACAACAAATAGACTTAGAATCATTACCCCAATTGAAGCCGAAAGGTTAAATGGATTTGATGATAATTGGACAAACACTGGTATGACTCAAAAATTCAGATACTTTTGCATGGGTAATGCTTTAGTTGTTGGATTAGTTGAAAAAATGGGTAAATCCTTAAGTAATATATTTGAAAAAGAAGCTAATATAGAACATATTGAAAATTACAAACCAATTGCATATGCAGCTATCACTGCAGAAAGAAAATAGAAAAGTCAATTTGACTTTTCTATTTTAATTTACTTCTTTAAATTGAATAAACACCATACTTGATACAATAATTTAACAAATTCTTATTATTTATATTAATTATCATTTATTTGAGATAATATGTAACTATTGTTTAACCAAAAACTCTGTTTCGTAAATTTTCCACCTGTAGGTAAAGGGTATGTATTTGTTTTTTTGTTTGTATGAGGACGGACATGAGCTACTCTATTATCCTTTGAGTTAGGTAAATTATTATATTCTCTTTTTTTAGTTCTTTTAATAATTTTAACTCCCGACTTAATTATTCCTACAGTACGTTCCCATACTTCTCTAATATCATTTTCTAAATCGTCACATGGGATATTCCAAAACATACCTCTTTCAAGCTTTAACTGATTATTTTCATCAAATCTATATACAATAAATAAAAATCTAGTATTTAAAAACATTTCTCTAAGAGTACACATTTTCCATTCTTCTCTAATAATTTCTGTAAATTTAAAAGCTGGAAAAGACATATGCTGTTTTATGTTTCCAGTATTTTCAATTCTGATAGTTTTTATTTGTATATTTGCTTTTTCGAATTCCTCTATATGTTTTCCTTTTACTCCTAAAAGTCCTTTAGCTACTTCATATGTAAAAGATTTACCCTTAGGATTTGCAATTACTTTAAATTCTTTAGCTAGTTCATTTATGGTTTTACCTTTATGTTTTTTTATTTTTTGAAGAACAAATTGCTCAAAAGTAATATCTTCAAGTTCATCTATACTTTTTACTATTGAGTCATCATAAGTTTTCTTTCCTTTTATTATGTACTCATTAAGAATATGTGTAAGATATGCAGGTTTTAAAGAAAAAGCCCTTTGTTTAGCTGGTATATTGCAAAAAGGTTGTTCTCTTACTGAATTTTTATTTGTACCTTTAGTACATGCAGCTAAATAATTTGTATCTCCTTCTGATATTTCGTGAGCTTTTCCAGTTTTTATTTTATTTATTATTGTATTCCAGTCATCTTCTATTATTTTTAAATCTTTTTCTGGAAATTGAAATAATTGAACATATTTAATTATAAAATCTAATCTATCTATTTCTTTTTCATAAAGATACAATATTAATAATAAAAGTTTATTTTTCTTTAAAAAAGAGCTATTTTCAAAAACTTCTTTATGAACCTCCATATAGTTAATCATATTCAGAACCATTCTTTCTTTTGCAGATACTTTTTTAGATTTATTAATTTTGTATCCAGAAACTTTAAGCTCAACTCCTGCTTCTTTAAAATCAGCTTCTGAGTTACTATTTAATTCATATTTAAAATAATATTTCTCCAGTAGTTGGCCTAAACCACCTTTATTCCCTTTCTTTAATCGTATATTTCCTACTGCTTCCTCGAAAGTTTTTCCAATAAGTCCTTTTGCATAATTTTCTATACATATAGGATCTTTATCATTATATGGCAATATTTTATTCATAAAATGTCCTCCTCAAATTGGTATAATTTAATTATATCACCACAATATACTGTAATAGTAATATATGTTTTTTATTCAAAAATGATTAGATTTTAAATATATAGGCATATGGACTTACTATAATCCATAATTCTATAATCCATAATTTTTTTACTTAGATGTTTTTCATTTTCTATTTCCAGGTAGACACATACTCTTTTTTTCCAAGCGTTAGCTTTATTTTAAGATTTATATTTTATATTATCATAAATATTAAAAATGGTGGTTATTAAAATATTAGGGAATGATTTAAATATTTCGTGTATAGAACTTGTATTATACCGTTTAAATATGCGTTAAAAAACTTCTTATGTCTGAGCCTAAGCGAGTTTAAGAAGTTTTAGTATATTTAATAAGGTATAATGCTTAGTTCTATCGAAATATTTAAGACATTCACGGTATTTTAATAACCACCATTTTCGATTTACCTCTATACAAATAAAAAAAGATTACGTGGCTACGTCCTACTCTCCCAGGGGGCTGCCCCCCAAGTACCATCGGCGCTAAGGAGCTTAACTTCTGTGTTCGGAATGGGAACAGGTGTATCCTCCTTGCTATAATAACCACATAATCTTATCCTATTGTATCCTAATACTGATTTTTAATATTTTTGAGCGACTTTTAAATA
>NZ_JAOASI010000087.1 GCF_025210165.1 Tepidibacter sp.
AGAAGAAAAAATTAAAATGCTAAAAAGCTTCGGTGCAACTAAATATCAAATACTTACAAAGCTTATTCTTCCTTCTAATATAGGCAATATTATAAATATAGTTAAGATAAATATAGGTATGTCATGGGTTGGAGTTATAGTTGGAGAGTTCTTAGTATCAAGATATGGAATAGGATATTTGATAGTTTATGGAGGGCAGGTATTTAAGCTAGATCTTGTTATGATGGGAGTATTCGTTCTTGCAATATGTGCTCTTTTGATGTATCAAATAGTAAATATTATTGAAAAAAGATATAAGGCTAGATGAAGCTTTATACTATATATCTGAATATCTAGAATCTTGCTCTTTTATATTAAGATTCTAGATATTCAGTATCTTTGTAATCATATAGACATTGGTTCTGGCTTTCCAAAGTAATAACCTTGTCCGTACTCTATGTCTAATGTTTGCAGTACTTTTATCACTTGTTCATTTTCTACATATTCTGCAATAATTTCTGCATTATAGTTTTTAGCTATATATACTAAAGCATTAAGTGTCTTCAATAGCTTTTCATCTTTTTCAACCCCACTTACGAACGCTCCATCAATCTTTATATAATCTACTGTTAATTTTGATAATAACTCTACATGAGCATAACCCGTTCCAAAATCATCAACGGCCAATTTAAAACCTTTGTCTCTAAGCTTGTTCAACTCTTTTATACATTCACTAAGATTGTTTAAGGCAGCTGTTTCTGTTAACTCAAATGTTATATGATTTGGATTAACATTATATTTAGAAGTTGTTTTTAATATATAATCAGTTGTACTTGGATTAATTGATTTACCTGATAAGTTGATACTTAGATTAATATTTATTCCTTTTTTATTTAGCATTTTAGAGTATGTTTGAAATGCCTGTAGCATTATTAATCTATCCATTTCTTCTATTCTACCTTGATTTTCTGCAATTTCTATAAATTTAACTGGCGATAAATATTCATTATCATCTTTTACTCTCATTAATACTTCATATTTAATTACTTTTTCTGTTTTTAATTCTGCAATCGGTTGATAAAAAGGAACTATATCTTTATTTACAATAAGTCTATCTAATAACAATATATTTTTTAATCTTTGATTATGCTCATTTAAAATCAAGCTATACTTTGTAAACTCTATATCTTCTATACTTTTTAAATCCTCATGATTTTTTTCCATATATTGAACAATTTGAGAAATAACTTCGAAATTTTCTAATTTTCTTATTTCATCCATAGTAATAAATAGCTTTTTACCTCTTATAACTAAATTTGTTCCATTATCTATAGGTATATTTTTATTTATTTTATTTAATAATTTTTTTATATTATCTATCTTTTTTTCATTTTTAAGCACAAAAATGTAATGTACTCTTGATATTCTATATAAATCAAAATATAAAAAATTTACACTTTTAAAATAATTTGATAAATGGTAATAAACTCTATCATCATATATAAATTCTTTATCTTTATTGCTTGTTACATTTTCGATTTTTATAATTAGATAGCTTTCTTCTTTTTTTCCTTGATTGTATAATTTATTTATTCGTTTTTCAAAGGCAAACTCATTCTTTACCTCTGTAAAATAGTCAGTATATTTTACTAAAAAGATATATTTTAAGAATAAATAAGTTGCAATAAAAAAACTCATTAAAAGCGGTATAATAATTCTTATAATTGCTTTTATTTGTTGGTGCTTTAACTTTGTATAATTAATAGTTAAAAAGGTAGTTCCACTAAAAAAATTTAAGTGATCATAATATCCAATTTTTTCAACATTATATGAATTATATGAAACAATGTCTTTTTGTACATTTTTATTTTTAATTATTTTTATTAATTTTTCATAGCTTCTATCATCTATACTGGTAATATTTTTAATAAATTCTCTATTAGTAAACAAGTTTTTACCAATAAGTAATGAATCTTTATTATATAAATAGTATCCATCATCAGATAATAAATATGTTTCATATACTTCATAACTATCTGAACCAATAATTTTATTAATCAGATTATAATCTGTTCCAACTACTAATAAGGCATTTTTTTTATTCTGAAATTGAAATAAGTTTATTCCATAAAATATATTAGAATCTACTTTAGAGCTTTTGATTGATCCTAGATATAACTTATTATTTTCTTTTTGAAAATAAGGAAGAATATCTTTAATATCTAAATGAGTTTTTGTAAAATCACCAATAGTAGTTCCATCTTCAAAAACAATATACATATCATTAATATAATAGCTCTCTTTACTTACTTCATTTAATACTTGATTTACATCATTAATCATTAAATTATTTTGTTCTAAATTTTTAATAGTTTGGTTAGTGGAATTATATATAGAAGAAAAAATGGAATCATACATATAACTTACTGAACTCGAAAAATTCTTTACAGTTTTTTTAGTTTCGTTTAAATATACTGAATAATTTTTTTCATATGTAATATAACTTGAAATGATTACAACCAAAAACAACAACACAAAAGCTACTACATATCTTTTTTTGATCATTTTACTCTTCCTTTCTGTATTTTATTTTAACGAAAATTATACTCATTCACAATTTAAATAGAAATATAATTCCTACTTGTTTTATAAAAATCTATTTATTTCTTAAAAGTAATTAAACTTATATTTTAATCTATATAATTAAATAAATCTATAATTATATATTACCCCTATTTATTATAAAAAAGTCTTCCTTCTGAAGATTTTAAGACAAAAAAATAAACTTATAAAAATATTAACTATTTTTATAAGTTTATTTTTTCATAAATTCATTTTTTCTATATAATTATCTACAAAGATGTTCTACTTTCACAGTACTCGCATTTATACTCTTTCTTTTCCTCATTTACTAATATAAACTCTACTTCATCTATATTTTCAACAGTAGTTATGCATCTTGGATTTTTACACTTAAATATTCCTTTTACTATCTTGGGAATGGAAAGCTTCATCTTCTCCTTTATTTTTTCATCTTCTATTACATTTACAGTTATATTAGAATCTATTATTCCTAATACTGTAAAGTCTATATTTATTTCATTTTCAATTTTTATAATATCTTTTTTATTCATGGCATTTGAACTTACATTTTTAAGAAGTGCAACTGAATAATCTGCTTTATGAAGTCTTAATTCTTTAAATATTTTATATCCACATCCAGCCTGTATATGATCTATTACTATTCCTTTTTTTATACTATTTATATTAAGCATCTAAATCAACCCCCAATAACTTCATAATCAAAGCCATTCTAACGAACATTCCATATCTAGCTTGTTTAAAATACACAGCTCTAGAATCATCATCTACTTCAGTAGATATTTCATTTACTCTTGGAAGCGGATGAAGTACAAGCATATCTTCTTTTGCATTTTTTAATTTATCTTTTGTAAGTATATAGCTGTCCTTAAGTCTTATATATTCTTCTTCACTTACAAATCTTTCTTTTTGTACCCTAGTCATATAAAGTATATCAACCTTATCTATTACTTCTTCTAAGCTTGAAGTTTCATAGTAGTTACCTTGTATTTCTTCTTTTATGTAATCTGGAATTTTAAGTTCAGATGGGGATATGAATATAAACTTTGTATTTTTATATCTAGCCATAGCCTTAACCAAAGAATGCACAGTACGTCCAAATTTTAAGTCTCCACAAAGCCCTATTGTAAGATTATTTAGATCTTTTTTCAAAGATTTTATAGTAAGTAAATCAGTAAGAGTTTGGGTAGGATGTTGATGTCCTCCATCACCTGCATTTATTATAGGTACATTTGAGTATTTAGATGCAAGATGTGCACTACCTTCTTTTGGATGTCTCATAGCTATTATATCAGCATAACATCCAACAGTTCTTATAGTGTCAGCAAGCGATTCTCCCTTTGACACAGACGATGAACCAGGCTCAGAAAAACCTACTAAGCTTCCACCTAACCTAAGCATAGCAGCTTCAAAGCTAAATCTCGTTCTAGTTGATGGCTCATAAAATAATGTAGATAGTAACTTTCCTTTACAAACATCAACGTAATTTTCTGGACTTTGAATTATTTTTTCACCAAGACTTAATACTGAATCTAACTCCTCTAGTGAAAAATCATTAGGACTAATTAAATTTCTTCCTTTTAACATAATATTACCTCCTTTACAGCCTCTCTGGACTACTTTAAAAGATTTTTTTTATTAAAAAATGCCTTTCTATATAGAAAGGCATAATTACAGACATACTCATATAAATACACAATAAAATGCATATTTAATATTTATCCATATTTACAACCTTCCTAGCCTCTCTGGACCAGCATTAAAGATTTGTTTTTATTAGTAACTA
>NZ_JAOASI010000012.1 GCF_025210165.1 Tepidibacter sp.
AATTAAACAATACATGACTTATTATAATAACTATAGATATCAGTGGGGATTAAAGAAGATGACTCCTGTCCAATACAGAAATCATCTTCTTAATGTAGCATAGTCTTTTTTAAATTGTCCTTTACAAAGGGTACAGATTAAGCTGTTCTATTTTTTTAATGTAAGCTGTATTTTAAATAAATCACTTTCTATTATTGTATTCACACTCATATTAGTATATTTAATTTTTGATAGTTTATTTACAGTATTAAGTCCTAACCCTCTATTTTCTCCTTTTGTTGAATATCCTTTATCAAATATTTTATTAATATCGGGTTTATTTTCAAATGAGTTTGATATTGTTATACATATAGTTGACTCTTCTTTAGATATACTTACATCTAATATTTTTTCATTTGATTCAATACTTGCTTCTATTGCATTATCCATTAATATTCCAAGTATTTTGCTCATATCTATATCTTTGATAAAGAAATCACTTATATCATCACTTATGTCTATATTTATATTTATTTTGTTAGATATCGCTTTAGCAACTTTAAAGCTCATTAATCCCTTTATAGGACTATTTTTTATTTTATTAAGCCCATACAGTTTTCTGTTATTTATCTTTTGATTCTTGCATATATCTTCATAAAAATATTTCTTCAGCCCTTCTATATCTTCTTTTGCTAAAAATCCTCCTATAGATAAAAGTATATTGTTCTGATCATGCTTATATTCTCTCATACTATCTAGTGATTCTTCTATAATATTATTGTATGTTTGTATATATCTTTTTTCATTTTTTTCTATGTCTAGTTTATTCAGTACAATTAACACTAAATAAGTGGTACATAGAAAAAAAATTGATATAAGTACAACAGTAATAATGTTTTGAATACTTTTGCTTCCCATATAAAAATATATATAACTAGTATACACAAATATAAACATATTTACATATATAATAAGAAAATGTTTTTCTTCTGATATTAAAACTTTATTTACATTCTTAACTCTAAGTAATGTATTACATAAAACCATAGATATTCCAATTACTAATATTGTCTGAAATACTATATTAAAATATGTATTGCTAACTAAATTATTTGAAATTATATTACTTTCATATAAAAAAACTCCCATAAATATATCTGCAATTTGAAATATCCAAAATGTTAAAATATATGATAATAAAAAGTCTTTCCTTCTTTTTCTAATAATATAATATATGCACACCTCTAACATTATATAGTATATACCTACTTTAATAGGCTTAATAGCTATTATATTAAAAATAGAATCTATTAATGATATTAATAATACCAATTTTATTTCTAATTTAAAATTACTTTCTATATCTCCTTCTAATTTTTTAAATACATAAATAAAAAAATAACTAAAGAAAATAGTCATTATAAAATCACATATAGTAATCATTTTCATTTATCACCCCTTTATAAATTAGTATATATTATTTTTTATATTTTTAATAAATCTAAATTTATTTTCATTTTATATTTTACACTATACGACAATACTTTTCTATATTTTGGCATTAATTAGTTTTATTTAAATTATAATTTCATAATTCAATAAAAAAAGTCATCTACTCGCTAACGCGGTGACTTATATCGCCAACGATCCTTACAGTCTCCGTTCTCAAAATTCACTGCGCTCATAGCACCAACAAGTCTAATGACTCTGTTGCTTAAAAATAGTCTCAAGTGCAGTCTTTTTATCAATGTTATCCACAGATTCAACATCATATAATATCCTATAGAATAAAAAATAGATAGCCATTGGCTATCTATTTTTTATTCCCACTCAATAGTTCCTGGAGGCTTACTAGTTATGTCATAAACTACTCTATTAACTCCATTGACTTCATTAACTATTCTACTAGATATTTTTTCAAGTACATCATAAGGCATCTTATACCAGTCAGATGTCATTCCATCAGAAGATGTAACAGCTCTTATTCCTACTAGGTAAGCATAAGTTCTTTCATCTCCCATAACTCCTACAGTCTTAACATCTGGTAGTGTTGCAAATGCTTGCCATATTTTATCGTATAAATCATTGTTTTTAAGTTCTTGCATATATATATCATCTGCTTCTCTTAATATATCAAGCTTTTCCTTAGTAACTTCTCCTATAACTCTTATTCCAAGTCCTGGTCCTGGGAATGGATGTCTAAATATTAAATACTTAGGTATCTCAAGCTCAAGCCCTAATCTTCTAACCTCATCTTTGAATAATTCTCTTAAAGGCTCTATTATTTCAAATTCTATATCTTCAGGTATTCCACCTACATTATGATGTGATTTTATAGTAGATGCTCCACTCTCCCCTGCTCCACTTTCTATAACATCAGGATATATAGTTCCTTGAACCAAGAAATCCATTTTTCCTAATTTATTAGACTCTTCTTCAAATACTCTTATAAATTCTTCTCCAATTATTTTTCTCTTAGCCTCAGGTTCTGACACTCCTGATAATTTGCTTAAAAATCTATCTTGAGCATTAACTCTTATTAAGTTCATCTTGAACTCTTTTCTAAATATCTGCTCTACCTGATCTCCTTCATTCTTTCTAAGTAAACCATGATCAACAAATATACAAGTAAGATTATCTCCTATAGCCTTATGAACTAAAACTGCAGCAACCGAGCTGTCTACCCCTCCACTTAAAGCACATAATACTTTTTTATCTCCTACTTTTTCCTTTATTTCCTTTATTTTTTGATCTATAAACGAATCCATAGTCCAGCTTCCGCTCAAATTACATACTTCAAATAAGAAATTCTTTATTATTTGATTTCCTTGTACAGAGTGCTCAACCTCTGGATGGAATTGTACTCCATATAATTTCTTTTCTTCATTTTGAATTGCAGCTACAGGACAATCATTAGTATGAGCAATTATTTCAAAATCTTCTGGTATCTTATCTATTAAGTCTGTATGGCTCATCCAAGTTATATTTTTAGAATCTACACCTTTAAATATCAAACTATCTTTATAGTTTATTTCTGTTTTTCCGTATTCTCTTTTATCTCCTCTTCTAACATTACCACCTAAAGCATAAGACATTATTTGAGCTCCATAGCATATTCCAAGTATAGGTATATTCATATCGAATATTTCTTTAGATATTTTAGGTGCACCTTCTGCATACACACTAGAAGGTCCTCCTGTAAATATTATCCCCTTAGGATTTTTTTCTTTTATCTTTTCTAGAGAGTAAGTATATGGAATTATTTCACAATATACATTACAATCTCTAACTCTTCTAGCTATAAGTTGATTATATTGACCTCCAAAGTCAACTATTAATACTAATTCTTTTTCCATATTAATTCTCTCCTTGTGTACTGTAATTTGGTGCTTCTTTAGTTATAGTTACATCATGAGGATGACTTTCCTTAAGTCCAGCTCCTGTTATCTTTGTAAATTTACCATTTTCCATCAATTTATCTATAGTTTCTGCTCCACAGTATCCCATACCTGATCTTATTCCTCCTGCTAATTGGAATAAGATATCTTCAACATTTCCCTTATAAGCTACCATACCCTCAATACCTTCAGGTACTAATTTTCTGGAACCTGTTTGGAAGTATCTATCTTTAGATCCTTGTTCCATAGCTCCTATAGATCCCATTCCTCTGTATGCTTTAAAAGATCTTCCTTTGTATATTATCTTTTCTCCTGGACTTTCTTCAGTTCCAGCAAACATAGATCCCATCATTACAACAGCTCCTCCAGCTGCAATAGCCTTAACTACATCACCTGAATACTTTATTCCTCCATCTGCTATTATTGGAACATTATATTTTTTAGCAGCTTCATAGCAGTCCATTATAGCTGTTACTTGAGGTACTCCAATTCCTGCTACTACTCTTGTTGTACATATAGATCCTGGTCCTATTCCCACCTTAACACAGTCCGCTCCAGCTTTTATTAAATCTTCTGTTGCTTCATAAGTTGCTACATTTCCTGCTATAACCTGAAGATTAGGATATTTTTCTTTTATTCTCTTAACTCCTTCTATAACTCCTTTTGAATGTCCGTGAGCTGTGTCTAAAGTTACAACATCAACCTTAGCTTGTACTAAAGCTTCTATTCTTTCCATCATATCATTTGTTATACCTACAGCTGCTCCACATAATAGTCTTCCTTCTGAATCTTTAGCTGAATTAGGATACTCTAATTTTCTTTCTATATCTTTTATAGTTATAAGTCCTTTTAAATATCCATCTTCATCTATTATAGGTAGTTTTTCTATTTTATTTTGTCTTAATATCCTTTGAGCTTCTTCAAGAGAAGTTCCTTCTTTTGCAATTATTAAGTCTTCTTTTTTAGTCATGCTATTTTCTATTTTTCTAGAGAAATCTTCTTCAAATCTTATATCTCTATTAGTTATTATTCCTATTAATTTATTATTATCATCTACTATTGGAACACCAGATATTTTATATCTTCCCATTAATTCGTCTGCATCTTTTATAGTATGGTCTTTGCTTAAATAGAAAGGGTCTACTATTAATCCATGCTCACTTCTTTTAACCTTATCAACCTCTAAAGCTTGTTCTTTTATTGTCATATTTTTATGGATTATTCCTATTCCACCTTCTCTTGCCATAGCTATAGCCATCTTAGATTCAGTTACTGTATCCATACCAGCACTCATTAAAGGTATATTTAATTTTATTTTTTTAGCAAGATATGTTGATAAATCCACATCACTTGGCAGTACATCTGATTTTTGAGGAATTAATAATACATCATCAAAAGTTAAACCTTCTTTTACAATTTTACTCATTTTAAATCTTCCTCCATTAGTAGTATATTTTAAAAAAATAAGAGAACTAACAAGTCTCTTATTCAAACCTTCGTTGTATATAATTTTTTAGAAAAAAAACAAGGACTTATATAATAATTTCTATTTAAAGCGAAATTATTATATAGGTCCTTGTATATCTATATTTATTTAACAAGCAAACTCACAGGGATACTCTCAGCCTACAAACCCACTTCTTCATAAATAAATAACCTATAAATAATCACGCATAGTCAGGAGCTTTAAGGTCCCCCGGTAGATACTCTCAGTCCATATCACTGAGTATATATGAGTGAATTTTTTTAACCTTATGCTATATAATTTATCAAATATCTTTTTCATTGTCAATAAAATTTAATATACATCAGCATTTTCCAAAATTTCTGTCGTTTGATAAGATTTATCATTATATATTTAAATAGGTTTTCACTTCATAATTTATATTATCATACACATCCTTCAATGGAATATTTTCCTTTTTAGCTATAATTTTGCATTCTTCATATTCAGGTGTATATTTTACTATTTTATCTTTATGATATACAAGTTTTACAGATATATTACCATAAGTTGTTTTTATTTTTATAAATTTTCTATCTAAAGTTTCTCTTTTAAATTCATTAAATCTAATACCAAACGTAGTGGTTTCTTTTAATATAAATTCTATTATTTTATTCAAATTATCTTTTTCACATAATACAGATAATTTAACTGCTGGTCTATTCTTCTTCATATATATACTTTGAGTATATATATCAAGAGCTCCAACACCTAATATTTCTTCATATAAATAAGAATATATCTCACAGTTCATATCATCTATATTAGCATTTATTTCATATACTAATTTTTCTTTTTTTTTTGACCAAGTATAACTCTTAACATATTAGGTATTTCAAACTTCTTATGTCCCATTCCATACCCTATAGACTCTATCTCAAATTCTATATCATCTATAAATTCATCACTTAAAGTCTTAACTATAGCTGCTCCTGTAGGAGTAGTAGTTTCTCCTTTTATAGAATTTATTTTAACCTTAGCTTTTTTTAATATTTCAACTGTAGCTGGTGCTGGAACTGGTATTACTCCATGATCACATTTTATAAATCCACTTCCAAGCGGCACTGATGAACAATATATTTTATCTGCATCAAGCATATCTATAAGAATTGCACTTCCTACTATATCAACTATAGAATCAGTTGCTCCAACTTCGTGAAAATGAACTTTATCGATTGTACTATTATGAACCTTAGCCTCAGCTTTAGCTACCTGCATAAATATATCTTTAGCTATTTCTTTAGCTTTATCAGTAATATCAGCATCATCTATTATCTTGTGTATATCATTTAAGTGTCTATGATGATGGTGGTGATGTCCATCATGGTGATGCTCATGTTTATGTTCTTTTATATTTACACACACATTAGTCCCATTTATTCCATTTTCTTGTTTGTTTTTTATAACAATCTCAAACTCATCACTCATATTAAGTTTGTTAATTTCAGTTAAAAATTTCTCTTTATCAATTCCTAAATCTAAAAGTGCACCAAGAGTCATATCTCCTGAAACTCCACATATGCAATCAAAATATAGTATTTTTCCCATTTATTTTCTCCTTTAAAAGTTATAATTTATTTATCATACTAGAAAGATACCCAGCCCCAAATCCATTATCTATATTTACAACAGATATTCCAGAAGCACAGCTATTTAGCATAGTAAGAAGTGCTGATAGTCCATTAAAATTAGCACCATATCCTACAGATGTTGGAACTGCTATTACAGGAACATCTACAAGTCCTCCTACAACACTCGGAAGAGCTCCCTCCATTCCAGCTACTGCAATTATAACTCTAGCATCCATTAAAACATCCTTATTATTTAAAAGCCTATGTATTCCAGCTACTCCAACATCATAAAGTCTTTTGACATCATTTCCTAAAAACTTTGCTGTATGGTAAGCTTCATCAGCTACAGGTATATCAGATGTCCCTCCTGTAACTACTACTATACTTCCCTTACCTATATTCTCTATAGGCTTGTTCTGGATTTTTATAATTCTTCCTAATTCCTCATACTCACAATTCGGATATATTTTTTTTAGTTTTTCATAAGTTTCTTTTTTTGCTCTAGTTCCAAGTATATTAGATTTTTTTTCATACATTTTTTCTACTATTCCTATTATATGTTCATCAGTCTTACCTTCGCAATAAATAACCTCAGGATATCCATTTCTAATGCTTCTATGATGGTCTACCTTAGCATAACCTAAATCTTCAAAAGGCAGAGTTTTTAAATCTTCTAATGCCGTATCTACGTCTACTTTTCCTTCCTTTATATTTAAAAGTAGATTTTTCAAATTATTAATATCCATTTTCTCACCTCTACTTTAAACTATATTTGCATGCCTAACATGCATATATCATCTTCATATTCTTGATTTTCTTTAAATAATATTAATTCTTCATTTACATCATCTATAATCTCATTTATATTTTTATCTAATCTACTATTTACTATTTCATAAGCTTTATCATTAAATTCGCACCCAGAATTATTTTTAGCTTCTACTAACCCATCTGTATAAAATAAAATTTTATCTCCTTCTTTTAATTTTATTTTATGTGATTTGAATTTTAATCCATCAAATACTCCCAGCATCATTCCTTCACTTTCTTTAATCTCTATGCACTTATTATCTCTTATGAGTAGTGGGTATGGATGGGAACACCTTATATATGTAAACTCCTTGGTCTTATTGTTATATATCCCATAAAAAGCTGTTAAATACATATTTTCGGCAACATTTAATATTTTACTATTTATATTTTCCATTAATTTATCAGGAGTATATAAAAGGTCTTTACTAGTTTCAAGTATAGCCTTTACCATTGTAGTTATCATAGCAGCAGCTATTCCATGTCCAGATATATCACTTATAAATATACCTACATTATCCTCATCTATATTTATAAAATCGTATAAATCTCCTCCTACCTCATATAATGGTTTATATACAGCTGTTAGCCTAACACCATTATATATAGGAGTTTTATCTGGTATAAGACTTTGTTGAACATTTCTAGCAATAGATAATTCTTTTTTTATCTTATCATTATAGTTTTGTATAATCTTATTATTTCTTTGAAGCTCTAATTTGCTATTTTCAATATCAGTTACATCATCTAATATTACAAGTACCATATCCTCATCATTATAAGTCATATGCTTTATTGTAAACTGAAGATGTTTTTGAATAGAAGTATCTTTTATATAAAACTTTCTATTCATAACCTTCTTTAAAGTATTTTCCTTCTCTTCAAAAGCCTTAATTATAGAACTTCTTACACAGCACTTTCCGCAGTTAGAAGTATTTCCGCAATCCTCACCTTCTTCAAAAGCATAAATACACCCTATAACATTGCCACATAATCCATTTAATATATCAGTATCCCGCTTATTAAATAATACCTTAAACGAATTATTAAATTCCTGTATCCTAACATTTTTATCAACTAAAAATATAGCAGACGTTATATTCTCAAATAAACTATTTAAAAAATCATTAGATTCCTTCAACTTATTTATAGACAAGTTCATACTTACCCCCCTAACAATTATCATAGCTTATTTTAACATAAAAAAGTCTTCCTATTTTACGCTTTTTAAAAATGTAGACTTTTTTGAAACTCATAACAAAATTTATATTTATCCACTTCCACCTGTCATTAGAAGTCTTTTAATTTTTTTAATACACAGTAAAACCTTGAGACAATTACAAAATAAATGATATTAAAATAGTTAGAGAGTGATTTAAATGTTTTTGTATAAAACTTGTATTACAGCGTTTGAATATCGGTTAAGAAAGTTCGTTGTCTGAGCAAAGCGAGTTTAGAACTTTTAAGATATTCAATAAGATGTAATGCTTAGTTTTATACAAAAAATTTAAGACATGAACGGTATTTTAATATCATTTATTTTACTCTCAATCCACAATCTTTATCAAATATCAAAAAAAGAAGACCAAAAGGTCTTCTTTAATTACATCATTGGCATTCCTCCACCCATGCCTCCTGGCATAGCTGGCATAGGTTCATCTGATTTAATATCAACAACAGCAGCTTCTGTTGTTAAGAATACAGCAGCTACAGATGCTGCATTTTGAAGTGCTGATCTTGTAACCTTAGTAGGGTCTACAATTCCAGCTTCTATCATATTAGTGTAAGTTTCATTTAAAGCATCAAATCCAATTTCAACATCAGAGTTTTTAACTTTTTCAACTATAACTGCTCCTTCAAGTCCACAGTTAATAGCAATTTGCTTTAATGGCTCTTCAAGTGCCTTTCTTATTATCTTAGCACCTATTTTTTCTTCACCTTCAAGAGTTTCGATTAACTCTTCAACTGCTGGTATAACACTAACAAGTGCAGTTCCTCCACCTGATACTATACCTTCTTCAACAGCTGCTCTTGTAGCATTAAGAGCATCTTCTATTCTAAGCTTTCTTTCTTTAAGCTCAGTTTCAGTAGCAGCTCCAACCTTGATTACAGCTACTCCTCCAGCAAGTTTTGCAAGTCTTTCTTGTAATTTTTCTTTATCAAATTCAGAAGATGTCTCTTCTATTTGAACCTTTATTTGATTTACTCTATCTTTAATTTCTAATTCATTACCAGCTCCATCTACTATTGTAGTAGTTTCCTTAGTTACCTTAACAGTAGCTGCACTACCTAACATAGATAAGTCAGCTTCTTTTAAATCAAGTCCTACTTCCTCAGATATAACTTGACCTCCAGTAAGAACTGCTATATCTTGAAGCATAGCCTTTCTTCTGTCTCCAAATCCTGGAGCCTTTACAGCTACAACTTCAAATGTTCCTCTTAGCTTATTAACTACTAATGTAGCAAGTGCTTCTCCCTCTACATCTTCAGCTATTATAAGAAGCTTTTTACCTTGTTGTACTATTTGCTCAAGTACTGGTAGTACCTCTTGAATATTGTTTATCTTCTTATCTGTTATTAATATGTATGGATTATCTAAAACAGATTCCATCTTCTCAACATCTGTTACCATATAAGGAGATAAATATCCTCTGTCAAATTGCATACCTTCAACTGCGTCAAGCTCTGTTAGCATAGTTTTAGATTCTTCAACAGTTATAACTCCATCTTTACCTACTGTTTCCATAGCATCAGCTATAAGCTTGCCTACTTCTTCATCTCCTGCAGAAATAGCCGCAACTTGAGCAATAGATTCTTTATTTTCTATATGTCTTGAAGTTTCTTGTAATTTAGAAACAGAAAGTTCTACAGATTTTTGTATTCCTTTTCTAATAAGTATAGGATTAGAGCCTGCAGCTACATTTTTTAATCCTTCTCTCATTATAGCTTGAGCTAAAACAGTAGCTGTAGTAGTTCCATCTCCAGCTACATCATTAGTCTTAGTAGCAACCTCTTTAACAAGTTGAGCTCCCATATTTTCATAAGCATCTTCAAGCTCTATTTCTTTAGCTATAGTTACACCATCATTAGTTATAAGTGGTGATCCGAATTTTTTATCTAATATAACGTTTCTTCCCTTTGGTCCTAATGTAACCTTTACAGTATCTGCTAGTTTATTAACTCCCTTTTCTAATGAACGTCTTGCTTGTTCAGCAAATTTAATTTCTTTAGCCATTCAAAACCCCTCCTATTTTATATAGTTTAATCTATTCTACAACCGCTAATATATCATTTTGTCTTAAGATAGTATACTCATTACCTTCTAGCTTAATTTCTGTTCCAGCATATTTAGAAAATATCACCTTATCTTTAACCTTAACTTCCATTTTAATTTCTTTACCATCTACAACTCCACCAGGTCCTACTTCTACAACCTCAGCCATTTGTGGTTGCTCTTTTGCACTTCCTGGTAAAACTATCCCACTTTTAGTTTTTTCTTCTGCTTCTAATTTTTTTATAACTACTCTATCAGCTAGTGGCTTAATTTTCATTATAACCCCTCCTCTTAAATATACATTGTATTGTTTTCCCTTTAGCACTCACTTAGTATGAGTGCTAATCATAACTATAATATATCTAATTTACACTTATATTTCAAGAGTTTTCATTAAGTATTTATTTACTTTTTTCAACGATTTTCGTAACAAAAAAACAAAAACCATTCATTTTTAATGGATGGTTTCTGTTTTCATAATATAGCAGAGAATAATCTAGAGGCTGATTCTTTTATTTTTTGTATTAAAGGTTTGTTAATATAATCTTCATACGTTATCTCTTTGCTGTTTCCTATATCCTTCATAAAGTCTTTTTCAAGTCTTTTAGTGACTTTTTCATCATATATAAATCCATTTACTTCAAAATTAATCATAAAACTTCTAATATCCATATTAGCACTACCTACAGAGCATATATCATCATCTATTATTAATATCTTCGAATGCATAAACCCTTTACTATATAAATATACTTTCCCTCCTGTTTTTAATATATCTTTAAAATAAGAAGATGATGCTAAATGAACTATTTTATGGTCTGCCATTTCTGGAAATATTATTCTTACGTCAACTCCACTTAAGGCTGCTGTTTTTAAAGCCATCATTAAGCTCTCATCTGGAATAAAATAAGGTGTTTGTATATATATTCGTTTCTTTGCCTTTGATATAGCACTAAAATAAGCTTGATGTATTACTTCCCAATCAGAATCTGGACCACTAGCAGCTATTTGAACTATGCTATCTCCTTTATAGCATATGGATGGAAAATACTCTTCATCAAATATCTTATTTTTACTAGCAAAATACCAATCTAGTAAAAATATAAGCTGTAGCATATAAACTGATTCACCTTTTATCTTCATATGAGTATCTCTCCAGAATCCGAATTTTTTACTTTTTCCTAAGTATTCGTCTCCTATATTTATACCTCCTGTATATCCTATTATTCCATCTATTATAACTACCTTTCTATGATTTCTATAGTTTAATCTTTTATTTAAAAAAGGAATTTTTGATCTTAAAAACGGATATATTTCTATATTATGCTTTCTCATATCACCAAAAAACTTTCTATCAAACCAAAGTCTCCAACAACCTACGTCATCGTAAAGTATTTTAACCTTTACTCCCTCATTTGCTTTTTTTATTAATATTTCTTTTATTTTATTTCCTATTTCTGAATTTTTTATTATATAGTACTCCATGTGTATATGGTGCTTTGCCTTTTTTAAATCTTTTATCAACTCATTAAATTTTTGATTTCCATTTGTTAGTATTTTTATATTATTATTTAGTGTAAATGGAGTTCTTCCCGTATTTAGCAATAAACTCATAACTTTCTTTGAATTATCCATACTACTATCATTGAATATTACATTGTCTACTATAGCCTGCTTTTGTACAAGCAATAAATTATCAAACTCTTTTATATTATTAAATACATGACTTATCTTTATATTTGAAAATATCTTTTGAGTCTTAAATATTTTCTTACGCCTTACATTTTGACCAAAGAATATATATATTATTAAACCTCCTATTGGAAAGACTGCAAAAATCAAAAGCCATGCTATTGTTTTAGAAGGATTTCTATTTTCTAAAAATATTACTAAGGATACTAAAATAGTAGATACGGTAAATAATATTCCAAGTGCCCACATTATAGTGTCTATTATGTCAATCACCTCCTATTTTTTTCCTATACCAAGCTCCCTTGCATAGTAAAATAGATATTGTTGAGCAAATCCGGATAAATCTGAAAATTTATTTATTCCATATTCTCTTATTTTCTTTAAGCTAAGATTTTCATCTACATAAAACTCTTCCATAACTCTCTTTACCCATACATCTACAGGAAATGCATCGTACTTTTCCATTGAAAATAGCATTATACAATCTGCAACCTTTGGTCCTACTCCGCAAAATTGCAAAAGTGCCTTCTTACACATATCGGTATCTAAATTTTTATATTTATATATATCTTCACTATCATTTTTTATTATAAAAGTTGTATCTTTTATATACTGATCTCTAAATCCAGTTCCACATTTTCTTATTTCCTCTTGTGTTAATGAATTCATCTTTTTTATAGATGGAAATGCATAATGTTTCTTTCCTTTATATTCTCCTAAATATTCTCCATAATTCATAGCTAAATTTTCTATTGCTTTTTTTATCATAGATATTCTATTGTTAGCTGATATTATAAATGATATTAATATTTCCCATTCATCTTGATTAAGTATTCTTATACCGTATCCAAACTTTACAGCTTCATTTAAATATTTATCTACTTGAGATAATTCTTCCTTTATTTTAGAATAGTTTCTATCTAAATCAAAATACTTATACCATATATTATGAAAATCTTCTAAATTTGTATTATTAAAATACACTAAATCATCTTCTTTTTTTATATTAAGTATTTTCTTAAATGCTACTCCAGTATAAGATCCATCCTCTTCTTCATTCCATCTAAAGCATTGACCGCATTCAAATATATGCTTAGGCTCAAAATCCTTCATACCTTCAACTACAACTGAATTATTTTCTTCATATATCTTCATAAATATTCCTCTCCTCACTATGTAATTATATATTTAATTTACCCAAAAAACATATTTTTAAATTTAAAAATTATATAACTCATGTCGCCAACGATCCTTACAGGCTCCGTTGTTTAAAAACAGTTGTAAGTAATGCTATAATTTCCTTAAGCATAAAAAAAGGAATTTAGCCTATCTAGCGAGAATATAATATTTTGTACAAGGTGCCTTTAGATTGGAGAATAGAGAATTAGGTTAAAATCCTAAACGGACCCACCACTGTAATGTGAAGCTATATTTATATATCCACTGGTTAATTCTGGGAAGGAAAGTATAGTGATGAAGCTAAGTCAGGAGACCTGCCTTGTATAGTTAATACGGATGACGGTAAAGTCCATATCTTTAATTTTTGATACCAAAAATTAAAGATATGGACTTTTTAAATTGAATTAGAAAGGAGAACTTTTAACTATGAAACTTTTAAAACAAACTATTAATTCTATAAATACAATTGACAGAAAATATATGAATTTAGCTCAGCAAAAACTAGATAGTTTCTTTAAACCTGTAGGAAGCCTCGGAAAATTAGAAGATATATGCATACAGTTATCTGGTATATATCAAAAAATAAACTTTGACACTTCTAAAAAGGCTATACTAGCTTTTGCAGCTGATCATGGTATTTATGAAGAAGGTGTTGCTCCAGACCCTCAAGAAATCACTAGGCTTCAAATTCCTAATTTCGTAAAAGGAGTTAGCGGAGTAGGTTGCTTAGCTAAGAGTGCAAACGCAGATGTAGTTGCAGTTGATGTAGGTATAAACTGTGATGATTTAATAGATGGAGTTTTAAATTATAAAATAAGAAAAGGAACTTCTAATATGGCAAAAGGTCCTGCAATGACATATGACGAAGCTGTTCAATCACTTGAAATAGGTATAGAGTTATCAAACAAACTTATAAATGATGGCTATACCATACTTGGAATAGGTGAGATGGGTATAGGAAACACCTCAGCAACTAGTGCTATAATATCAGTATTTGCAGATTTAGATCCTTTAGAAGTTACGGGAATGGGTTCAGGTCTTGATAATGATTCTATAATAAAAAAAGCAAATACAATAAAAAGAGCCATAAACATTAATAAACCTATTAAAAAAGATCCTATAGATGTATTATCTAAAATAGGTGGCTTTGAAATAGGTGCTATGGCTGGAGTAATATTAAGTGCAAGTAGCAATAATATACCAATTGTATTAGATGGTTTTATTTCTTATGCTGCTGCTATTATCGCATATAATCTTAGTAATACTACTAAAGAGTATATGATTGCATCTCATTTTTCAAAAGAAAAAGCATCTAGTAAAGCTCTTGAACTTTTAAATCTAGAACCCATGCTTTATATGAATATGCGTCTTGGCGAAGGAAGTGGAGCAGCTCTTGCCTTTAGCATAATAGAGGCTGCTAACTATATGTATAAAAATATGGTAAAGCGAGATGAAATCTATAATACCTTTTAATTATTTATGCAAAAACTTTTTCTAATGATTCTTTTAGTCTATCTGGATGTACAGGCTTTATTATAAAGTCTGTCGCTCCACTTTTTATAGCTTCAATAATCTTATCATGTTGTCCTATATCAGATATCATTACAACTTTTGCATCTACATCAATTTTTCTTATTTCTTTTAATGCTTCTATACCGTTCATTTTAGGCATAGTTATATCCATAGTAACTATATCAGGCTTTAATTTTATATACTTTTGGACAGCTTCTCTTCCATCACAGGCCTCTCCTATAACTTCAAATCCAAGGTTGTGCATATTATCAAACAGAAAATTTCTCATAAAAGTAGCATCATCTACTATTAATACCTTCATTTTTTCACCCTTCCTAACCTCTAACTAGAATTATTTTACCATTTTTTTCATTGAAATTCAATCTAAGGTTATATTTGTGATAAAGCTAAATTATATTAATAATTTATAGTTCTAGAAATTATTAATATATAAATTTGCACATAAGTATATTTTAATACATTGTGCTATAATTTAGAAAAGTATTTTTGCTCGACTTTTGTAGAATTAACTCTATTTTTTTGATACAATACTGTAGATATTATTTTTAGAAGGTGGTTTTAATAATGAAAAATAAAAAAAGAGGAATTTTAATTTCTATAGAAGGCCCTATAGGAGTTGGTAAAACTACTTTATCTAATATACTTAACTCTCATTTTAATTCATATAATTTAAGAGAAATAGTTGAGGAAAATCCTTTCTTATCTCATTTTTATACTAATATTAAAGAGTATGCTCTTCAGACAGAATCATTTTTCTTTTTTAATAGAGTTAAGCAATTAGAAGATATTGAAAGTACAATTAATCAAGGAGACATTGTAATCAGCGATTATAACATAATTAAAAATTTGATATTTGCAGGTCTTACGCTCAATAAAAAACAATTCCATAAATACAAGCAAGTCTATGATATATTCGTAAACGGTTTACCTCAATCAGATATAATAATTTATCTTAATTCTGATACAGATACTTTAATGAAAAAAATAGCTCTTAGAGATAGAAATTTTGAAAGACAAATGGATAGAAATTATATAGATAATCTAAGAGAAGAATACGAATATTATTTTAATCAAAGATCCTTGAAGCACTATTTTGGCGAAAAAACACCTATTATAATTAATGTAGATAATACAAACATGGATTTTTTAAACTGCCAAAAGGATAGAGAGTGGATTATTGAGCAAGTAGAAAATAGTATTAAAAATTTAGGAGGCATCTAATGTTAAAACTTATAAACAACAGCACTTCATTAGCACCTAGAAATAAAGATGAAAATATATTTATAACTGTAGCTGGAAATGTAGGAGCTGGTAAATCTACTATAACAAAGTTATTATCTCAAAAACTCAATTTAAATTCTCACTTTGAAAAAGTAGATGATAATCCTTATCTAGATGATTTCTATACAGACCAAGAAAAATGGGGATTCCATCTTCAATTATATTTTCTAGCTCAAAGATTTAAACAACAAAAACAAATATCTCTAAATGGATTTAATAATATACAAGATAGAAGTATATATGAAGATGTTGAAATATTTGCAAAATCTTTATATGACAACAATAAAATGAGTAAAAGAGATTTTGAAACATATAAAGATTTGTTTTACGATATGATTCCTCATCTAAAAAACCAAATCTTATGATTTATTTAAATGGTTCTATCGATACTATAATAAATAGAATAAACTTAAGAGGTAGAGATATGGAAAAAAGAGTTCCTAGAGAATACTGGGAAAATCTTCATTCAAGATATGAAGCATGGATAAGCAACTATACGGATTCTCCTATATTATATGTAAATATAGATAAGGTTGATTTAATTGAAAACCCTAAACAATTAGATTTTATAGCTGATGAAATTAAAAAATTATTGGATTTATAACTAACTAAAGACGACTTAAAAGTTTAAGTCGTCTTTATATTATTCTTCTCTAAGATGAGATCCTTGCATTAGAAATGTTAATACTTGTTTAGCTTCTGCTTCATCCTCAACCTCTACGACTATTTCATCAGGGTTTTCATTAACAATATACATAGCTCCTATTATAGACTTAGCATTTACAGAATATAATCCTGCTTTTAAGTATACCTTACCTTTTAACTTAGATACAAATTCTACAAATCTATTTATATCCTCAACCTTCATAAAAGTTACTTTCATTTCATCTCCTCCTGTATTATTTATTTTATTTAATTCAAAAAAAATCAGATAGAGTAAACCCACTCTATCTGATAAAAAATTTATTATTAGTAGTTTCCTTGAGCTACCATTGCATCAGCAACTTTTAAGAATCCAGCTACATTAGCTCCAGCAACTAAGTTATATCCAAATCCATATTCCTCAGCAGCAGCTTTAGCATTGTTATGGATGTTTACCATTATATCATGAAGTTTAGTATCTACTTCTTCCTTAGTCCAAGAAAGTCTCATGCTGTTTTGAGACATTTCAAGAGCAGAAACTGCAACTCCACCAGCATTAGCAGCCTTAGCAGGTCCAACTATTACTCCTTTTTCTAAGAAATATTCAACAGCTTCGTTAGTACATGGCATGTTAGCACCTTCAGCAACGTACTTAACTCCATTATCTACTATTTGCTTAGCATGCTCTATAGTAATATCATTTTGGATTGCACAAGGCATTATGATATCAACTTTTTGTCCCCAAGGCTTTTCTCCAGCTACGAACTCACATCCGAACTTGTCAGCGTAATCCTTAACTCTTGCACCTTTATTCTCTTTTAACATTTCTACTAAGTAGTTAATCTTTTCATCAGTTACGATACCATCTTTATCGTATATGTATCCATCTGGTCCTGAAAGTGTAACAACCTTTCCTCCAAGATCTCTAACTTTTTGGCATGCTCCCCAAGCAACATTACCAAATCCAGAAACTGCAACAGTTTTTCCTTCAAAAGTATCTCCTTCATGCTTTAACATTTCATTACAGAAGTAAGTTACTCCAAATCCTGTAGCTTCAGGTCTTATTAAACTTCCTCCATATGGAAGTCCTTTTCCTGTAAGAACTCCGTTTTCAAAAGCTCCTCTTATTCTTCTATAGTGTCCATATAAGAATCCGATTTCTCTTCCTCCAACACCGATATCTCCAGCTGGAACATCTACATCTGGTCCTATATGTCTGTAAAGCTCCGTCATGAAGCTTTGGCAGAATCTCATTATTTCTTCATCTGATTTTCCTCTAGCATCGAAATCAGATCCACCTTTTCCTCCTCCTATTGGAAGTCCAGTTAATGAATTCTTGAATATTTGCTCAAATCCTAAGAATTTGATTATACCTATGTAAACTGAAGGATGGAATCTAAGTCCTCCTTTGTAAGGTCCTATAGCTCCATTGAATTGAACTCTCATTCCACGGTTAACTTGGATATTTCCTGCATCATCAACCCAAGGTACTCTAAATACTATTTGTCTTTCTGGCTCAGTTATTCTTTCTAATATGTTAGCTTTTATATATTCTGGACGTTTTTCTAAAACTGGAGCTAAAGTATTTAATACCTCTTCAACAGCTTGTAAAAACTCAGGTTCTGCACTGTTTCTTTTTGTAACATTCTCCATAACATTAGATATGTAATCTTTAGCACTTAAAATTTCTTTTGACATTTAAATAAACCCCCTCTATTAATGTTAATTATTTAGTATTTCATTTTAAAAGTTGTGATTTGTCGAATTGGGGAAAATGTTTTCCCACTTCCTAAATGAATTATAACATACTAAAATTTAACTTGTAAACATATTAAATGTATGTTTATTTTTTAACAAATATCTACTACATGTATATTTATACTATTAACGCTTAGAAGCGTTGTAAACTCTAGTATATTCATTATTTTTTCTTGTATACTTTCGCATTGTTTTAATATTCTGAATGTTTTGAGCCTCACTTTTATGTCAACTTTTATACCAGATTTATTATATTTTATATCTATAGATAGCACTTGATATACACCTTCAAATTTTGTCATTTCATATGTAACAATCTGCCTTATAGCCTTTTGAGATATATAATATTTTCCCATATAACTAAAGGTAGGTCTTATAAGAGTTTTTTCAAATTCTTTTATATCACTATTTTTGTCCTTGAATAAAAGCTTAATAGGATTAGTAAAAAGACCTGAAAAATGTTTTTTTACTTCAAAAGTTGGAAGAGGTATTATATGAATTCCCTTTTCCATTCTACTCTTTCTAGCATCATCCATCTCTTCTTTTGTAGCGATATCCTCCATATTTATATTTTTGTAAATATCAGGGAGTTCTAATCTATTTCTTATCCTATTTATCATCTTCCAAGATGTACCTATTATTAATATACTTTGAACATCATTTTCTTTTATAGATTCTATCATCTTACTTCTATGCTCTGAATTTTCAAATATAGCTCTCTTAACAGCCTCCATTTTAGTAGATGCATTCTTAGCTGAAATACCAGTTATTATACAATTCTTATGTATAAGAATCCCATCATCTATTATATAATCTATATCATTTTCATATGCTATATTTAATGCTCTATAACTCTTTCCCGTGCCACTAGGACCACAAAGTGCATATACCTTCACAAAACCACCTCGCTTTACTTTAAATATACATATATTATAGTACAAAAAGCTCTAGTTTTAAAAATTACTAGAGCTTTTTGTTTTATATTTCGTTAAAATATATATCACGTTTTCCTACTACAATTATCAATACCTTTTTTAGATTATCTTTATCAAATTTACTTTTTATAATTTTACTTTTAGCATACTTATTTAACTGTTTTAGTCCTTCTTCTTTTATATTTTGTAAATTATTTCTTTCGCTTTCTTTTAAGTACTTAAGCTCTATTAACCATTCATAATTTATACGTTTTTTATAAGCCTTATTTTTGCTTAATAATATATCTATATATCCTTTATCTATTTCAGGTTCACTTTGAACAACATATAATCCATATACAGAAAACAAAGTCATAAGTATCATTTTTATATATTTTTCATCAAATTTGATTAAATCTCTATTTGAGAGATTTGATAAAATTTCTTTCAAATATTCTATAAATTTATTTATATTTCCATTTACATTCAGTTCATTAATAACACTATCTAGCTTGTTTTTATTTATATCTATATTATTTTTTAGATTTTTGAAAATGTAATCCCAATAAACAGTTTTTATCACATAATTAGGTATAATAAGCTCAACACCATTTGCATACGGTTCTTTTATCGTAAGCATTCCTAGATAATACAAAAGTGATTTGAAGTTTTCCTTTTCATCATACATATTATCAATATTAAATCTACTTACAAGCTTAGTATTTATTTTTTTACCTGATATAATTTCATCTATAATAGTATCTTCTTTAAAATTTAATGCTATTTGCTTTATCTTACTATAATCAGTTTTTACATTATCATCTATCATTTCTTTAGGATATTTACCTTTTCTAATTATATTTTTAAGAAAATATAAAGCCATATCAGTATTGTATACCGTATTTTCAGTATCTTCACTAAATTTATATCCATTATAATAAAACTTCATATCTTTAATAAGTTCTTCTACACCAAACTTTTCATCAACTGATAGCTTATAAATAATTTCTCTTATTTCCTTTTCTGTAAATCCCATTATTTCATTAAGTTCTTCTTCAAGTGTTAAATTCTCTGTGATATTAAATCCACTAGTTAAATCATCAAGCATAATAGGACTTACTCCTGTTATAAATAATCTTTCAAAATTATCAGCTGTCGCATCTTTTAATGCTTTATAAAAAGTCTTTAAAAAACCTTCTCCATGAAGTATTCCTTGATACATAGATTTTTTCCCACCTGTGATTAATTCATTAGTAAAATTATCATACTCATCTATTAACACAAATACTTGCTTATTTATTTTTTTTGCGAGTAATGATATATAGCCTACAAGTATTTCTGCACTATCTATATAACCTGGTATTTTTTCATTGTCAAAAAAATCATTATAATTTAAAATAAAGTTCTCAACGAATAGCATTACTTTTTGATTAAAGCTATTTCTTAAGTCTTTTTCATTTAAAGCAGTAATTCCAGCAAAACTTATTCTCCATATAAGATAATTATTTTTTTAGATGTCGGATTTTTACCTATATATAAATTATTAAATAAATCTTCAAATTTATCTTTTTTATTAATATCATAATAATTTTCAAGAGTAGATAAAAACAAACTTTTCCCAAACCTTCTAGGTCTTATAAAAAATTGATACGGCGCATAACTTTCCAGTATTTCTATATATTTAGTTTTGTCTATATATAAATAATTTTCTTCTATCATCTGTTCAAAGTTAGATATTCCATAAGGTATTTTTTTTAAAGTCATATGTTACCATCAACTCCTTTAAAGTTTCTTCTGATATGTCTTTATTAAAAATTTCTATAATATCTTCTTATTTATATTATATCGTAATTTCAAACTTTAAAACAACTACATCTAAATAAAGACAGGAACCCTAGTCCCTGCCCTTGATTTAATATCTACTCATTATACTCCATAACTTCAAAATTCACTATTTTATTTTTAATAATATAATCCTTTCTACTCTCAAACGGTCCTATATTATAATCTTTTTCTATTATGTAGTATGAACCTGATTCTTTATCGTACCAATCTATAAAGTCATTAACATCTTTAATTGTCATATCATACTCTTTCTCAGTTCCTTCTTCCATTGTTATTCTTAATAAGGCTTTGTTTCCTTTGTTAATTGGCTTTTCTGGCTCTGTTTTGTTGACAAGTTTTTTTACTCTTATTTGAGGTTTATTATTTTCGTTATATTCCGTCCATATAATATATAATTCATTTCTATACTCTACTGCATGTGAATCACTAGCAAATTTAGAAGAGTCATAATTTAAAGAACCATTATCTACTCCTACCCACTTACTTCCATCATATTTCTTTACTCTTACTTGAAATGTGTTTCCATTATGTTCAAACCATGTAACATATAACTCATTTTTATATACTACTGCATGTGAATCGCTAGCAAATTTAGAAGAGTCATAATTTAAAGAACCATTATCTAATCCTACCCACTTACTTCCATCGTATTTTTTTACTCTTATTTGATAATTTCTTCCATCCTCTTCATCCCAAGTAACATATAACTCATTTTTATATACTACTGCATGTGGATCACTAGCAGTTTTAGAAGAGTCATAATTTAAGGAACCATTATCGACTCCTACCCACTTACTTCCATCGTATTTTTTTGACACTATCTGGTATTCATCTCCATTATCTTCATACCAAGTAACATATAATTCATTTTTATATACTACTGCCTCGGAGCGTTGAGCATTCTTAGAAGAGTTGTAATTTAAGGAACCATTATCTACTCCTATCCACTTACTTCCATCGTATTTCTTTGCTCTTATTTGATAATTTTTTTCATCGCCTTCTTGCCAAGTAACATATAACTCATTTTTATATACTACTGCATTGGAACGTCCAGCATGCTTAGAAGAGTTATAGTTCAAAGAACCATTGTCTACTCCCACCCAATTACTTCCATCATATTTTTTTACCCTTATTTGGTCTTTACTTCCATCATCTTCATGCCAAGTAACATATAGATCATTTTTATATACTACTGCCCTTGGCTCACTACCATACTTATAAGAGTTATAGTTCAAAGAACCATTATCCATTTCTATCCATTTGCTTCCATCATATTTTTTCGCTCTTATTTGAGTTTTATCATTTGAATTTTGTTCTTCCCAAATAACATATAACTCATTTCTTATAATTCAATGTCCCCCCATCGACTCCAACCCATTCAAACTCATCCTTCTTCTCACCCTCAGCAAAAACACTAAAGCTAGAAAAAATCATACTTACAACTATCATTACCAAAGTAAACAAAAACTTAAAATTCCTTTTCATAATACCACTCCTTAACATTTATTTTCCATACCTAAATATTATCAGTAATATTTTG
>NZ_JAOASI010000013.1 GCF_025210165.1 Tepidibacter sp.
ATTTGGGCATTCTCCTTTGTTTTGTATTTGGTCGGCAAACCTAAATACTATTCTAACAAAGGAGTTTTTTCTTTTCTACTCACCGCTGGAAGCTTTTTAGAACCACCCGCATAGCAGGTGGTTTTCATATATACAATAAAAGCAAGTCCACATTGAGGGTGAACTTGCTTTTAGTATGTTGCTGCATAACTTAAGAATATTGTGAAATAAAAATTATTAATATTACTATACCTCATTAATAAATAAGAATTTAAATTAACAAAATTTGTTCATAAGCTTCAGTCATTCATTGTTATAGATAACTTGCATTCATTTCCACCACGTAAAATCGTAGAACAAATTTCCACATCAAAATTCTTATTTAGCATAATCGAATTAAAAACATAGATAACACTCTGCCTGGAACACTCACATAAAAATGGGCTGTTGACATAGCCTTCGTTATGTAAGCTACAGGTACATTTTTAAAAAACACGTAATATTTCTTTCTTGATTCAACTATTTCACTCTTTACATTTTCTATACCATTCATTTCTTCAAAAAATGAATCCATATCTCCATTTACTTTATCATATAGATTTTTATATAAATTTAGTACTCCTCTATTTACACAGTTCTTGCTACATTCACAAAAAAGTAATTCTCTTTCCTGTTGTTCAATATGTACTATTGCATTTTCAAATCCCTTGAACCAATATTTCAAATTCTCATCCACTATACCACCCCATATACATTTCATACTCTCTATTTGTTCTCTTCCATAAATTATCATTTACATTTTAGCTAAAAAACATATTTTGTAAATATTGTACTATTCATTTTTAAAAAACACTTATATAATTTAATACGTCAAATCGTATGATTATGTCTTAATACATTATATTTTACAATTATGCATTAATATCAACTATCCACTCTTTTCTTACCTCCCAAAGAGCAACCTGATTAATCCCTGAAATTTTTATATCTTCGTCAAATAATCTATCCCAACTCTTTCTAATCTTAGATTTTAATTGAGGATAAAAATTACTCATATAGGCTTCACTATCATCTGTTATATTATACCTTTCCAATTCTTTTATAAACTTATCTTTATCATTTTTGTCTTTAGGTATATAAGAAAGATTTAATATTCTGTTCCATTTTCCACTATCAAATGTTATACATTTATCCTCTTCTACCTCTAATTCTAAAATAACTGAATCTTCATAATGCTCAACATACCTTAAATCAGTCCATGTCCATATAGGAAAACCTGCTTTTTCTGGTTTTTTTGCTACAACTTCTGCATTTGATACGAACCAATCATAAGCAGTTAAAAAAATTTTTGATACATCTTGATATTTGTTAGTTATATACTCTCTTTTAACATAATACACTCCATCATTTATTATAGTATCTAGAACTATTTTTTTCTGACAAGTCCATATGTTCATATCATCATCTCCTACTAATTTCTATTCATCTTTATAATGAACAATATTAACTATCCACTCTTTTTTTATTTCCCACAATGTAGCTTGTGTTAAATCACAGAGTCTAATACTATCATCAAATAGCCTACTCCAGCTTTTCTTTGTTTTATCTCTTAATAGCGGATAAAAATTTCCTTTGTCAGTCATAAAAAGTTCTGATTCATCTGATATTCCATACTTTTTAAGTTCTTCATTATGATTTCTCTCATCTTCTCTATCAAGGGGAACATACCAATAATTAACTACATACCCCCATTTCTCTTGATCCGTAATAATTACATTTTCTTTATCAACTTCAAGTTCAAGAACTACTGTATCTTCTGTTGGTTGAAGCATTAAATCATTAGTAGTAGAGAGCCATATAGGATAATCAACATCTTTTGGCTTTTTTACAATTTTAGAACCTTCTGTAGCATACCATTTATAAATTTTAAGATAAAATGGAGTAATAGTATCAAGCTTTTGCTTTATATATTCTTCTTTAACACGATATACTCCATTTTTCTCTAAATCCTCTAAAATTCCTTTATGTTGTCTAGTCCAAAGTTTCATATTTATTCCTCCCTCTATATTATTGACTAATACTTCTATATATTTATTATACATGAAAACCATGCATTATTTTGTGTATTTTTCTATCTTTTGAATATAACTAAAATTGAGATTATTGTAATGTTAGCTACTTTTTTGTTAATATATTGACTTAAGTTGCGGTATTTCAATAATCTCAATTTTCGCTTTAAACAGAAATTTCCGCAAAAAAAGAGAAGCTTTCGCTTCTCTTTTCTATTATTTATTAAGCTTGTTCAGCCATTTTTTTGTAAGTTTCATATCTTTCCTTAGAATCTTCTTCAGCTTTAACAAATAACTCGTCAGCTATTTCAGGGAAAGCCTTTTGTAAAGATGTATATCTTACCTGTCCTAATATGAAGTCTCTAAAGCTTGCCTTTGGCTCTTTAGAATCTAATGTAAATGGATTCTTTCCTTCTTCTTTTAATGTTGGGTTGTATCTGTATAAATGCCAGTATCCACATTCAACAGCTTGCTTAGTATTAGCTTGAGTACGTCCCATTCCTTCTTTGATACCATGACTTATACATGGAGAATAAGCTATGATTAGAGATGGTCCATCATACTTTTCAGCTTCTATTAAAGCCTTCATGAATTGATTCTTATCTGCTCCCATAGCAACTTGAGCTACGTATACGTATCCGTAAGTTGCAGCGATCATACCAAGATCTTTCTTCTTAACCTTCTTACCAGAAGCTGCAAACTTAGCAACTGCTCCTGTTGGAGTAGCTTTTGAAGATTGACCTCCAGTATTTGAGTAAATCTCTGTATCAAATACAAGAACATTTACATTTTCTCCTGAAGCTAAGACATGATCAAGTCCACCATAACCAATGTCATAAGCCCAACCGTCTCCACCTATGATCCACATAGACTTCTTGATTAGATAATCTTTAATATCTTCTATTTCAGCTAATATTCCTTTAGCTTTTTCATCTGCTATATTGTTTGATTTTAATAAATCAAGAACCTTAGCACTTGATGCTTTAGAAAGTTCAGCATCTTCTTGAGAGTTTAACCACTCAGTAAATACTTCTTTATATTCATCAGCTATATCAAGTCCTACTATTTCGTTCATTAAGTCAGTTAATTTATTTCTCATTTGCTTAACAGCTACTGCCATACCAAATCCGTATTCAGCATTATCTTCGAATAATGAGTTAGCCCAAGCTGGTCCTTTACCTTCATGGTTTGTACAGTATGGAGTAGATGGAGCTGATCCTCCCCAGATTGATGAACAACCTGTTGCATTAGCTATTATCATTCTATCTCCAAATAATTGAGTTATAACCTTAGCGTAAGGAGTTTCTCCACAACCAGCACAAGCTCCTGAGAATTCAAGAAGTGGTTGCTTAAATTGACTTCCCTTAACATTGTTTGGACTTACTAAATCTTCTTTTGGTGATACAGTCATAGCGTAATCCCAGTTTGGAACTTCTACTTCTATTTGTGTTTCAAGAGGCTTCATTATTAATGATTTTTCTTTAGATGGACAGATGTCAGCACAGTTTCCACATCCAGTACAGTCCATAGTAGTTACTTGCATTCTATAGTGAAGACCTTCAAGACCCTTACCTACAGCTTTCTTAGCTGCGAATCCTTCTGGTGCATTCTTAAGTTCTTCGTCAGTTAATAACACTGGTCTTATTGCAGCATGAGGACATACGAATGAACATTGGTTACATTGGATACATTTATCTATTTGCCACTCAGGTACATTAACAGCTATTCCACGCTTTTCATATGCAGCAGATCCATTTTCGAATGTTCCATCTTCCATACCAATAAAAGTACTTACTGGAAGAGAATCTCCTTCTTGCTTGTTGATTGGGTTTAATATTTTTTCTACAAATTTTGGAACTTCCTTAGATTCACCTATTGCAACTTCTGGTTGTACAGCACTTGACCAAGAAGCAGGAACTTCAATTTTAACAAGAGCATCTAATCCCTTATCTACAGCTTCGTAGTTCATGTTAATTACTTTTTCACCTTTTTTACCATAAGACTTAACTATAGAGTCTTTTAAGTACTCAACAGCCTTGTCTAATTCGATAACTTCAGCTAATTTAAAGAACGCTGATTGCATTATCATATTTATTCTGTTTCCAAGTCCTATTTCAGCTGCTATATCAGTAGCATTGATTGTATAGAAATTGATTTGATTATCAGCTATATATTTCTTCATTGAAGCTGGTAATTTTTCATCAAGCTCTTTTGCTCCCCACTTACAGTTAAGAACGAAAGATCCGCCTTTTTTAAGTCCTTTTAATAAATCATATTGCTCTACATAAGATTGATTATGACATGCTATAAAGTCTGCTTCATTTATTAAATAAGTAGATTTTATTGGCTTTTTACCAAATCTTAAGTGAGAAATAGTTATACCACCAGATTTTTTAGAATCATAAGAAAAATATCCTTGAGCGTAAAGATCAGTTTTATCTCCTATGATTTTTATAGCACTCTTGTTAGCTCCAACAGTACCGTCTGAACCAAGTCCCCAGAACTTACATCTTATAGTTCCTTCTGGAGCTGTATTTATGTTTTCTGTTACTTCTAAAGATGTATTAGTTACATCATCTATAATTCCTAAAGTAAAGTTATTCTTTATTTCTTCTTTATTTAAGTTTTCATATACAGCCTTAATTTGAGAAGGTGTAGCATCTTTTGAACCAAGTCCGTAACGTCCACCAACTATTATAGGTGCATTTTCTTTTCCGTAGAATAAAGTACGAACATCTTGATATAAAGGCTCTCCTAATGCTCCTGGCTCTTTTGTTCTATCAAGTACAGCTATTTTCTTAACTGACTTTGGAAGAACATTAAAGAAGTACTCAGCTGAGAACGGTCTGTATAAACGAACTTTTATTAATCCTACTTTTTCACCTTTAGCTAATAAGTAATCTATAGTTTCTTCTATTGTATCTGTTACAGAACCCATTGCTATGATTACGTTTTCCGCATCTTCAGCTCCATAATAGTTAAATGGCTTGTATTCTCTACCAGTTATTTCGCTGATTTCTTTCATGTATTCAGCAACTATTCCAGGTACTTTTTCATAATATGTATTAGATGCTTCTCTTGCTTGGAAGAAAATATCTGGATTTTGTGCTGTACCTCTAGTTACAGGATGCTCTGGATTTAAAGCTCTATTTCTAAATTCTTTAACAGCTTCTTTATCTACAAGTCTTGCAAAGTCTGCATGATCTATAAGTTCAACTTTTTGAATTTCGTGAGATGTTCTGAATCCATCGAAGAAATGTACAAATGGTACTCTTGATTTTATAGATGCTAAGTGAGCAACTCCTCCAAGATCTATAACTTCTTGAACTGAACCTGATGCTAAGAAAGCAAATCCAGTTTGTCTTGCTGCCATTACATCTGAATGATCTCCAAATATAGAAAGTGCATGACTTGCTACTGCACGAGCACTTACATGGAATACTCCTGGAAGAAGTTCTCCTGCTATTTTATACATATTTGGTATCATTAAAAGAAGTCCTTGAGAAGCTGTAAATGTTGTAGTTAATGCTCCAGCTGCTAATGACCCATGAACCGCACCTGATGCTCCTCCCTCAGATTGAAGTTCTACAACTTGCACCTTTTGATCAAATATATTCTTCATTCCATTAGCTGACCATTCATCAACATGCTCTGCCATAGGAGATGATGGTGTAATTGGGTAAATAGCTGCAACATCAGTAAATGCATATGATACATATGCAGCAGCAGTATTACCATCCATAGTTTTCATTTGCTTTGCCATGATAGTAAATCCTCCTTATTTTTTTAAAATTTATTACTTTGAGTATAGTATACAATATACATTCTGTCAATCATCGCATGATTTAGAAAATCAAATCAAAATCACATGATTAAACTTTCTGTATTTTTATAAAATTTAATTTCTTTAATTACATAATAGTTCATATTTTTATGAAAATCAAGTCAATATGGTATAATTTTGTTAATAAAATTTATTTTTTCTAATTTTTCAGTAATTTCAAATTCTTTTTAGGTATAATTAAAGTTTAAATACACTTGAAATTCTAATTTTTTATTTTCCCCTTAATTATACTGATTTTTAAACAATTTTTGATATTATATAAAATTATTATAGTTTCCTACATTGTAAAAAGGTAGCTTTATTAAAAGCTACCTTTTTATTATACTTATATATATTTTTTTTATTCATTAATTAATTCTACTAAATCTCCATTTCTAACTCCAGCTGCATTTCCTTCTTCTACATCAACGTGCATTTCAAGAGCAAATTTTGGACTTACTCTTACTAATACATTTTCAAATACTACCGCTCTTTGACCTGAAGTTCTTATCTTAACCTTTTGATTATCTTCTACATTGAACTTTTCAGCATCATCAGTATGCATATGTATATGTCTTGAAGCTACTATAACTCCTCTTTCAAGCTCTACTTCACCTTTTGGTCCTACTATTTTTACTCCTGGAGTTCCTTCAAGATCTCCTGAATCCTTTATAGGCGCTTTTACTCCTAATTTGAATCCATCACTTAAAGATATCTCAAGTTGAGTTTCTCCTCTTGCAGGTCCTAATACTCTAACTCCTTTAATTTCTCCCTTTGGTCCTACCACGTCTACTTTTTCCTCACATGCACATTGTCCTGGTTGAGAAAGGTCTTTAAAGTGAGTTAGTTTTGCTCCATCTCCAAATAATACCTCTATATCTTTTTGTCCCAAATGTATATGTCTATTTGATAATGCTATAGGTAATTTCATTTCACTAACCTCCTAAATTATTTTTTCAAGGAATATTATACTTTTTTTAATATAAAAAATCAAATTTTTAGCAAGTTATTTCTTTTAATATATCATAAAAACCCGGAAAAGATATTTCTACACATCTGGTATTATCTATATTCGTATCTCCAGATGCTACTAGTGAAGCTATTGAAAATGCCATAGCTATTCTATGGTCTGAAAAGCTCTCTATATTACAACCACTAAGTTTTGTAGGTCCTTTTATAACCATTCCATCATCCATTTCTTCAATATCTGCTCCCATTTTCTTAAGATTAGAAACAACACTACTTATTCTATTCGATTCTTTAACCTTAAGCTCCTTTGCATTTTTTATAATAGTTGTTCCTTCTGCCTGAGTTGCCATAACAGCTATTATAGGTATTTCATCTATAAGTCTTGGTATTAACTTTGAATCTATTGTAGTAGAATTTAAGTTAGAGTGCTTAACTAATATATCACCCATCAACTCTCCACAAACATATTTTTTATTCAATATTTCAAAATTTCCACTCATATTTTTTAATACATCTAAAATCCCAGTTCTCGTTTCATTAAGACCTACATTCCTTACTAAAATCTCTGATCCTTCTATTATACTAGCCCCAGCTATAAAAAATGCAGCAGATGAAATATCTCCAGGAATATATATATCTTCAGAATATAAGTTTTGAACAGGCTTTACATATATTTCTTTACCACTTATATCTATATCTGCTCCAAAAGACTTTAGCATAATCTCTGTGTGATTTCGGCTTTTATTCTTTTCTATTATCTTAGTAGGTGAATTTGCGTATAAAGATGCAAGTATTATAGAAGACTTAACTTGAGCTGAAGCTATAGGCATATTATACTCTATCCCATTTAAATTTCCGCCATTTACAGTTATAGGAGTAAAATTAGCATCTTCATTACCATATATATTAGCTCCCATAAGTCTTAATGGATCTGTTACTCTTTTCATAGGTCTTTTAGCTATAGAATTATCACCTATTAAAGTTGATTCAAAATTTTGACCTGCTAATATACCCATGATAAGCCTTATTGTTGTTCCAGAATTTCCTACATCTAAGTTTTGGATTGGTTTTTTTAATTTTCTAAGTCCCATTCCATGTATGATCACTTCATTTTTTCTGCATTTTTCTACTTTTGTCCCCATTTTTTTAAAACAGTCTATAGTACTTAAACAATCTTCTCCATTTAAAAAATTTTTAATTATATTCTTTCCATTAGATATTGATGATAACATTATAGCCCTATGTGATATAGATTTATCTCCTGGAATATTTACTTCTCCTCTTAATTTCAAACCATTAGAACTCATTTTTTACCTCCTCTATTACACAAAGTATCTCCTTCTCATCTATATTATTTACCACATCAACATCTGAATGACCAGCTGGCAGTACTAAATTTATTTTTGAAAAACTATTTTTCTTATCTTTTTTCATAATTTCTAGTATATCAATAGAATCTATACCTTTAAAAGTTATGGGTATATTATAAGATTTATAAACATTCAACACTCTATCATAATAACTTTTATATATATATCCTTTTTTATAAGCTAGTCTAAATGCCATATGAGTTCCTATTGCAACAGCAAAACCATGACTAAATCCGCCTAACTTTTCAATACCATGACCAAATGTATGACCTAAATTAAGTATTTTTCTAATACCAGACTCTTTTTCATCTTTTTTAACAATATCAATTTTTATATTCGAACATTTTTTTACTATGTAGATTAAACATTCCTCGTCTAAATTTAATATCTTATCTTTATTTTTTAAAAGGTAGTCTAAAAATTCATAATCACATATAAGTGCATACTTAATAACTTCTGAAAGTCCACTTAAAAATTCACTACAATCTAATGTTTTAAGTGTATTAATATTTATATGTATAAACTTTGGTCTATAAAAACTCCCTATTATATTTTTATAGTTTTCTAAATTTATACCAGTCTTTCCTCCAATAGAACTATCTACCTGAGATAATAGTGTTGTAGGACAATGTATAATATCTATCCCTCTCATATAAGTAGACGCTACAAATCCACTTAAATCTCCTACAACACCACCACCTAGTCCTATAATCAACGATTTTCTGCTCAATTCACTTTCTATACAAAACCTAAATATATCTTCATACACCTTTAGACTTTTAGAATCTTCTCCTGGATTTATAGTATACACTATTAAATTTTTAAAGTTTAAATTTCGTGTAAAATCATACATATACAACTTTTCTACATTTTCATCCGTTATAATCAAAACTTTATCATAGTCTTTTTTTATATCTATTTCACTAAAATTTTTTTTTATATAGACCTTGTATCCATTTTCCATCCTCTATCAGACAACCTTTCTAAATAGTTTTGATAATTTTTGATTATATCCTCCATATTATCTTGTCCAAACTTTTCCATAAAAAACTTTACAATAACGAATGCACATATATTTTCAGCAACAACACAAGCAGCAGGTAAGGCACAATTATCCGATCTTTCTATTGATGCCTTATAATTTTCAAGAGTATTTATATCTATGCTATTAAGCGGCTTATACAAAGTAGGTATTGGCTTCATAACACCTCTTATCACTATTTCCTCACCTGTACTCATTCCACCTTCTATACCACCTAATCTATTAGTATTTCTATATATACCTCTTTCTTTTGAATAATATATTTCATCATGTACTTGAGATCCCTTTAAACTTCCCATCTCAAATCCAATTCCAAACTCCACCCCTTTTATAGCTTGTATAGACATAATATGTGCACTTAACTGAGAATCCAGCTTTTTATCATAATGAACATAAGAGCCAAGTCCAGGAATTACATTTTTTATTCTAACCTCAAATACTCCTCCTAGACTATCTCCTTCTTCTTTTGCTTTTTTTATTTCATTTATAAATAATTCTTCATACGCCTTATCTACACATCTTACCTGAGATATTTCAGATTCTTTTTTTATATAATCAAATTTAAACGATTTATTTATTTTATTCTTCCCCATTTGTATTACATGAGATGTAAAATCTATATCGAATTTTGACAAAAATTCCTTACAAATAGAACCTACTGCAACTCTCACCGCTGTTTCTCTTGCACTTGCTCTTTCTAAAACGTTTCTAACATCTTCAAAATCGTATTTTAAACTTCCAATCATATCAGCATGTCCTGGTCTTACCTTTGAAACCCTTTTAGTCTCTTTATTTATTTCTTCAATGGGATTCATATATTCTTTCCAGTTTTCATAATCCTTATTTTTTATTTCAATAGCTATAGGAGATCCTATAGTAACACTACCTCTCATACCAGATAGAATATTTACTTTATCCTTTTCTATCTTCATTCTATCTCCTCTACCATATCCTTGTTGTCTTCTCACTAATTCTTTATTTACATTATCTAGATTTATTTTTAGATTAGACGGAATCCCTTCTATTATAGTAATCAATGCTTGTCCATGAGATTCCCCACTAGTTAAATATCTAAGCATATTCCTTCCCCCTTCCTCAAACAAGGGCTAGTTATAACTAGCCCTTGTTCTTTAAATCTATAATTAATTTTTTTATATCTTTCTTATATAAATCTCTGCTTTTTAAATCCGTATCATCTGTATTAGATATATAATAATTGTGTATCAATTTTGTATTTATACTCTTGAATAAAAAATCAACTGTTATTTGACCTCCCATAAATTGAGTTTTATAAGGTTTACTTCCCCCTATATGTATAAACATTCCCAATCTTTTTTTATTTCTATCTATAGACGGTCTGTTTAATACATATTTACTTGCAAAAAAAGCTTGTGTTCTATCTATTAAGCTTTTAAGCTTTGCAGGAACACTATCAAAATAAACAGGTGATATTAATATTGTACCATCAGATTTATCAAACTTTTTATACATGTGACTCATATCATCTGTTTTGTGACAAACCCCAGTTTTATCACAGTAACCACATGCATTACAGTATTCGATATCCATATCCCATATATTTATCATTTCATAATCTATATCATTATCGTAAAGTATATCAGTTACATATTTCGCTATAATAAAACAGTTTTTTCCTTTTCTAGGACTTGCATTTATAACTAAAAACTTCACCCATTATCCCCCCATTTATTAACCTAACCTATTCTTTACAAATAGAATTAGTAGGTCATCTTCTAAGCTATCTTTTTCTGTAAAGTTTTTTAATTCTATTTTAAGTTTATCATATATATTTGAGGTCGTATTAGTATAATTATTCTTTATTAATTTCTTCAACCTATCTAACCCAAATTCTTCTTTATATTGATTAGATGCTTCTATTATACCATCAGTATACATACATATAAGTTCATACTCATTTATATTATAAGAATATTCATTGTATACCATATCTTTTAATACACCAATTGGCATACCTTTATCAAAACCTATATCTTCTACGATTATTCCATTGTTTTTCTTGATTCCTATATAGTTATGATGACCAGCATTTGCTATTACTGCTTTTCCAGTTTTAGAATCGAATATTCCTATTCTAGCTGTAGCAAATGCATTGACCTTATCAAAATCATCATATAATATAGAATTCATCTTCGTCAATATGCTTCCAGCTGATTCTTTTTCATATACTAAAGTCTGAAGCACTCCTTTTATCATAGCTACAAAATAATTAGACATTATTCCATGCCCCATAACATCTGCTATAAATATGCATATCTTACTCTCATCTATTCTTATTATTTTACAAAAATCTCCACCTATATATTTTGAGGGTTCATGAAAATATACTATTTCTTTTGAATCCGAAAATTTAATCTGAGTATCATTCATCATAAGTTTTTGCTGTTTTGATACAATCTCCAGCTCTTTTTCCAACAAATCATGTTCAAATATCTTCTTAGAATTATTATACATTTGAATAGCAAGCACTGTTTGAGATGAAAATATATTGAGTATTTTAATATCATCATTAGTATATTTTTTACTGTTTACAGCTGCTATATATCCTACGGTTTCATTTTCAACCTTCAATCTATAGTATATTAAAGATTTTATATTATCATCATCTATATGCTTTTTTAAATTTTTAGGATTATAATATTTTCCATTATTATCTATGTCTTTGTCATTTCTTATAACACACCCTAGTGCTTTGTGTATATTTATACTTTCATTTCCATATTGATTAAACGACTGTGTTTTATTGTTATTGTCATTAAGTATTACTATTGAACTCTCACTAAGTGTAAGTTTACACATTTGTCTACTAATTAAAGAAAGAAAGTTATCTACCGATTTATTTGCGTACAGCTCTTTTGTTGCCTTGCTTATATAGTTTATAGCTTCTCTTAATTTTTTTATCAACGTATCTATTTTATAATTTTCCTTTGTTATTTCTATTGAAAGACTTATTAACGAAGAAACAGAAAATATAAAGTTTATATCTTCTTGTGAAAGATCGTCATCTTCTGTTAGGTAACAAGTTATAAATCCAATTACATTATTATTTGCTATAAGAGGAAACACTATTCTTCCTATATATCCTTCTTTTGTTGCCATATCTCTTTCCATTATTGCTCTATCGTCTTTAAATATATTTTTTACCCAGACTATTTTTTTTTCAAATATAGCTTCATGAATGTATTTAGGGTATTCATTGAAGTCTATTTTAATTTTATCTTCATCTGTATTTGAAAATAATTCAGGTATATAATCTAGAGTAGCAGAACACACTAAGTATGAATATTTGTAATTATTTTTATAAAATAAATTTATACATGCTTTTCTAGGATGTATCACATTTAACATTTTAGATACAACCTCGTCTTTTATTTCAAAAAAGTTCATAGATGCAGTAACTAGTTTGGATATTTCTAATATATTATATACTCTATATCTATCATTTTTCATAATTTGTCCCCCCACTTCAAGCCATTTATCCGAAAGCTAAAAGTTCTAAGATTCCATACTCTTATAAGTCTGGATATAAGAACTTAAGTAAAATCTCTATCTAATATTAAGTTTCACTTTATGCCAAAGCTATTTAGAAAGTTTCTGTTGAAAAGTGTTTTCGTTCATATTTTTTATGTTACTATATATGTCATTTATAGTAAATACTAAAAGAGTGATAATTATACCCATATAAAGTTTAGTGTAGTCTGAAAACTGCATAAGTATAAACATAACCATAACTGTTTTTATTTTTAATTTTGAATTTTCTTTTATCACTTCATCAAATACTCTCTTTAATGAAAATGTTTTATTTTTCATATTCTCCTTAAAATTATGCGTTATAATTTTTTTATAAAATATAAATCCTATTAAAAACACTGTGCTTACATATATATTTATCTTAACCATAATCAAAAATACAAATATGTTTAAGATATACTTAGCTATTTTAGCGAGTAAACTATCTATCTTTTTTATTATATCTATATCCTCTTTTTTATTAATACTGTATTTATTTACTTTTTTTAAATCTTTTATTTTACCCTTTATCAATTCTTTATATATTAAGCCTACAAAATTATTTAGCATAAAATCACCTCTTATTTTTTATTTTATTCTTTCCATTTATAAAAATTTTATACTTTTTAATTTTGTATACCTCCATAATACCAACAAGCTTTATAACTCTATATCTCAAAATAGTAACAAATATAGTTCTTATAGGCATAATAATAGGAATGCCCATGTTTTTATTAAAGACATCCCTTTATATATATTTATAAGTCTAATTTTTCTTTACATATACTGATAATATCTTTTCTTGAAAAAACTAAATCTCCATCTAAAACATATATGATATTATCTTTCTTAATTATTATACTAGACTTTTCATTATTAAGATAATATCCCTTTTCTACATTCCATATTTTATTATCTATCTTACTGATTTGATTATCCATACATTCCTCATTATATCTTTTATATTTCTTTTCTTTATCTTTTACATATTCCTCAAATATATAATTAGCAATATCGTTATTCCTACATTGAATATAGCGAGTTTCAATATGATTTATTTGATTAGGTTTGTACTTTCCATATAAATTTTCGCTATATTCAAGACTGATTGGAACTAAAATACTAGAGTCTTTATCTGCATAGATATCTAATTTATTTGAAGCTACTTTAAAATCAGATAACTTTAAAACAGATATATTACTTGGTATTTCTACATCCTTGTTAAAATCTGAATCATAAAGTGATACGGTCATAAATAAAATTGTAAAACCTACTATAATACCTATAGCTAATACCAAAATACTAACAAATAAAATAATATTCTTTTTTCTAGTTCTCTTCTTACTTCTTATTTTCTTTTTTAAATATCCACCTAATATCAAACCTATTATAACTGGTAGAAATGCTATCATTGATAATAATATACCATTATCAAATATATCAATAGAAGCATATATGATATATATAAAATATATAGCTATTAAAGTCCAGGTAATTATACTATTAATAAAAACCGCCTTTGCTGAAGCAAACCATAGTTTTTCACCTTTATGTACTCTAGTTTTATTTCTAATAAACCATATAGCTTGAGGCAAATATACCGATAAATTTATTAATATTAGAAAAATAGGTGTTATAATTGAAATCATACCAGAATTGCTAAAGAGATTTTCATAGTCAAAGCCTATAGATGGATTTATATTAACAAATATAATAAGCATCATTAACATCATGGATATAAATTCAGTTTTCATAAAAACATTCTTTATCATTTTGTATTCTTCATTACTGTCTTTATGTATTGCTTTAGCAGCATCATTCTTATTTTTATAAAATATCTGATACAATTGGTTGCTAGTACAGTATGTCCACCCATTATTTTCACAGAGTTTTCTAAAATCCATTGATTTTTCTTCATCTGGATAATCAAATACTGTGTCTGGATAAAATAAGTTCACATTAAAATCTAACTCTTTAGGTTCACATTTTTCAAATGTAAACTTGCCTTTTTTAGCTTCAATTAACATATATCCTTTAGTCGACATTTCTTCAAAATAGCACTCTAAGTATTTATAGTCTGTTACAGAAGTAAATTTGTGTTTTTTTACAATATCTTTACTCACTCGTTATCCCTCTTTAACTGAATAGTTCTATATATCCACAGCAAGTACATGATGCTTTTTTTGTTTTATCTTGAAATCTTATATTATCACACTTAAAGCAAGAAAAAAAGCTAGAGCTTTGGCTCTAGCTTTTTTCTTTTAATCAAAAAGAAATTAATATATATTAGGATAAAAGTTAATGTTAGGGCAGTTATAAAAATATATACACTTATGCTTTGAAAAAATTCAAGTGGCAATAGATTTATTATTACACTCTCTTTTGGATTTAATAACCAGTCATCGTTATTAAAAAATATTTTATGAAATAATGTAAAGCACTTATAGTAATTTAAAGATATTATAGAGCATAATAGGATAAAAAATATACATGTTGTTAAAATGCTTTTGTTAAAACTTTTTAGCATATTCTTAATATCTTTTCTATTTATATAGATTATCCCACAAATTACTATTTCAAATAACCTTTTTATCAAGATTCCTTTTTGAAATATATACTTTACATCCTTCATATGTCTTTTTTCTTTATTTGAAAAAACATCTTTATAATCTAAATTCACATCATACTTCAAATAGTCTATCAAATTATAAGTTATATTCCTTACATCTTCTTTTGAATATGTAATGTTTTGATAAACATGATTTTTATCATATTGGATAAAGTAAAAGAAGGAATTTAAAGAATAAAATTCAATACTTATTAAGAGTATAAGAAAAAATATTAAACCTCCACATAAATAATATATAATTTTTTTCATTCTAAGCCATAGCTTTTTCTAATTTTTCTAAATGCTGTATAGGAAAATATTTAAGTAACTCTTTAAACTGCTCAACTGTAAGACCTGATGTAGTTGTGTATATTCTTATTTGTTCGTCTAATGAAGCATTCTTAAACTGCTCCTTAACCGCTTCAAAATTCACATTTTGTTCCATTTAAATCACTCCTTAAATCATTTTAGGTATATGAAAAAAAATAAATAAGTCAAGTTACGAAGTAATTTTGATTATTTTCTAGGCACTCAATCATGAGCATAATCACTGTATATAAGTGATTGAGTAACGACGAAAAGAATCAAAAAGACGAGTAAGATGACTAGTTTATTTTTTGAATATGCCTTAATTCTATTGTTTACTAAAATGCTTTAAAATATTCTATATTGATTTCTAAGTTTAGTTATATTATTATTTAATACATAATTTAAAGTTAAGGAGATAAGTTATGTTTGATTTAGAAAAGATTTTAAAATCTAGTGTATTGTTCAAAAATATAGGAGATATTAATTTAAATGATATGCTATCCAACATTAACTACAAAATAAAATCATTCAATAAAAACGAGTTAATAGCAATAGAAGGAGATTCTTTAACTAGTATAGGTATTTTACTATCTGGTAATGTGGAGATTCAAAAAATCTACCCCTCTGGTAAGACTCTTACAATTTCAACATTGTCATCAGGTGATATATTTGGAGAAGTTATAGTTTTCTCTCAAAAGAATTCATACCCTGCAACCTTAATACCAATAACTTCTACAAAAATTATGTTCATGTCAAAAGAAGATATTTTAAAGATTTGCACAATAAATCCAGATATACTAAAAAACTTTATGTCACTATTATCTAATAAAATACTTATGCTAAATAAAAAAGTAAAAACATTATCCTATCAAACTATAAGGGAAAAGATTGCGAGCTATGTCTTAGATGAATATTCAAAACAAAAAAAGCTATTAATAAATATACCTCATTCAAGACAAGAGATGTCAGAGCAATTCGCTGTAACTAGACCATCTTTATCTAGAGAGCTTATAAAAATGAGAGAAGAAGAATTAATAGAGTTTAATAGAAATACTATACTTATAAAAAATTTAGGTAAATTAGAAGATTTTATATTGTAAAAGCGAAGAATTAATTCTTCGCTTTTATTTTTCAAACTAATTATTTAGGTTGTTGTCCACTCATTTGTTGCTCAGCCATTTCAACTAATTTCTTAGTCATATTTCCACCTACATAACCATTTTGTCTAGCTGTTAGGTTTCCTTTATCCATACTTTCATAATTAGATAATCCTAATTCATTAGCTGTTTCAAGTTTCATTTGATTTAAAGCTTGTTTAGCTTCTGGAACTGCTTTGTTATTATAATTATTGTTAGCCATATTAAATCCCTCACTTTATTTTTTATTTGTTGCTTATTAGTATTTTGTGAAGAATTTAAAATTTCATGTATAGTACATTTTGTAAATCCATACTTTTTATGGAGAATATTATATATTTAAACATTCTAATCTTAAGAAATTTAAAGCTTCAATAGAAGTTCTATTTCGTATTCTATTTCTATCTCCTTTTAAATTTAATTGTTTGACCTTTGTAACTCCGTTTATACAAATACCTATATATACAAGACCCACAGGTTTTTGATCACTTCCACCACTTGGACCTGCTATTCCTGTTACAGAAATACCTATATTAGATTTTGTGTTTTTGGCTATTCCAATAGCCATCTCAGCAGCAGTTTGTTCACTTACAGCCCCATATTTTTCAAGTGTTTCCTTTTTAACTCCAAGTCTTTTCATCTTTGATTCATTGCTGTAAGTAACCATACCTTCATTAAATACAGACGATATTCCTGGATAATTTATAAACTTTGATGCTATAAGTCCTCCTGTACAAGATTCAGCAGTAGCTATCGTCAAATTTTTATTTATAATCATTTTAGCAACTTCAAATTCAAGGCAAGTATCATCTTCTCCATAAATAAATGGAGATAACCTTGAATAAATTTCATTTTTTATTGGTTCAATCAACTCTTTAGCTTCTTTTTTAGATGAAGCTCTAGCTGTTATTCTAAGAGTTACCTCTGAGTTCTTTGCATAAGGCGCTATTGTTGGATTAATCTGACTTTCAATTAAATCTTTTATTTTTTCCTCTACACTACTTTCTCCCATTCCACATATTCTTAAAGTTTTAGATTCTAAAATATTTTTTTGATATTTCTGAAGATATGGCTTTGCATAGTTTTTAAACATATGAGTCATCTCTCTTGGGGGACCAGGAAACAATATAACTGTTTTATCATTATCCTTAATTATACAACCTGGTGCTGTTCCACAATCATTTTTTAATATAATGCTATCTTTAGGAAAAAAGGCCTGTTTCTCATTAGATTTAACCATTTTCTTATTTTGAGATTTAAAATACTCTTTTATATAATCCATACTATCTTCATTTATTTCAAGTTTTTTATTAAAAAATTCAGCACATACTTCTTTCGTCAAATCATCCTTAGTAGGTCCCAGCCCACCCGTAGTAATAACAAGATTTGCCCTTGTAAAAGCTATTTTAAGAGCTTCTTTTAACCTATCGGTATTATCCCCCACAACAGTTTGATAATAAACGTAAATGCCTAAATCAGCTAGTTCTTTGGCTAAAAATTGTGCATTAGTATTAACTATATCTCCTAACAATATTTCTGTCCCAACACAAATTATCTCTGCTTTCATACAATCACCCCTCAGTTTATCTATATTATTTTAACAATTAAGTCCAGCAAGGTATCCTGTAGAAAAAGCTATTTGAAGATTAAACCCACCTGTATAAGCATCTACATCAATAACTTCACCCGCAAAATACAATCCTTTAATTAATTTAGATTCCATAGTGCTTGGATTGATTTCATTTATCTTTACTCCTCCAGATGTAACTATAGCATCCTTTACAGGTCTATATTTCTTTATATTTAAAGTCATGTTTTTCAAAGTATCAATTAATTTTTTACGCTCTTCTTTTGATATTTGATTTACTATTTTTTCAGAATCTATCTCTGTTAATTCTATTATAGTAGGAATCATCTTTTGAGGTAGTAGATCCTTTAAAGATTCTTCAAAAGTTTTAGTTGAATACTTATTAAAATCCCTTTGTATCCTATTATCAAGTTTTTCGTTAGATAAAGCTGGTTTTAAATCTATTATTACCTTATAATCATTTTTATCCATATCTTTTATATAACAACTTGCAGATAATATAACAGGTCCTGATATTCCATAACTGTTAAAATTAAGTTCTCCAAAATCATCATATACCTTTTTATTATTTTTATTTAAAACTTTCATAGATATATTTCTAAGCGTTAATCCCTGCAAATTTTTTACCCATTTTTCTTTAGTCTCAAGCGGGACTAAAGATGGCTTTATTTTATTTATATTATGTCCATTTTGTCTTGCAAATTTATATCCATCTCCAGTTGATCCTGTTTGAGGATAAGACGCTCCTCCAGTTGCAACTATAACTCTATCACACTCTATAATTTTTCCATTTTTCATTATTACACCTTTTGCAAGTCCATCCTTTGATTCAACCTTGTCAACTTCTCCTTTTAAAATTTTTACATTATTTTGTTTCATATATTTTTTTAGAGCTTCAACCACATCTGAAGATTTATCTGAAGCTGGGAATACTCTATTTCCTCTCTCTACCTTAGTTTTAACACCTAATTTATTAAATAAATCTATAACATCCATATTCGTAAATGTATAAAAAGCACTATATAAAAATTTCCCATTTACAGGAACATTCTCTATTAACTCTTCCACATCACAATCATTAGTTATATTGCATCTTCCTTTTCCCGTTATTAAAAGTTTCTTTCCCATGATACTATTTTTTTCAATCAAAATAACATCTAGACCTCTTTTACCAGCAATAGATGCTGCAATCATTCCAGCTGCTCCTCCACCAATTACTACTACTTTTTTATCTATCAATCAAAATTCCTCCTCAGTTATTTATCTTAATTACATTTAAAATAATAACCGAAAAATAAAATAAGGACAAGATTAAATCTTATCCTTATCTTATTACCCTAAAAGAGCAGCACCGATTGCACCTGTAAATTGAGCACGATTATCGGTATTTATTTTTTTGTTTAATCTAGATTTAAGTACATCTTTTAAATATTCATTATTACATAATCCACCTGAAAAGAATACTTCTTCATTCAAGTTGATTTTAGATGTAAGAGAACTCACTTTATCTACTATAGAATGAATAAGACCTGCTGCTATATCCTCTTTTTTAACTCCCTTAGATTTTAAACTTATTATTTCTGATTCAGCAAACACAGTGCACATACTATTTATTTTTATAGGAGTTCCATTATAAGCTATTTCAGACAATTCTTTTACATCTATAGCCATAGCAGTACATATAACTTCTAAAAACCTACCAGTACCCGCTGCACACTTATCATTCATTATAAAGTTTAAAACCCTTCCATCATCATCCAATTCAATAGCCTTACTATCTTGTCCTCCTATATCTATTATTGCACTAGTTTTCTCATTTAAAAACTTAGCTCCCTTAGCATGGCATGTAATTTCAGTTATTTTCTTATCAACAAAATCTAGTGCAACTCTTCCATAACCCGTTGCTACAATACTTTTTATATCTTTTCTATCTAAATTATTATTACAAATTATATCCTCAACTAACTTCTCACAAGTTTCTTTTGGACTCCATCCACTAGGACATACTTTATATTGAATAATCTTTTTATCATTCATAAGAACTATTTTAGTAGCAACTGAGCCAATATCTATTCCTATTGTATACAACTTAAGCACTCCTTAAATCACCATAATTTTTCACATGTTTTTACTTCTTTATTTATTCTATACAAGCCTTCATTCTTTAACTTATTTTTATTAACTAAATTGTGTACACAAGATAAAACTTCTTCTTTTAACATTATAGACATTCCACAGCACTTACTTATAATTCTGGGTGTTGGCACTATCGTGTATTTTATTTTGTCTTTTTTAAGAACTTTTTCAAAACAAAATCCGTCATTATAAGAATCAAATAGAATATAATATTTTATCAAGCTGTAACACCTTTCTTTTCTTTAACAATTTCAACTAAAGCTTCAACTCTTGTTTTTATTTGACCTGTATCCTCTTCACTATAATCACTTTCTATCATGATAACAGGTATTCCCTTTTCTTTTAATGCTTTTTCTATACTCTTATATTCAATTGAATAAGTAGAACAAAACTGTAGTGAATTATATACAACTGCATCTACTTTGTATTCTTCTATGTATCTTAATATATCCTCTACTCTACCTTCATTAGGAGTAAAGCATGCACAGTTTATTCCAAGATATCTATTAGCTAAATTTTCAAATTGCTCATCCATACTTTGAGCATTCTCGTTAACTTGGTTTTCAAAATATCTAGTTCCAGTACAAGTTTCCTCACAAACTACCACAGCACCACTTGTCTCTATTATATGATGCATCTTCCAATTCGGAATAGACATAGGTGTTCCTGTAATCATAATTCTTGGAGTATCCTTTTCAAATACACCTTCATCTTTTTTCACTCTATCGTCTAACTCATCACATAAATTGTTAGTCTGCTCTATAAATCTATCTATATCATCATAAAAAGCAATTTGAGATACTAAAAGAGCATCTTTTCCACTTATAGGAACTGGATCACATTTTCTAAGATCATATAATCTTTTTAAAACTTCTCTCTTTTTATTTACAACTTCTATTTTTTCTTTTAAATTTTCAAAGTTAAGCTTGTTTCCAGTTTTATCTTCTAAAACATCTTTATATATATTCATTTCATCTATCCAATGAAGTCTATCTTTTTCTCTTTTCATTTGTGGTAAGTCCATAACGTGTACATCCATATAATCTCCTAGTATTTCCCACGCTTTCTTCTTTCCATCACATGTAGTTTCTCCAACTACCATATCACATGATTGGAAATATGGACATGTTCTACTAAGCTTTGCACCCATTGAAGCTTTAATAAGAGGACATGTATTTCTTGGCATTACTTTTTCACCATCTGGAACCCAAAATTGAGATCCAGAACAAATTCCTACAGGCACACAATCTAGGGCTAATGTTATCTCATCTGGAACAAACACACAAAATGATCCCACAACTTTTTTATCTTCCTTCTTTGAATCTTGAAGTTCTTTTATTCTAAGTCCGTGAACTTCTGATATTACAAAGTTGTAATAATTCATATTTTCTGGTCTATTTTCTTGAGAAAGATATACATCTTCATAAAACATCGGAAGTACTTCACAAAGTCCATCATGCTTTTCAATATCAATATTTAATTCTTGCCACATTTTTGTATAATCCGCCATATTATCTCCTCCAAAAATAAGTTTTATTAATACATACCTTAATATATTAACTTATTTTGTAACAATAACCAGTAAATATAAAATTTATTAATATGTGAATTTTTACTATAAAAAAAATCTATAGAAAATTCATCTAATTCGCAATATATAGTGAGATTACTCTATTTCAGTGTTATGAAATATTTCTAAGAACATAATATTTTATTAAACTATCTAATGCTTTATCTAAAGTTACTAATTCTAAACCATTTTCTTCATTTAATTCTTTTTTCTTTATATTGTATATTTTTTCTTTAACTCTAATAATTTCTTTTTCAATCTCTACTAAGTTCATTCTATTCCACTCCTTTTCTAAATAGTTTACTTAAAAAACCTGTTTTCTTCTTCTTATCTTCTCTTATAGCTGATATGTACTTCATTAGTTTTTGATTCTCCGCTTGAATCTGCTGTTTTTGTTTTTCAATAATCTCTCTTTCCAATAAACTTCTCCTTCCTTATTCTTTATGGTTTTAGTTCTTTCTATAGTAAATATGTCTATATTTTTTTGCCATTATTTGTCATGTAAAATAAGTTTTTGTTTCTTTATTGATGATTTTATCATAATTTACCACAATCCAATTTAAAGAAATCTTAAAGATTTTAAAAGGGATGAGTTTCTCCCATCCCTAGATTAATATATAAAAGATAGTTCCTTTATTCAATTCACTTTCAACCCATACTTTACCATTATGCTTATCAACAATTTCCTTTGTAATATATAGACCTAATCCTATTGATTCTCTTTTTGCATTTTTCCCTTTATAATACCTCTCAAAAATATATAATATGTCTTCTTTATGTATACCAACACCATTATCTTTTATGGATATTTTTATTTTTTCATTTTTTATACATTCAGTAGCAATCTTTATATAACCTTCTTCTTTACTATATTTAATTGCATTAATTATTATATTTTCAATAGCTCTATATAGTTTTAATCTATCTATTTTTTTGTTAATTTTCGCTTTTTCATCTAGCTCTAACAAAAGTTGAATATTTTTAGATTCAGCTTTTAACTCTATATCCTTTAGTATATTTTTAAGGAAATTATTGATATTGACTTCTTCTTTATTAAGTACGATTTTGTAATCTTCCAATCTAGATATAAAAAAGAAATCATTGACAATATCATTTAAATATTTCGTTTTTCCATGTACCCTCTTTATGTACTTTTCTTTATCTTCTTTTCTTGCTTCTCCATCTATAATAGCCTGAGTATATCCTATGATTACTGTAATAGCGGTTCTTAAATCATGTGATATATTAGTCATAAGTTTTGTTTTATCCTTATTAGCTGCTTCTGCTTCTTCTTTTGCTTTAGCTAAATTTGCAAAAGTTTTGTATAAATAGTAGATTACCAATAATAATATTGTGCTAAGTATTACTATTGTAAATATAAGCTTTTTTTCTCTATGACTATTTTTAGGCATGATAAATGCCTTTTCATACAACTCATTATAATTTGTATTATTTATAACTTTATTGATAATCGGGATTAATTCACCAAAATCTTTTCTTACACCAATAAATACTTGATTCTTTTGTTTTAATTCACCAATTATTTTTATATTATCATAGGCTCCTTGTTCTTTATAATAAGTAAATACAGGAATGTCAGTTATAGTATAATCCGCTTTTTTACTTGAAATATATTCTAAAGCTTTTTCCATGCTTTCTACTTCAATGATTTTGGTACTAGGATTTTCTTTTGAAATAATGTCTAAAAACCAATAACCTTTAGGTCCAACGCAAGTTTTTCCTTGAAGTTGTCTAATATCATTAAACAACTTTGAGTTATCTTTATGTCCAAGAATTACTTGACTCATTTCTATATAACAAGTTGAATAATCTAAATATTTAGACCTTTCTTTTGTAAATGATACAGCAGGAAGAATGTCTATCTTTTTTTCAAAAACATTTTTTAACATTGTATCCCATGTTTCTTTTAAACTATCTTTATGTATTTTAAATTTTAATCCTGTTACTTGATTGACTCTCTTAATAATTTCCACACCAATACCCTTTGGATTTCCATTGTTATCAATATATTCTACAGGAATGTAATCCTCCGCTATCCCTACATATATATTTTGGTCTTTAAATTTCTCTATCCATTTTAATTCTTTGTATGTAAAAATTTCTTTTTTCAGATTGATTGTATCATTTCTTATATAAACTTCTTTCATATCTTTATATTTATCAATTGAAACTCCTATTAGAATTAAGAATGATATACTAGTTAAAATTAAGAATCCTATGATAATGATCATAAAAAATTTCTTCATTTCTACCCCCCTTTTAATTTCATCAATGACTAACTTTGCTTAATGCAAAAATTTATTTTCAATATATATTCATTATATAATAACAATTTTAGTTTTTATTAGACATTTTTCCTTTTATTTGTATATTTTTCTTTTTTTATAGATTCACAAATGTTAAAATACACTATATACATATTTTTGTAAAAGAAAGGTGGGATTGAAGTTACGATTTAGTAACAAATATAATGGATGAATATAATATACTAGTCGTTGATGATGACCCTGATATAACTGAAGTCATTACTCTTTACCTTAGAAATTCTGGATATAATGTAAATACTGCCAGTAATTGTAATGAAGCATTAAAAAAGATTAATAATGAATACTTTCATTTAATTATATTAGATATTATGCTACCTGACTTTGATGGAACTTTTCTTTGTCAAAAAATTAGACAATATATATATTGTCCTATTATCTTTATCAGTTGTATTGATGATGAAGATTATATAATTAATGCATTAAATTTGGGTGGAGATGACTACATAAGAAAGCCCTTTAATCCGAAGGAATTAGTAGCACGTGTTAAATCTAATTTAAGAAGGGTAATATATGACCAAAATATAAACACACTTAATAATAAAAAATTATCTATTAAAGATTTGACTATTGATGTAGAAAAATATACTGTTATTAATAAAAATAAAGAGATTTCTTTATCGCCTATAGAATTTAATATCCTCTTATTTATGATTAATAATCCTGACAAAATATTAAGCTACTCTGAAATATATGAGAACGTATGGAAATGTAAAAGTTTAGGAGATATAAGAACTGTAATGGTTCACGTAAGTAATCTAAGAAAAAAAATAGAAGATAATTCCAGTGAAAAATATATAAAAACTGTTAAAAAAAAGGGCTATATATTCTTGTCATAAGATAATATAATGTCAATCAATTATCTTAAGAATTAAAAAAACTCCTTTATGTCAATAATTAAAATACAAATTAAGACAAGAAGGAGTTCTTTTGCATTAATCTTCTTTTCCAACAATAGCTATATAAGGTAAATTTCTAAACTTCTCTGCACAATCTATTCCATATCCCACTATGAATTTATCAGGTATTTTAAATCCTACATAATCAACTGGAATATCACACTTTCTTCTTTCGGGCTTATCAAGTAAAGTACATATTTTTAACGATTTTACATTTCGAGCCATTAGATTTTCACGTAAATAACTAAGAGTAAGACCAGTATCTATTATATCCTCTACTACAATTACATTTTTACCTTCTATATTACTATCTAAATCTTTTAAAATTCTTACAACGCCAGAACTTTCAGTAGACATTCCATAGCTTGATACAGCCATAAAATCTAATTTTACATCTAATTTTATCTTTCTTATAATATCTGATATAAATACACAAGCACCTTTTAATATTCCAACGAATACTACTTCTTCACCTTTATAGTCATTTTCTATATTTTTAGCAAGTTCATAAACTTTTTTTGCTATTTCTTCCTCACTTATAAGAATGTCCGTAATTTTATACACTTTAATCACTCCCGTTTGTTTATTCTATCAAATTATATCACACTTCTAATAAAATGTGAATTTTTTTAGATTTATGTTTTTAAATATTCGTGTTTATTTTCAAAAAAAGATAAAAGCTAAGGATATTCTTAGCTTTTATCTTTTATATCGTACTCTATATTATCTATAACACTACCATATTCACTATGATATCTATGCTTAATATTTTTTGATTTTAGTTCATATTTATCCAATTCTTTATTTATTTCTGTAAGTAAATAAAGAATCACTACCCCATCATCAATAATACCAAAACCTAATATAACCTCCGGAATTAAATCTAGTGGAGATATAAAATATATAAAACCAAATACCAATAGCATAATAAGCTTTAATTTTTTAAGCTTAGAAACACAGCTATCCTTTAAAAAATCAGATACAAGTCCTATTCTTTTAAAAAACGACAAAGCATACTTAAATTTTTTCATAATATATCATCCTTTTAAATATTTATTTGTATGTAATTTTTTTACAAGAAAGACTTTTTTATAACTTATTTAACATTATATATTAAATATATATTATAATTATAGTATATATTCATTAAATAAATATTTAAAGGAGAATTTTATGATAGAAAAAATTACTAGTAGCTTTTTCAAATTTAAACCTCAGATAAATAACTATAAAAGACTATCAAAAGCCTCTGTTTTAATACCTTTAATTCAAAAAGATTCAGATACTTTTATTTTATTTGAAGTTCGATCAAAAAATTTAAATACCAGTCCATCTGAAATTTCATTCCCAGGTGGAAAGTTTGATACATCTGATATAACTCTAGAAAGAACAGTTATAAGAGAAACATGTGAAGAACTAGGATTAAGCAAAAATAATATTTCTATAATAACACCTTTAAATATACTTGTAACTCCATTTAACATGCTTATACACCCATTTTTAGGTACAATAGACAATTACAATAATATTAATATAAATATTTCTGAGGTAGACCATACTTTTTTAGTTCCTTTAGATTTTTTTATTAATACAACTCCTAAGTCTTATAAGCATACTATACAAATACATCCTTGTAGTGATTTTCCTTACGACTTAATCCCAAACGGTCAAAATTATAAATTTAAAGAAGGTGTATACGATACATTAATATATGAATATAAAAACTATGTTATATGGGGTATAACAGCTAGAATAATAAAAGATTTTATAGACACTATTAAAGAGAATCTACACTTATAAACTGTTGGTTACAAATAGAATTAAATTGACAGAATGAGCAGTGTTTACCTATTCTTTCATCAAAGTTTTTCTCATTTATTATACTAACTATCTTGTTTTTAAGCTCTATTTTATTGTATTTATGTTCACTATGGCTATAATCTATTTTTATAGAATTATCAAACCTTGGATTATAGTATATAAGACTTATATCTTCAGGATTCACATCGAATTTTTCAGCTATATTATGTAAATATATTTTAGTTTGATATGATTTTTCCAACTTTGACTTATCAAACTTACTTTTACTAGTTTTCCAATCATATATAGTTATCTTTTGTTTTTCTATTTTTATAAGGTCTACTTTTGCTATTAGTGATATTTCCTCGTCTTTGTATTTTATATTATACTCAGGATACATACCTTTTTCTCTTTTTAAGAACTTTTTTAAATTGTTAAAAAGTATATAATCCGCTCTTCCTTCCTCCAATTCTTCATCTATTCCTATATAATACCTTTGGGCTAATAGATGAAACTGGCTACCAAAATTCGGATTATCATTACTCCACTTTATATTATCAATATATATTTTTTTAAATTTAAGCCTACATGTATCGTAGGTATCTATGCTAGATTGACTAAATTGTATATCTTTCAAATCACTCATGTTTACCTTCTCCCTTCTATAAAACGTTGCGTTACATTAAAGTATATAGAATGATTCGATTCTTTCCCATTTGTATATACATATAACCTCTCTTTTGCTCTAGTAAAGGCTACATAAACAAGTTTTAAAGTTTCAGATAGTATATCACTCTTCATCTTTCTGGTGATATTTTTAGTTTCTTTATTTTCTATTAAATAATCTATTTCCGATTTATATAAAGTTTCTATATTTTTATATTCTTCTTTTAAATAATACAGTTCTCCTATAAACTTATCATTGAATTTACCAGGATAATCAGATATTGTCATATGAGGTATAACCACTATATCCCATTCAAGTCCTTTAGCCTTATGACAAGTAGTTATAGTAACATTTCCCTTTTGTGGCTCATATCCTTGCTCTTCAAATACCATAGATGCAAAATAATTAAATGAATTTTTATTCTTCAAAAGTTCATGGGCTAAATGTTCTAATGTGAAATTACTGTTTTCAAAAAACATTTTATTACATATGCTCGATATATAATCTAGTATTGCAAGTTCTTGTAAGTTAAATTTAAACTCTTCTCCTATTTGAACTAAGAACTTATCTATCTTTTGTATAGAGTATTCAAATAAATTTCTAAAACCTTTAAATAGTTCATCTAGCTCTGTTCCTATATCCATCTTTTGTATAGACTTATTTCCTATTGGAAAAAATATATCTTCTATATTATATTTATCTATCTCACTTTTTTGCATTTCGGTAAGTTCTTCATCATAAATAATATCTATAACTTTAAATAAATTTTCTTTGTCAGGATTTGATATAAAACTTACTATTTTTCCTATTTTCTCAATCACAAGAGCTGCCTCTCCTCTATATTTATCTATAACTTGATATGGTATATCTTCTTTTTCAAACAAATTGATATATTTATCTATCTTATAATTATATCTAAGAAGCAGTGCTATTGTTTTATCTGGATATTTTTTTACAATATTTTTTATATTACAAACAACATCCTTCATCTCTATATCTTCATTTTGGCAAGTTTTTGTATATATACCGATATCATCTACAACTGGATTCTGAAATGGATCATCCTCATCAACAGGCTTTATATACTGCTTTACTAAAACTTCATCTTTATTTAGCTCCATCCCATTTTCATTGCTCCATTTTACTAAGTAATTTGCAAGGTTCAATATATTTTTTGTATTTCTACTAGATACTGGTATAACTATTTTATCTACATCTTCTCTTTCACAAAATCTTCTAAATAGTCTATAATCAGAATTTGTAAACGTTGACATTATAGCTTGATTAGGATCTCCAACTCTAACTAAATTCTTGTTATCTTTAGATAATAATGCTAATATTTTTTCTTGAGCAGGAGATGAATCTTGTGCCTCATCTTCAAATATATATGTATATTTTTGTTGAAATTTATTTAATATATCTTCTTTATTTTGCAGTACCCTTAAAGCCCTAATAATTATATCATCATAATCTAATTTTCCTTTTTTTATTAAGTCTTTTTCATAGAAAATATATATATTGACTATTATCTTTAAAAGATCATCCATTTTAGGATTGTTTCTTAATATATTCTGAGCTTCATTATACGTTATTCCTTTTGACTTTAAATAACTTATTATGTTTTTAGCTACAGATATAAATTTATCACTCCACTTTTTTTCGATTTTTTGTATATATTCCTGAGAACTGTTATTTCTTATATTTAAATATTTAGAATATATATGCTTATAAGTTTTATAAAATTCAAATGAATGTTTTCTAATTATATCATTAGCCTCAATATCATCTATAACTTCAAAATCATCGTCAAGTCCTGCATCCTTTGGGCTTTCTCTTATTATAGAATTAGCTAAAGAATGAAGAGTCTTACATTCCCATCCGTTCTTACTATCAAGACCTTTATCTTCTAATAAAGTCTTTAGCTTTGTTTTAAAATTTGATACAGCACTATTAGTAAAGGTAACTATAAGAATTTTACCATCTTTATTTAAGTCCTGCTCTATAAGTTCTGCTGTTTTTGATGTTATAACTGTAGTTTTTCCAGCACCTGGAACAGATGGTACAGCAAGCGTACCTCCTTTATACTGCATCACTTGTATTTGACCTTCTCTCCACTTCATAATTTATCTCCTTTAAGAATCTGCCTTTATATATTTATTTAACTCACCCGTTTGTTCATATCCATTAGAGTTAAATTCACTACTATATATATATACTTTATCCGAAGCTTTTCTAAGTAATCTGTCAACTACACTTTTAGTCTGCTTATATCTATATAATTGTTCATTATCAAAATTCCATTTTTCACCTTTATTTTCTCTTAAAAAGATAAATGAATTGTGATATTTTTTTATTCCTATTTGATGCCATACATCTGAATTTGAATCTGTCCATATTTGTATTTTGCTTTTTTTAGAGCTTAACAAATACGAATAAGATGACCAGACCTTTATTCCATTTGACTCTATATCATCTCTTGTATCAGAAACCCTTATACCCTTTGAAATCATATCTATAAATAATTTATTTTTATTATTTTTAAACTTTTCATTCTCATCAGCATAGTCTATAAATGATTTAGCCAGATTTATTAAATAATTACATGTACTTAAATTTTCTGCATTTACATTAAGAGGTAGCAGTATATCCAAAAACATTTTTTTCAAAAACTTATCCATATCAAGTTCACTATTTGTATTTTCGTATATCCAATTTCTTAAAATTTCATATTTATTTATATACTCTTTATCTATATCAATAGATATTAACTCTTCAATTCCTGGAAGTTCATAAGGTTCTTTTTGAGTTATGTTATTAGTTATGTACCTAGACCTTATCATATCTGTATCCAATATAAATGATACCATTTTACATATAGAATCTTTATTAGGACTCATTTTCCAAGAACTATTTACTAAAAGTGTTATAGTAACTAAGCTATTTATATATGGATTATCAGTAAGAGATCCACTTCTAGTCATAATATTTATATTAACACCATTTTTATCCATCTCTTTTTTTATTCTATTCTCAAATATAGAATCTACAAATGGCCCTATTATATCTATATCCTCTTCTTTATACCCATTTGTTAATAGTTTTTGAATGTCTTCAGATATTTTAAGTATCATCTCACTTCTCATATTAGAATTTTTAAATTCTATATTCTCTATATTTATAAAATTCGATGTACCTATATCTATGCTTTTACATTTAGGAAGTATTACCTGTTTGAAAGTTTCCTCGTCAGCCCCAAGTATCTTTGTTATAGCTCCATCAGAATTATAAGCTATATGAGTTTCCTTTACTATATTCATTACCTTATTTATAAATTTAAGTTCAAGAAATGACTTTTCTTGAACATCATCCACAATAAAATAATCTATATTATTTTTTATATACTCCTCATATAAAGGGTCATCTATTATATATTTATTGAAAAGATATGATGCTAAGCTAAAATTCAAAACACCTTCATTTATGTTTTTTCTAACAAATACATTTATTATATCCTTCATAGATAAAATATTCTCTTTTACAAGTATATCTTCTATATCTAAAAAGTTAACTAAATACTTATCTACTTCATCAAATTCTATGCAATTTAGAGATATTTTAGATATATTATTAAGTATATCGGATGACAAAACCGAGTTAGGTATATTTATATCTAAAAACCTTCCTCCTTCTCTATATTTATCTACAAGTTTATTTAGAAGATACTCACTTATCTCCATATCTAAAAACTTTGGAGTATTCTTTTTTATTTTAATATTCTTTTGTACTAAAGGCCAAAATAAAACTATATGATTTCTAATTATTTTATAAAATGTACTAGTATCTATATCTTTCCAAAATCTTTTTTGAGATTTAGAGTTTATAAATACAATTATTTTATTTTCATTAATATTATTTTTTATAAATTCTTTATATATATTTATCAACTTAGTCGTTTTACCACAATTAGATGACCCAGTGTATACATATTTACTCATCAAAACACCACCACAGTCTTTATTTAAATTCTTAATACAAAAACCTTATGACTATATCGACATAAGGTTTTTGTTATTTAAGCAAAATTATTTTCCATATATTCTTCTATTTCTTTAGAAGTACCCATAGATACTACTTTTTCGGCTACTTCTTTCATTTCTTCATATTTTAATGAATTTATAAGCTTTCTAGCTGAAAGTATAGATATTGGACTCATACTGAATTCATCAAGTCCCATTCCAAGTAATATTGGAATCATTCTCTTATCTCCTGCTGCTTCTCCACACATACCTACCCATTTACCTTCTTTATGACCATTGTCTATAACCATTTTGATAAGTCTTAAAACAGCAGGATTAAATTGATTATATAGATTTTGTATTTTTTCATTCATTCTGTCTACTGCAGTAGTGTATTGTATTAAATCATTAGTTCCTATACTAAAGAAATCAACATGCTTTGCAAGTATATCTGATATTAATGCAGCTGATGGAACTTCTATCATCATACCAACTTCTATATTCTTGCTGTAAGATATACCTTCTTTATCTAAATCACATTTAACACTCTCAAGTATTTCTTTTGCCAAAAGTAATTCTTCAAGACTAGATATCATAGGGAACATTATTCTTAAGTTTCCACTTACACTAGCTCTTAAAAGAGCTCTTAATTGAGTTTTGAATATATCTTGTCTATCAAGACATAATCTTATAGCTCTATATCCCAAGAAAGGATTCATTTCCTTATCCATTTGAAGATACGAAAGCTCTTTGTCTCCACCTATATCAAGAGTTCTTATAACTATAGGTTTTGGATTCATACTCTCAAGAACAGCCTTATAAGATTCATATTGCTCATCTTCTGTTGGAAAATCTGATCTATCCATGTATAAAAATTCAGTTCTATAAAGTCCAACACCTTCTGCACCGTTGTTTATAAGGCCTTGTACATCATTTGGAGTTCCTATATTACCCGCTAACTCTACATGTCTTGAATCTAATGTTTTACTTTCTTGTCCTTTTAAAGACTCTAATTCTTTTTTTTCTTTCTCAAACTTTTCTTTTAAAGTTCTATATTCATTTATAGTATTTTCATCTGGATTTACTATAACTTCACCTGTTTCCCCATTAAATATTACATAATCTCCATCTTTAACAGCCTTAGTTATATTTTTAAGTCCTACAACCGCTGGTATTTCTAATGTTCTAGCCATTATAGCTGTATGAGAAGTCCTTCCGCCTATATTAGTTAAAAATCCTATAATATTTTTCTTATTCATAGTTGCAGTATCAGATGGTGTTAAGTCATTAGCAATTAATACAACTTCATCTTCAAGAGCTGATAAATCTATGAATTTTATATTTAATATATGTCGTAAAACTCTATTAGCTACATCCTTTATATCCGCTGCTCTTTCTTTCATATATTCATTATCCATAGATTCAAACATAGAAACAAACATACTCTTTATTTCATTCAATGCATAATCAGCATTTACTTTTTCATCTTTTATTTTACTTAAAGTAGAATCTACAAGTTCTGGATCTTGAAGAACTAATAGATGTGCTTCAAATATTTCAGCTTTTTCTGCTCCTAACTCAACTAAAGCCCTTTCCTTAATCTTAATCAATTCTTCTTTTGATTTGTCTATTGCATCCATTAGTTTTTTCTGTTCTAACTCTATATTCTCTATAGTTTTCTTTTCTATAATTATTTCATTATGCTCTAATACTAACGCTTTCCCCAAAGCAATACCAGGTGATGCATTCATTCCTTTAATCATTTTAACCTCTCCTTCACATAAAAAATTCGTCTACTCGCTATCGCGGTGACTCATGTCGCCAACGATCCCTACGGACTCCGTTGCTCAAAAATAGTTGCAAGTATAGCTTTTTTAATATGTTATCCACAAAACAAAAAATGATATAATTCCTTAAGCATAAAAAGACATCAACAAGCGATTATGAATATTCTTAACAAAATTGTACGTACATATCCATAAAACACTTTGGTTAATGCCTGCATAACCACTAAATTCTTATATAAGGACGTTTTCCCTAGTTATATTATATGAATTCCTTTATATATACTTTAGAATTTTTACTGTTACTCAAATCTATTATTTCATCAGTGTCTTCTATTTCAACTAAAGGCCTACATATATTCTGATTTGGTATAAATATTATTTTTCCAATTTTCCCATTATCTAAAACAACCTTATTTCCTAAATATTCTCCAGCTATTTTTTTCAAGAACAAATATAAAATTTCTGTATCTAATTTAGATAAAAACTTTTCTTCAAGTATTTTTATAGCATCAAAAGGAGTATGCTTATCTCTATAAGGTCTGTTAGATGTAAGAGCACTATAAACATCAGCTATTGCTATTATCTTAGCATATGTGCATATTTGTTCTCCTTTTTTTCCAATCGGATATCCACTCCCATCTATTTTTTCATGGTGCTCAAATACAGCTTTTTTAATTTTATCACTTATGTCAGGAATTTCTTTAACCATCTTGTATCCTAAAGTACAGTGTTTTTTTATTTCTTCATATTCTTCTTTTGTTAGTTTTTCTGATTTACCAATTATATCCTTAGATATTTTTATTTTTCCTAAATCACTCAGTATTGCAGCAAGAGTAAGTTCTTTTAATTCATACTCACTTAGACCAATCCATTTTCCTATTTGATAACTTGTTAAAGTAACAGTCATAGAATGCATATATATATAGTCATCCATATCTTTTAATTTATTTATCAACTTAAATAAATTAAGTTTTCGATCACATGCTTTGATTGCATTTTCTATTGTTTTTTCAAAATCATCTTTCTTTATACCCTCACCATATTCTATAGAAGAAAAACCCATTTTTAAGTTATAGAGTAGTTCCCTCATATCTTGTTTAAAATCATAGACTTCAAAATATTCTTTTGTATAAGTATCGTCCATTCCTTCTTCAACAAGAACATTCACTTTATGTACATCATGAATAAAAAGCATATTTTTTATTTTCTCTATATCATCAAATTCAAATCCTTCTGATAATAAACATATTCCATTGCTACTTATAATATCCTTTTCAAGAATCATACCTATTTTTAATTCATCTACGTTTACAACAATCTGCCTTTTCATGTTTTTATATCTCCCGCCTTTTTACTACTGTATTTTATGAAGATTCAGTTAGAGTAAATACTCCCGCTGAATTAAATTTCTCTTTATTCAGATAAGTTATAATCTTATTATACTATACAATATATAGATACAAAATACATAGTCATAGATATTACTGAAAATAATAATATTCCCACTATAAGTGCCTTCATTCCTTTATCTTTTATACTCTTAATATCTACATTAAGACCCATACCAATCATTGCCATTAGTATAAACACAGAACTTAATTTAGATAATACTTTTATCCACTCTAAAGGTAGTATATTCAAAGAGCTTATTATTCCAGCTAATACAAAATATAGTATATACATTGGAAATTTGACCTTACTCTCTTTATCTTCTTTATTAAATATATAGCTAAGAACTAATGAAATTGGAACTAGCATAACTACTCTTCCCATTTTTACCAATGTACCTATTTCTCCAGATTGATTTCCCCTTGCAAAAGCTGCTGCAATAGCATGTGCTACTCCTTGAAGAGATATACCAGACCAAATACCATATTCTAAATTACTCATACTAGAAGTTATTGATATAGTAGAATATACAAGTACACCTATTGCCCCCAGAAAGTTTATTATAGATACCGCTACAATTGAATCATCTTCTTCAGCATTTATACAACTACTCATTGCAACAACTGCTGAAGCTCCACAAATGCTAGATCCTACCCCAAGCAAAACAGCTACCTTATTATTAATTTTAAACACTTTACCCAGTAAGTAGGATAATATTAAAACAAAGGGAACATATAATATAATCATCATTACAACCTTCGGACCCAGTTCTATAAGCGATCTAAAATTAAGCTTAAATCCAAGTATAACTATACCCAACTTTAGTAAAGTTTTAAGCGAGAAGTTAATTCCAGGCTTCAATACTTCTCTAGTCTTAAAAGTATTATTATATATAATTCCGATTATAATTCCTATTGTCAGTGACTCTAAGTTCATTATGTGTTTTATTTTATTATTTATAAATATAGATATTATTGATATTAAAAATACAAACAATAAACCTGGTAATAATTTTTTTATTCTATTCAAGTTAATCTCCCCCTTAAATTGATTATAGCAAAGAATATATATAATTAAAAATCCCCTAGAAATTTTTCTAGGGAATTTTTTATTTATAATCATATCCAATATTAAAAGCTTTTATGTTATGTTCTATAAATTTTTTAGGAACATTTCTTTGAATTACTTTCTCCCAAGTTTCTTTTTTTATATCTAATTTTTTTGCCATAATTCCTATTAAAACAGTATTTCCCACTTTAGTATTTCCAACTTCTTTTCCTACTTTTATTACATCTATATCAACTACATTATACTTTTGTTTTAAATTATCTAATATTCCTTCCGGATATTCCTCTACCTCTTGCTGAATACTAGTTGATGGTATTCTATATGTGTTTACAATAGCTAATCCATCATCTTTTATCATGTGAGAATATCTATATCCCTCCATAGGTTCCATAGCAAGCAATATATCGCACTCTCCATGAGGAATATTAGGCGAATATACTTTACTATCTATTTTAACACTTCCATACACCTTACCACCTCTTTGAGATAAACCTATAACATCATTAGTTTTTACATCATATCCTGCTTCTAAAGCAGCTTCACTTATTATTTTGGTTGCTATAACTAAGCCCTGACCCCCAACACCTGTTATTAATATATTTTTTCTATCCATATCCATCATCCTTTACTCTTTATTCTTTAAATCATTATCTGTTCTAGAGCTTTTAATCGCATTAACAGGACATACTTGAGCACAAATAGAACATCCAACACACATATCCGGATCTATAGATGATTTTAACTTTTCGTGTCCCTCATACTTCTTCATTAATAACGGCGGACAATTGGTTTTGATACAATTTCTACAGCTAATACATATATCAGGATCTACATAAAAATGAGGATGTCTCATTCTATATTGAAGCGCACATGGTCCCGTAGCAACTATTATGGATAATCCTTCATGCTTTATTTCTTCATCAATAACATCTTTTGCTTTTTTATAGTTGTACTGATTTAATACTTTGATTCTTTCAAATCCTATAGTTTTGAGAAGTTCTTCTATACTTATATCCATTTCATTGTCAGAGCTTGCATTGGGCTGTCCACCTGTCATAGCAGTAGTCTTATTATCCAAAACTATGATCGTCATATTTGCATTTTCATCTAATTTATGCATTAAATTGATAAATCCATTGACACCTGAGTGAAAAAACGTTCCATCTCCAATCATTGCAACTAATGGCTTTTTATTTCCTGATAAATCCCATGCTTTCCTCATTCCTTTTAATATACTTACACCAGATCCCATACTTATATTTATATCGTGAACTTCAAAAGGATATAAAACACCCATAGAATAACAACCTATATCCCCAATAACATTCACTTTTGCTTTTTTTAGTATGTCATAAATAGGTCTGTGAGGACAACCTGAACAAAATTGAGGACTTCTTGATGGAACTTCTAATCTTTGTTGTTCATTAAATTTTCTTTTTTCTATTAATCCTGCTTTTGCAAGTCCTTTTTCTACATCTTCAATTTGAATTTCTCCAGTAAATGAAAAATACTGTTTTCCTTTACAATCAATACCATTTATTTTCAATTCGTTCTCTATAAAAGGCATCATTTCTTCTAAAATTATTATGTTTTTATATTTTTGACTTAATTCTTTTATTTTTTTAATAGATATTGGATAAACCATACCTAATTTATATATAGAAGCATTCAAATCTATTTCTTTTAGATGTTGATATACAAGACCTGAGGTTATTATAATTGTATCTGTTCCTTCTTTTTCTTCTAATTTATTTAAATCTGTATTATAAGCAAGATCCTCTAGTTTTTGAAGTCTTTCCTTCATAAAATATTGAGCTTTATCTGTATACGGTGGAAGCATACAATATTTATAGGCATCTTTTTCAAAAGACTTATTATCAATTTCTTCTCTTTCCCCTAAATTTACTATACTCCTGTTATGACATAATCTACTTGTTATTCTAAGCATAAAAGGTATATTATAATTTTCACTTAGCTCAAGTCCTATTTTAGTGAAGTCTTTAGCCTCTTGCGAATCACTAGGATCTAATATTGCCATATTTGCAAATTTACCGAAAACTCTATTATCCTGTTCATTTTGAGAAGAATGCATTCCAGGATCATCACCGGTAATCAATATGAAACCTCCATTTATTGTAGTTTGTGTAAATGTCATTAAAGGGTCTGCTGCAATATTAACACCTACATGCTTCATACTACAAAGAGATCTAACTCCTCCAAAAGATGCTCCCATAGCTACTTCTAATGCAACTTTTTCATTAGTTGAAAATTCACTGTACACTTCTTTGTAGTTTTTTATATTCTCTATAATCCCAACCGTAGGAGATCCTGGATAACTAGATGCTACTAATCCACCTGCCTCATAAAATCCTCTAGCTATAGCCTGATTTCCCGTCAACACCACTTTTTCATTCATAAATTTAACAACGCCTTTCTATATTACTTATTTCTACTTCTTTATTATGTATTTATTTAATTATTTTTAATCACTATATAATCCTCATTTTTAGGACTATATTGGCATTACTTGTATATCCATATGTATTTATATAAATTTCTTGGATATTCTAATTTTATAAGGAGGTTTTTTATGAGAATTAATAGAAAAATAAAAGATAGTATAGTTGCTATAACTCAGTCAAAGAGTGAAAAGGACTCATTAAAAGATGCACTGGATATGCTTCCTATAGGAGATATGATAAAAAATGATGATACAGTGGTTATAACTCCTAACTGGGTTAAATCTAAACAACCATCAACAGGTACAGTAATAGGTCCAGATACTTTAAAATCATTAATTCAGTATGTAAAAGGTTATAATCCTTCAAAAATATACATAGCAACAGGTTCTGGAGGAGATGAAACCTTAGATGTAATGAAATTCGTAGGTTACGATAAAGTAATTAAAGATGAAAATGTAGAGTTTGTAGATCTAAACTATGGACCATATACAACAATAGATTTAGACCATAATATAATTCCAAATACTAAAATAAACGAGCTGATAGACGAAGTTGATGTATTAATATCATTTACCCAGCTTAAGCAACATGAGGAAGCTACCATGAGTGCTAGTATAAAAAACATAATGCTTAGTTGGCCTCCAGCTGGTGTTCATGGATTTCCAAAGAAAAAATTAGGTATACATGAAGATTTGCATGGATTTATAGTTGCAATGTCTAAGAAAATACCTATAGATTTAAGTATCATCAGTCTTGATAAGACTATGATAGGAAATGGCCCAAGCGAAGGAAAAGCAGTGGGTACAGATGGTCTTACAATAGCAGGAACAGACCCCGTTGCTTGTGATACTGTAGCAGCTAGAATGTTAGGATTTTTACCTCAAGCAATTAATTACTTATACAAACTATATATAGATAAGGTTGGAGAAGCCAAGCCTGAAAATATGATATTAAAGGGTATTCCTATTGCACAGGCAGAAAAAATATTCTCAAAAGCCGCTTATAATCAAGAAATAGTTATAGATAAAAACGGTATTAAAAATATTCATGGAAATCAAAAAAAATAAGTTGAAAACATTACGTTTTCAACTTATTTTATATCACTCATAGAATTTACTATAGTAACCTTACTATAAAAAAACTTTTTTTCTAGTTTACTCAATCTCAAACTTTCTTTTATTCCTATTTTATCCAATATATATATTCTTTTAAATCCACTTTTCATAAATTTTTTAAATATACTTTTTATACTATTTTCTTCGCTTGTTTCAATCTCATGTGGCTGTACAACTAGATTGTATCTTGATGCTTTTATTTCTTTTATATTCTCTTTATACTCTATAAAAAATTCATTTATTTCTTCCTTAGATATATTACCACCCACATTTATTAACAGCATCTTATCTTCTTCACTAACATTTATTTTAAACATGAAATCCCTCCTTCTATATATATTTATGAAGGAGACTATTATATATTAATACTATTTCATATATTTTTTAAATTTAAATCATCATATATTATACCTAAATTCTCTTTAGTTAAGTTAAATGAGTCTATTATAATATAATCTACCTCTAACTCTAATCTATATATTTCTTGTTTTAACTCTATTATATCTGTATCTTTTTTGTCATAGCTTTTGTTGTTCTTTATTATATCTATATCTAATTTTAAAGACATTATCTTTTTACCTATATCTTCTATTTCTTTATATTTTGAATTCTTAAATATACCCAAATCCATTATAGAATTAGGATAATAATCATATATATGAGTACTTATTTTTTTTGCAAACATTTTGAAATAAAATTCATATACCCTTGAATTAAGTAAAGTCACTATATATTCTAAAGAGAAGATTTCCTCATACATATCTTTTATATAAAAAGAATATACATCCGCACTACAATAATATCCATTTCTATCAATTGAAAATTTATTATGCGAAGCCTTGTAAGGATACATTATCTTATCTTTTTCAAAGTACTTATAATCTCTACCCCATTGAAGTTCGTACCATTTTCTTATATTTTTTCTACACTCTCTTCTATTCATTAACTTTTCCTTATATTTTGCTATATAATTTAAAGCATTTTTATATTTAGATTCATCTTCAATAAAATCCGAATATATTATAAACAAATCATTATCTTCAATAAAGTATCTACTTATATTTTTATTTTTAATCCATTTTCTAAGTATACGCTTTTCTATATTATTATCTTCAACATCCTTTCCACTTAAAACAAAAGCCTTGTCACATCCAGTTATTATGCCTTGAAAGCTTTGAGCTATATCTTTTAATTTATACTCTAAATTTTCGTTTATTTTATTATAAATATCTAATTTATTATCAGATATAATAATCCATCTTTCATCATCAAGATCACACTTTTTCAAATTGAATTTTTCAAAACATTTATCATTTAACATAATCTCAAGGCTTATATTATTACCTAAATTTAAATTATCATTTTTAAGCTTATACACATTTATATTATCCGTATCCAACTTTTTCTTAAATGTAAATATTGCACTAGCCACCCCTACACCCTTAAATACTTGATTTCCGTAAAAATCTACTATTTCTATTATACTCGAATTTCTTTTAAGATACCCTCTAAGTAATTTACCACTTGGACTTTCTATAAAGTATCTAGGAGTTATTATACAAGCCTTTCCATCAACATCTAAAACATCTAATATCCTCTTATAAAAGCAATAATACAAATCAGATTTATCCTTGAATACATCTCTGTACTCATCAATTAGCCATTTTTTATAATGACTATCTAACTTCTTACTACCAACATATGGAGGATTTCCTATAACATAATCGTATTTATTACTCCAAAATTCTCTTTCTTTAATGTACTTATCATATTCCCACTTTACCAAACTATCTGAATTTATAATATTAATATTACAACTGAAGTTTTTTGTATCTTTTATAATTAAATTTACAATAGTAATGTCTATAGCAAACTTATCAACATCAGACCCATATATACAATTTCTTAACAAATGATAATGAATATTTTCCTTTTTCCAATAATCTATACCCCTAAGCTTTATATCTTTTTCACCGTTTTTTATAATATATATCTCATCCTTATATACCTCTTTAAGAATACTTAAATTTTCAATAAACTTCTTTTTTAACATATCATATGCCTTTATAACAAAATGCCCACTCCCACATGCAGGATCTAAAATTTTTATAAAGGGTTTTTTCACTATATCTTCATCTGCAATAGTCTTATTTAGAATATAATCTATTATAAAACTTGGGGTATAAAACTGACCAAGAGACTTTCTAATCTCCTCATCCATAAAAACTTCATATAAATCTCCAAGTATGGTATTATCTATTCTCTGCAAATAGTCTACATTAGATTTTATTTTATCTATTGTATTGTACATAATATATATTTCATCTTCACTCAATTGAGCTTCACTTAAATTTATCTCTTCACAAAATAAATTTAAATCTTCATAGTTTTCTGTATTTTTAAGATAAATTTTTAATATTTCATTAAGTCTATTACCTATAATAAATTTATTTTCATTATAATTTTCTTCAAGTTTAAAACCATTATTTTGAAATATTCTAATTAAAAAAACCTTATTAATAAAAATATAAGCCTGTCTAAACGCCAAAGATTTATCACAACTTTTATATTTAGTATTTAAAATTCTTATATATACCTGAGTTAATTGTTTATGCATCTTTTTAAATTTAAATACTAATTTTTCTTTAGTAAAGCTTGATTTTTTGTCCATACAGCACTCCTTAGTATAATTTGTTTAAATAAATTATACTACAACCAGCTATCCTTAATCCAATCATTTGCAAATTTTATATCATAAGTATCTGCCACATTAACAAGATAAGGTATTTGTTTACAACTATCTAAAGCAATAGATTTTGAAAGTTCAGGATTTACTCTTAAAAAATTATCCATTAACAATCCACTGCTATAATAATTATCAGCCTCCATATTCCCATCAAACAATATACTAAGTAGTGGATATGGAGGATTTTGTCCAAGTCCCCATTCAATAGCTCCCCACTTTCTTGTATCTACTTTTATATTTTCTGGAGTAAATCCCGTTCCAATAGACAAAAGTCTCATATCTTCAAGCTTTTTATTTGCTCCATCTATATCCTTAGCAACACAAATCGAAGCTAAACTTGGATTGTTTGCAATAACACCTCCATCTATATGTTTTTTATAAGATGGAAAATATATAGGGGCTGAACTACTATATAAGGCTACATCTATTACATACTCATTATCTGTTCCCATAGCTTCAAAGTTAGTATAAAACTTAGGTCTCCAGCTACCGTTATCCTTAGTTATAACTTGAAAACTTGGTATTAACACTTTCTTTTTTAAATCTTTTAGCTTAAGTTTTTTAGGAAATACTCTCATAAGAACTTCCTTCAAATGCTTATTATTGTACTTTGGTCTAAAAAATTCGTTGTATTTGGGAGAAAATATATATTTACAGTTAGTCATAGAGTATAAGTTCAATATTTCTTTTACAGATAATCCATAGGCAAGACCTAAGGCTATAAAAGCACCAGTTGATGTACCAGCAAATAAATCTGTATTTTTGATTAGTTGTTTATTTTCTTTTTCAAGTCTTTTAAGTATATTAGCACTAAGCACTCCTCTTATACCTCCCCCGTCAAAGGTCATTATCCTATACTTTTTCTTAGACATAAAAATCCCCCCTCTAAATCATCTTAGTATTAAGGTATGATTTAAGGGGGGATGTGGTGAGGTTAGGTCACTTTAATAAATTTAGAGAAAAAATAAAAGTATAGATTTCAATTTACAGTTCTTTACATATAGAACTTAGTATACTATAATTATATTAATAATTATATAAAATTCTCAACGAGGTGAAGTAATGAAGTTAGATTTAAATAATATACTATATATATTAATCTATATAGCCTTCTTATTATCAACAATTGGATGTCTAGTTTACTTTTGTGAAAAACGTGCATCTTACCAAATCGAATATATTTTAACAAAAAATATATTTTTAAATAGATTTAAGTATTCTGAAATATTAGAACTAAGACAGTATTTTAGTTTTCAAAAATATGATATTTGGAGATATTGTAGTTTGTTCTAATTTGAAATGAGCCTTTTTATAAATCTAAATTTAAAAGTTAAAGGAGAAAATAAAATGGATTTCATTTCAAGTATATTACAAGATTTATTAAATATATTATTCAGTTTTACAGGAGATTTAGGAATTGCAATAGTATTTATAACCTTAGTGGTGAAACTGGTTTTAATGCCACTATCTTTAAAGCAAAGGTTTGCTATGAGAAAACAACAAGATTTAGCAGAAAAGATTAATCATATAAAAGAAAAGTATAAAGACAATACTAAAGAGCTTGAGGAACAACTACAAAAACATTTAGCCGAAAGTATGAAAAGTATGTTAGGATGTTCAACACTTTTAATACAGATGCCTGTAATTTATTCACTATATAATACATTTTTAAATATGCCACAAAGTTCAGCAAGTATATTGATTCCATGGATTAGTAGTTTAAATGTATCAGATAATTTATTTATAATACCTTGTATCTATACTTTAACTATGTTAGCTCCAAGTTTAATAAGCTTTATTCCATATTTTAAAGTAAGTTCTCAAATTGCATTTAGTAAGCAAATGGCTATCTCTACAGTTATAATGAGTTTTATATTAACAGCTAAGACTCCAGTAGCTATTGGTATATATTTTATAACTAGTAGTGTATATTCTTTAATTGAGGATATTTGCTTTAGAATATATGTTAAACAGAAAAGTAAATTAATTGTAAATTGATATAGTAATCAGCTATCTTATATCCTAGATAGCTGATTTTTATATCAATTCTTAATTTTTAGGCATTTATGAAGTTCTAGTTTTTCCATATAAGCTATACACACAGGAATATATAAATGTAATATTTTTGTAAACATTTTTTGTGTTATAGTAGTTATAATATACTATATAGAAAAATATATACAAAGTGTATATAATGATCTAATAGTAATCATAATAATTACTACTCATTTCTGCTCTCATCTCTCCTTCCCATTCTGCTTTAATCTCAGCCATTATCTCATTGTGTGCTGACATCATTCCATTAATTCCACTTAAAAAGGAAAGTAATTCTTCGAAAAAATCATTCACATTATCAACATCAAACTTATGTTTCTTCTTAAAATATACATTCAAATTTTTGCTAAATGGATAGCGAAATAAATCTGCACCTCCATCAATACTATTAAGTTGATGAATATACTTAAATGCATTTTCTGCAGTCTTATCTCCTTTGGGTGGATTAGCATGTTCTTCAATTTCATCCTTGATTAAATTCCATAGCCCTAAAACTTTATGTTTTTTCTTATTCATTAGTTTTAATGCTTCTTGTAATTCAAACGAACATTCTTCAAATAAAGTTTCCTTTAATGATATTTCAACCGCATTACGATATAAATAACACATTGGAATAAATAAAAAGTCTTTTAAGGTATCATCATTGCTAATTAATTCGTAAAGATATTTTGCTGAATTAGTGTATGCTTTGACATATGGATAATACTCTTTAAAATTATACTTATATCCAACAACACTTTGCCCATAATAACTTCCGCCTTCTTCAAGAAAAATTGGTTTTAGTTCTTCATCCCTCTTATATTCACCATAAGTATCCTTATATAGCGAATCCAATATTTTGTATGCTATAAGCATCTTATTTCCAAACTTAACCAAATCTATATGTGTTTGTTCTGTAAAAACGGGATGTATTGAATATATTTTATTGCCAAGCCAATCCTTTTTAGTTGAAATTCCAAATGGATACCTAAATGAGTCCGATTCTCTATCAATATCATTAATATCACGGAATAGCTCTAATAACCAGCAAAATGAATCTTCATCTACTCTAATATCTGATTCAATATATGGCCTTATTTCAAGTAATAAATTGTGTAAATTATGCTTTGTTCTTTTAAGAAACTCACTTCTGTCTTCTATATTGCTAATATACTTAAATGCAATTGCTTTTAAAATCAACTCGATACTGTGTCTAAACAAATAAGCAACAGCGAAAAAGTAATTATCCAATTTACTTATACTAGCTGATTTAAGTAAATACTCAGTAAGTTTATATGCCGATAATTGAAATTTCTCAGCATATAACTTCAATAAAATACCTAAGTCGTTGTTATTTTCTATTTTAATGATTTTACCACTATCAATTTTATAAATATCTGCATTTGTCCCAATCCACTTCAATTTATCACTCCTTACGTAACATTTAGAGTCCTTTTCAATAGATTCTCTAGTATCAAAAGGACTCTAAACAAAGAGTCCTTTTCTCTACTTAAAAATATCATCCAATACGATCAAAATTTTTATCTAGCGTTTATACAAATACAAGTTTATCCTTTTAAATAGTCATAATACACTGCCTCTTTTTCAATAACTTCAAAATCTATGTCCTTAACTTCATAATCTACATACGACACATCATAATCATTGCATGGATAATCTATATAATTTTCATAATCATACTCATGATGAGTTATAGTATCTGTAATCTCTTCGTCTATCTCCTTTATAAGTTGTTCCTCAACATATCTTTCAGCATTTAATTCTAATTCTGTTATATACGAAAGCACATTATAGTATTTTGAGGTTACGGAGTAAAAATCCCTTAATGTTAAGAAATGAATACTTTTATTGCTATTATACCTTTTAAATTCCTCAATCAATTCTTTTCTAGGTCCAATTAATTTGTCATTCTCCATTTCCCACCAATCAGGTTTTTCATCATTTGTTATAAATAATATATCTCCGTTATTATTACTTGAATATCTTAGTATCTCTTTCCATACAATATAATTCAAGTAATACATTTGCATCAATGTTTAATCTTTATGCAAAAGCAGTATAAAAATACTTTAAAATACACTCTTAATTTTCGTATACATTCCTATCAAAGGTTCATAGCCTAATATAATGGTAATTATAGAACTAATCAATCCAATTAATGCTACTAGCATGGTAATTATTTTTACAAAGAAATTATCAGCAAGTCTATTATATGTATGATATTTTATTAGCCCAGACCAATAAATAAAAGATATAGGAAACACTACAAAAAATCTAATCCCCTCCCTCAACCATACTGTCGGATTCTTAAGTTGAGAAATAATAACCTGCTCTTTATCTTCTAATGCTCCCATATAAGCAATAAGGCAATCATCTATCATTCTTATCATATAAGTTTTGATAAGTAAGACTCCCACCAAAGCCAACCATAGGTTGTGACAGAGAAAATTGTTTTCTTATTTCAGATAGCCCATTATAGACAATATGATAATTTTTATATGCTATCTTAGAAAATGGTGGTTGAAATAAACTAGCTATCCCATAGCTTCCCATTATATTTTGCATTTTTGAAGATTTCAAGCTTAGCCATTCATAAACTTCTTCATTCATTTGTCCTTTAAATAGTCCATTTCCAAGTTCTCTATATTTGTTAATATAGTCAATTGTAAAGTCTTTGTTTATTGATATATTTCTGTATCTAAATAGTATTTTTATAACACCAATAACACAAATACATACGATAATCAGTATTGTAATCCATCTTTCCACATTCTCACCCTATATTTAAATTTTTTATTATATATCTTGAATTTTAAGAAATGTCGAATTCAAATTCTTCTACAGCAATTGGTCTACCTGTAAAATTTGTGTAATCAAAACTAAATGCATGATCAGAGTTTTTGTTACAAACCCCAATATATCTTTCATTATTTTTTAGTTTCATTACATTAACTCTTCCATTGCATATAGGACAGTCGGAATAAGCTTTTATTAAAAAAAACTTTCTTTCTTCATCTAATAAAAGTAAAAAATCACCTAAAAAAGTATTCACTCCCTTAAACCCTTGGTTTTTAAGAGTTCCCAGTATATATAATAATCCAAATCCTAATAGCATAGACAATGGTATCACATATTGTATCCATGTATTACTTCTTAATAAGATTCCGCCTTTAAAGAAACTTACAATAGATACTATACTCCCAATAAAACCTATTAGTCCTACAAAACCACTAAACATAGATGCTTTTTTAATATCTAGCGGTATTTTTTTAATCTTATCCATATTATATTTAATATGTTTTTGCTGATTATCTACATTATAATTTATACTGTCAATGTGATACCTATGGTTATCCCCATTTCCTCCAATATTTACACTATTGTGACCACTTTTGATAGATTGACTTTTAGAACTATCTTTACCCAAGTTCACACCACAATTTGGACAAAATTTGTAAACTTCAGGAACTATTTTTTTTCCACAATTATGACAATACACATAGTTCTCCTCCTTTTTACCTTGATATCTATATTATAACTACAAATTATTCCAAACTACAAATAAATTTTACAAAAACAGGTACTCAAATGATATTCATTTTTGCTTTTTTTATATAACCAAACTAAAAATGGCGCTCATTTTAATGTTAGCTGATTTTTTGTTAACATTTTACTATAAAACTTAGATTTAGACGTTTGAATATACGTTAAGAAACTTCATTGTCTGACCGTAGGGAGTTGATGAAGTTTTAGTATATTCAATAAGTATAAGTCTTAGTTTTATTAAAATGTTGACTAATCAGCGGTATTAAAATGAGTGCCATTTTTCGCTTAAGCACTAAAAAAGACCCAACCAAAGCTGAGTCTTTATTTAAAATGAGCAAATCTATAAGCCGAGTTCTGTATTGAATAGTTATCTATCTAGGCTTATTGTTACCAATAAGCTCAAGCGACCTACCTACGGAACGGGAACGAGCAGCCCCCTTTTTAAGTTCCTACTTGGTCTTGCTCCAGGTGGGGTTTACATAGCCAACTAGTCACCTAGTTGCTGGTGAGCTCTTACCTCACCTTTCCATCCTTACCATAATAAATTATGGCGGTTTATTTCTGTTGCACTGTCCTTAAAGTCACCTTCACTGGGTATTACCCAGCACCCTGCTCTACGGAGCTCGGACTTTCCTCGTGTTTACACACGCAACTATCCGACTTACTCATTATTTAATTTTTCGACAAGTCATATAATATCATAATAAAATATTATTGTCAAAAACTATTTTATTACTTCTTTTATATCTACAGAAGGATGATTTTCATACTTAACAATTTCACCTTCCCAAGTTCTTATCATTACAAAATCTTTTCCTCTTGAAATTAAATATTGAGGAAGTATAGGAGTTTTACCTTTTCCTTTTGGAGCATTAACTATATAAGTTGGAACAGCTAATCCAGATGTATATCCTCTTAAATACTCCATGATTTCAATTCCATCATCTATAGAAGTATTAAAATGTGTAGTTCCTTTAACATGCTTTGCATGGAATATATAATATGGTCTTACTCTACACTTTAACAATTCATGATTTAAGCATCTCATAACAAATTTATCGTTATTTATACCATTTAATAATACAGCCTGATTTCCAAGAGGTACTCCTGAATTTGCAAGCTTTTCACATGCAGCTTTACTCTCTTGTGTAATTTCCATAGGATGATTAAAATGTGTATTTATAAATATAGGATGGTACTTTTTAACCATATTACAAAATTCATCTGTGATTCTTTGAGGCATAGTAACTAATGTTCTGCTTCCAAGTCTTATATAATCAACATGAGGAATAGATCTTAAGCTACTTATTATCCACTCTAGATAATCATCATTTAACGTAAGAGGATCTCCTCCTGTTATTAATACATCTCTTATTTCTTCATTTTTTCTTATATAATCTATTGATTCTTGTATAACTTTTTTAGACTTAGCTTCGTCACATTGACCTATATTTCTTCTTCTTTGACAGTGTCTACAATACATAGCACATTCATTAGTTACATTTATTATAAGTCTATCAGGATATCTTCTAGTTATACTTCCAGCAGGATTTGTAAATTCTTCTCCCATAGGATCTAAATCATCTACATTATCTTGAATTTCTATAAATTCAGGTATAGACATAAGTTTTACAGGATCGAATTTATCCTTAGGATCTATTAAGCTTAAATAATATGGAGATACAGCCCATCTAAATTGCTTTCCAACCTCTTGTATTTTATTTATTTCTTCATCTGTTAAATCTAATATTTTAGATAAAGTATCTACATCCCCGATTCTATTAGATAATTGCCATTTATAGTTATTCCAATCTTCCTCAGTTCCTCCAAGAACAGATCGAATTTTATTCTTTCTCTCAATTAGCTTTTCTTCATTTTCTAATCCTTTAGATATACTTTTTTTAGCTTCTAAATAATCCTCTATTCTACCTTTTAACTCTTCAGCTCTTTTTAATGAAATCTCTCTTTTATTATTTTCCATTTAAAACCTCCTTGTATTACTTTGTTTATTTTTAAATATTAAAAATGACAATATTGTAACATTTTTACATAGAAGCAGAAGTTGTTTCTATTCTGATGATTTTTAGTTTAAATAATTTATTTATAAATATATTATTAATATTCCAAATTTAAAGTGCTATATATACGTGTAAATACTGCCACATAGACTATACATCTCAGTTATGTATATTTATTTTGATTAATTGAATTTAGATACTATATCTAGACAAGAATTTCATAAAGATTTGTAAATTCTAATTACGAAATGTTTAGAGTTAAAATCCCTCTATTTATTATATCACTATAAATTTTAAAAGTAAATATATTAATTATTTACAAAACAAAATGTTATAGTTCCTATAGAAGAAAGAAAACAATTATTTATTATAAATAACTGTTTTCTTTAATACTTCCAAGCATATTTTTTGCCTTTTTTACATTATGACTTTCTCCAACAACCATTATAAGGTCTCCTGGCTGAAGTATATTATATCCGTGTGGTATTATTTTTTCAGATCCCCTCATTATAGATAAAATCAAGCAATCCCCTGGCAAAACTACCTTGTTTAATGGTTTTAAGAAATATTCTTGATTCTGAAGATATACTTCTTCTATCATAAAGTCATCTTCCTCAAATAATAAGGAGAATGCCTTTGGATGTATTATAAAATGTTCAGCCATAAAAGCAGTTGCAAATTCTGGCGATACACTCATAGCTCCATATAAAGACTCTCCTTTAGGTGTTGATTGACTATTAGTTAAAAGTATTATATGTTCTATTCCAAATTTCACCTTACATATTTCACATATCTTAGTATTGATATCTTCTATACTCTTTGCAACAACAACAGTATCAGCATCTCTCATTCCTATTTCCTCAAGCCACTTAATATCGGTTGCATCTCCCAAATATACCTTTTCTCCAGTAACACTTATTTTATCAAACTGAGATTTATTATATGTTATAAAGGTTAAATTCATATCAAATTTCTTAAGTCTTCTAGCAAGTAACATACTTTTATCATTAATACCTATTATAAATATATTTTTTTTGTTTTTTATATCTACTTTAGGCATCATTTGATTAAATACAAGGGGAGAGAATGTGCATGTTATTATAGCAACTAAGATAATCGCTCCGTTAGTCTCCTCTTTTATAAGTCCAAGCTTTAACCCAATAGCACTTGCAGCTATAATTAGGCTTAATCTTGATGATAATAAAAATCCAGCTGCCATACTCTTTTTCATAGAAAAATTAAACTTCAACAGTAAAGATGGTATTATTTTCACTGCATAAACAGCTACTAATAAAGCTGGTACAAGGTACATTGCCTTTGAATTATTAATAACTGACTTAATATCAAAATTAACTCCTACCATTATAAAAAATATAGGTACAAAAAATCCATATCCTATAGCATCAAGCTTAACATATAAATCTGATTTATCCTTTTCATCTAGTAGTGCAACTATAAGTCCTGCTAAAAATGTACCTAAAATAATTTCTGTACCAAGGCTTTGAGCTAGAGCTATAAATATAAGTATTAAAGCAAATGCTCCTCTAACCTTTATTTGAGATGTAGTATTAGCTAATTCTTTTACTATCTTGTTATCTACTACAAATTTAAGACCCATTCTATAAAAAACAAAGAATGCAACAAATAACAATAATATTAACAAAACCTCATAAGTTGCCTTTGATGTATAGAACGTTACAAAGAATGTTATTAGAACCATAGTTACAAAGTCAGATATTAAAGCAGTAAGAAGTATTGTTTGACCATATTCTGAATTTATTATATTTTTTTCTTTTAATATAGGTACTACTATACCCAAAGACGTAGTACTAAGTATTAAGCTCATAAGAGCTACATTAGATACAAGTCCAAATATTTTAAACATATAAGCTATACCAAATGATAAAATCAAGGTTATAAAAAATAGAATCATAGATACTAATAACGGTTTTTTATACCATTTAGACTCTGAGCTTTTATTAGTAGGCTTCATTAAATTGAAATCAATCTCAAGACCTGATAAAAACATTAAAAATGCAAATCCAAATGTATATAAGAACTCGAGCTGTGAACTTTCTTGAATTAGGTTAAAGCCACTCTTACCTATAATCATTCCAGATACTATTTCTCCAACCACTATAGGTATTGGTATAAATTTAATTTTTGTTATCAATATAGGTACAAATGTAGCAAGTAAAATTATTATCAACAAAGATATATATGAAATAGATGAATGCTCCATATAAATCCCCCCCTCTCTTAATTAATATTATTTTTTAAAGCAATATCTATACCAATTAAGTTTATTAGAATCTATTTTTTCGTTCTTTTGCCATTTATTCTCATATTTAATACCCTTTATTTATTAATATTAAACATTTATAATAAAAAAATTCGTCTACTCGCTAACTCGGTTACTCATATTGCCAACGATCCTTACAGGCTCCGTTGCTCAAAAATAATCTCAAGTGTAGCTTTTTCAATCAGTTATCTACAAAACAAAAATGCTATAGTTTCCTATTGAAAATTTTTTAATGTAGACTTTTTTGAAATTCGTAACGTAAATTATACTTATCCACAATTTAAATATGAATATAATTTCCTATTCGTTATAAAAAAGGTATGATTGAATTCAATCATACCTTTTTGCATCATATTGATACAATTATCATCTCGATAGCTTTTTCTTTATGTATTAAAACAATACACATGTTTCATTTTAATACATTTATTAAGCAACTATTTTATCTTTATTCTTATTCTTCTTAGCGATAAATAATCCAAATATTATAACCCCCAATATTATTCCTATAGGATTTGCAATACTTGCAGGTTGCTTTAATCCTTCTGGTGCTTGTATTATATATGCTGTTGTTACAAAAGTCATAAATGTAGCTGGTATACTTGCAATCCAGTGATTTTTATCTTCTTTAGCTAAGTAAGCAGCCCCTGCCCATAACATCATCATAGCTAAAGTTTGATTAGCCCAAGAGAAGTATCTCCAGATTTTATTGAAGTCCATAAATGTAAGTGCTATACCTACAGCAAATAACGGTAATGCTATTGAAAATCTCTTAACTAAACTATCTTGCTTATATTTCATTGAATCAGCTATAGTAAGCCTTGCACTTCTAAACGCAGTATCTCCCGATGTTATAGGACATGCAACAACTCCTAATAGTGCCAGTAATCCTCCAAATTTTCCAAGTAAAGAAGTTGATATCTCATTAACTGCAACTGCCGGTCCTCCATTAGCAAGCACAGCTGCAAGTCCTTGAGTTCCTCCGAAGAAAGTCATAGCAGCAGCTGCCCATATTAAAGCTATTATTCCTTCTGCTATCATTGATCCATAGAAGATTCTTCTAGCTTCGCTTTGTTTTCTAACACATCTAGCCATAAGAGGAGATTGTGTAGCATGGAATCCTGAAATAGCACCGCATGCTATAGTTATAAATAAAAATGGGAATATAGAAGTTCCCTTAGGGTGTAAATTTGCAACAGTTATTTCTGGTATATTATATCCTTTTACAACTAACCCTCCAGCTATACCTACAGCCATCGTAAGAAGAGATGCTCCAAATATTGGATATATTTTTCCTATTAATTTATCAACCGGAAGTACAGTTGCTAATATATAATATGCTATTATTGCTATAACCCAAAATCCTTTGTCAAATGAAGTTAGATTAGCTAAAAGTCCAGCTGGTCCTGTAACAAATACTACTCCAACTAATATTAATAGTACTACTGTAAATACTCTCATTATTTGCTTAATAGTTTCCCCTAAGTAGATACCTACTATTTCTGATGCACTAGTACCCTTGTGCTTCATAGATAAATATCCTGATAAGAAATCATGTGTTGCTCCTGCGAATATACATCCAAATACAATCCATAAAAATGCTACTGGTCCCCATAATGCTCCTGCTACTGCTCCAAATATAGGTCCAAGTCCTGCAATATTTAGAAACTGAATAAGAAAGATTCTAGGCCAACTCATAGGTATGTAATCCACACCATCTTCCATTTCAATAGCTGGTGTAGCTTGTGAATCATCAATTCCAAGTATATTTTCTACAAGTTTACCATATACAAAATATCCTAAAATCAAAAGCATGATTGCTGAAAAAAACGTTTTCATGATATCCCCTCCTTGAAATTTAATTAATATTAACTAAATTATAATAAATAATTAGTTAAAATTTTTATAATGAACACGAAATGCAAAAAAAAGCACATAAAGTGCATTTATATGCCCATTATGTGCTTAAACTCCTTTATATTTTTTCTGCTAACTGGAATTTCAACATTCAAACCTCTTAATTTAACATTGTATGTATTGTTAAACCAAGGTATTATCTCTTCTATCTTGTCTATATTCATTATATAGGATCTATGACTTTTAAAAAAATTATAATTAGATATTTTATTGTAAAACTCTGATATACTCATATTAACACTGTATTCTTCATCCTTAGTAAACACTAAAGTATAACGTTCCGAGGATGTACAATAATATATATCTTCAATATTTACTACTATCATTTTTTCTCCCTTAAAAAGAGTTATTCTATCATATATACATTTTTTTTCTTCGCAAGTCTCTAATCTCTCTATCTTTTTTAATGTGGTAAGTATTCTTTCTTCAGAATAAGGCTTTAGTATATAATCAAACGCCTCTAGTTCAAAAGCCTCTATAGCATGTTCTTTATATGCTGTTATAAAAACTATTTTAAAATCTTTATTAAACTTATGTATAACTCTTGCTAAACAAACACCATCTAGCTTTGGCATGTTTATATCAAGAAATATAACATCTATATCATTACTTTCTATGAATTTTAAAGCGTCTAATGAATCATCAAATTCTTGTACTATCTCTATTGAACTAAAGTTATTTATAAAGTATTTAAGCTCCTCTCTTGAAGGAGATTCATCATCTACTATTATACATTTCATTCTATTTCCTCTTTCCTTCACGATATATTATAAAGCTTATCTTTGTTCCTTTATCAAGTTTTTTTATATCAAGTCCTTTTCCATATATAAGTCTTAATCTATTGTGTACATTTGAAAGCCCAATTTTGTTTTCTTTCATATTTCTTTTATATATATTTTTTATTATGTCCTCATCTATTCCAATTCCATTATCTTCTATTGATATTTCTACATCTTCATAATATTTTTGAACCTTTACTCTTACACATCCTCTACCTGTTCCCTTTAGTATTCCATGCTTTATAGAATTTTCAACCAAAGGCTGTATTATAAGACTTGGAACCTTTATTTGTATACTCTCATCAATGTCATACACTACATTTAATTTATCACCAAATCTAGCTTTTTCAATTTCTACATACGCCTTAACTTGATCTAATTCTTTATTTATATCAACACAAGATTCACCTATTTCTAGGTTATATCTAAGATAGGTAGATAAGTTTATTATAAGCTCTCTTGCACGATTTGGATTTATTCTTATAAATGAAACTATAGTATTTAATGCATTAAATAGAAAGTGAGGATTTATCTGAGCTTGAAGAGCCTTTATTTCAGCCTTGTTTGCCATTTCCTTAAGCCTTTCTATTTTAGCTATTTCAAGCTGAGTAGATATCATCTGAGAAAGTCCTATTGCTAAAGTTTCATCCTTAAAACTTACAGAATTTTCTTTATTATAATATATTTTTAATGTACCAACAACAGATTCCCTATCCTTTAATGGCATTATTATAGCAGATTTTAATGGACAATTCTCATTCGAGCAATCTATTTCCCTATGAGATTTAAATATTATTATTTCTCCAGTTTCTATTACCCTTTCAGTTGCACGAGTTAATACCTTCTCACCATCTATATGATGGTCCTCTCCATCTCCCACATGAGCTAATATATACTTTTTATCAGTTATAGATACAGCACTAGCTCCAACACTATCTTTTATAACTGTACATATTTTTTTTAAAGAATCATTGTTTATATTTCTGAAATAAGGGAGAGTTTTGTTAGCTATCTCAAGAGCTAATTTTGCTTGTCTTGCAGCTATCTCTTCTTTTTCCTCAAATATATTTTCTGTAATTATTATTACAATTCCTATACCTATTCCATTGACTAAGGTCATTGGTATATATATTTTCTTAACTATCAAAAGTGCTACTGCAAATGGTCTTGAAAGCAAAAGTATTAATCCCATACTTATACTTTCAATTAGTATTCCACCTAAAATACCATATATCCATCTCTTCTTATCAGTAGCTTTGTTGTATATAATACCTGATAAAAAACCTCCAATAACTGTACTTATAAAACAAGGAAACGCTGTAATGCCTCCGATATCTATTAAATATCTATGCATTCCTGCTATTATACCTGATAATATACCAACAAAAGGACCACAAAGTATTCCTCCTGCCATAACACCAATAATCCTAGTGTTGGCTATAGCTCCCCTAACATCTGTACCTATATAAGTTCCAAGTATACCAAATGTACCAAATATAACAGATAGTATAAAAAGATCTATATGAGTAAACGCATCTTTTTGTATTATCTTTTTAAAGCTTTTTATCTTGGATATCATAAACGCTATTAATACAACATATCCTAGATTGTTTATAAGATTTTTTAATAGATATATCAAATTATCATCTCCATAAATCCTTATTATTTAATATCCCTTTTCTTCCCCTATAAATACTCCCCCTTCACTGAATAAAGCCTTTTTAGCCCCTTCAGCACTGTCATATTCAACAACTATTTTATCATCAATTTTTGACACAGATGTTGACCAAAACATATCACCATTATCATATTGCCATATTTGTTTACCAGTTTTACGTTCAATACATGTTAAAAAAGGTCCATAATAACCAGTTATATATATTCTGTCCTTATCTATATAAGATTTCGAACTTGCCCCTATTCCTTTACTAATCCATATTTCTTTCCCAGTTTTTAAATCTATTGAATATAAATCACCATAAACTTCTATATATACAAACTCATTTTTTATTATAGGTTTTGAAGCTAACTCTAATTCTGTAATATATAAATTTTTCCATTTTTTGTCCCAAATAATATTTTCATCCCTATCATATGCTTCAAGAATAAAATCAGCTTTTGCTTCTTTATTGTCTACTACTTCATGTTGTTTAAAATAAGATATATTATTATCTTCTTCATCTTTTTTAGTTTCTTCATTATTTACAATTTTTTCTTTTTTTTCTATTTTTAATTCTTCTTTTATAGCTTTATTTTTCTCAGTTGAGCATCCTGTCATAAATATAATTATAGTTAATAGAATCAGCGATATTATTTTTTTCATAATTACCTCCTATAACTTATCAACATTTTATAACTAAAAGAGATATTATCATTATTATATTTTCTATATTTTTTATTTTTTTACTTTTTTTATTATGTTTATACATAATAAATTTTTCATGATAATCATCTAATTTATTATATCTAATAAATTTTCTCATCGCAAAAGAAATACCTATAGTAGATATTATAATTATCCAAGAAATATATATATTCAAACCAATATAATAGTCAGTTTTTATAAATAAAACTATAGATATTAAAGCTAGCAAAGCAAATATCCACCAACTCATAAAATAACTAATTATTTTATTTCCTCTGTAATGTCCTACAAATAAGGTTATTACAGCAACTGTAAATATTATATCCTTATAATCAAATCCACGTTTATTTAATTTAAATATCACAAGTAAAATAATAGAAATCAATTCTGCCCCTAGTATATATTTAGCTATTTTTTTACCCTTTTCAATTTCATCTACACTCAAATACAAATCGCTCTCCCCTAGTCTATATTATATTTTCAAACTTAGATTATAAAAAAATTCGTCTACTCGCTAACGCGGTGATTCATGTCGCCAACGTTCCCTACGGTCTCCGTTGCTCAAAAATAGTATAATTTCCTATTCGTTATAAAACAATCTTTTATTTAGGATTGTTCTTAAAAATTATCAAGTTATATACAAGTATATAAGTGAACAGTAAAACCATACCAAACATCAAAGTAAAATAGATAGCTTCAAGCTTAAAGCTATTTATAATGTATCCAAATAACTTCATAGGATTTGATATTATATCCCAGCTATTAAATCTAACAAATCTACCTAAATATATTCCATATCCACTAAGAAAAGATACAATAATTACGAATATCCAAGATATCAAATTATTAAACTTATCTTTGACTATTATTTGGTTTAAATATAAAGAAGCTACTCCAAGTAAGTATCCTATTAAAGCACAAAAAGCTATAAGTATAAAATCATACCATATCCTAAAGTTTCGTTGAAACTCTAAAGTATCTTCTATCTTAAATGGATAATTAGATACACTTATATGTATAAAATCCGTTATTATATATGGAGCATTAGGATAAAACAATAACCATATCCCCATACATATAAATATTAATATACTATTTATAATTCCCTTACCTTTGTAATACCTATTGTGTACTATCAAAGAAAACACAAATGGTATCCACGCCAAAAACATATTCCAAACATATATATAATATCTATATGTATTTAATTTGTAAGAACCATTTGTAGCCATAACTACAGCCATCATTGTAACTAAGAAAAACACACTAAAAATCGAAATTAATTTTTTATTTATCACTTTTTTCCTCCTATATTATAAATCCTTTTATAATTTGGATAAATTTTCATCACAGGTTTATATTACCATATATTGACTTACAATGCAAAACACCAAATATATATCTATCTACTTTTATTTTTTATTGACAAACGATAAATAATTGTATATCATTATTATAAAATAAAAGAATCGAGGTTGATAAAATGAAAAATAATCTTAATCCAAAAATTTTAAATATGGTTGTAACTTTAGGAATTGCTATTACATGCATTCTTCTTCTAGGAACCCCACTTATTACTACAGCATTCTTTAAAAGTCAATTTTTTCTATTAGATCATAGCTTAGTAATGATTGTTACAACTTGTATTTATTTATGTGCTATACCTTATGTTATATCTTTATTTAAACTAAAAAAACTCTCTAATTTAGTTGTAAAAAACAATCCATTTTCTATTGAAAGTGTTAAATCATTAAAAGTTATTTCTATATGTTCTTTTAGTGAAATTATTATTTTTATTTTATGCTTAAAATATTTGAAACACTCAGTTGAATTTTTCAAGTATACTGTTCTAGGAAGCCCAATTATTGTAGTGGCTTTCATTTGTATAACAATAGGATTTTTTTGCCTAGTATTATCAGAATTATTTAATATAGCTATAAAAATTAAGGAAGAAAACGATAAAACAATTTAGAAAGGAATGTTGATATGCCAATTATAGTAAATGTAGATGTAATGATGGCCAAAAGAAAGATTAATTCTACTCAACTTTCAGAAAAGCTGGGAATAACTATGGCTAATCTATCTATTCTAAAAAACAACAAAGCAAAAGCTGTTCGTTTTTCCACACTAGAATCTCTATGTAAAATTTTAAATTGTCAGCCTGGTGATATTTTAGAATATGTAGATGAAGATGATGAAAGATTAAAATAAGTAAATGCTCCTTAAAATTTTAAGGAGCATTTCTAATGCACAAATATAATTATAAAATCTTTAAAAGATGTCTACCAACATACACTCCACTAGTAGCCGCCTGCGATAAAGAGTATGTGGTTCCAGAACAATCTCCTATAAGATATATACCTTTCTCTTTAGTCTCAAAATATTCATTAGTATTAATCTCACCTTCATAAAACTTTGCATCAATTCCATACAATAAAGTATCCTTATCAATCTCTTCTTTTATTAGTTTTTCCATTGATTCAAAAATCTTCAATACAGCATCTGTGTAAATTTTAGGAACTTTATCATTTAGATTTACAGCCTGTGCGTAAAGAGTGGGCTGAATACTATTTTTATTAAGTTGTTCTTTTGTAGTTGCTCTATCTTTTATTAAATCTTCTAGTCTTTGAACAACTACACGATGCTTCTCTTGATTTATAGATTTTATTATACTTGTAGCATATTCTTTTGCATCTTTAGTAGAGGAAAAATATTTAGGTACAAAAACAGAGAAATTTAAATTACAGCTTGGATTATCTGTTTCAAGATAATTTTGTCCATCTGCCATCACAAATCCTTCCTGATATTTTCTGATAACTTTTCCTTTTAAATTCATACAATAAGTTGTTGCTTCAAGTTTATCATCTTTATACCTAACCTTAGTTTCTAAAGAATCTTTTAAGATAGTGTCTAGTTGATTATCCTTCATCTCAACTCTTATTCCTAAATCTACTCTACATCTATATTCTTCAATATCAAATGATTTGCAATATTCTAAAAATTGATTTCCTCCACTTATCCCTGTAGCTAATACAACTACTTTTGATTGAGAACTCTTTTCTTTACTATTTAATTCAAATCTATCATTAACTTTATTTATTGAGTCTATTTGGGTATTAAACTCAATATCAATCTTATTTTTAAGATATAAATACATTTTATTTAAAATTTCATGTGATAAGTTAGTTCCTAAATGCCTTACCTTTGTAGTTAATATTTCACAATTATTTTCATTTGCTATTTTGCTAAGATATTCATTTTCTGTACTATATATCTTAACTTTATCAGCTCCAAACGAACATAATATTTTATCAACAGACTCCATTAAATTTATGGCTTTATCATTTCCAATTTTTTCACCTAAGTAACCACCAAAATCATTAGTATAATTGAACTTTCCTTCAGACCTTCCCATACCTCCAAACCCTTGAATCTTATTGCATATTTTACAATTAACACATTTTTCATTTGATCCTTGTTCAATTGGACATATTCTATCTATAAAGTTTTTTCCCTTTTCTATCATCAATATTTTTAATTCTTTTTCTGTTTGTAGTAGAGTATATGCAAGAAAAATGCCACTAACTCCTGCACCTACTATTGTTATATCATACATATATCTTTCCTTTCATGAAAATTTAAATTATAGTTTTATTTTAACAAAAAAGCACCTACTTCTAGCTGATCTGCACTTGTAGGTACTTTTTTCATATTTAATAATAATACTCTTCAATTTTTTGAGCTACTTCATCTGATAATTTGAACCTCAGCTCATTTATTTTTTGAGTAGCCTCTTGATTAGTTGCCTTTACCACATATTTGTATTCAGATAATAAAGTATCCATTTCTTCTGATACATATTTTAAAATCTTAAAATCACTCGATTTAAGTTCTTCATATGTTTTCTTAACAACCTCATCTACTTTTCCAGTTTCATAGTCTACAGTATTGCTAAAATAATCAATTCTTAATAAAGCTTCTACGTACATTTTCATCATACTTTCTAAGGTTTCTTTATTCTCAAAATCTTTGTTATCTCTAATAAATTTTTCAAGTGCAACTGCTCTATCTTTTATCTCTTTAAAATCAATACCGATAGACTCTTCAATAAATGTAGGGTTCTCTAACTCTTTCTTTTTCAACTTATAATATGATTTTAAGTTTTCAGAAAGATAAGAGCTAAAAGTATCATAAATCATTGAATCGTCCATAGTTAAGTAATAATCGCCTTCTAACATTTCAAATGTATGTCCGGAAGCTACAGCATCCATTGCTTCTTTCTTTATATTTTTATCTTTAATCAACTCTAAGTTTAGTTTGTGATTTTCATCTATTGCTTTATTAATTGCTACAAAATATTCTGTTGAACTAAATTTTTCAGACAACATATAGAAATTCTTTCTTAATAATCCTTCATATTTCATAACCATTTTATCTGCAGTTTTTTGATCTACCTTTTCTATATTATCTAAGATAAATTTTTTTGCCTCTATTGCATTGTTTGATTCTAATACTTTTGTCAATTCATCAAATATTTTTCCATTAGCTACTTTTTTATCTTCTTCAACATTATTTTCTACTTGTTTATTTTCTTTTTGTTCTTCTGTATTAGCACAACCTGTTAAAACAGTGCCTAAGCAAAGTATTAATAATGCTTTTATTAATATTTTTTTCATTTCAAACTTCTCCTTCCCTATTTCTTATTATGTATAATCATATAATATCAAATAATTTTGTAGTTTACCATTTAATCTAAAACTAGTTGAAAATTTTTCTATTTTTATCTATACTATAATCAATTAAAATTTAATAAGTTTAAATACTAAAAAGGAGGAAATTACTATGTATAGCTTCAAAAATGACTATAGCGAAGGTGCTCATCCAAGAATTTTAAATGCTTTAATAGCATCAAACATGGATCAAGAAGAAGGATATGGATATGATAGACATACTCAAAATGCAGTTTCCAAAATAAAAAATATAATGCAAAATCAAAATATAGATGTTCACTTTATATCAGGAGGAACTCAAACAAATCTTATAGCAATTGGAGCTTTTTTAAAACCTTACGAAGCTTGTATATCTGTAAACACAGGCCATATTGCTGTTAATGAAACCGGAGCAATCGAATATACAGGACACAAAGTAATTACAATAGATTCAAACGATGGAAAAATAATTCCTGAGAAAATAAAGGAAGTATTAAATTCTCATTCAAATGAACATGTTGTAAAGCCAAAACTTGTATATATTTCTAACACAACAGAACTAGGCACAATATATACAAAAAAAGAACTTAAAAATCTTAGTGAGTTTTGTAAATCTAATAACCTTATATTATATGCAGATGGTGCAAGATTAGGTTCTGCTATTTGTGTTAAAGAAGCTGATTTAACATTATCTGATATGTGTAATTTTACAGATGCATTTTTTATTGGCGGAACTAAAAATGGAGCTCTTCTTGGTGAGGCTTTAGTAATAAAAAACGAGAACCTAAAAGAGGATTTTAAATATCATATAAAACAAAAAGGTGCATTACTTGCTAAGGGAAGACTTCTAGGAATTCAATTTGAAGAATTATTTACTGATAATCTTTATTTTGAACTTGCTAATCATGCTAATGAAATGGCTAATCTTTTGAGTAAAGGTTTAAAAGAAGCTAATTGCAAGTTTTTAATAGACTCTCCAACTAATCAAATTTTTCCTATATTAGAAAATAAAATAATAAAAAGATTAGAAAAAAAGTTTAATTTTTATACTTGGAAAAAAATAGACGATAACTATTCTGCTATTAGGTTAGTTACCTCTTGGGCTACAAAAAAGGAAGCTGTACTTGAATTTATAAATGAATTAAAAAAATAGCAATTCACCTTAATTTAGGAGAAAAATGAGCATAGCTCAATAAGTTTAGCATTTAATGATTAAATCTTTCAATAAATATAATCTTTTTCTCCTAAATCCTGTGCAAATCTTAACAAATAGCCATCAGGATCCATAACTAGAAACTCCTTTTGTCCTACTAATTTATCATCTGCTCTATACCAGTTCTCTTCCATCTCTATTTTTATTGGATATTCATTTTCTTTTATATTTTCATATAACTTATCAATATCATCAACTTCTATTTGAAAGTTGATTCCCCTTCCAAAAGGATATGATAATTCTCCTGTTTCCCAATATCCATTTATCTGTTCAATCATGATTTGAGACCCATTTAATGATATCATAGCAAACTTGTCTTCTTTTCTCTCATACTCTAGCTTGAACAAAAGAATATTTAAATAAAAATTTAAGCTTTTGTCTATATCCAAAACGGATAACTCTGGTATTAGCTTATTGAATTTAAACATATTTATTTCCTCTCATTTCTATTTATTTAATATTATCCTTTTTATATACATAATCTAAGAATTTATCATTAGCAGTTCTTTTTAGAAATAAATAAGGTGTAAGGTTAATTTGAAACACGCCAAAAAGACTACCTTGATTGGTAGTCTCAAAACCTATAATATCTTTCTATTTAATTTAAATATATTTTGTTCATTTTTATATTCTTTTTGTTTTATAAATTCAATATCAATACTTAAATCTTCAACAGCATCCTTAATCACATCTGTTTTAGAATTTATATTATCTATGATTTCTTTGTGTTGACGTTCATTTATTTCTTTATTCATACTAATTCCTTCTAATGCAAGTTTAGTGTTGCTATTTATTTCTTCATTAAATAATTCTACTTTAGTCAATCTTTTGTCTATACTTTTAACTTCAGATTTCATATCTTTTATATCATTTTCAATGTTATCAAATCTCTTGTTAATATTATCATTCATTTGAATTAAGAAATCCATCATTTTGTTATCTTCCACGATATCAACTCCTTTATTCTTATTTATAATTATATTTTACCATTATATCTAATATAAATACAATAACTAGAAATCAGAAAATTTTACCTATTACTTGATACATTCCACCTATAATTCCAAACAAAACCCCAAGTGACCATACAGGCATTTCTCTTTATTTAATATTATCCTTTTTATATACATAATCTAAGCTATACTTTTCTTTTTTCTTTAAAAACACTACATCCCAAAAAGAAATACCAAAAGCTATGCCAAAAGCACTTGAAATTGCACTTAACAAACCGCTATTTGATATTTTAAAATAATTTGAGATACAATTTATAAAGCTAAATAATATGAAAAATTTAGCAAATCTAAATACTCTTTTCTTTAAATCTCGCTTACTTAGTTTTCTTGTATTAACAATAGTCATAATTGCCATATACATAATATACAGTACAGTACAAATTATATATATACCAATGAATTTAATATTAATCCACTTATCTATACCTGTATATATAGAAAAAAATAATATTACAGTCTGTATAAAAAATATTATAGTAAGTAACTTTCCTAAGTGTATATTCTTTTTCATTTTTGATATCACCCTTTTCCTATATAATATTCATCTTTTTAAAAGTGATATAAATAATAGCCAGTAGCATAATAACTATATATACTAGATACATCATTTTAAATTTTTTATCTATTTCTTTTTTCTCTTTTTTATACTCCTCTAAATTAAGTTTTTTCCTCTTTGGAAGTAATGGTATTATCAATGTAAACAATATTGCATTAATAAATAAAATTAATTCATCATATCTAATAAATCCTTGTGCATTTTCGAAAAATTTAAATTCAAATAACATACTTATAGTTGCTAAAGTACTTATAGTAATTGAGCTATATATTAATATATTTATAAGTTTTTCATTTTTAATTTTAAAACTAAAATTAAAACCATTCAAATTCATATAATATAATAACAAAGTAACTGCACAAATTCCTTCTATTATATAATATACTACATTAATATCAATATTCTTGCATCCTAACGAAATTGAATATAATGTGCATATTAATAATGATATTATAATAATTACAGAGGATAATTTTAATGCATTATTAAATGCAAATTCCTCTAATTCATCCTTATTCATCAAAGCTAATAATAGAAATAATGAACTCGCAATAGTTGCTAATAGCGAATGTATTCCTAGTAATTGTTCTCCCATATCAATTATTCCTCCATCTCTTCCAGAATTTCAAAAACTTCGTCAACAGTCTTATTAAAATATTTAGCTATAGCAAAAGCAAGTTTAAGAGAAGGATTAAAAGTCCCTCTTTCAATCTCTAAAATAGTACCTCTATTTATTCCCAACTCTATAGCTAAATCTTCTTGAGTTAATTTTTTTTCAGTTCTAAGAACTTTTATTTTTGTATTAAATAATTTTTTACGTTTTGCCATAAAACTCCACCTCTTATGTATAAGATACTATTTTTGTTGTATATAGTCAACATTTCATTGTATAAAAAATAGCCAACCTATTTAAGATTGACTATCTCCCCTTTTTGAATTTATATTTTAATCTAATACTTAAATCATCTAAAAACATCCTGCCTTATCTTTATTTATTCTGAATGACTTACTGTCTATTGCCTTTTGAACAGCTAATATACCATCAAGATGATCATATTCATGTTGTATTAATTCTGACAAATCTCCTTTATGTTCTAAAATACAATCATTCCAATCTAAGTCTTTATAGTAAACTTTACATTTTTTGTACCTAAATAGTTTTACCTCTAGTCCTGGATAACTCATGCAATCATCCCACATTTCAAACTTTTCATCATCAACAAACTCAAGTCTCGGATTTATTAAAGCTATTGAGTTTCCATCAAAATTCATATATATTATTCTGAAAAGTTCATTAATTTGAGGTGCAGCTATTGCTCTTCCAAATCCATACTTTTTCCTAAAATCCATCATCGTATCATGCAAATTTTCAACTATTCCTTTAGCTTTATCAATTTCATCTCTTGAAACCTCTTTACACATCTCATATAAATTTTCATTTCCCAATAACAGTATTTCTTTTACTGCCATACATTCACCCACCTTTTACTTATATAATAACTCTATTTTCTATTCCAATGTATAATACAAACCGAAAATGATGCTTATTAAAACGTTAGCTAAGTAGCGATATTTTAATAAGCATCATTTGTCTCTTAAGCAATATTTATACCTTCTCTTCTACTCTCTTTTTAAATACCTTATTCACATAATTACTTGTAGTAGCTGCCATTAGTGCTCCGTATTCAAGATTAAATTCTATAGTATCTCCTACCTTATACTCTTTTTCACTATCTGTAACATCAACTATTAAATGATCTGAGCTTGCTCCTAGTATTTCTTGCTTTGAATCAACCGTACTCATTCCATCTACATTAGTATCCTGCTTTCCTATTCCCAGTATTGCTCTTTTTCTGATTCCCTTATCTTCATAATATGGTTTATTCCCAAATGCGTCTACTCCTATCTCTCCAATTGGAATAGATGGTTTTTCTTTAAGCTCCACAATTTCACATACTAGCTTAAATGCATCTTGGTAAGCTCCTTTTATATCTTGAGAATATGCTGTCTCCCTACCTAGAGCTATAGCTTCCCCAAGTCTTAAATTAGTAACTCTTTTAGGCATATCATTTTTATCTAATAAGTGTAATGAACTTGAATTCCCTCCTGATATGAAAGACAACCTGATATCAAATTTTTCTTCTATTTTTTCTCCTAGTTCGCATAATTTTCCTAAGTTTTCCTTTGAAGGTATTACAGCACCATAACAAGTTAAATTAGTTCCCACTCCAATAAACTCTATATTTTTAAGCTTTAAAATTTCGTCTACAACCTCAAATAATTCCTCTTCTTTAAAATACCCCTCTCTTAAATCCCCAAGATCTACCATCAAAGCTATTTTGTGCTTTTTGTTTAATCTTTCACAAGTTTCATCTATCTTTTGTATAACTTCAAGTTCAGAGTTAAGACTTATATCAGAATACTTTACTACATCTTCAATTTCTGTAAGCATAGGTATTCTTATAAGTATTTTTTCAAGATTTATATTATCAAGCTTCTTCAAATTTTTTATTCTTGAATCAGCTATATACTTAACTCCACTGTCTTTTAAGTAATCTACAATTTCAGGAAAAGCACAATACACTTTTGTAACTACAGCCGCTTCTATATTATGTTCACTACATTTTTTACTAAGTAAGCTTGCATTATGCTTTAATTTGTAAAGGTCTATCTCTATTCTCGGATACAATACCATCCCTCCTATATACCTAAGGCATATTCAAAAAATAAACTAGTCATCTTACTCGTCCTTTTGATTCTTTTCGTCGTTACTCAATCACTTACATACAGTGAGTATGCTCGTGATTGAGTGCCTAGAAAATAATCAAAATTACTTCGTAACCTGACCTATTTATTTTTTTCATATACCTAAACTCTTTTTCATAAGAAGTAAAGCTGATTTAGGATGTCTCTTTGACAAAACTCCTAATGATGCCATAATATAGTCATTATCAACAAGTATCTCAGCTTCTTCCGATGGAAACAACTTCGTCTTTGTTATATTTGATTTTGCTATTGACTTCATTATGTCAATTCTTAAAGGTAGTCTAGTCAAAGCTCCACCTGTTCCTACTATATACTTAACCTCTGTTAAATCTTTTCCTTCAGCTATAGATGTCCTGCCTCCTGCACCATATAAATCTCTAATTATACCAGCATGTCTATCACATGCTCTTAATGTTGCTTCTTGGGCTAATCTTTCAACAAACTTTATTTGCTCTTTAGTTTTTGGTATAGGAACATGATTATCTATCAATCCCTGTACATCTATTCCCAATTCTTTAGATAATTTATAATTACCTATTAATTCAACTATATTTTTCATATTTATATATACTCCCAAATCACCCTCTACAGTTCTTTTTGCCAAAGGCTCTGGACTTAGAAGTATTCTACTTATCTTGTCACTTCCATCTGTAACAGAATGTAAATCCGTTGTTGCTCCTCCTACATCAAACACTATTAAATCTCCTATTTCTTCGTAAAGCAGTTTTGCACTCTCCATTACAGAACCAGGAGTTGGTATAATAGGTCCATTTACAATTTCTCTAACATGCTCCATTCCAGGTGCATGTGTTATATGATCCTCAAAAGCATCCTGTATTACTTTTCTTGTTGGCTCTACATTTAATAAATCTATCTTAGGATATACATTATCAACTATATATAGTTTTGATTTCATATCTTCAAATATTAGCTTAATCTCTTCTTGATTTTCTATGTTTCCTGCATAAATAATAGGTATATTAAGATTCATATTTGCTATAAGTTCTGCATTATAAATTGCTGTATCTCTTTCTCCAAAATCTACACCGCCAGCTATTAATATAATATTTGGCTTAGATTCTTTTATCTTTTTTAAATCAGTTCTTCTAAGTCTTCCAGATGTAACATTATGTACAATAGCCCCTGCTCCAAGAGCTGCTTCCTTTGCAGCCTTTGCAGTCATATCATAAACTAAACCATGAACAGTCATTTTAAGTCCACCCGCTGCACTAGATGTAGCAAGCATCTCTTCGTATTCAACCTTGTCTTCACCTAAGCTTTTAGCCAGACTATCTATTGCTCCATTTAATCCAATCCTTACATCACCCTCAAGAACAGAAGTAGGTGCTTGACCCTGTCCTATGAATTTAGGATTATCTGTGTTTATACCATTAAATGCATTTACAACAGTAGTCGTACTACCTATTTCGGCTACTAAAACATCTATTTTCACTATTTTTCCCTCCTCTCATCCAATAAATTTACATTAGACTATCTTTTAAACTTTTTTAGGTTTTATTATTTTCTCTAATTATTTATCAAAATATCTTTTAAAGTTGTATAAAGGTAGATTTTCAATATTTAAAATTAAGCTTATTTAAATGTTAGCGATTGTTTTAAATATTTCTTATAAAACTTGTATTACATCGTTTGAATATCCGTTAAAAAAGTTCGTTGTCTGACCAGCGGGAGTTCAGAACTTTTAGGATATTCAATAAGATGTAATACTTAGTTTTATTGAACATATTTAATACATGAGCGTTATTTAAATAAGCTTTATTTCCAACCTAACTTATATAATATTTAAAAATATTTTAAGCCTCACCTAATTTTTCTTTTCTCTTATTCACAAGGAATGTAGCTACATGTATTCCTCTACTAGTTTTTCCAAATCCAGCATCTATTCCTTGCTTAATAGCTATTTCTGGAGTAACTTGTGTTCCTCCACAAGCTATCATAATTTTATCTCTAACTCCTTTTTCTATTGCATATTCATGTAATCTCTTCATATTCTTATAATGAATATCATCATGACTTATTATAGTTGATGCAAGTATTGCATCTGCGTTTAACTCTATTGCAGCATCTACAAGTTTTTCTATTGGACAAGAAGTTCCCAAGTACTCAACTTCAATTCCCCACTTCTCTATTCCACCATGTTTAATATCTATAACTTCACGAAGACCAACTGAATGCTCATCTTCTCCAACAGTTGCAGCAACTACCTTCATAGGTCTTTTTTCTATTTCACTCCAAAGTTCTTCATCACTCATAACTTCAGGCTCTGGTGGTATTTCAAGTTTGCTTATATCAACATCTGCATCTAATTTCCCTTTTAGTTGTACCCTTGTTCCCTCTGATGGGTGCATCATTTCAACATGTATAACCTCAGGGTCAGAAAGATTCATTTTCTTAGCAAATTCAACAGCTGCAAATTCAGCTATTCTACTACTAGTTGGAAGGAATAATTCGACTTGAACTGTTCCATCAGCAAGCCATTCAACTTCAGGTTTAACAAAGTTTGAATTTCTATACTTTTCACTTTCGTCTAGACGGCTAAATACATTATCATTTTCATCAAGCTCATCTATATAAACTATTTTGTCAGGATCTTCAAACGTACATCCTCCAATTAGTGAAGATGGGTTATCTACAGCATTCTCATCATATTGAGCAACATTGTTATATCCAAAGTGTGCAGTTACAGGAGCCATGTAATCTTCATCTCTTTCAAATACATATCCTGCACCTATTCCACCATTTATTTTTCTAGCTATTCCATCTCCATTTCTCTCTGGATACATTCCAGAGTCTACGAAGAATCCTTTTTCTACTGCTTCAAAATATCCTCCAACCTCAAGCATTTCTTCCATGTAAAGAATTGCTCTTTCTTTTAATTCTCTAACTTTATCTCCTAAGTATCCATCTTTTTTAAGTTCAACCATTTCAAGTAATCCATCAAGACCTACTAGAGTTTGCTTAGCTGTATCACAGGCTTCTATGTTGTACATATGCCACGGCACATTTCTTCCCTCATCAGGAGTTATAGTAGATTGAATATCTGCTCTAGTAAGCTTAGATATCATCATATTCATAACATGAGTTACAGTAGCCTCTCTTGAAGAAGATGTAACGTACTTAGTATTTTGTTGAGCTCTCATTCTATATTCATCAAATAAATCTCTTAGAGCAACAGCATAAGGTAAATCATACTTAACACACGGAACTGGAGCTGCTGATGGAGGTACAGTTGATAAGCATATATCTTCTTTTTTCATACCTACTTTATGTGAGAATATAGAGTTTATGGCATGCTGTACCATAAGCTCTGGCATAACCTTCCAAGCATCTCTTGCAGTTGCATTTGCATTATGAGCACCATCTATTTGAGCTATATCTGCCCAAACCATAATCTTCTTAGATTCAGCAGCATCGATATAAGACCTTATCATATTTATATTTCTATACAATACGTTGTACTGTGGATCTTGATGTGCTCCGTTAACTCCCTCTTCGGCAAACATTACAGCTATATCAGGACCTGCTACTCCTGATACATAAGAGTGGTAATTTATTGGTCTTCCTACTTCTTCTTCTATTAAATCAACAGCTTTTCTTTGACCTCTAACTTGCTTTCTTGTAACAGGAATTCCTCCTATACCTTGAGGTGATCCTTCTATTAATCCATCATAATGAGATTGACCAGCAGTTCTAATAACCATTAAATGGTCTGCACCATGCCATGCAGCCATTCTCATTCTTCTTATATCATCCTCAAATCTACCAGAAGCAATTTCTGTAGTTATAACTTCCTTAGGTTGAGGATCTAAATTTTCAAAATATCTAACAGCAGCGGGTATTCCTATTGAATTTTTAAGCGCAGGTGAACAATCAGAGTACTTATGTCCTCCCATTTCTATTTCTTTATTTTCTCTCCAAGTCCAACCTCTTCTTTTAGGTCTATAGTTTTCCAAATCCTCTAATATATTTCTTATATCTAATTTTTCATTAACATCTAATTTTTTCATATTTTTCTTTCCCCCTTTAATATCTATAAAGCAGCTTAACCCTTGTCTTTCCCAAATACTTCAAGAGCATAATCCCAATACTTACCCTCTATCATACTAAGACCTGCTTCTCTAATGGATAAGTTTTTGTCTTTAGCCACTCTATAAACTATATGTCCAACCCCTTTTCTCATAAGATTTCTATCCATAGCTCCATCAACTAAAGGCTTAGCTTCAAGACTCGAAAATCCCATTCTAAGAAGAACTGATCTTTCTACAGATGGAGTTGTATTCTTTTTACCAAGCTCTAGTAGTGGATCTACTATTTTCCCTGCAAGTTCCCAAAATCTATCGTATAATTCCTGATCTGACAAGTTCGCCAAATGTACTCTTCTTTCATTAAAATCATCTGCTCTTTTCAAAATTTACACCCCCAAATTTTATTCTAAATAATTAGCACCAAGTTCTTTTAATACTTCTTTTACAAATTCTTCACTAGACTTAGTATCTTTAACTAAAAATTCTAAATCTTGCTTATTTATTTTATTTCCCTTTATTCTCTCTATACAGTTTTTAATATACGATTTCTTAATTTTATTTAAATCAAGATCCTTCACCTTAATCTTAGATGGATGCGAAGGAAATATTATACTTTGCCCAGGAACTTCATCCTCTGGATTTCCAAATCTTATATCTATATTATTTTCTCTTGCAAATGCAAGTTGTGGTTGAATATGCTTTCCTGCTCCTGTATATTCAGTTTCTTGAACAACAATTATGTTGTTCTCATCCATTTCTTGAGCTATTGAGAATGCAGCTGCAAGTGATGTATTACCAGCTGGCCCTCTTTCAAGACCCTCAAGCTGAGCTAAGGCTTCTGTCATATAAAATACCTCACCTTGATTTACAGTTACATATCTATCCATATATCTAAGTGGTCTTCCAGCAGATCTTGGAACATCTGATCTATCTGGATTAGTACAAAATGGTATTCCAAATCCAGTATGTCCTGTTGTAAATGACTTTTTATTAAATTGAGTATCAGATGCCATATGTAAACCTTTTAAATTAACACTAGCTCCTACAACCTTAGTATCAAAGGCTCCAGCTTTAATAAGCCCTCTTGCTGTACCAGTTAAATTCCCTCCACCTGCATTAGTACAAACTACAACGTCAGGATCTCTTCCCTCTTTTTCTCTAAACTGCATACTTATTTCATATCCTAAGGTTTCAACCCCTGCAATTCCAAAAGGAGTATATAAAGATGCATTAAAATATCCTGTTTCCTCTAAAAGTCTTAAAAATGTATAAAACAACTCAGGTCCTACACTTAACTGAATAACCTCTGCACCATACGCCTCACATTTTCTAGCTTTTTCTATAATCTCTGGTTGACCTTTTCCCTGACTATCATAGCACTCTTGAACTATAATACATTTAAGTCCTTGCATTGCAGCTTGTGATGCAACAGCAGCTCCATAATTACCACTAGTTGCAGCAATTACACCCTTATATCCTAGTTTTTTAGCATGATATACAGCATTTGCAGCACGTCTTGCTTTAAAGCTTCCAGATGGACTAGATGCTTCATCCTTTATAAATATTCTTGCTCCTTTTCCTTTTGGTGCGCATTTTCTAGCAAGCTTAGTTATATTCTTAAGCTCTATTAGTGGAGTATTACATATTGCTACATCCTTTTGAATATTTTGCATTTCATTTAAAGTATAGCCTGTTTCTCTCATCATTTTCTCATAATCAAATTCAGCATTCCCTGATTCAAATAATTCATAATCTATTCCAACAGCATTTTTCATTATTTCATTTCTTCTAGACATTACGCCTAAATAACTCATATCCTTACTCATAGTCTTCACCTCCAAATAATATATCTTTTAGTTGAAGACCTATTTGTAAAAGCTCAGGAACACATTTTCCATAATCATGCTTGTAGTATGGATTTATTTCTATAAGTTTACCCTTAACTGTTCTTTTGGTTATAGTAGTTATTTCAACTTCATCATTTATAGATACATCATGCTTTAAAAATCCTTTTACCCACATTTCTAGAGGTACTTTTTTAGTGTCATCTGGAACCTGTGGTGCTCTTTGATCTGGATTTAATATAACATTATGAATTAAAACCCAATCTCCCTTTTTAGCATTCATTCAGCTCACCCCTAACAACAACCACAGTCACATTCTTTTTTTGTTTCAATCATTTTTCTCATATCTCCCATAATAGCTCTTGGTACAGGTATATCAAGCATAGTTTTAAGTCCAGGTCTTGCATTTATAACATGAGGTATACTGTTAACGCACATAGCTATAGTTCCTATTCCTCCTGGTATTTCTGGTTTTATTTGAAGAGATATATCTGGTACTCCCTTGATTTGTACATAATCTCCTGTATCAACACCTTCAAGATGAGGTAGTATTTGTTGTGGATGCTCCATTTCAACCTTTATATCTCCATCTACATACCCATAACCACATTGCTTACAACCAGCTACATTTCCAGCTTCAACTTCTGCATACTTACTTTGTCTATATACATTAGATACTATTGATTGTCTTGTTTGATCTACCTTTTCTAAATCCCATCCGATTCCATCTGTAATCATCTTTATAGATTCTGGGAATCCAACATGTCCTGCTATTGATCCATCCTTAACTCCTTTTTCAAAATCTTCAGGAGTAACTCCAACACCTTGCTCTACCATAACAGCATGACCAAATGGAGATAAATCATTTACTCTTGATGCTTTTATATAATCTACACTTTCACAAGTTCCTGTAAGTGCAAGTATTAATAAATCAAGTACAAATCCTGGATTTATTCCAGTTCCAAGTACAGATACATGATTTTCTTTAGCTATTTTATCTATTTTTTTAGCAAGCTCTGGCTCTTGTGCATCTGGATAAGCCATCTCCTCTGCAGTAGATATTACGTTCATTTTTCTTTCTATTACGAATTTTATCTTATCAAAAGCTCCCTTAGTAAATGAATCAGTTGCAAGTAAAACTACATCTGCACATTTTTCTGTAAAAGCTTCTTCTTCATTAGATTTAATTATTATCTCTTTTTTATCTTTCCTATCAACACCTAAAACCTCATATACATCTTTTCCAATTCTATCTTCGTGTTTATCACAAACAGCTACTATTTCTACTCCTTCTTTTTTTAATAGCATACTAGCCATTCCACTTCCCATTGCTCCAAATCCCCAAATACCAACTCTAATATTTTCCATTATATTTTCCCCCTTAAATTTTCATATGTTCTAATTTCTTGCACTAATATATACAGCTATATACAGCAACAAATGTGCCACTTTGTTTTAATTTTCAGAAAATTCAATTTTAACTTAGATATACATCAGTTTTTTCATAACTTTCAGAATAATAGTTCTTTTTTTAACAATATATAAAGTTTAATTTTTATATATAAAATAGATTTTCTATTATAAAAAAAGCAAATATATTTGCATTAAAGTGCAAATATATTTGCTTTATTAAATATTATATTTTTTTATTTTATGCTGAAGAGTCTGTCTTTTTATTCCGAGCTGCTTTGCTGATTTTGTAATATTTTTTTTATTATTTATTAAAGCTCTTGTTATAAAATCCACTTCAATTTCTTTTAGCAGTTCATCTAAACATTTCTCATTCGATACATTTATATTTTTTTGTATTTCCTCTGATTCATTGATATCAATATTTAAATGCTCAATTTTAATACTATCTTCAGAATCAATCATACTAATAGCAGAATATATAGTATTTTCAAGCTCTCTTATATTTCCGTGCCACTTATGATTTATCAGTAGGTTTTTAGCTTTTTTATCTATATATTTTACTTTTTTATTTAATTTTTTATTGTATTTTTTTATGAAGTAATCTACTAAAAGTATTATATCATCCTCTCTTTCATTCAAAGAAGGAATGTTTATAGATATTACATTAAGTCTATAGTATAAATCTTTTCTAATTTTATTTTCTTTTAAAAGCTTAGATGGTAATTCATTAGTTGTAGCAATTATCCTCACATCTACAGGAATATCCTTAATACCACCGATTCTCCTTATGTAACCTTCTTGTAAAACTCTTAAAAGTTTTGCTTGAAGTTCTACTGTCATAGAGTTGATTTCATCCAGTAACAAGGTTCCTTTATTAGCCTGTTCAAATAATCCTGGTCTACTTACAGCCCCTGTAAACCCACCTTTTTCTGTTCCAAACAAAATTCCTTCAAGTAGACTCTCAGGAAGAGCTGCACAATTTTGAGCTATGAAGGGATTGTTTTTTCTTATACCTTCATAATGTATGCTTTGACTAAAAAGCTCTTTTCCAGTTCCTGTTTCTCCATATATAAAAACAGGAGCTGGAGTTTTACAGGCTTTTCTGGCTAAAGATATAGCCTTTTTAAATTTTTCACTTTGACCTATTATATTTTCAAATGTGTATTTTTTAATTTTACTTTGAATTATTTGCTTCGGATTTGATTTTTCTCTATGAAGTGTCAATATTTCTTCTGAAAGTTCTTTAATCTTAGTTATATCTTTGGATATTTCAATAGCTCCTATTATTTTTTTATTGTCAATCACTGGTATTGTAGTATTTATAGTAGTAATTTCGTTTTTGTATTTATTTAGATAAGTTTGCTTTTTATCCTTTATAACTTTTCCATTCTTTAGTGCCTTTAAAAGAGTGCTCGTTTCTTCATTTAATCCATTGAATATATCTAGCAAATTTTTATTTAATACATCGGTTTCTTTCATTTGTTCAAGTTCTGCCATAGCCTTATTATATATAATAGTATTTCCCTCACTATCAATAACATGAATTCCATCTTCTATATAGTGCAAAATATTTTGCATTAATTTCATATAATCTTTAGTATTCATATCTCAATCCTCCAGAATTTGAAACTTAGTTGTATATATATCATATAATTTACATAAAATTAATGCAATTCAAATTTTTTAGTTAATTTATGAACAATCTACATATTATTCTAATATAAAATAAATTTATCCGTAAGATTTTTTATAATCTCACCTGCCTTTTCTATTTCTCTATGAGTTATACAAAGGTCTATTGCTTCAGCTATAACCTTCATTTCATCTTCCTTCATTCCTCTAGTTGTAATAGCAGGAGTTCCTATTCTTATTCCACTAGTTATAAAAGGACTCTCTGGGTCAAAAGGTATAGTATTTTTGTTAACCGTTATATGAGCCTCATCAAGTATTTTTTCTGCTTCTTTTCCAGTTATATTCTTATTTCTAAGGTCTAAAAGAATCAAGTGGTTATCAGTTCCTCCTGTAACTAAATTAAACTCTCTTTTTGTTAGTTCATCAGCTAGTTTTTTACAATTTTTAATTATTTGTTTCTGATAGTCCTTAAAATCATCTTGCAAAGCTTCTTTAAAGCTTACAGCCTTAGCAGCTATAACATGCTCTAGTGGTCCACCTTGTATTCCAGGAAAGATTGCTTTATCAATTAATTTTGCATACTCACTCTTACAAAGAATAACTCCTCCTCTTGGTCCTCTTAGAGTCTTATGAGTAGTAGTAGTTACAAAATCAGCTACATCACATGGATTTTGATGAAGTCCTGCTGCAACAAGTCCAGCTATATGAGCCATATCAACCATTAGCATAGCTCCAACCTCATCAGCAATTTCCTTAAACTTTTTAAAATCTATTTCTCTTGGATATGCACTAGCTCCTGCTACTATAAGCTTTGGCTTTACTTCATGTGCTTTTTTTCTAACATCATCATAGTCTATTGTTCCATTTTCTTTACAAACACCATATTCTGTAAAGTCATAATATTTTCCAGATATATTTACAGGTGAACCATGAGTTAAGTGCCCACCTTGAGATAGATTCATACCCATAACCTTATCTCCAGGCTTTAACATAGCAAAATAAACTCCTAGATTTGCATTAGCTCCTGAATGTGGTTGTACATTAGCATGATCTGCACCAAATATTTCCTTAAGTCTATCTATGGCTAAATTTTCTATAACATCTATATGCTCACATCCACCATAGTATCTCTTAGAAGGATATCCTTCTGCATACTTATTTGTAAGGTGACTACCCATAGCTTCCATAACAGCTAAAGATACCGAATTTTCTGATGCTATAAGTTCTATATTTCTATTTTGTCTATCAATCTCATTTACTAGAGCTTCATACACCTGCTTATCTTCTTTCATTAAATTATCAAAATTCATATTTCACCCTCCTTAAATTTTTTCCTTAATTTATAATTATATATATTTTTAAATACTCCTTTTATTTTCGATTCTTTTTAAGAATTTTTAAAGATTTTATGGTAAAATTTTGGTATAATTCTTTAGTATCTATTTTTCATAAGGGGTGAGTATTATGACTATAACAGAAAAAAAAGGGATACTGAGAATAGCTCTTTACGCTGGAGAAATAATGCTTAAAAATGGAGCAGAAATATACAGGGTAGAAGATACTATAATTCGAATATGCATGTCAAAAAATATAAATCACGTAAATGCATTTGTAACGCCAACAGGAATATTCGTATCAGATGATAGAATGGATGGCATAAGCTTTATCAAAAGAATTAAAAATAGAAGCTTAAATTTACACAGAGTATCTATGGTGAATAACTTTTCAAGAGACTATGTAAATTCTAATATGAAAGTACCACAAGCCTTATCTGAATTAAAAAAAATAGATAATGCAGATAAATATTCGTTTCCTGTAAGAATTTTATTTACAGGAATTATAGGTGGTTTTTTTTCACTTATGTTTGGGGGTGAATTTCTAGATTTTTTATCTGCATTTATAATATCTATGATATCAATATTTATAGCAGATAAAATAGACAAAATAAGTGATACTTCATTTTTATCAACAATTGTAGCATCATCTACAATAGGAATACTCGGTATACTATTTACTCTAACCGGAATAGGAAAAAGTCTTGATATGATAATAGTTGGATCTATAATGCCTCTAGTACCAGGAGTATCCTTTACAAACGGTCTAAGAGACTTTATATCAGGAGATTTAATAGGTGGCCTTGCAAAAATATTTGAGGCAATATTTATAGCTATATGTATAGCTGTTGGAATAGGTATAGTATTCCAGCTATGGGTTCACTGGTTTGGAGGTGTGTTATAATGAGCTTATATCTTCACTTTATTTACTCATTTTTAGCTACAATAGGATTTTCCATCTTTTTTAATGTCCCTAAAAAAGATCTCTTATATGCATCCCTTACCGGAAGTATTGGCTGGACATTATACACTTATTTAAATAGTATAACTAATTCAGCTTCTTTATCAAGCTTTATAGCAGCCACTGTAATAGGCTTATTAGGAGAACTCTTTGCAAGAATAAATAGAAAACCAGTTACAGTATTCATAATACCAGGTATAGTTCCTCTAGTTCCAGGTTATGGTATGTACTTAACTATGCTAGATATTATAAACAACGATTTCTATAGTGCTGCTAAAACTGGTAGTGATACTATATTTATAGCAGGATCAATAGCAATAGGTGTAATATTAGTTTCATCTACTGCAAAACTATGCAAAAAAATAAAAAATGCTGATTGATATCAATCAGCATTTTTTAATCAACTATACTAGTTATAACAGGTGTATACTCTTCACTCTTTTTAAATTTAGGTTCATTCTTCTTTATTATCATAAATACTATACCCATCAATAAAGTTCCTATTATAGCACTCATAGTTTCTATATTTGAACTATAATTTATGGCTGTTAATACTTTACTTGATATAACTATTCCAACAAATAAAACTATTAGAGGGATTACATACGCTATAGCAGCAGCCTTTAATACATTAGGAGTACTTACATCGACTTCAACAAAGTTCCCCTCAGTAGCACCTATTCTATTTACTGCTTCTATTTGCATTTCCTTACTTTCTTCTTTTCCCATTCCACATCCACCACAGCTTGCACAAGCTGAATGTCTTTGCATTTTTAAAATAGCTATATTTTCATTAGTACTAATAACAACACCAGTTTGTCTCATCTTAATCACCTACTTCATAAATTTAAGCATTGTATTTACAAGCTCATCTATAACTCTATCTTTTTCCTCAATATCATCAGAGTTATCCATTGTGTTTTTTACACACCCTTTTACATGATTTTCAAGTACTATACCCCCTACCTTATCTATTGCAGAACGTATTGCAGCTATCTGTATAAGTATGTCTACACAATATTTTTCTTCATCTATCATTTTTTGAATACCCTTGACTTGTCCTTCTATTCTTCTAAGCCTTTTTATTATCGCATCCTTATCTTTTTTAGTTTTTTCAGACAGCTCCTTCATTTTTTACAGCTCCTTATTGTTTGAAATAAAAATAAACAGCAATTATTCCAATCATAGTCATTCTTCTTATAAATTCAAAATTTCTAACACTCATATTGTACTTATCTTTTGCAATTAAAAGAGTATGTCTTAATATTATATTTATAAAGCTTAATACAAATATAAGAGTTATATTTCTATAAGATATCATGTCAGTAGTTCCATTAAATAGCTTCATTATTGTTAAAACAATCAAAAATACAAATATAAATATACCACATTCTTGTATTACTTTTTTCAATTCAACATCTCCCCTTGATACCTTATACCAGTATATTTATTTTAATTATACTTGGGTATGTAGTAAAATGTCAAATAAGAATATATACTAACAAATTTTTAGACGAGTTTGATATTGAAATTCTAGATAAGCAAGCTGAGAACTTCAAAAATATAGGAGATAATTATAAACTCACTTCCTCAAAATCTAAATAAGTTTGCAGTTCATTCATTTGGATATATTTGGTATAATCGTAGTGTGCGTAATGATATATTAATGCATAATTGTAATAAATTATGAAATATCATTAGATTTTGATACGATTATTGCTTCTCATTTTGCTGAACCATATAATAAATACATAATTAACAAATTAATTAACTGTGCCACTCATATAGACATTTCTAGAAGTACCACTTACTCTAACCCAATGATTCCAATAAAAGGTCTAATGTATGCCGAAGGTGGAGAACCCTTTGTGAGTCCAGATTTTGTTTCTATTGTTTATACAAAAGATAAATTATAAAAGTGCTTCATAACATTTTTAAATTATAAAGTAACCATTTTAAAAGCAAGTTCATCTTTAAGTGGACTTGCTTTTATTAGTATAACAAATCTATTTTATTTTAAAGTAGATATTAAAAGAAGTCAATTTTATTCTGATTTCAATCTTCAATAGAGCTTATATATCTTTAATGCATGTGAACATAGAGCCAAAAAGCTACATTTCCTATTGTTATTGTCCAGTTTCAATCTCCAATGGAGCTTATATATCTTTAATGCATGAAAACAAATAAGTTGAGTAATACCTTTGATGTGTTTCAATCTCCAATGGAGCTTATATATCTTTAATGCTTAAATATTAAAAAAAATTGTGTGTATTTATATTATGTTTCAATCTCCAATGGAGCTTATATATCTTTAATGCTTAGCAGCAGGAAGATTGAGATTATTATTTTTTTCTAGTTTCAATCTCCAATGGAGCTTATATATCTTTAATGCTGATTCCATATTTTGCCCCGCTTGAAATTCCTATGTTTCAATCTCCAATGGAGCTTATATATCTTTAATGCGGTTATATTCAAATAGGCATCTAATTTGAGCATCTATTGTTTCAATCTCCAATGGAGCTTATATATCTTTAATGCCAAACTCCCCTTGACTTGAATACCTCCTAAATCTTGAGTTTCAATCTCCAATGGAGCTTATATATCTTTAATGCCGAAAGCAGCTGAAAAAGTTTCTTACAATCTAGACATGTTTCAATCTCCAATGGAGCTTATATATCTTTAATGCCTATGAGTATAAATTCATTAATTATAAATACATTAAGTTTCAATCTCCAATGGAGCTTATATATCTTTAATGCTGTTACTTATTTAAACGATAAAATAAATGATTCCAGTTTCAATCTCCAATGGAGCTTATATATCTTTAATGCCTTATAGATTATTTAAAATCAAATGTTGATACTAGTTTCAATCTCCAATGGAGCTTATATATCTTTAATGCTTAGTTATGCAGCACCTGTTACTAAGACTAAAACAGTGTTTCAATCTCCAATGGAGCTTATATATCTTTAATGCTAATAGAGGTTCATCACCGACAGGATTTAAATTAGAGGTTTCAATCTCCAATGGAGCTTATATATCTTTAATGCACACTGGGAAAAATGGATGTGTAGATGATGCTGTTGTTTCAATCTCCAATGGAGCTTATATATCTTTAATGCCTAGAACACCAGCTTATTATGGAACATCTATAGAGGTTTCAATCTCCAATGGAGCTTATATATCTTTAATGCCATAATGGGAGTTACTATTCCAGCATTTGTAATCTTGTTTCAATTTCCAATGGAGCTTATATATCTTTAATGCCTTTTAGTTAATAATAGATTCCACTTTTTATTCATAAAACGTTTCAATCTCCAATGGAGCTTATATATCTTTAATGCGGTGGGTTTGATGGATATAGAAACGGAAGAATAATGTTTCAATCTCCAATGGAGCTTATATATCTTTAATGCTTCCTCGCATTTATAAATAGCAGATAACAATACCTCATTTTCAATCTCCTATGGAGCTTATATATCTTTAATGCAGTACGATGATGATGATGATATAAACTTATTAATTGAGTTTCAATCTCCAATGGAGCTTATATATCTTTAATGCGAGAAAGTAAAGACGTAGAAAATGGATTCAAACGTGGGGTTTCAATCTCCAATGGAGCTTATATATCTTTAATGCTAGATACAGTTTTGCATTGTATCTTTAAATTAATGCTGTTTCAATCTCCAATGGAGCTTATATATCTTTAATGCGGAATAGCAGCTACATTATTATATTGTTTTATCAACTCTATGTTTCAATCTCCAATGGAGCTTATATATCTTTAATCCAAAAGTTTTTGGAATAAGTGAAACTGTAGAAATTGCAAGCGTTTCAATCTCCAATGGAGCTTATATATCTTTAATGCGATAATATAAGTTCTTACATTAAACAATTAGCATTTGAGGTTTCAATCTCCAATGGAGCTTATATATCTTTAATGCAGATATTAAATTTAATTCTATCTATGGAATACCTTCTGTTTCAATCTCCAATGGAGCTTATATATCTTTAATGCCAACTATTGTATTTCTATCTATGTCGTAAAGTTTTCTTGTTTCAATCTCCAATGGAGCTTATATATCTTTAATGCTGTAATCCATTTATTTCTAAATGAATAGGATTTTTATGTTTCAATCTCCAATGGAGCTTATATATCTTTAATGCAATACTATTTGTACCAAAATTATCATTATAACCATTGTTTCAATCTCCAATGGAGCTTATATATCTTTAATGCCTTAAAAATTATAAGCCACAAGCTAAAAATGTTAATAGTTTCAATCTCCAATGGAGCTTATATATCTTTAATGCAAAAACAAGGTATAGACATTAAAAAAACTAATCTAAGTTTCAATCTCCAATGGAGCTTATATATCTTTAATGCCTGGAGGTTTATTAATTTCATTGTAAAATCCACCTGTTTCAATCTCCAATGGAGCTTATATATCTTTAATGCCAAGACAAGTCAAATCAACAGTTTGAAAGAAACTTCAAGTTTCAATCTCCAATGGAGCTTATATATCTTTAATGCTTGAATTGCTATTATTTCCACCTATATAATCACCTTTGTTTCAATCTCCAATGGAGCTTATATATCTTTAATGCGGGATAAGTTATATGAATCATGAAAAAATAAATAAGTTTCAATCTCCAATGGAGCTTATATATCTTTAATGCCTTTCACAATGTCCTTGTATTCTTTTTGAAACTTAAGGTTTCAATCTCCAATGGAGCTTATATATCTTTAATGCGAAAAGTAAAAAATCTAACGTCAAAATATGTTAAGTTTCAATCTCCAATGGAGCTTATATATCTTTAATGCGAATTATTGCTATTAAATCTAGTATATTATCTTTAAAGTTTCAATCTCCAATGGAGCTTATATATCTTTAATGCGAATAATAGAAGCTATATCCTTGGTAGATAAATTCCAGTTTAAATCTCCAATGGAGCTTTTATATCTTTAATGCATATGGAGGAACAACAGCTATGGGCTGGAAATCCATGTTTCAATCTCCAATGGAGCTTATATATCTTTAATGCGCCACAAATACACAAGATAAAACAGGATCAGATTTGTTTCAATCTCCAATGGAGCTTATATATCTTTAATGCCTGTAAAGGATAATCAAGGACATACTGCTTCTACTGGTTTCAATCTCCAATGGAGCTTATATATCTTTAATGCGTAGTTGTATCTATGCTTTCCTTTATGCTTCTAAGTTTCAATCTCCAATGGAGCTTATATATCTTTAATGCATTGCTTTCTTAAATCCTGTTGTCATTTCTTTATTTGTTTCAATCTCCAATGGAGCTTATATATCTTTAATGCGAATACAGAATATAACAAATAAATCTACTATTGATATGTTTCAATCTCCAATGGAGCTTATATATCTTAAATGCTTGCAAAATAAATAATAAAATAGGGAGTTTAATCGAGTTTCAATCTCCAATGGAGCTTATATATCTTTAATGCCTTTCTTTATATCTTTCCAATATTTATCCATACAAAGTTTCAATCTCCAATGGAGCTTATATATCTTTAATGCCAAGCTTGGTTTAATCTCGCATAATCGAAAGTCGATGTTTCAATCTCCAATGGAGCTTATATATCTTTAATGCGATCATATGGTTTAAACAGTATATCTGGAGCCTTGCCAGTTTCAATCTCCAATGGAGCTTATATATCTTTAATGCATTTCATGTTCTTTCCAATGTCTTGCTTTTCTCCTGTTTCAATCTCCAATGGAGCTTATATATCTTTAATGCTTGATAATAGTTTTCCAGTAACGGGAAATCCTTCAAGTTTCAATCTCCAATGGAGCTTATATATCTTTAATGCTTAGGCTATTTTAATACAAATAGCTTCGCTTTCTGTGTTTCAATCTCCAATGGAGCTTATATATCTTTAATGCATCAGTAGCTTTGTTGTATATAATACCTGATAAAAGCATGTTTCAATCTCCAATGGAGCTTATTTATCTTTAATGCGAATAAAATTAAAAGAATAAAACCTATCAATGCTAAGTTTCAATCTCCAATGGTGCTTATATATCTTTAATGCGCACCTATTGCAATTGTCGTTGGTGGTGCATTCCTGTTTCAATCTCCAATGGAGCTTATATATCTTTAATGCCGTCTAATGGATTTGTAACACTTAAAAT
>NZ_JAOASI010000014.1 GCF_025210165.1 Tepidibacter sp.
ATATAGGATAACCATTGAAATACTAATAACTAGAGAGAACGGAAAGAGAAAATATAAGAAACAACATGAGAAATTATGCACATTAACCTAAGAAAAAATAAAAAGTACGCCCTAGTAGTTGAAAACACTAAACTAGAGCGTATTTTTTATTTAAACTCAAAAACTTCAAATCTTTAAAAAACATGTTTTGGAAAAATAAAACTCAAATTCGTTAGATACAGCGTTACACATTGTTATCAAATAAAATAACGATTTTTCAAATGCATTGAAAATACTGCGTTACATCAAATAACACTTAATTATAAATCGTTATTTATTATTTGATTTTTTATTTAAAATCATAGTAAATCAATAAAAAAGCAATGCGACAAATATGCAATTTTATATAAAACCTGTCGTATTGAACTAATTGCAACGGATTGGAGCTATTAAAAACTACCGAACAAAAGTTTGGGCAATGCGACAAAAATTATATGTATTTTGATTTAAATATTTAAATATAGTATAGTAAATAATAAACAAAAAAGTAGGTGTTATTTTTATGGATAATTTTATAAAAATTAAAGTAATTAGTATAATTCTATCTGTTATTAATATAGGATTTTTATTCTATAAAAATAAAAAACTTAAAAATTAGATAAAGTTATTATTAAGGTGAATTCTTTTATATTTCAGAAACAAATTTTAAAAATAATTCACCTATTTTATTTTTGTTATATATTCTTTCTGATGGACTTAAACCATCAAATAAAATAACATTACCTCTACCATCAATTAAAAAATTATTTGCTAATTTTCTGATTGATAACCAAGTACATTCGGAGTCTATTCCTGTAAGCTCAAAATAACTAACTGTATCTTCACAAAGTGAATTTGTATCAAATTCATTTGTATAAATATATCTTAAAGTAAGTAAATCAAATACAGATAGATTTGAAAGTATTTTTATAAATTCTTCTTTAAGTGTATTCTCATCAAAATTTACTGCAAGGCTAACAATAGCATTTTTCCAAGCTATAATCTTTTCATTTTCTACCTCAGAAGATGCTTCCTCTATAATTCGGAACACATATTTATGAAAGTCATCTCTTGATTTTACATTGGAGAAATCAGCATCACACTTAGATAATAATTCTAATAAATGTATAGCATTTCTCTTTTTAAAGTTTGAATAGGTTGAAAGCATTGTTTTTGCAGTCTCTAAACCCAAATGTGCTAAAGCTATAGATGATGGATCAATATTCATAATAAAACCTCCTTGAAATTTTTATTTATAAAATGATATAAAAACATATCATAAAGACATAAAGAAATTAAGCCATTCTATTCAATACTTGTCCATTGTTTATATCTTTGGAAGTCGATGACTGTCCCTTTTTAATACCTTTAGAATTTAAAAGTTTAAAATCTATAAAATTCCTAACCTCTTGAAGCTCTGATTTAGGAAGACTTTTTAAGTCTTCTATTATAAGTGAATAATTTTCTAAATCTTCAAAGTTAATAGATTCTATTATTTTAATCTCTTTAAATAATTCAGGCATATCTTTTTCTATATCTATTTCACCAATCTTATCAATATCTATTTTATTATCTTTATTGAAAAAGTTTAAAATTTTCTCTAATATATTTTTATTTTTATTAAATAAGGATTCTGAATTATTAGTTGCAGTATCGCTTTTAATTTCATTAGGACCTTTTCCTTTGCCTGTAAGAAGCCAATCTGTAGAAACATTTGTTATATTACTAAGTTTTAGTAGTATATCTATTTTAGGATAGGATTTTTCTTTTATATAGTTTGTTACAGTGTCTTGGTTGATCTGAATAATTTCGGATATTTCTTTCTGGGTATAATTACTTTTTTTTATTGCATCTTTCAATCTAGCTCCAAATCCTTTTAATTCACTCATTTTACTCATTATAAAACACTCCCTTTGAATTAAGATAAATAGTAAAAAATAAAAAAATCCGAAAAATTTCGGAAAAAGTCTTGAATAAATCCGATTTTTTTCCTATAATGTATTTAGATGATATAAAAACCTATCATCACATTAACATAATTACAAAGTTAGTATCAACACAATATTTTAATTTTGGTAAAAATGTTTTGACAATTATCAAATAATGGAATGTGTGATTGATATTAGGACAAGCTCTTATAGCTGATGAGTGGGTAGCAACCACAAATGAAATAATCCAGAACTAGCCAGTGGAGACACTAGACAGTAAGAGCCTGTATCAAAATAGTGAGGAATAAAACTAAAAGGAGGAATTTAAATGAAATTAAAAAAAACACCTCAAAATGAGGTGAATAAAAAAGTTGTTTCTATTGATGAGAGTGCCCAAAGTTTTGAACAATGGATAAAGAAAAATCAGATAAAGAGAAGGCCTGCTTTTCACTGGTATCAACTAAAATTCGCCAATGTGTTTTCAAAGCTTCCGAAAATGATTGCCCATATGTAGTTTCTTCATTTACAAAAATACATTCAATCTCTTTACTTTGAAGAAAATCAAGTGTTATAGCAATCTTTTCAAAAATAAAAAATTTAATGTGTGTAGGTTGTTTTTTAAGAATTGTTCTAAGTTGGTGAATGTGTTCTGCATTTTCAAATTTTTTAAAAACTAATTGAATTTCAGAATCTAATTCACCTCTAGTATTATCAACATCTTCGTGTGTAGGGAATTGCGAAGCATAATTTTGAATAGCTTTTTGGTCTGACTTGCTGAAACTATTCATTAATAATTCCAAGCAGACAGACATTATAGGAAAACTTTTTTTAGACATAGTAGTTATATCTCCTTTCTTGAAGCTTAGATTTTTATAGTAACTTAATTCTAACATTTTAAGGAAGGAAATGCCAATAACTTGTATTATAACTTATAGCTTATATATGGGTAGCAACCATTAAATTAAATGAAAAATAGAGGGGAGAATATAAGAAATATGTTTGGATTAACAAAAAAGATTGAGGATATAAAAACAGAAGATTTGATTAAGGAACTTGCCAGAAGAAAAGGAATAACTTTATTAAAATCAACTGAGAATCAACAATATAAAATAACTTGCAATCACTCAAGAATAAAGGAATTCGGAAAAGCAAAAATCTTATTAATAAGAAATGCATAAGGAGGTTTTAAAATGGCATATAAAGACAATTTCTCGAAGTGGTTTAAAAAATCACTAATAGACCTTGAAATGACCCAAAAGGAATTTACAGAATCAATAGGAATGAATGATATGTACTTAACTCATATCTTAAAAGGTAGAAGAAGTGGAGCAAAGTGGATTCCAATAATACAATCAAAGATTGAAGAGTTGAAAAATTCAAAGGTGAATAACCTATTAAAGGAGGTGATATAGGTGATTGAAAAAGATTGCTTTACTTTAAAAACTCAAATAGAAAATATACAAAATATGATTAATGGAATTGAAAACCTAGAATATAAAGATGAGCAAAGGTTTAAAATGCTATCTGATAAAAATGAAATTCTTGCAAGACAATATCAATTCATAGATGGAATACACGATAAGGCATTGAAAGAATTTGAAGAAATACTGATTATGCATATAGGTAAAATAAATTCAATACAAGAAAGCAAAAGACTAATAATGCAGGAAAAGGATACTTGTATAAAAGAAATCATTGAGCTAAACAAAAAGCTTAAAAAATTCAAGGAAGAGGAAGCTATATAAATGAAAAAAAGAATATATTTTAAAGAGAATAAGGACATAAAAAAAGGAGCGAACCCTGCAAAAGTTTCTCCTTTTAATATAAGCACTCTAAAATGTATTCTTTCCCTCATTATAGCAAACTAAAGAGAAAGAGTAAAGGAGGGAAATTGTGGTAGAACAATTTATAACCATAAATGAAGCAGCAAATTTAGAAGGAATAAATTATAAAACCCTTCAAAAAAGAATTGAAAGAGGAAGCGATTATAAAACAAAAAGGGAGATTTCTATGAGTGGAGGTAAGGATAGAGTTCTTGTTTCTATAAAATCTCTTAGTAGCAAAGCTAAGCGAGTATATAAAGCGAAGGCTGTTCAAAATGAAGATATAGATGATACTCCTTGGTATGTATATGCAGATTACAACTGGTACAAGACAAAATATCCTGAATACTTCTTTAAAGGAGTGGAACTTTCAAAATATATAAATGAGTATTTAAATTTTATACCTAACAAAAAAGAAGGTAAGACTAAA
>NZ_JAOASI010000015.1 GCF_025210165.1 Tepidibacter sp.
ATTAACACACTTCGTAAGAAATGTAAAATCGAACTGTTAAAAATTTAAGGTTGATGGAACGCCGTATGCGGTGAAAGTCGCACGTACGGTGTGGAGTGGGGGAAAAGATGGAGATAACTTCAAAGTCTTACCTATCACTATTATGTCATTTTCGACAAAAACATAGATATAGCTTATGGTATTGTAAAAGGAGTTAGTGTACCATCTATGTTGATGATTAAGGATAAAGGAAATGAAAAAATTCTTAGTGTAGCAGATCCGGATCTCAGACTAGTAAAAAATCCTAAAAATGATGGGAAAAGTGATATTGAACCTAGTGAAATGAAAAAAATGTATGTAACCCTTAGAGGAAAATGGAGTATAAAAGATAGTGTGGAAGGTGTAAAAATTATACAAAAAGATTCTTCTTTAACTGTTATTGAGTATAATGCTGTGGATGGGAAGAACTTTGAGGTTATGCTTAGTCAGGATATAGATTAATAATGAGTTTTAGAAATTCAAGCTCATTTACTTAAACGTAAAAAAACCCCAAATAATGGGGTTTTTTTAGTATATTAACCTGCTATAGTGTTTAACTTTTTAGCTAGTTTAGATACTTTTCTAGCAGCAGCATTCTTATGCATAGTTCCCTTAGCAGCTACTTGGTATATTTTCTTTTCAGCAGATCTGAAGTTGTTTATTGCTTCTTCTTTGTTTCCAGCAACTAAAGACTCTTCAAATTTTCTTATAGCAGTTTTAACTTGAGATTTTCTAGCTTTATTTAAAGCTGTTTTCTTAGCTATAACATTTATTCTTTTTTTAGCTGATTTAATATTAGCCAATCGGTTCACCCCCTTGTATGTATAATAGTTCTTCAAATATCAACAAAGTAGATTTTATCAGAAACAAAACTAAAAATCAAGGATAAATATAGATAATAATATTTAAAATTGTAATTTTTAATATAATAGACAAAAAACGAAAAAAATATAATAAAATCTCTTTATTTGTCTTTAAAAATAGAAAAATTTAAGTGTCTCTTTCTTAACTAGTTATTTACAAAATAAAATGATATAGCTTTCTATAGAATAAAAAAATAAAAAATGTAAAAAATAAATAGTAAATATTTATGATGGATTATGGAGGGGTAATGTTGAAGAATATAAGAACTGATTTAGCTATTGAAGCAAGAGAAATGTATAGTGAAGAAAAAAATATTGAAATACCAGGGGTTAAAGTTGATAAAGAAGAAAATGAAGATTATACAGTTACCAAAATTGAAATTATGGATGATAAAGGAAAAGAAATAATGGGTAAAGAAAAAGGAAGTTATATAACTATAGAATCTAAGTATTTAACCTTTGATGATGAAGAATCAAGAAATATCATAGTTGAATGTGTTAGTAAAGAATTGGATAAATTATTCGGAAATCAAAAAAATAAAAAAACATTGATTATAGGTCTTGGAAACTGGAACATAACATCTGATGCACTTGGCCCTAAAACCGTATCAAAAACATTAGTTACTAGACACTTATTCAAAGCTTATAACAAGGAAGCGGATAAGGATTTAAGTGAAGTAGCTGCTCTTAGCCCTGGAGTTATGGGAATAACGGGTATAGAAACTAGTGAAACTGTTAAAGCTTTGGTGGACATGATAAACCCCGATAGAGTAATTGCAATAGATGCTCTAGCTTCTAGAAAATTAGAAAGAGTTAATAAAACTATACAGATATCTACTGCTGGAATATCTCCGGGAGCTGGAATTGGAAATATAAGAAAATCTTTGAATGAAGAGTATCTAAAGGTGCCTGTAATTGCAATTGGGGTTCCTACTGTTGTTGATGCTGCCACATTAACATCTGATGTTATAGATATGACTATAGATAATTTTATACAAGAAAGTACACAAGGAAAACAATTTTATAATATGCTAAAGTCTTTAAAAGAAGAAGAAAAATATAAATTAATTAAGGAACTCTTAGAACCATTTGATCAAAATGTAGTAGTTACACCTAAGGATATAAATGAAATAATAGATAATCTAGCGATAGTACTTAGTATGTCTTTAAATAAATCACTACATCCAGGAATAAATTAATAAATATTATCATAATATTTAATAAATGGATTCAAGATTGATTTACGAAAGAGGACAAGAATTAGGGGAGGTATACAAATGAAAAGAGAATCAATGATATTAAGTATTATTTTAAGTATATCTTTTGTGGCTATTTTTTCTATTACAAGTAAAGCTATTAGTTCAAATGAAGAAGATTTTTTGAAATATTTAATAACTAAAACTTATCCTGAGCTAAAGGAAGAAAAAAAGAGCAAAGGACTTATCAAAATAGGCTTTGATATGTTTAGAAAAGATGAAGATAAAATTGAACAGGAGGAAGAAAAAGAATTTATAAAAATAACAGTTAATAGTAAAAAAGGAGTAAACACAGATAAGAAGACTGTAAAGCAATCAAGTAATAAAAAACCTCAGGTGCCACAGAAAGTAGAACTTGTTAATGGAAAACCTCAAATTTTGATATATCATACTCATAGTACTGAAAGTTATGAACCAGAAAGAACAGGTAATTATCACTCTTTAAATAGAAAGTATTCAGTATTAGCTGTAGGTGAGGAGTTAAAAAAATATTTAGAAAAAAAAGGGTATAGTGTTTTACATAATCAAGAATATCATGACTATCCATCTTTTAATGGATCTTATAAAAGATCGTTAAAAACGGCTAGAAGTGTATTAAGTAAATACGATAGTATAAAATTTGTATTTGATATACATAGGGATGGAATAGATATAAAAAATGAAGAAATGAGAAAAAGTGTAAGAAAACAGGAGACTACAATTATAAATGGAGAAAAGGTAGCTAGATTTTCTATAGTGGTAGGACCTGAGAGTCCTAATAGAGAGAAAGTAGAAAATTTCGCAAACTATATAATAAATATAAGTAATAAAAAATATCCAGGACTTGCTAAAAAAGTTATAGTAAAGCCATATGGAAGATTTAATCAATTCTTGTCAAATAACTATGCTTTAATAGAAATAGGAGGAAATGCAAATACTATAGACGAGTCTTTAAAAACTGCTAAATATTTATCAGAAATACTAGATGAGGTTTTAAAAAATATGAAAAGGTGATCTTTATGGGAAGACTAGAAAGAACTATAGAAAATAAAAAAAACAAGAAAATTAAGATGAATAGAACAATATTTACATTGATTACCTTGATAATATTTTTATATTGTATAAATATAGTTGACTATAGAACTAGAACTTTCATGGGTATTTACGATAAATCTATTTATATAAAAGTATATAAATTTATTGAAGGCTTATCTTATAAAGTAAGATAAGCCTTATTTGATATAAAGTGAAACTTAATTCAGATGGAGTATTAGAACTTTTAGCTTTCGGATAAAAATTTATTGAAATATAGATGATTACATTATAAAATAAAGATTAGGTTACTTGTTAAAATAAGTATATATACATGAGGAGGAAACATAAACGAATGAGTAAACAAAGTAGAACTCGTAATTTTAGTATAATAGCTCATATAGATCATGGAAAATCCACTTTAGCTGATAGATTAATCCAACACACAGGACTTATTAGCGAAAGAGAAATGAAAGACCAGCTTTTGGATAATATGGATTTGGAAAGAGAAAGAGGTATAACTATAAAGCTGCAAAATATAAGGTTGATATACAAGGCTAAAGACGGTAATGAATATTATTTAAATTTAATAGATACTCCAGGACATGTCGATTTTAACTATGAGGTATCAAGAAGTCTTGCGGCTTGTGAGGGTGGGCTTTTAGTAGTAGATGCAGCTCAGGGAGTTGAAGCACAAACTCTTGCTAATGTATACTTGGCGGTAGATCAAGACCTTGAAATAGTGCCAGTTATAAATAAAATAGATCTTCCTAGTGCTAGACCGGATGAGGTTAAGGAAGAAATAGAGGATATAATAGGAATTGATGCATCTGAAGCTCCTTTAGTATCTGCAAAGGAAGGTCTTAATATAGAAGATGTACTTGAGGCTATAGTTAATAACGTACCTGCACCACAAGGGGATAAAGATGCTCCTTTAAAGGCATTAATATTTGATTCATACTATGACAGCTATAAAGGTGTTGTAGCTTATATAAGAGTATTTGAAGGAGCTCTTAAAAAAGGCATGAAGATAAGAATGATGAATACTAAAAAAACTTTTGAAGTTACAGAGGTAGGAGTTATGGCACCTGGACAAGTTCCTATTGACGAATTATGTGCAGGAGATGTAGGATATGTTGCAGCTAGTATAAAAGAGATAAGAAGTTGTCAAGTCGGAGATACTATAACAAATGATGAGGATCCAACAGAAGAATCTATGCCTGGTTACAAGAAGGCAACTCCTATGGTTTATTGTGGTGTTTATCCAGCAGAGGGTGAAAAGTACGAAAACATAAGAGATGCACTTGAAAAGTTACAAGTAAATGATGCTGCACTTGAGTTTGAAGCAGAAACATCTGCTGCTTTAGGATTTGGATTTAGATGTGGATTTTTAGGGCTTCTTCATATGGAAATAATTCAAGAAAGATTAGATAGGGAATTTAATCTTAACATAATAACTACTGCTCCATCTGTTATATATAGGGTTACTAAGCATGATGGTGAAGTATTGATGATACAAAATCCAACTAATCTTCCTCCAGTTGCTGAAATACAAATGATGGAAGAACCGATTGTTAAATCCAATATAATAGTTCCTAATGATTATGTAGGAGTTGTTATGGAACTTGCACAAGAAAGACGTGGAGAAATGAAAAATATGGAGTATATAGATACAAGAAGAGTTATGCTTCATTATGAACTCCCACTAAATGAGGTTATATATGATTTCTTTGATGCTTTAAAATCTAGAACAAGAGGATATGGATCTCTAGATTATGAATTCAAAGAATACAGACAAGCTGATCTAGTAAAACTAGATATACTTATAAACAAAGAACAAGTCGATGCATTATCTTTTATAGTACATGAAAGCACTGCATACAATAGAGGTAAGGTTATGTGTGAAAAATTAAAAGATGAAATACCAAGACATCAATTCGTAGTTCCGATACAAGCTTCTGTTGGAAGCAAGATTATTGCGAGAGAGACTGTAAGAGCTCTTAGAAAAGACGTTTTAGCTAAGTGTTATGGTGGAGATATATCTCGTAAGAAGAAGCTACTTCAAAAGCAAAAAGAAGGTAAGAAGAGAATGAGACAAATAGGATCTGTAGAGGTTCCTCAAAAAGCATTTATGTCGGTACTTAAAATAGATTAACAATAAAAAAGTCCTAAAATATTACTTTGTAGTGTTTTAGGGCTTTAATATTCTATATGAAATTTATAAGTGGGAGGAATTATATTGGATAAAGGACTTTATGTACATGTACCTTTTTGTTTAAAGAAGTGTAATTATTGCGATTTTAATTCTTTTAAGTTAAATCATGAAGATAAAGAAAGTTATATTGAGAGTATAATAACTGAAATTAAGCTTTATTCTAAAAAGTTTGATAAAGATTATTTCTCAACTGTATTTATAGGAGGTGGAACTCCAAGTATTCTAGAAAGTGAAGAGCTTAGACTATTAATAGATAGTATACATAGTAATTTTAATATAACAGAAAGTGCTGAAATAAGCATTGAAGCAAATCCAGGTACTTTAACTAAAGAAAAATTAAATACTCTTTATTCATTAGGTGTCAATAGACTTAGTATGGGACTTCAATCGAGTAATCAAAAGCATTTGAAGTTTCTTGGAAGAATACATTCATATGAAGAATTTAAAGAAAACTTTGAAATAGCAAGAAAAGTTGGTTTTGAAAATATAAATGTAGATTTGATGTTTTCTCTTCCAAATCAAACTTTTGATGAGTGGAAGCAAACACTTGAAGATGTTGTGGATCTAAAACCAGATCATATATCTGCATATTCTCTTATAATAGAGGAAGGTACTGTCTTTGGAAGTTTATATGATGAAGGAAGATTGGAATTATTAGATGAAGAATTAGATTTAAAAATGTACTATTATACAAGAGATTATTTAAAAGAAAATGGATATAATCAATATGAAATATCAAATTATGCAAAAGACAAAAAAAAATGCAGACATAATATATTATATTGGAAATGTGGGCAGTATTTAGGACTTGGACCTGGATCTCACTCTTATTTAAATGAAGAGAGATTTTCAAATTATAAGGACATAAAAACATATTGTGAAAAACTAAGAAATTTTAAACTTCCTATAGCAAATGTAGAAAAGCTTGATAAACAAGATATGATTGAGGAAAAAATATTTATGGGACTTAGAATGAATGAAGGCATAAATTTAGAAAAGTTTAATCAAGAGTTTGAAGTTGATTTTATGAAAATATATAAAAATGAAGTGGAGTCTTTGAAAAGTAAAGGTTTAATAAAGATTATTAACTCTAGATTGAGTCTAACAAACAAGGGAATAGATATAAGTAATAAAGTCTTTATAGAATTTTTGAAAAAGTAATCTTGACAAAATGAAATAATAGTGTTATTTTAAATGCATAAGGTTTTTAGCACTCAGATGTGGTGAGTGCTAACAGCGAAGAGGTGATTCTTGTGAGTTTAACAGAAAGAAAAAGAAAGATACTTGAGGCGATAATAAAGGATTATATTGAGAATGCTGAAGCTGTAGGATCTAGAACCATATCAAAAAAGTATGAATTAGGAGTGAGTGCAGCTACAATACGAAATGAGATGTCTGATTTAGAAGAGATGGGTTACTTAATTCAGCCTCATACCTCTTCGGGTAGAGTACCATCTGAAAAGGGATATAAACTATATGTAAATAGCTTGATGAAGGAAGATAATTTAACAAACCCAGAAAAACAGTTTATAAAGCAGTCTATAATAAAAAACATGGGTGAAGTTAGATATTTATTAGAAGATACCCTAAAGCTTCTTTCTAAATTTACTAATTGTACGTCTGTGGCATTAACACCAAAGGCCAGTCAGAGCAAAATAAATCATTTACAAATAGTTTATGTTAGTGAAAATAGCATTTTACTCATTATAATAACAGATAAAGGTGTTGTTAAAAATACTTTAATAAAGCATAATATGCAAATGAATCAAGAAAAAGTTGATATAATCTCTAAAATGTTAAGCGAACATTTTATTGGAAAAACAATGAGTGATTTAGATGAAGAATTTATTAGTTATATAAATTCTAAAATGCTAAATTATAATAAAATTCTGGATAATATATTAAATGGAATATATTACAATTTATCTCAAACTGACGATTTAGAAATTTTGTTAAATGGAGTTACCAATATATTCAATTTTCCTGAATTTAATGATATAGTAAAGGCCAAAGCCTTTTTAAATTTATTGGAGGAAAAGCAAACCGTTGCAAATATATTGAATACTAAAGGTATAACTAAAGAACATCTCAATATAGTTATAGGTAGTGATAATTATGATGATATAATAAAAGATTGTAGTGTTATAACAGCTACCTGTGATATAGATGGAATAGTCATAGGTAAAATAGGTATTATTGGACCTACTAGAATGGATTATTCAAAAATGTGTTCAATAGTTAATTGTGTAGGAGATGTACTAAAAAAATCTATTGAAAAGAAATTGTAATAGAGAGCATTAAGGGGTGAAAGTTTTGAAGGAAAAAGAAATGTCTGAAAATGAAGTAGAACAAGAGATTGAGCAAGAGATTGAAGAAGATGTTGAACAAACAGAGGAATCTTGTGAAAATATAGATTCTAAAGACAATGAATTGAAAGAAGCTAAAGATTCACTACAAAGACTTCAAGCAGATTTTAATAATTATAGAAGAAGAGTAGAAAAGGAAAAAAGTGATATAAGCTTATTTGCAAATGAAAAGATAATAACAGAATTGCTTCCAGTTATGGATAATATGCAAAGAGCTCTTGATTCTTCACCTGATGATGAAAAAGAATGTGGTATCTACAAAGGTGTAGAGCTTGTATTAAAGCAATTAGTAGATACTTTAAATAAGTTTGGAGTAGAAGAGATACAAACAGATGAATGTGATTTTGATCCAAATTATCATTATGCTGTGCTTCAAGATGAAATAGAAGGTGTTGAACCTAATAAAGTTGTAGATGTATTACAAAGAGGATATAAATTTACAAACAAAGTTATAAGACCAGCAATGGTTAAAGTATCAAAATAGATATATTATTAGTATGTAATTTAAAGGAGGATATATATATGAGTAAAGTAATTGGAATTGATTTAGGAACAACTAATTCATGTGTATCGGTGCTTGAGGGAGGAGAACCAACAGTAATAACTAATGCAGAAGGAATGAGAACTACTCCATCTATTGTAGCTTTTGGAAAAGATAATGAAATAATAGTAGGAGAGCCTGCGAAAAGACAAGCAGTTACAAATCCTGAAAAAACTATAATGTCTATAAAAAGACATATGGGAACTGATTACAAAGTTAATATAGACGGAAAAGATTATAGCCCACAAGAAATTTCAGCGATGGTACTTCAAAAGTTAAAGTCTGATGCAGAGGCACATCTAGGAGAAACAGTTAAAGAAGCTGTTATAACTGTTCCAGCTTATTTTACAGATGCCCAAAGACAAGCAACTAAGGATGCAGGTAGAATAGCAGGACTTGAAGTAAAGAGAATTATAAATGAGCCAACTGCTGCAGCGCTAGCATATGGACTTGATAAAGCTAATGAAGATCAAAAAATATTAGTATTTGACTTAGGAGGAGGAACTTTTGACGTATCTATATTAGAAATTGGAGATGGAGCGTTTGAAGTTTTAGCTACTAACGGAAATAATCACTTAGGTGGAGATGATTTTGATGAAGTAGTAATCAACTACATAGCTGAAGATTTTAAAAATCAAGAAGGTGTAGACTTAAGAGCTGATAAAATGAGTCTTCAAAGATTAAAAGAAGCTGCTGAAAAAGCTAAAAAAGAGCTTTCAAGCGTTATGACTACAAATATAAACTTACCATTTATAACTGCAACTGCTACTGGACCAAAGCACTTAAATATGGATCTTTCAAGAGCTAAATTTGAAGAGCTTTCAGCTAAATTAGTAGAAGATACTATGGAGCCAACAAGAAAAGCATTATCAGATGCTGGTCTTAATCCATCAGATATAGATAAGGTATTATTAGTTGGAGGATCAACTCGTATACCAGCAGTTCAAGACGGTATTAAGAAGTTTATAGGTAAAGATTCTCACAAAGGAATAAATCCAGATGAGTGTGTATCTGTAGGAGCGTCAATTCAAGGTGGAGTATTAACTGGAGAGGTTAAGGATTTATTACTTTTAGATGTAACACCTTTATCTCTTGGAATTGAAACTTTAGGAGGAGTATTAACTAAGATAATAGAAAGAAATACGACTATACCGACTAAAAAATCTCAAGTATTCTCTACAGCTGCTGATAATCAAACTGCTGTTGATATTCATGTTCTTCAAGGTGAAAGATCTATGGCAACTGACAATACTACACTTGGAAGATTCCAATTAACAGATATTCCACCAGCACCAAGAGGAGTACCTCAAGTAGAAGTTACATTTGATATAGATGCAAATGGTATCGTTCATGTTTCAGCTAAGGATATGGGAACAGGTAAAGAGCAAAAGATAACTATTACATCTGATACAAATCTTTCAGAAGAAGAGATAGAAAGAAAAATTAAAGAAGCAGAAATGAATGCTAAACAAGATAAAGAAAGAAAAGAAAAGATAGAAGCTGTTAATAATGCAGAATCTACTATATACCAAACAGAGAAGACTTTAAATGAATTAGGAGATAAAGTTTCTGCAAATGATAAAGCAGAAATAGAAGCCGCTCTTAAAAACTTAAAAGAAGTTAAAGAAAAGCAAGATGCAACTTCAGAAGAGCTTAAGAAAGCTACTGAAGATGTAATGACTAAATTCCATAAGGTTTCTCAAGAAATGTATCAACAAGCAGCAGCGGACCAACAAGCTCAAGGAGCTCAAGGTCAAGAAGGTCCTAAGGATGATAATGTTGTTGATGCAGATTATGAAGTTGTTGATGATAAAGAATAATATAAATAGCTTGTGGTAAAAAAAGCCACAAGCTATTATTATGATATGGGCGGTGATATAAGTTGAGTAAAAGGGATTATTATGAAGTGCTTGGGGTTGGCAAAAGTGCTTCTGACCAAGAATTGAAAAAGGCATACAGAAAGCTTGCTATGAAATATCATCCAGATAGAAACCCGGATAATAAAGAAGCTGAGGAAAAATTCAAAGAAGCAAATGAGGCTTATGAGGTTCTTTCAGATGCTCAAAAAAGACAAAACTACGATCAGTTTGGTCATGCTGGAGCAAATGGTGGATTTGGAGGTCATGGCGGATTCGATTTTAATGGATCTGGATTTGGTGGATTTGAAGATATATTCGGAGATATGTTTGGGGATATATTTGGCGGTGGAAGATCAAGAAGAACAGGGCCAGAAAGAGGTTCTGATATTAGATATAGAATGACTATTTCTTTTGAGGAAGCTGCATTTGGAACTGAAAAAGAAATAAGTATAAACAGAAGTGAAAACTGTGATGAATGCTCAGGAACAGGAGCGAAACCAGGAACATCTAAGAAGACTTGTCCTACTTGTAAAGGAACGGGTGAGATAAAACAAGCTCAAAGAACTCCATTTGGAACTATGATGAATGTTAGAGCTTGCCATGATTGTTCAGGTAGTGGAAGCATAATTGAAACACCTTGTACTAAGTGTAATGGTAAAGGTGAAATTAACAAGAAAAAACAAGTAAATATAAAAATACCAGCAGGTGTAGATGATGGTTCTGCTATAAGACTTTCTGGTGAAGGTGAATTAGGTCTAAGAGGAGGGCCAAGAGGAGATTTATATGTTGTAATAGATGTATTACCTCATAAATTGTTTGAAAGAGATGGAAATAATGTATATTGTGAAATGCCTATAACATTTGCACAAGCTGCTCTTGGAGATGAGGTTGAAGTACCTACTCTTGATGGTAAGGTTAAGTATAAGATTCCAGAGGGAACTCAAACTGGAACGGTATTTAGATTAAGAGAAAAAGGTATACCAAGACTTAGATCAAAAACAAGAGGAGACCAGTATGTAAAGGTTGTAATAGAGGTTCCGAAAAGACTTTCAGAAAAGCAAAAAGAGCTATTAAAGCAATTTGCAAAAGAAAGTGGAGAAGAGGTTCATGAACAACGTAAGAACTTCTTTGATAAAATGAAGGATTTATTCAAATAGAGTAAAAAAGTAGATAACCTTATTTCGTACAAATGAAATACTGGTTATCTACTTTTTTACTCTATGTTAGCGAGTAGACGAATTTTAATCTTCATTATCTAAATAAGGATATTTACCTCTAGGAGTAAAAGTTGTATGAAGATATTTGTGAGCTACATCAGAAGATGGTTCTCCTAAAAATTCTTCATAAATTTGATGTATTCTAGGATTATCGTGTGATCTTCTTAGATTCTTACTAGTATCAACATTATAAAGGGTATCAGCTCTATTATGTCTGTAACTTAAAGATACATACTTATAATCTCTATTTGCAAGTATTGGTTGACCTCCACCACCTACACATCCTCCAGGGCACGCCATGACTTCCATATAATCGAATTTTTTCTTTCCTGATTTGAAATCTTCAATAGCTATTCTAGCATTTTTTGTACCATGAGCAACAGCTACAGTAATTGTTTTATCTCCAATATTTACAGTTCCGTATTTTAAACCGCTTTGTCCTCTAGCATCTTCAAAATCAGGAACAGACATATCTTCTCCTGTAATTAATTTATGAGCACTTCTAACAGCAGCTTCTAATACTCCTCCTGTAGCTCCAAATATCATACCAGCTCCACTGAATTGATCAAAAGGTTCATCATATTCACTATCTGGTAAATTTACAAAATCTAGACCCACCTCTCTAATCATTCTAACCAACTCTCTAGTTGTAAGAACAAGATCTACATTTCTAAATCCATCTGAAGTCATCTCTGGGCGTGCAGCTTCATATTTTTTAGCTGTACAAGGCATTATAGCTACTGTAACAATCTTATTTGGATCTATATTGTATTTTTTAGCATACCAAGTTTTAGTTAGTGCACCACACATTTCGTGAGGAGATTTAGTAGATGACAAGTTATCTAAAATTTCTGGATAGAAGTTTTCTGCAAACTTAACCCAACCAGGACAGCAAGATGAATATAAAGGAAGCTTTTCAGGCTGATTTAAGAGTCTATCAACTAATTCGCTACCTTCCTCCATTATTGTTAAGTCAGCGGTAACATCTGTTGCAAATACCTTGTCAAATCCAAGTCTTTTAAGTGATGTAACAAGTTTTTTTGTAACAAGTGTACCTATTGGCATATTAAAAGATTCTCCTATTGTTACTTGTATAGAAGGTGCTGTTTGAGCTATAACTATTTTATCGGGATCTGATATAGCTTTCCAAACACTACTAATTTCTTCTTTTTCAGTTAAAGAGCCAGTAGGACATGCAAGGACACATTGGCCACACATTATACAAGTTACATCTGCTAAATCCTTTTTAAAGGCAGGAGCTATTACTGTATCAAGACCTCTATTTAAAGGAGTATACACATCGCAATCCTGTATAGTATTACAAGCAGCCATACATCTTCTACAATTTATACACTTATTATAATCTCTTTGTATAGCAGGGTTATTATCATTAAATCCATAATCCTTCATCTCTCCTGTGTAAGGAATATTTCTAACACCTAAATTATCTGCTAGATTCTGAAGTTCACAGTTTAGATTTCTAATACAAGTTAAACATTCTCTATGATGGTTTGATAATAACAGTGTTACAGCTGATTTTCTAGCTTTTCTAACTTTTTCTGTATTAGTTTTAATTCTCAATCCTTCTCTAATAGGATAAACACAGGAAGCCTGAAGATTATTAATACCTTCTATTTCAACAACACATACCCTGCAAGCGCCTATTTCATTGATATCCTTTAAATAGCATAGACTAGGGATTTCGATATTGAGCATTCTCGCAGCTTCAAGTATAGAAATTCCTTCAGGAACTTCATAATCTATATTGTCTATGGATATATTTACTATTTTGTCTTCGTTATTTTCTTTAGTAGTTTTCATAAATTTCACCTGCCTTTATTTTTTATATATTGCATCTACTGGACATTTCGGAATGCATGCACCGCACTTAATGCAAGTATCTTGGTGTATGGTGAAAGGAGGTTTTTTTATTTGACCTGAAATAGCATTTACTGGACATATTTTGGCACAAATTCCACATGCAATACATTTTTCATCTGAAATAACGACTTTCAATAGATTATTACAAACTCCAGCAGGACAAGTTTTATCTTTTATATGAGATATAAATTCATCTTCAAAATATTTTAGTGTACTTAAGATAGGATTAGGCGCAGTTTGACCAAGTCCACATAAAGAGGCATTTTTTATATCGTATGAAAGCTCTTTTAATATATCTAAGTCTTCCATTTCTCCTTTTCCATTACTTATCTTATTTAATATTTCTAAAAGTCGTTTTGTACCTATTCTACATGGAATACATTTTCCGCATGATTCTTCTTGTGCAAACTCAAGATAAAATCTTGCAATATCCACCATGCAGTCAGATTCATCCATTACTATCATACCGCCAGAACCCATCATAGAACCTATGTCTGTTAAAGACTTAAAATCTATTTTTGTATCTAATAACTCACCTGGTATACATCCACCTGATGGACCTCCGGTTTGAACAGCCTTAAATTCTTTGTTATCGTTTATCCCACCACCAATATCAAAAATTATAGTATCAAGTGATGTTCCCATAGGTACTTCTATAAGACCTGTATTATTTATTTGACCAGCTAATGCGAATACCTTTGTACCAGAGCTATCTTCAGTTCCGATATTTGTATACCAAGACGCCCCTTTTAAAAGGATTATAGGAATATTTGCATAAGTTTCAACATTGTTGTTTAAAGTGGGTTTACTCCAAAGTCCAGACTGGGCAGGAAATGGAGGTCTAGGTCTAGGCTCTCCTCTAAGTCCCATGACTGATTGAATAAGAGCAGTTTCTTCACCGCAAACGAATGCTCCAGCACCAAGTCGTATATCTAAGTCAAAGCTAAATGATGATCCTAATATATTTTCTCCTAAAAGACCTACTTCTTTTGCTTGATTTATAGCTATTTTTAATCTTTCAACTGCTATTGGATACTCAGCTCTTACATATACATAGCCTTTATTAGCACCTATACAATATCCGGCTATAGCCATTGCTTCTATTATGCTGTGAGGATCTCCCTCTAGTATAGATCTATCCATAAAAGCCCCAGGATCACCTTCGTCTGCATTACATATTACATATTTTGAATCACCTTCGTAAGACACTGCATATTCCCATTTAATACCTGTTGAAAATCCACCGCCACCACGTCCTCTAAGATTTGATTTTTTTATTTCTTCAATTATATCTTGAGAGGGGATATTGTTTTTTAAAATATTTGAAAGTGCCATATAGCCATCCATTGCTATATATTCATTTATATTCTCTGGATCTATAACACCACAGTTTCTAAGAGCTATTCTAACTTGATGATTGAAAAAATCTATTTCATCTATAGTTTTTTGAATTTCATCATTTTTAGGAGAGTGATATAACAGTCTATCCACTAATTGTCCATTTTGAATATGGTCATTTATTATATCATCAACATCATCGGGAGATACTTGAACATAAAAGGTTCTATCTGGATGAATCACTAATATTGGTCCTAATTTACAAAATCCAAAGCAACCTGTTTTAAATACTTTAACATCTTGTTGTAAATTTCTTTTTTTTATTTCTTTTTCAAGCTTTCGTCTTACTAAATCACTTTTAGATGAAGTACATCCAGTTCCTGCACAAATTAGTATATGGTGCTTTTTTATTTCTTTTTCTATACTTTTATCTTTAAACCTTATATTTATAGATTTGAGTTCGTTTTCTTTTAATTGATTTAAATCCTCAACGGAATTTATTTTTTTAAGATTCAATAAAATCACCTCCTAATTTAAATTAGTTCGAACTTTTGTGTTCTTTCATATATTTATAAAGTATAGAGGGAACATCAGCAGGAGATACCCTTCCATGCACCTCATCATTTATAGTTAGAACTGGAGCAAGACCACAAGCACCTATGCATCGTGTAGATTTTAAAGTGAATAATTTATCCATAGTTGTCTCGTTGACATCTATATGTAATTCTTCTTTTATTGCATCTATAATATCCTGGGCTCCTTTTACATAACAAGCAGTTCCAAGGCAAACTCCTATAGTGTACTTTCCTTGTGGCTCTTGAGAGAATAAAGAATAAAAGCTTACAACACCATTAATAGTTGAAACGGGTATATCTAGTTCTTGAGATATATAGGTTTGTACTTTTTCTGGTAAATACCCAAAGTGCTCTTGTGCTTTTTGTAGAATATTTATAAGCATACCCTTTTCATCTTTATATTGATTTATTATTCCATCTAGTTTTTCAAAATCTTTTTTTTCATCTTCATTTATTTTGATTTTCATAGTTTCACCTACCTTTTAAATGTGTAATATAATCATAATTTTAAAGTTATTCAAGTATTTCAAATGTATTATTGGTAAATAAATATATAGTTATTCGTTTTATTAGAAAAAATAGAAAATAATTACTTAATTTGGCTTACTTGCCTGCAATATTGTATATACAAGGCTACTATTGTTGATAATAGGATTATGTTCAAAAAAGAAAAAAATAAAATAAAATACATAATATTTTGTGTAGATTCTTGTCTTAAATTACTGTATAATAATTACTACAGTTAAATTGGAAAAAATAATTATATAAAAGGAAGGTATCTTAATGAAGTGGATTGAAGTTACAATAAAAACTACTACGGAAGCAGTTGAAGCGGTGACAAGTATTCTTTATGAGTGTGAAGTGGGCGGTGTAGTAATAGAAGATCCTAATGATTTTTTATTTCAAGATAAAGAAGACACTGCATGGGATTACATAGAAGAAAATGTATTTGATACAGGATATGAAGGGGTTATAATAAAGGCTTACCTTAATGAGCAAAAAAACATTGTTGGTGAAGTTGAGATGATAAGAGAAAAAATTAAACTTCTTCCAACGTATGGAATAGAAATAGGTGAAGGCAGTGTTAATATAACTGAAGTTGATGAACAGGATTGGGCTAATTCTTGGAAACAATACTATAAGCCTGCTAAAGTTGGAGAAAAAATAGTTGTAAAACCTACATGGGAAGAATATGAAAAAAATGAAGGCGAGATAGTAATAGAACTTGACCCAGGTATGGCATTTGGTACGGGAACTCATGAAACTACGACTATGTGTATAAGAGAATTAGAGAAGAGAATAAAGGATAAAGATGTAGTATTTGATATAGGATGCGGAAGTGGTATATTATCTATTGCAGCTGCTAAGCTTGGAGCCCAAAAGACTATAGGTGTAGACCTTGATGAGGTTGCTGTTAAAGTTTCTAAAGAAAATGTAGAATTTAATAACGTAGATTCTTCTGTTGAAATAAGATATGGTAACTTAATGAATGTTGTTACTGAAAAAGCAAATATAGTAGTTGCTAATATTATAGCAGATATTATAGCTATACTTGCAAAGGATGTTTCTAATTTTTTAAACGATGATGGACTATTCATATCATCAGGTATAATACTTGATAAAATAGAGTTTGTTAAGGCTGCTCTTTTAGAAAATAACTTTGAAATTTTAGAGGTTAATACTATGGGAGAATGGGCAGCAATTGTATCCAAAAAGGGTGAATAGTAATGGATAGATTTTTTGTAGATTCAAGTAATATAAATTTAGAAAAAAAGGAATGTTTAATACAAGGTGATGATGTAAAACATATATCAAGAGTTTTAAGGTGTAGTGTTGGAGATAAACTTGAAATATGTGATAAAAACAATAATGAATATATATGTGATATAACAGATATAACAAAAAAAGAAGTATTTTTAAATATAATAGAATCTTTAGATATTAAAAGAGAATGTGATATTAAAATAAAACTATATCAAGGGCTTCCAAAAGGGCAGAAGATGGATTTGATACTTCAAAAGTTGACAGAAGTAGGTGTTAATGAAATTATACCTGTTATAACAAAGAGAAGTGTTGCAAAGCTTGAGGATAAAAAAGATAAGAAAATTCAAAGATGGGAAAGAATAGTTTATGAAGCGGCTAAGCAAAGCAAAAGAGGGATTATTCCTAAGATAAAAGGGCCTTTAAGCTTTAAAGAGGCTCTTTTAGATATGAGAGAAAACAGTATCAACATAGTTCCCTATGAAAAAGAAAATTCAAAATCTATAAAGGACGCTGTAAAAGAAGCTAATATAAGTTCGGTAGGTATATTTATAGGTCCAGAAGGCGGATTTGATGAAGAAGAAATAAATATACTTCAGGATATAGGAGCTAAGTCTATAAGCCTAGGACCAAGAATATTAAGAACAGAGACTGCTTCAATAGTAGCATCTTCAATAGTTATTTATGAACTATCCCATCTAAAAGGAAGTGGTAGTATTGAATAAAGTTGCATTTTACACATTAGGCTGTAAAGTAAATCAATATGAGACAGAGGCTATGACAGAGCTTTTTAAAAAAGCTTCGTATGAAGTTGTAGATAATGAGGATTATGCAGACGTATATGTGATAAACACTTGTACTGTAACTAATATGAGTGATAGAAAATCAAGACAATTCATAAGAAGGTCTAAAAAAATAAATCCTAATTCTATAATTGCAGTTGTAGGATGCTATTCTCAGGTGGCTCCAGAGGAAATACTGGATATAGAAGAAGTGAATGTAGTAATGGGAACTAATGATAGAAAGAAAATAGTAGAAATTATAGAAGGCATAAGTGAACAGGATAAAATAAGTACTGTTGATGATATAATGAAGGTTAGAGAATTTGAGGAAATGCAAATAAAAGAGGTTAGAGGAAAGACAAGAGCATTTTTAAAGATACAAGAAGGGTGCGATAGATTCTGCTCTTACTGTATAATTCCTTATGCAAGAGGACCGGTTAGAAGTAGGTTATTAGATAATATATTAAGTGAAGTAAGAGATTTAGCTGATAATGGATTTAAAGAAATAGTTTTAACAGGAATTCATGTTGCATCTTATGGAAAAGATTTAGGGGATGTTACTATACTTGATGTATTAAAAGAAATTCACAAAATAGATGGAATTGAGAGAATAAGGTTAAGTTCAGTTGAACCGCTTTTAATGACTGATGAATTCATATATGAGATAGCTTCTATGGAAAAAATATGCCCTCATTTTCATTTATCTCTTCAAAGTGGATGTGATGAGACTTTAAAAAGAATGAATAGAAAATATAATACAAATCAATACAGAAATATTGTAAAAAGTCTTAGAGAAAAAATAAAAAATGTAGCTATAACTACAGATGTAATTGCAGGATTCCCTGGGGAATCTGATGATGAATTTGAGACAACTTATAAATTTTTAAAAGAAATAGAACTTTCCCAAATGCATGTATTTAAATATTCTCCTAGAAAAGGAACACCAGCTGCTACTATGAAGGATCAAATAGATCCCAAGGTTAAGCAAATAAGAAGTGAAAGGCTTATGAACTTATCAAATGATAATAATAATAAATTTATGGATAGTTTTTTAAGTAAGACGGTATCAGTACTATTTGAAACTAAGCTTGAAGATGGATATTATGAAGGTCTAACTTCTAATTATATTAGAGTATTGGTCAAATCAGAGAAGGATATAGAGGGAAAAATATTGAATGTTAATTTAATTAATACAAAAGATGGATTAATGGAAGGAATTTTAGCTTAATATATAGTATATAAATAGTTAGATTACATTATGGAGGTGTACACTTTGGAAAATTGTATATTTTGCAAAATAATAAATGGAGAAATACCATCAAATAAAGTATATGAAGACGAATTGATATTAGCTTTTAAAGATATAAATCCTGTAGCTTCTGTGCACATATTAGTTATACCTAAAAAGCATTATGAAGCTATAATTGATATACCAGATGATGAAATGGAAATAGTAGCTCATATTCATAAGGTTATAAATAAAATTGCTGATGATATGAATTTTAAAGAAAATGGATTTAGAATAGTAAATAACTGCGGAAAAGATGCAGGTCAAGAAGTTAAGCATATTCATTATCATATAATAGGTGGAAAAACTTTAAATTGGCCATAAAGGAAATTTAATTTTGTAGTGGTATATATGACTAAAAAGTACTTGAAAAAAATAAAGAAATAGTTTATAATAACTTGGTATGGTATTAAAACCCTGTAGTAAACCAAGTTTATAATCGTAGCTATAGTTATAGCAAGATTGCTGGTATTGGAGGGAGGGAAGAAGAATGTCAGAAATAAAAGTAAGAGATAATGAAACTTTAGATAGTGCTCTTAAGAGATTTAAGCGTCAATGTGCTGTATCTGGAATAATGTCTGAAGTTAGAAAAAGAGAGCATTACGATAAGCCAAGCGTAAAGCGTAAGAAAAAGTCTGAAGCTGCTAAGAGAAAAGCTAGCAAGAGAAGATAGTGAATAAGAGGTGGAGAGAATGTCTCTTAAGGCAAAGTTGATGGATGATTTGAAGCTTGCTATGAAAGAAAAGAATCAAGTGAAAAAATCTGTTGTAACTCTTATAAGAGCTGCTGTTAAGCAGTATGAAGTAGACAATAGAGTTGAGCTTGATGAACAAGGTGTACTTGATATTGTTGTTAAACAAATGAAACAAAGAAAAGATGCACTTGAAGAATTCACAAAAGCAGGCAGAGAAGATCTTATATCTCAAACACAAGAGGAAATAGAAATACTTAAAGAGTACTTACCAGCTCAATTAAGTGAAGAAGAGATAGAGGTTATAGTAGTAGACACTATAAAGGAAATCGGAGCTTCTTCAAAGAAAGAAATGGGAAAAGTAATGTCAGCTCTTATGCCTAAGGTAAAAGGGAAAGCTGATGGAAAAATTGTAAATGAATTAGTAAAAAAACACTTACAATAGATTTAAAAGACTAAAGCAAATGCTTTAGTCTTTTTATTGTATATATGAAAACCACCTGCTATGCGGGTGGTTCTAAAAAGCTTCCAGCGGTGAGTAGAAAAGAAAAAACTCCTTTGTTAGAATAGTATTTAGGTTTGCCGACCAAATACAAAACAAAGGAGAATGCCCAAAT
>NZ_JAOASI010000016.1 GCF_025210165.1 Tepidibacter sp.
AAAGATGAAGATATATCAAGAATTAAGTCTTTAGCATTTGGATAATATAACCATACGTTTGAAGTTAAGAGGATATTTTTTTTGTTGAAATCAATTTACCATATTAAGTAAATTGATTTCAACTAGCACAATAGATTAATTTAATGTTTAACTAGTATTTTAAAAATATAGTATTTATTTTACTTAGGGAGATGAAATGATGAAGGTTATTCCTGTTCGTGAAGCTATAGGTATGGTTTTATGCCATGATATTACACAGATCATTCCTGGCAAGTTTAAAGGTGTTGCATTTAAAAAGGGACATATTATACAAGTCAAGGATGTGGATAAGCTCTTAGATATTGGAAAGCAAAATATTTATGTGTGGGATCTTAAAGAAGGTTTTTTACATGAAAATGATGCTGCAATGAGAATGGCAAAAGCAGCTATAGGCAAAGGGATAGATCTTACATTACCAAAAGAAGGGAAGGTTAGCTTAAAGGCAAAGAAAAAGGGATTATTAAAAGTTAATATTGAAGCTCTTGATAAAATCAATAATATAGAAGATACAATGTTTGCAACCTTACATACGGATATTGTAGTAGAAAGTGAAATGGTAGTAGGAGGTACAAGAATTATTCCTCTTGTCACTGAAGAAACCAAGGTTATAGAGATAGAGGAAATATGTAAAAAAGAAGGTCCAGTAGTTGAAATTTTACCATTAAAACCTATGAAGGCAGGTGTTATTACAACTGGAAGTGAGATATATACAGGTAGAATAAAGGATAAATTTGGACCTTTAATTATAGACAAGCTTGAAGAACTTGGAGGAGGTGTAATAAAGCAAATATTAGTATCAGATAGTGTAGAGATGATAAAGGACGCAATAGATGAGCTTCTTAAACTTAAAGTTGATATGATACTTGTAACTGGAGGAATGTCTGTTGATCCAGATGATGTTACTCCAACAGGAATAAAAAACTTTGGAGGAAATATAATTACATATGGGGCACCAACTTTACCAGGAGCTATGTTCTTAATGGGATATATAGATGATATTCCTATTATGGGACTTCCAGGTTGCGTTATGTACAGTAAGAGAACTATATTCGATCTCATTTTACCTAGAGTAATGGCAGGGGAAAAAATAGATAAAAAGTCTATTAGAAGATTGGGTCATAGTGGACTATGTTGGAATTGTGATATATGTAATTTTCCAAATTGTAGCTTTGGGAAAGGTTAAATAAATCTAAAGGGGGATTAATTAGTGTTAAAGAAAAATTTGAAAATTAATGGGGTTTTAAAAACAATAGTTGTAAGTCCAGATGCTACTTTAGCTGATGTACTTAGAAAGCAGTTATTACTTACAGGTACAAAGGTAGGCTGTGGAAAAGGGGAATGTGGAGCATGTAATGTTATTCTAAATGGAAAGGTTGCTAAAGCATGTATTGTTAGAATGAAAAGAGTTGAAAATGAATCTGAAATTATAACTATTGAAGGTATAGGCTCACCAGACAATCTTCATCCAGTTCAGCTTGGATGGATGATACATGGAGCAGCTCAGTGTGGATTTTGTACACCAGGTTTTATAGTTTCAGCAAAGGCTTTATTAGATGAAAATAATAATCCTACAAGAGAAGAAGTTAGAGATTGGTTCCAAAAAACTAGAAATGTATGTCGCTGTACAGGATATAAGCCATTAGTTGATGCGGTAATGACTGCTGCAAAACTTATTAGAGGTGAGATAACAAAAGAAGATGTATGGTATAAGCTTCCTGAAGGAGCTAGTATTTTAGGAACAGATTATATAAGGCCTTCAGCTTGTGCAAAGGTTACTGGAACTTGGGATTTTGGAGCAGATCTTGGAGTTACGCTTCCTGAGGATACTCTTCATATTAAACTTGTTCAAGCACAGGTATCGCATGCAAATATAATTTCTATAGATATTAGTGAAGCTGAAAAAATGCCAGGTGTATACAAGGTAATAACATATAAAGATGTTAAAGGTAATAATAGAATAAATGGATTAGCTTTTCCATCTAATCTTGGAGATGGACTTGATAGACCTATACTTTGCGATGAGAAGGTCTTCCAATTTGGAGATGCTATAGCTATGGTTCTAGCAGATACTCCAACTCATGCTGAGGAGGCATGCAAAAAAGTTAAGGTTGAACTTGAAGAACTTCCAGCGTATATGAGTGCTCCAGAAGCTATGGCAGAGGATGCTATTGAAATTCATCCAGGAACACCTAATATATATTATACAACAAAGGTAGTAAAGGGTGAGGATACTGATAAGATATTTGAAGAATGTGAATATGTAGTTGAAGATGATTTTTATGTAGGAAGACAACCGCATCTGCCAATAGAGCCTGATGTGGGATTTGCTTTCTTTGGAGAAGATGGAAAATTAAATATACATTCAAAGAGTGTAGCACTTCATTTTCATGCTCTTATGATAGCAGATGGCATTGGACTTTCTGCTGATAAAATAGCTATTGTTCAAAATCCTACTGGAGGAACATTTGGATATAAATTTAGTCCGACTATTGAAGCCTTATTAGCAGTTGCAGCTATGGAAACTAATAAGCCAGTATACCTTGAATTTAGTATGTATCAACAAATAACTTATACAGGAAAGAGATCTCCTTTCTTCATTAATGTTAAAATGGGTGCTGATAAGGATGGAAATATTAAAGCACTTGAGAGTGACTGGAGTGTAGATCATGGACCATATTCAGAATTTGGAGACCTTCTTACTATGAGAGGATCACAGTTTATAGGAGCTGGATATAATATAGATAATATACGAGGAGAAGGAAGAACAGTTTGTACAAATCATGCATGGGGTTCAGCTTTTAGAGGATATGGATCACCACAAGCATTATTCTCATCTGAGGTTTTAATAGATGAGCTTGCAGAAAAAGTTGGAATGGATCCATTAGAATTTAGATATAAGAATGTATACAGAGAAGGAAGTACAACTCCATCAGGTTGTAAACCAGACATTATATGCTCCCCTGAAATGATAGAAAAAATGAGACCTATCTATAATGAGGTAAAGAAAAGAGCTAAGGATAAGAATTTAAAATCAGAAAATAAAAAGTACGGAACAGGGGTATCTCTTCTTATTTACGGTTCTGGACTTGATGGAGCTGATAGCTCAGAAGCTTGGGCAGAGCTTACTCCGAGTGGAGTTACAATCGGAAACTCATGGGAGGATCATGGTCAAGGAGCAGATATGGGAACACTTGCTATTGCACATGAATCATTAAAGCCAATAGGAATAAAGCCTGATGATATAAAGCTTGTTATGAATGATATGAACCTTACTCCTAATAGCGGACCGGCAGGAGGAAGCCGTTCTAATGTTCTTACTGGAAATGCTACTAAGGTTGCATGTGAGAATTTATTAAAGGCAATGAAAAAGGATGATGGAACTTATAGAACTTACTCAGAAATGATTGAAGAAAATATACCTGTAAAACATGATGGTAAATGGACTGCAGCTTGTACTGCATGTGATGTTGAGACAGGACAAGGAAATCCATTCCCATGTTATATGTATGGTCTTTTATTAGCAGAAGTTGAAGTAGATATACAAACAGGAAAAGTTAATGTTGAAAAGCTTACAATTATTTCGGATGTAGGTACTATAGTTAATAAGCTTGTAGTAGATGGACAGATTTATGGAGGTCTTGCACAAGGAATAGGTCTTGCACTTAGTGAAGACTTTGAAGATTTGAAGAAACATACAACTCTTACAAAGTGCGGAATTCCTAATATAAAAGATGTAACAGATAACATAGAACTTATTTATATGCAAACAGAGAGACCATATGGTCCATATGGAGCATCTGGAGCAGGAGAAATGCCACTTTCAGCACCTCATGCTGCAATTATAAATGCAATACACAATGCATGTGGAGTTAGAATAACCAAGCTACCTGCACTTACTGAAAAGATAAAGGCTGGACTTAACAAATAGAAATTTTCAAGAACCTAAAGTAAATGCTTACTTTAGGTTCTTTTCAAAAATACTTAAAAGGGGATAAGCCTATGAATCTTGAAAAAATACTTGCAACAGAGAACCTCTGTATAAACGATAATTTAGCACCATGCATAGCTTCTTGTCCTATTCATGTTGACGTAAAGGGTTTTATTGAGCAAATACAAAAAGGTGATTTTAAGAGTGCATATAAGATTCTTCAAAAAAGAATGCCTATGGCTAAAATAATAGCTAGAGTTTGTGATCATCCATGCTATAACTCTTGTGTTAGGAATAATAAAGGAGGATCAGTTTTAATAAGTGATCTAGAAAAAGCTGTTGTACAGTATGGAGCAAATGCAAAAATAAAGAAGCTTCCTATACGTGATAATAATAAAAAGGTTGCAATTATAGGTGGAGGAATTAGTGGTTTAACGTGTGCAATAGACCTTAGAAGCAAGGGGTACTTAGTAACTATATTTGAAAAAGATAACACATTAGGTGGTAGGTTAAGAAAAAAGACTGAAGATATAATACCAAGTAGTATTCTTGAAGAGGAAATTGATAATATTCAAAAATCAGGAATACAAATAAAAAAAGGAAAAACTATATCGAGACTTGATATAGATAAATTAAAATGTGATTATGAAGCTGTATACATAGGAACAGGAAATTGGGAAGAAAAATTGGATGTAGATAATACAACCTTTCAAACTCAAATTAAAGGAGTGTTTTGTGGAGGAAGAATTGTAACAGGTAATGAATCCATAATTTTATCTGTTTCAACAGGAAGAAGATCAGCTATTTCTATTGATAGATATATTAATAAAAAGTCTCTTGTAGCTCTTAGAGATAATGAAGGGTCATATAAGACAAAATTAAAGGTTGATACAAAAGATATTGATGATTGTAAACAAGTAGTAATAAATACAAAGGAAGATGCTATTTTAGAAGCAAAAAGATGTATATTGTGTGAGTGTCATAAATGCTATAAGGCTTGCTCTCATCTTCAATATGAAAAACTAGACCCAAAGGCATATATAAGAAAGATTAATCAAAATGAAAGAGTTATACTTGGAGATCGTTACGCTAATAAGACTATAAATTCTTGTATGCTATGTGGATTATGTAAAACTGAGTGTCCAAGCAATATTGATATGAGTGAGATAATAAGAGAAACAAGAAAAAGCATGGTTCAAAAAGGAAAGATGCCCTTATCAGCCCATGACTTTGCCCTAAAGGATATGGAATTTAACAATAGTGATTATTTTACTCTTTTAAAGCACCAACCAAATATGAATGAAAGTAAGTTTTTATTTTTTCCAGGATGCCAGCTTTGTGGATCATATCCAGAATACGTACAAAAATCGTATGATTATTTAATACAAAACCTAGATGGAGGTGTAGGACTTTACCTTGGCTGCTGTGGAGCTCCTGGAGAATGGGCAGGAAGAGAAGATTTATTTGAGGAATCAATGAAAAATGTTTCAAGATCCTGGGAATTAATGGGTAAGCCAATAATTATAGTTGCATGCTCAACGTGCTATTACATATTTAAAAAATATCTTCCGCATATAAAACTAGTTACTCTATGGGAAGTTTTGAATGAAAAGGGAGTAAGTAATGAAATAAAAAAACATAAAAAAGATCTAGTTATGCATGATTCATGTACAGCAAGAGATTATCCTAATATCCATGATAGTGTAAGAAAAATCTTATCAAAGCTTGGCTATGGAGTTATTGAGCCAAAGTATACCAAAAAAAATACACAGTGCTGTGGTTATGGAGGGCTTTCATATTTTGCAAATAAAGAATTTAGCAACTATGCAACAGATAAACGTATTGAGGAGCATGAAGGCGATTATCTTGCATATTGTGCTATGTGTAGAGATCTTTTTGTATCAAGGGGAAAGAATACTTTTCATATTTTAGACCTTATATTTGGAGAAAATATAGATGAATTATCAAGTAAAAAGGGACCGACACTTTCTCAAAGACGTGATAATAGATTGAAACTTAAAATGTCTATACTGAATATATGGGGAGAAAAAATAGATTTAAAGGAAGATTACGGCGATATAAACCTTATAATAGATCAAAATGTTAAAGATATTATGGATGATAGATTAATACTAGAAGGCGATATTAAAAAAGTAATAGGTATGGCTGAGGAAAATAAAAATATATTTTTTAATCCAAAAACTAACAAGTATCTAGCCTTTAGAAGAATCGTGAATGTAACATATTGGGTTGAGTATGAAAAAATTTGTGATGATTATAAAATTATAAAAACATATACTCATAGAATGGATATACAGGGGGAGTAGTGATGGATGTAAACAAAGAAAACTATGATGAAGAGTGGATTTGTCAAAAATGTAATTATCCTGTTAGAGAAGGTCGTGTTAAAGCAATTTATTTATCTGGTAATTTTGAAGTTGAATTATTAAAATGTCCAATTTGTAAAAACGTATTAGTTCCTGAAGATTTAGCAATTGGGAAAATGCTTGAGGTTGAAAAAGGACTAGAGGACAAATGAAAAAAAATAATGTATATGAAAGTGATGATATAAGATGTGTTACAGGAAATACACTAAGACCTGGAGGTTTTTTATTAACTAATAGAGCGGTATTACTTTGTAATATTTCAAAAAATCAAAAGGTATTAGATGTTGGATGTGGAATGGGAGCTACGGTAGATTTTCTTAAAAGTGAGCTTCAAATAGATGCTTGTGGAATAGATCCATCTCAAAAGCTTATTGATCGAGGGATAAAACTTAAGAATTTACCTATTATAAAGGGAGTTGGAGAAAGTATACCGTATGATAATAAAGTATTTGATGTTGTATTTGCTGAATGCACTCTTTCTCTTATGAAAAAATATGAAGACACAATACAAGAAATACACAGAGTTTTAAAGCCAGGGGGATTTGTAATTATTTCTGATGTATTTGCAAAAGAACCTGATTATATTGATGAACTAAAAAATAGTAATGTTCAAACCTGTTTAAGAGGACTACTTGATATGGGAAAGCTTTTAATAGAAATTGAAAGTAAAGGGTTTGAAGTAATAAATTTAGAAGATTGGACATCACTTTTAAAGCAGTTAATGGTAGATATAATATTTAAATATGATTCTATGGATAAATTTTGGAATGTTACTACATGTGAAAACTGTTCGGATTTTAAAACTAAATTATCTTTATGTAAACCAGGATATTTTTTTATGATTGCAAAAAAGGGGGATTAAAAAATGCAAGATGCATTTGATATGTACAAACTGGCTTCTGAGGGATTTTGCTGTAGCCAGATACTTATTATGATGGAGCTTAAAAAAAGAGGTTGCGAAAATAAGGAACTTGTAAAATCCATGACAGGATTTTGTGGAGGAATAGGTGGAAGTGGAAAAACATGTGGAGTAATATCTGGAGGTGCTTGTGTTTTTGGTTTTTATGCAGGAAAGGCAGATTCAATAGATGTAAAGGATAATAATTTAAATAAAATGATTAGTGAATATATAGAGTGGTTTGAGAATGAATATGGAAGTTGTGATTGTGAAGACATAATACAAGAGGATAATCTTGAAGAGATAATATACAACAATAAATATCCTGTAAGATGTGGGAATTTAATGACACAATCTTATAAAAAAGTAAAGAGTATACTTAAAGAATACGGATATATAGGAGATTAAAAATGGGAGAGATTATAGGGGTTACTAAAAGTATATGTCCTATATGTTTTAAAACATTAAAGGCATATAAGATTAAGAAAAATAAAGATATTTATATTAATAAAAAGTGTAGGGAACATGGAAAATTTGAAACTATAATTTGGAGAGAATCACCAAACTATAATTCTTGGAAAAGACCTAAGACTGCTGCATATCCAAAAAGTCCCTTTACTGAAGCATCGAGTGGATGTCCACATGATTGTGGGCTGTGCAGTAATCATAGACAACATACTTGCACTGCACTTATTGAGGTTACACAAAAGTGTAATTTAAACTGCAAATTCTGTTTTGCTAACTCAGGCAAGAATAATGAACCAGATATAGAAAACATAAAGTATTACTACCAAAGAGTTATGAAGGCATCGGGAAATTGTAATATACAATTATCAGGAGGAAAGCCAACCTTAAGAGAGAACCTTGACGAAATTATAAAATTAGGACATGATATGGGATTTAGCTTCATACAGCTTAATACTAATGGATTAAAGCTTTAGAATTAGATGGGTTTTCTATAGATGATTTTAATAAGGTATACAATCCAATAGGACTTGAAATAAATGCAGAAACCCCTGAAGAAATTGCTGTAAGCATTGCGGCTGAACTTATAAAAGTTAGGGGAGATTTAATGAAATGAAAAAATATGCAGCCATAATATTATCAGCGGGATATTCTTCACGTATGGGAGAGTTTAAGCCTGTTATGGACTTGCATGGACAAACTGCGATAAATAGAGTGATAAATACTTTTAAAGAGGCCAATATTGACAATATATATGTTGTATCTGGTCATAATGATGATTTGATAAAAAACATTGTTGATGCTAAGGTAGTACATAATAAATACTTTGATAAGGGGATGCTAGAATCAGTAAAAACAGGGGTATCGCAATTATCAGAAGATATAGATGCTTTTTTTATACTTCCAGTAGACATTCCTTGTATAAATTCATATACATTAAAAACTATTATTCATGAATATGAAAAGAGAAACTATATTGTAATTCACCCTACCTTTTCTAATATAAAAGGGCATCCACCTTTTATTTCGACTTCTATTTCTAAAAAAATACTCAGCTACAATGAATCAGGAGGATTAAAGAATCTATTATCTTTTTATAAAGATAGAAGTAAAAATATTCAGGTTGCAGATAGAGGAATTTTACTTGACATGGATAATAAGGAAGATTATAAAGTTATATTAGACTATATATCATATTTTCCATATCCTGATGAGCTTGAATGCAAAGAAATTATGAGAATCTGTAATGTCAATGAAAAAACTAAGCTTCATATGGAATATGTAGCCAAACTTGCCAGAGTAATAGCCTTAAAACTTAATGAAAATGGTTGCAATATAAATATAAATCTTACATATACAGGTGCTTTATTACATGATATTAAAAAGGGTGAAAAGCAACATGCTAAACAAGGAGCAGTTACTATAAGTAAACTAGGTTATCCTTGTCTTTATGAAGTAATAAAATCTCATATGGATATATCTGAGATAGAAAAAATAGGAGAGAGAGAAATTATATATATTTGCGATAAGTTAATAAAAGAAGCTCAAATGATTGATATAAACGAAAGACATAAATCTTCAATTAATAGATACAAAAATTGTGAAGATGCTGTTAGCAATATAAACAAAAGGTTTGACAATGCAAAAAAAATAAAAAATATGATTGAGGAGATTATAGGATGCCAAATAGAAAAGCTTCAAATAAAAGGCTAATATACCTTATAAGACATGGTCAAACAGAGCTTAGTGGAGAAAAAAGATATGTAGGTCATACTGATTGTTCTCTTTCTGGTGAAGGAATTGAAACAATGAAAAGACTAAAAAGTACTTTTTTAAATACTTCTATTAATCATGTGTTTTGTAGCGATTTATCAAGAACAAAGCAGAGTGCAGATATATTGTTTAAAAATAAAAAAATACATTATATGAGAGAGCTTAGAGAAATTAATATGGGTATTTGGGAGGGATTAACTTTTAAGGATGTAAAAACTATGTATCCTAAAATGTTTGAGAAAAGAATAGATAATATAGGTGATTTTATTGTACCTGATGGGGAATCTTTTAGAGAGTGTCAAATAAGAGCAGTATTGGCTATAAAAGATATAATATCTAAAACAACTGGAAATCTTGCTATATTAGGTCATGCTGGATTTTTTAGAGCATTAATTACGCATATTTTAGATATAGATATAAAGCATATCTTTAATATAAAGCAGGATTATGGATGTATTAATATATTAATTGCTGATGATACTTTAAAATTAAAAGGAGTGAACTTAAAGAAAATTGTGGAGAGTAGATAATGAAAAATACAGTATATGAAAAATGGATAGAAAAATGTATTTTGGGTGAAAATACTCATAAAAATATAACATTAGAGGATTTGAGAAAATATCAGTTGGATAGTCTAAGAAGGGTCATGGATTATGCAAAGAAAAATAGTCTTTTTTATAAGAATCTATTAAAAAATATAAATCCATACGAAATAAATAGTTTTGATGATTTTTCAAAAATTCCATTTACATTACCTGAAGATTTAAGAAATAGATCACAAGATTTTTTATGCGTACCTCAACATATGATTTCTAGAATAGTTACTTTAAAAACCTCAGGAACCACGGGTAAGCAAAAAAGAGTTTTCTTTACAAAAAATGATTTAGAAAAAACTATAGATTTTTTCTATAATGGAATACAATATCTTGCTTCAAAGGGTGATTGTGTACTTATTTTAATGCCTGGACAAAGTTATGGTAGTATAGGTTATTTACTTAAAAAGGCACTTGAAAAATTAAGCTGTGAGGCGATAGTATTAGGGACTGTTAAGAATTCATTTGAGGTATTAGAATTAATGAAAAATAAAAAAATTGACTGTATTATAGGAATTCCTATACAAATTTTAAATCTTGCTAAAGTAAAAATGAATAATAAACAGTATGAGAATATAAGCTTAAAAAGTATACTTCTAAGTGCAGATTATGTTCCAAATACTATTAAAGAAGCTACAGGCAAAGCTTTTAACTGTAAAGTATTTACTCATTATGGTATGACTGAGATGGGATTTGGTGGAGGTGTTGAATGTGAAGATCTTTCTGGTTATCATATGAGAGAAGCTGATTTTTATTTTGAGATTATAAATCCTGTATCTAGAGAAGTTATGCCATTAGGAGATACGGGAGAGGTTGTATTTACAACTCTTGCAAGAGAAGGCATGCCACTTATAAGATATAGAACTGGAGATTATACAAAATTTATAAGTGAACCTTGTAAATGCAGTGATGTTCTTCCAAGAATGGATTATGTAACGGGAAGAATAGAGGATAAAATAAAGGTTGAAGATTTGACCATAAGTATAGAACAACTAGATGAAGCTATGTTTAGAATAGAAGAACTTGTTGATTACAAGGCTGTTATAACAGAAAATAATACATTAGAAATATATACAAAATCATTAAATCAAAATAAATTAGTAAATAAAAAAGATATTGAAAAAGCCTTATACTCATCAAATATAGCTGGTATTTTGGATAAAGAAAAACTGTATTTAAAACATTGTGGAGAAATTGAAGAAGTAGAAATTAGTAGTGGAATGGTAAAGCGAAAATTAATAAAAAAGTCTTCCGTTTGAAGATTTTCAATGTAGACTTTTTTGAAACTCATAACGAAAATTATATTTATTCACAATTTGAAGATGAGTATAATTTTCTATTCGTTATAAAAAACAGGAAACTGACATTTTAGTTGGTTTCTTATTTTTTTGTTATGATATAATAAAATATTGAATACTTATATGTATCAAAAAGTAATCTTAGCGAGTTTAAGGGAATAGAGGTGAAATATGCTACATTTAACATTAAAAGATTCAAAAGAAAAATATATAACACAGGATGTATTAGATTTTTTTACTTATAAAGAGAGTTATAACAAGGTTTTAGTAAATCTTGAAATAGATTATGAGTTTATTCATGAAAAAAATGGATTCTTAAATGATACTTATTTGAGTTTGAAAGTAGGAGATAAAAGGTTATATGTGGTCAAAAATATAAAGAAATTTATAGAATACATTATAAATGAAGAAACACTGAATTTTGGTAAAAATTTCACTTTTGATCCTAGTATACATTATTTCAAGGAGAAGGATAAACTTATTATAGATTTATTAATGGAAATTTATGATACAGAAAAAGCATTAGATGAAATATCACTCTCTTTTAATAATACAAGTCTTTTTAAAGGAAAAAAAGTATATCTTCCTCAAAATATAATTAAGAAATTTTTTGAAATAGTTAATCAAGTACCATTTAATGTTGATTTGTAGGATAACCTGCACTAATAAATAATATGAGAAATACAAGGATAATATAGGATAACCATTGAAATACTAATAACTAGAGAGAACGGAAAGAGAAAATATAAGAAACAACATGAGAAATTATGCACATTAAC